>NZ_JBNCKV010000008.1:143689-232717 GCF_049841695.1 Micromonospora sp. DT178
CCTCACCGGCCGCACCGACCCCGACGCCGAAAAACTCATCGGCTTCTTCGTCAACACCCTCCCCCTCGCCGTCGACATCCACCCCCACCACACCTTCCGCCAATTCCTGCACCACTCCCGCACCGTCCTCATGCACGCCGTCACCCACCAGGACATCCCCTTCGACAAACTCGTCGAACACACCCAACCCACCCGCGACCGCCACACCCCACCCCTCATCCAAACCGTCTTCACCGGCGGAAACGTCACGGGCATCGCCGACGGCCCCGTGCCGCTGCACACCGCCACGATGCGTCCGATGGCGATCGAGCCGGGAACCGCGAAGTTCGACCTCACGGTCCACGCGGAGGTGGGGACCGACACCGTCGGCGTGTACTTCAGCTACGCCTGCGACCTGTACGACGCCGCGACGATGGCCGACCTGGCCGACAGCTACCGGGCCCTGGTGGCCGCCGTGCTGGCCGAGCCCGACCGGCTCCTGTCCACGGTGGAGGCCGTCACCGACGAGCAGCGCCGGCGGTTGGCGACGGTGTCCACGGGGCGGCGACGGCCGACGACCGGTCGTGCGGCCCGGCGGCCCGAGGCCGGTCCTGACCGGGCGGGCGCCCGGGCGACCGTGGTGGGCGCGCCGACGGCCGCGGTCGCCGGATGGTCGGACGGGGAACTCGGGTGTGTGCCGCGGCTGGTGACGGAGACGGCCCGACGCCAACCCGACGCCGTGGCGATCGTCGACGGGAACGGCGCGATCACCTACCGCGAACTCGACGAGTGGTCCAACCACCTCGCCCACCAACTCCTACGACACGGCGCCCGACCCGACCACCCCGTCGCGGTCAGCCTCCCACCCGGCGCACCCGCCATCACCGCCATGCTCGCCGTCCTCAAAGCCGGCGCCGCCTACCTCCCCATCGACCCCACCGCACCCGCGGCACGGCGACACCACCTCATCACCGACTCCGGCGTCACCATCCTCATCACCGCACACCCCCACGACACCGACACACCCCCCGGCGTCGTCACCCTCACCCCGCACCGCTCCGCCTCCCCGGCGGCACCCCGGGTCGACATCCACCCCGAGCAGCTGGCGTACGTCATCCACACCTCCGGGTCGACGGGTGTCCCCAAGGGCGTCATGGTCGCCCACCACGCGCTGGCCAACCTCGTCCGGTGGCACCTCGACAACTATCCGAGCGGCCCCGGCGAGCACCACGGCCAGATCGCCAGCCTCGGCTTCGACGCCGCCGTCTGGGAGATCTGGCCCGCGCTGGTCAGCGGCGCCACCCTGCACGTCGCCGACCCCGCGCACCGCCTCGACCCCACGGCGCTGCACGACTGGATGCACCGGCAGGGCCTCACCGTGGCCTTCGTCCCCACGCCGATCGCCGAGGCCATCCTGCGACTGCCCACGCCGTCCACCAGTACCCTGCGCACGCTGCTCACGGGTGGGGACGCCCTCACCACCCGGCCCTCCGCGCGCACCCCCTACGCGCTGGTCAACCACTACGGGCCCACCGAGGCCGCGGTCGTCGCCACCGCCGGGCCGGTGCACCCCGACGGGACCCACCGGCCGGACCTCGGCACCCCGATCGACGGTGCCCGCGTCCACCTCCTCGACGCCGAGCTGCGACTGGTGCCCCCCGGCGCACCCGGCGAACTCTGCATCGCCGGCGACGGACTGGCCCGGGGATACCTCGGCCGTCCGGGGCAGACGGCGGAGCGGTTCCTGCCCGACCCGTACGCCACCACCCCCGGCAGCCGCCTCTACCGCACCGGCGACCTCTGCCGCCTCCGCACCGACGGCACCCTCGAATTCCTCGGCCGCACCGACGAACAAATCGCCATCAACGGCTACCGCATCGAACCCGGCGAAATCGAAACCGCCCTACGCGCACAACCCCACGTCGAAGCCGCCTTCGTCACCACCCGAACACTCCCCACCGGCCGCCACCTCATCGCCTACGTCACCGGCACCAACCCCGACACCCACCAACTCCGCCACAACCTCCACCACACACTCCCCCGACACCTCGTACCCCACAGCATCATCGCCCTGCCCCACTTCCCCCTCACCCGCAACGGCAAGATCGACCGCAACGCACTCCCCGCACCGGATCCCGCGACCGTCCGTTCCGAGCCGCCCGGCGACGCCGTGCAGCGGCAGCTCGCGGGGATCTGGGCGACGGTGCTGGGCACCTCCGCCGCGGGCATCGGCGTCCGCGACGACTTCTTCGCCCTCGGCGGGCACTCCCTGCTCGCCACCCAGGTCACCGCGCAGGCCGCCGCCGCGTTCGAGGTCGAGCTGCCGGTCGCGGCCCTGTTCCGGGACCCGACGATCGTCGGCCTGGCCGGCGAGCTGCGCCGCCTCGAGCGCCGGCCCGGCTGGGTGGACACCGTGGCCGGCATGCGCGAGGCCGTCGCCGCGCTCACCGAGGACCAGGCCCGACGAGCGCTGGCCGCCGCCACCCGGCCCGGCCAGCCGTACGACGAGACAGGAGCACCGCGATGAGCGGCCCGTCGCCCGACCCGGTCGCCGCGCTGCTGCGACCGCCGCCCGGCTGGCCGGCGGAGGAGCACCGGCAGCTGCTGGTACGGCTGCTGCGCGAGCGGCTGCCCGCCGCGCCGACCGGTCCCGCCACCGTGGCCCAGCGTCAGCTCTGGTTCCTGCAACAGCTGGAGCCGACCAGCACCGCGTACCACATCCTGACGGTGGTGCGGATGACCGGCGAGCTGGACCTGCCGGCCCTGCGCGGCGCGCTCGCCGCCGTCACGGACCGGCACGAGCTGCTCCGGGCCACCTTCGCGATGATCGACGACGAGGTGGTCGTGCGGATCGGTCCCCGCGCGCCGGTGCCGCTACCGGTCGTCGACCTGAGCACCACGGACGCCGCGACCCGCGAGCAGCGGGTCCGGCAGGAGCTGGAGAAGGCCCACGACGAGCTGTTCGACCTCGCCGACGGCCCGCTGCTGCGGGCGGTGCTGATCCGCTGCGGGGTCTCCGAGCACCTGCTCGCGGTCACCGTGCACCACATCGTCTTCGACGGCGGGTCCCGCCCGGTCTTCTGGGAACACCTCGCCACGGCGTACGACGCGCTGCGGGCGGGGAAGGTGCCGGACCTCGATCCGCCGGTGCCCGACGACGAGGACGACGACGAGGACGACCTCGCCGACCCGGAGGACCCGGACGCGGCACTGGCCTACTGGCGCGAGCGGCTGGCCGGCCTGCCCGACCTGGACCTGCCCGGCGTCCGCGACCGGGCGTCCGGGGCGTTGACCGCCGGGCGGCGGCTGGACGTCCCGCTCGACCGGGACGTGACGACGGCCCTGGCCCGGCTGGGCCGGTCCCGGCGGGCCACCCCGTTCATGACGCTGCTGGCCGCGTACCTGGTGCTGCTGTCCGTGCGCACCGGCAGCAGCGACGTCGCCGTGCTGTCGCCGACGACGGGCAGGACGAGCGAGGCCGACGAGAACCGGATCGGGTACTTCGTCAACACCGTGGTGCTGCGCGGCGACCTGGCGGGGAACCCGACGTTCGCCGAGGTGGTCGACCGGGTCCGGGAGCTGACCCTCGGGGCGTACGCCCACATGGCGGTGCCCTTCGAACGGATCGTGGACGAGGTGCGTCCGGCGCGGGTGCCGGGCCGGATGCCGTTCTCGCAGTTCGCGTTCAGCGTGGAGGGCCGCCCCGCGCCCCCGCCCCGGCTCGCCGGCCTGAGCACCGCCTGGATCGACGTCGACACCGGCACCGCGAAGTTCGACGTGCAGTTGGACGTCCTCAGGGACGACTCAGGCGGGCTCGTGGCGGCCTGGACCTGGCGCGACGAGCTGTTCGACCCGGCCGACCTGGCCGCCGTCGCCGACGATTTCGTCGCGCTGCTGGGCGCGGTCGTCGCCGACCCGCAGGCCACCGTCGACGCGCTGCCGGTGCGTCGGCCGGTGCCGGCCCCGGGCGTCCCGGCGGTGACCCCGCCGCCCGCGGCGCGTACCCGGCCGGGCGCAACGGCGTCCGGCACGCTGGTGCACCTCGGCGGGCCGACGGACCGTCCGCCGCTGGTCCTGCCGCACCCGGTCAGCGGCACGGTCGGCGCGTACGCCGAACTCGCCCGGCTGCTGCCCGCGTACCACCTGGTCGGCATCGAGTCGGCCGCCGACGCCACCGGCGACTCCATCGACGCGCTCGCCGAGGCGTACCTGGCCGAACTTCTCGCCCGCTGGCCGGCCGGCCCGTACCGGCTGTGCGGCTGGTCGATGGGCGGCCTGCTGGCGTACGAGATGTCCCGCCGGCTGGTGCGGGCCGGGCGCGACGTCGACCTGCTGGTGGTCGTGGACACCGCGCCCGGGCAGGCGCGCCCGGCCGGCGAGGGGAGCGATGACGCCGCGGTGGCGGCCCGGTTCGCCGCGGACCTCGCCGCGTCCCTCGGTCGGGACCACCCGGCGCCGACGGCCGCGACGCTCGCCGCGCTGCCGGTCGAGGAGCAGACGATGCTGCTGCGCCGGTGGCTGGTGGACGCCGGGGTGACCCCGGTGGCGCTGCCGGTGCGCGAGGTGCGCCGCCGGGTGGAGACCTTCGCCCGGCACGTCACCGCCGTGGCCGGGTACCGGCCGGAGGGCGTGGAGCTGCCGGTGACCGTCGTCCAGGCCTCCGCGTCGCCGCGCTGGCAGCCGCGCTGGGAGCGCTACGTGGGTGCCCGGACCACCGTGCACGAGTACGAGGGCGACCACTACTCGCTGCTGCGCCGGCCCACCGTGGAGCGGATCGCCGGATGGCTGGCCCGCGCGCTGGACGGTCTCTGAGCGCAGGCGCTCCGGCGGGTGATGCGCGCGTGGGGCCGCCCGGCGGTGGCCGGCGGCCCCACGAGGGCGCGTGCGTCTGGGCGCTGGGCGGGACGGCCGGCGGGCGCTGACGGAACGGTCACGCCCGGCGGCCGGCCCTCCCGTCCGCGTTACCGCGCCTCGGCCGCCATCGCCCGGCGCAGGCTCAGCGGGCGCATGTCCGTCCACACCGAGTCGATGTGCTCCAGGCACCGGGCCCGCGGTCCGACGAAGCCCTCGGCACGCCAGCCCGCCGGGATCTCCCGCCCGTCCGGCCAGATCGAGTACTGCTCCTCGTCGTTCACCACGACCCGACAGATCTCGGCCGTCTCCGGCTGCTCCACCGTCATCCTCTTCTCCTCACACCTCGGACACCATGGCCAGGGCCCGGTCGATCCCGGCGATCCCGTCGGTCAGCTCCGCCTCCGTGATGGTAAGCGGGGGGAACAGGTGCAGCCGATTGCCCGCCGCCAGCGGCCAGACACCCTGCCGCTTGCACGCCGCCAGGACCGCGGCCATCTCGGGCGCCAGCGTCCCCGGGGCCGCGTACGGCGCCAGGGGTTCGCGGGTCGCGCGGTCCCGGACCAGTTCGACGGCCCAGGCCAGGCCGACGCCGCGGACGTCGCCGACGATCGGGTGGCGCTCGGCCAGCTCGGCCAGCGCCGGGCCCACCACGTCCCGGCCGAGTACGGCCGCCCGGTCGACCAGGCTCTCCTCCCGCAGCACCCGCAGCGCCGCCACGATGGAGGCGCAGGCCAGCGGGTGCCCGGAGTAGGTGAGCCCGCCGGGGTAGCGGCGGTGCGCGAAGTGGGCGGCCACCGTGCGGGACAGCAGCACCCCGCCCACCGGCACGTAGCCGGAGTTGACCCCCTTGGCGAAGGTCATCAGGTCGGGCACCACGTCCCAGAGGTCGCCGGCGAACCACCGGCCGCACCGGCCGAAGCCGGTCATCACCTCGTCGGCGATCAGCAGGATCCCGTGCTCGTCGCAGAGCCGACGGACGCCGGCCAGGTATCCGTCCGGCGGGACCAGCACGCCGTTGCTGCCCACCACCGGCTCGAGGAGGATCGCGGCGATCGTGTCCGGGCCCTCGTAGCCGACGAGCCGGCGCAGGTGCTCCAGCGCCCGGTCGCACTCCTGCGCGGCGTCCTCGGCGTGGAAGTCGCTGCGGTACGGGTACGGGCCCATGAAGTGCACGGCGCCGCCGCTGGCCGTGTCCACCGGCCAGCGGCGGGGGTCACCGGTCAACGCCAGCGCCCCCGCCGTGGCACCGTGGTAGGACCGGTAGGCGGCGAGCACCTTCGGCCGCCCCGTGACCACCCGCGCCATCCGCACCGCGTGCTCCACGGCCTCCGCGCCGCCGGTGGTGAACAGGACCGTCTCCAGGTCGCCCGGGGCGACCTCGACGATCGCCCGGGCCGCCTCGTCGCGGATGTCGACCGCGAACGACGGCGCGATGGTGCACATCTGCCCGGCCTGCTCACGCAGCGCCGCGACCAGGGCCGGGTGCTGGTGGCCCAGGTGCAGGTTGCCCATCTGGGCGTGCAGGTCGAGCCACCGGTTGCCCCGGTCGTCCCAGAACCAGCTGCCCGCGCCGCCGGCGACGCGGACCGGGTCGATCTCCTCCTGGGCGGACCAGGGGTAGAAGACGGGCCCGGTCACGACGCGCGCCGTTCACGGACCAGGTCGACCTGCTCGCCCAGCGTCGGCGCCGCGAAGACGTCCTGCAGGGAGAGCCGGACCTGGTACGCCTTGCGGATCCGACCGATCAGGCGGATCGCGAAGAGCGAGTCGCCGCCCAGGTCGAAGAAGTCGTCCCCGGGATCGACGCCGTCGACCTGGAGCAGGGCGGCCCAGATCTGCCCGAGCTGGTCGAGCACCTCGGACCGGCCGTCGTCGGTCGCCGGGTCCGCCGTCGTCGCCGGGTCCGGCGGGGCTGCCGGCTCACCGGGGGGCGTCGCGGGTGGCACCAGGTCCAGCCGTCCCGCCGTGGTCCACCTCACGGTGGCCCCGGTGTCCCGCATCCGTGCGCCCGGCGTCCCGGCGTACGGGTCGTCGACGTCGCCGGGGCCGCTGACCCACAGCCGTCCCGGGGTGTTCACCGGCACGGGTTGCGCGCGGTCGTCGAGGACGTAGCAGCGGGCCACGGCCGGCAGGTCGTCCTGGCCGGCCAGGGCGTCCGGCAGCCGCGCCGGGTTCCAGCCGTCGAGCACGGCGCGCAGCTCCCGGCGGGGCATCGCGGACAGCTCGCCCACCCGCCGGTCCTGGTCGGCGACGAGCTGGTCGAGCACGGTCAGCATCGAGTCGAGGATCCGCTGGACGGTGGCCCGGTCGAACAGGGCGAGCCGGAAGTCCAGGCTGCCCACCATCCGGTCCTCGCCGACCTGGTTCACGGCCAGCGCCAGGTCGTACTTCGCCGACGTCCACTCCGGCGGTTCCAGCCGGACCGCCTCGACCTCGCCGAGCCGGAACCGGTCCGGCACCGCCCGGCCGTACCGGACGCAGACCTGCACCAGCGCGGAGACCGCCGGGTCGCGGCGCGGCCGGAGCTCGCCCACCAGCGTGTCGAAGGGCACCCGACGCAGCTCCAGCGCGGTCAGCACGCTGCCCCGCACGTCGTGCAGGAACTGGGCCACGGTGGCGTCCCGGTCGACCCGGACCCGCAACGGCAGCAGGTTGACCAGGCAGCCGATCAGGTCGCGGGTCGACTCGTCGTCGCGTTGCAGGCTCGGCGTGCCGATCAGCAGGTCGTCGCCCGCGCCGTACGCGCTCAGGGTGCGGGCGAACGCGGCGGTCAGCAGCGTGAACGGGCTGGTCCGCGCCGCGGCGGCGGCCGCCACGAGCCGGGCGGCGAGGGCGTCGTCGACGGTGAAGCGCACCGACCCGCCCCGGTGGTCCAGCACCGGCGGCCGGGGCCGGTCCGTCGGCAGGGCGATCACCTGCGGGGCCCCGTCCAGGTAGCGCCGCCACCGGGCGAGCTGCTCGGCCATGCCGGGCCCGGCGAGTTCGGCCTGCTGGCGGCGGGCCACGTCGGCGTACCGGCACGGCACGTCCGGCAGCCGGACCGGCTCCCCCTGCGCATAAGAGGGGTAGAGCCGGGCCAGTTCGGCGAAGAAGATCTCCGCCGCGGTCGGGTCGGCGGCGACGTGGTGGACCACCAGCAGCAGCGCCGTCCGGCCGGCGGGCAGCAGCACGGTCGCGACCCGGATCGGCCACTCCCGGCCGAGGTCCCACCGGCGGTCCCGGAACTCCGTCACCCGTACGTCGCCGGCCCAGCCGTCCGCGGGCGCGTCGGTGAGGTCCAGACGCGCGATGGTCAGCGGCGCCGCCGGATGGATCCGCTGGACCGGCTCCTCGTCGACCTCGACGATGGTGGTCCGCAACGCCTCGTGCCGGCGGACGATCTCGTCGACCGCCGCGTGCAGCGCGCCGGCGTCCACCGGTCCGGTCAGCTCGACCGCCGCGTCGAGGTGGTACGCCGCCCCGCTCGTGCCGGCCTGCTCGGCCAGCCAGATCGCCCGCTGCGCCACCGACAGCGGCGCCGTGACGTCGTCCACCCCGGCGTCGGCGTCCCGCCGTTCGGGGGCCACCGCGCGGGGCAGCTCCAGCGTCGGGGCGGCGTCGGCGTCGTGGCGCACCGTCAGCACCGGCGCGACGTCCCGGGGCACGGTCAGCGCGTTGTCGGCGTCCGCCCCGGTGATCGCCAGCCGGATCCGCTCGCCCGCCGCGAACCGGTACGCGATCGGGTGCAGCTCGATCTCCAGGCGGGAGTCGCCGGGAGCGCCGTCGACCTGGCCGCAGCCCTCGGTGACGTACAGCGAGGTGCCGTCGGGGGCGACCGACTCCAGGTAGGCGAAGACGTCCGCCGGGCCGTCGGTGACCCGGGCCGCCAGGCGCAGCACCGGGGCGCCGACCAGCTCGACCGCCTCGGTCAGCGGGTCGGAGGTCCAGCACAACGCCCGGGTGTCGTTGTCGGTCAGGTCCGGCCGCTGGAAGGGCGAGCCGTAGCCGCTGGCCCACCGGCTGGTCTTGCCGGACGTGGTGGCGTAGTCCACCTCGTACCGCCGGGCCTCGCCGGCCCGGGGTTCCGGTCCCAGCTCGCCGGCCGGACCGAGGTGCCACGTGCCGGTCGTCGCCGGCTCCGGCGGCCAGGACCGGGCGGTACGCCACGCGTCGGCGCCCAGCACGTGGTACCGGACGGCCGGGCCGTCCATGATCCCGGTGTCCCGGCCCCGCAGCCAGTGGTCGAACCAGCGCAGGTGCTCGTCGGCCAGGTTGTAGCCGGCGCCGCCCAGCACCCCGCCGGTGTGCGCCCAGGGGCCGATGACCACCCGGTGCGGCACGGTCAGCCGGCGGGCCCACTCGGTCGCGTCGCGCGCCCAGACGTCGTGCCAGCCGCCCAGGTGGTAGACGGCGACCCCGGAGGCGTTGATCGCCTCCAGCAGCGCCGACGGGCTGCGGGTCAGGTACGCGGCCTCGCCGGTGTCGGCCAGCCGCGACTCGCGTCCGGGCAGGCCGGCGAACATCGTCCGGACGTCCCGGTTCGCCACGTGCTGCTCGCGGGCGGCGGCCAGCAGGAGACCGTCCGGGTCGTCGTCGAGCGGCGCGACCGGACCGCGCAGGTCGAGTTCGCGCACGTCCTCGCCCCAGGCGCGGGCGAAGTCGTCCCGGAACACCCCGCCGTCCCAGGCGAAGCGGTACAGGTCGAACAGCGCCATCTGCGGGAAGATCGCCACCAGGTGCGGCGGGGCGGTGCTCGCCGCGAGGTACTGCGACACCCCGAGGTAGGAGCGGCCGAACATGCCCACCCGGCCGTCGCACCAGGGCTGGGCGGCGATCCACTCGGTGACGTCGTACGTGTCGGTCGCCTCGGCCGTGCCGAACGGGCCGTCGCTGGTGCCGAACGACGCGCCGCTGCCCCGGCTGTCCACCACCACCACGACGTAGCCCCGGGCCAGCAGGCGCTGCGCGACCGGGAAGGCCCGCAGCGTCACCTCCCCGGGGGCCACCTCGGCCACGCCGAGGTCCTCGATGTCGGTGAGGTCGACGTCCGCCAGTTCGGCGCGCACCACGGCCAGGAAGTCGTCCCGCCCGGGGCGCGGCGACACCTGGTGGTAGCGGTCGTGGGCCCAGACGACGGGCGCGGGGTCACGCTGGCCGACCGGCCGGAAGACGTACGCGGCCAGCCGGGTCCCGTCGCGCGTGGCCACGTACCGGGACTGACACGTCCAGCTGCGGCTCATGCCAGATCGGCCCGTCCGTAGAGCTCCCGCGCCGGCACCCCGACGTCGGCGCAGCGCTGGAAGAACTCCGCCATCTGCTTGAGCTGGTACGACTCGTCGGTGTAGTTCGTCGCCATCACGAACACCAGCCAGGGCTCGCGGCCCATCGCGTACACGTACGCCTGCCGGGCCCGCAGCCGCCGCACGATGCCCATCGCCTCGACGGCGTCGGAGCCGTTGAGCTTGCGGCTGCGGCTCATCTTCTGGTCGATGCGGCGGGAGAAGAGCGGACCGTACATCCAGGACAGCGGGGCGCCGTCGCACTCCATGCCGAGGAAGGCCATGTCCACGTCGCCGATCATGTCGTGGATGTGGCCGAACAGCGCCGGGTCCACGCAGCGGTTGTCCGCGCCGAAGTAGAGGTTCTTCCCGCCGGTGCGCACCGAGTAGGTCACCTTCGCGGCGATGTCGAGGTCGCAGTGCTCGCCGACGAAGGGGCAGACCACGATCTGGCCGTCGGGCAGCTCGATGGTCTCGCCCGGCTCCACGTCGACCACGTTGGGGAAGCCGAGCGCCTCCAGGCACAGCCGCAACGACGGGTCCTGCAACGCCCCGGCGGCGGTCTTCGGCACGACGACCGTGCCGATGCGGTGCCGCAGCTTCAGCAGGGTGGCCAGTTCGAGGTGGTCCTGGTGCCCGTGCGTGATCAGCACGTAGTCGATGACGTCGGGCAGATCGGCGTAGGCGTACCGGTCACCGTCGCCCAGGGCGTCGGACAGGAACGGGTCGGTCATCACGGTGACCGGGCCGGACTGCACCACCACGCAGGCGTGCCCGAAGTAGCGCACCCGCAGCCCCGGGCCGTCCAGGTTGCGGTCCGGGCTCCCGCCCGGTTCGGCGGAGAACAGCCCGCTGAAGGTGGCCAGGTCGGCGTCGGAGACGTCGAACGCCTCCCGCAGCTCGCCGAAGGGCCGGGCCGTGGTCATGGTGGAGAAGAGCAGGTCGATGCGGGGATCGCGCAGCGGCATGGTGGCCTGCACGTGCCCGTTGCCGGGGAACCGCGGGGTGGTCATCGCGAAGGGCCGCTCGTCGCCGGTGGCCAGCGACAGGTCCACCGAGTGGGCGGTCTCGTCGAAGTGCCGCGACCGGTAGAGCATCCGCTCCGCGAGCCGGATCCGGGCGTGGTCGTTGAGGTCGTAGACCAGCTCGACGTAGCCGCGCAGGGCCGGCGGGATCTCGCCGTAGCGGGGCGTCAGGTCGAACCCGTCGGCGAGCTTCTCCAGGTTGATCGTCAGCTCGTCCATGGCCGCCGACAGGTCCGGCATCGGCCCGTCGGCAAGCCGGCCCACGAGGTCGGACACCCCGTCGAGCTGGTCGTCCTCGAGGTCGACGAACATGCCGCCGCGCAGCTTCGGGTCGCGGGCCGAGCGGCGGTGCAGCGCCGGCGCGTCGAGGAACGAGCGCAGCAGCGGCACGTGCAGCTTGGCGAAGTTCATCGCCGCCGGCACCGGCGACACCAGGTTCAGCCAGGCGTAGTACCGGTGGATCAGCGGTTCCAGCGCCAGGTTGGGCCGGGCGTGGACGAGGTCGTGGCTGGCGAAAGGCAGGTTCATCGCTCTCCCTCGGTCGGGTCCACCCGCAGTCGGTCACGGACGGTCCGGACGACCTGTGCGAGGTTGTGGAAGTCTTCGTCGTCGGTGGGGGTGTCCAGCACGAAGGTGCGTACCCCGGCCCGGATCATGCCCAGCAGCCGGTCGACGGCGCCGGCGTGGTCGGCCACCAGATACGGCCCGTCCGCCTGGCCGGAGCGGAACGGCGCGAGCCGGTACGCCGGGTCGACGGTGACGGCGCCGTGGCCAGCCTCCGCCTCGGCGAAGAGCCGCTGCTTCCAGACGGAGTCGGTGTTGGCCATGGTGACCGCGGTGATCTTCGCGCCGTCCGGGTCCTCCGGGAAACGGGCCTCGGCGGCCCGCTCGGTCTCCTCCGCCGTCGCCCGGGTCAGCAGCCCGAAGTTCAGCGCGCCCGGCGCGCCGTCGGCGTCGGGCCGGGCCGCCGTCAGCATCTGGATGCTGGTGGCGCCCACCCGCTCGGCCACCGCCCGGGCGGCCGGGGACTGTCCCGCGACGAACAGCCTGGGCAGCAGGTGCGCGGGCAGGCCGGGCGTGAGCTGCAACCGGGACACCTGGTAGAACCGCCCGTCGAAGCTGAACGGGCGGCGGCTGCCCAGCACCCCCATCATGATCTCGACGTACTCGGCGAGGCGCGCGTACCGGTCGTCGTGGTCCAGCCGGTCGCCGAGCGCGTCCAGGTCGCTCACGGCGGTGCCGGTGATCAGGTTGAGGTCGATCCGCCGCTGGTAGAGCAGGCCGAGCGAGGCGACCATCCGGGCCGCGGTGAACGGGTGCTGGTAGACGGGGTTCACCGCGACCAGCGGGCTGAGCCGGGTGGTGCCGGCCGCCGCGGCGGTCGCCAGGATCCAGGGGTCCAGCACCGCGCCGCTGCCGGTGAAGATGAGCACCCCGTCGAGGTCGGCCGCGTCGGTGCGGCGGATGACGGACATCGCCGTGTCCGCGTACGCGGACAGGTCCCGGACCCGGGGCACCACGGTGATGAAGCTGACGTCGGGCACGGCCTCACGCTCCCTCTTCGGTGACCGCGGCGAGCGCGGCCCGGATCTCCTGCGCCTCGCGCAGCTTGCCGTCGATCACCTCGGCGAGCGCGGCGACGGTGGGGTTCTGCAGGAACACGCCGAGTTGCAGCTCGACGTGGAAGGCCTGGGCGAGGTCCCGCAGCGTGCGGGCGGCGCTGAGCGAGTCCGCGCCGAGCATCAGCAACGAGTCCTGCGGCCCGATCCGGTCCACCCCGAGCCGGCGGCGCCACACGGCGGCCACCGCCTCCTCCAGGACGGAGCCGGCGGCCGGCTGGGCCTCGGCGGCCGGGGCCGCCGGCGTCGGGCCGGTCACGGGCGCCACGGCCACCGGGTCGACCCAGTGCCGCGAGCGCTGGAACGGGTACGTCGGCAGGCCGACGCGACGCCGCGACGCGCCCTCGTGCAGGGCGGCCCAGTCCACCTCGACGCCCCGGCGCCACAGCTCGCCAAGAGTGCCGAGCAGCCCACGGAGGCTGCCGGCGTCGTCGGTCAGGGCCAGCGTCGACGGCTCGGCCGGGCCGACGGCCAGCGCCAGGTCGGCCGGGGCCGGTGCCCCGGCCGGCGCCGGCGGGTGGGTGCCGGCGCGCAGCGCGCGCCCGGCCTCCGCCACCGTCCAGCGGCCGTCGACGACGGCGGCTGTCACGGCGCCCGGGCCCTCGCCGTGGGCGGCGACCGGGGTCACGCCGCAGGCGCCCAGCAGCCGGGCGAGCGCGAGCTGCCCGGTGACGGTGGCCGCGTCGGGCCCCGCCGCGCCGGCACCCGGGTCGACGCCCAGCTCACCGGCCACCCGGTCGACCTCCGCCCGCAGCCGGGGCAGGGCGCCGCACAGCGCGGCCAGGTCGGGGCAGGTGGCGCCGAACGCGTACGCCACGGTGGCGGCCTCCGGCGACGCCTCGCCCGCGCCGACGGCGGACAGCGCGCGGGCCGCCTCATCGGCGTCGGCGGCCACCACGAAGGCCCGGTGCCGGAACGCGCGCCGGCCGACCTGGCTGGTGTAGGCGATGTCGGCGAAAGCCTGCTCGGGGTGGCTGCCGAGGTGCTCGGCGAGCCGGCCGGCGGCGGCGGCCAGCGCCTCGCCGCCGGCCGCGGAGACGGCGAGCAGCACGGCCGGCGGGTTCGGCCCCGACGGAGCGGGCGGCGGCGCCTGTTCGAGGATGACGTGCGCGTTGGTGCCGCCGACGCCGAACGAGCTGACCGCCGCCCGGCGCGGCCCGGTGACCTCGGGCCAGTCCCGCAGCATGTCGTTGACGCGGAACGGCCCCCGGTCGAGCGAGGTCTGCGGGTTGGGCTTGCGGTAGTGGATCGACGGCGGCAGCTCGCCGTGGTGGATGGCGAGGACCGCCTTGATCAGCGAGGTCACGCCGGAGGCGGTGTCGAGGTTGCCGACGTTGGGCTTGACCGAGCCGATCGCCCACCCGGCGCCCGGGCCGCCGGCGGCGCCGTACGCCTCCTCCAAGGCGGACACCTCGATCGAGTCACCCATCAGGGTGCCGCTGCCGTTGGCCTCGACGTACTGGATGGAGCTCGGCTCGACGTCGGCGACCCGCAGCGCCCGGCGGATCACCCGCACCTGGCCCGACCGTCCGGGCGCCACGAAGCTGACCTTGCCGGCGCCGTCGTTGTTCACCGCCGAGCCCTTGACCAGGGCGTAGATCCGGTCGCCGGCGTCCTCGGCGTCCTCGCGGCGGCGCAGCACCACCACGCCGGCGCCGTCGCCCAGGTGGTAGCCGGCGGCCTCGGCGTCGAAGGCCCGACAGCGGCCGTCGGGCGAGTTGATGCCGTCGGCCTCGTGCCGGTAGCCGCGGGGCACCGGGTTCTTGACGCTGACCGCGCCCACGATCGCCATGTCGCACTGGTAGTCGAGCAGGCTGCTGATCGCGTGGTGCAGCCCGACCAGGGCCGAGGAGCAGTTGGTCTGCACCGTCATGCTGGGCCCGGTCAGGTCGAGCTTGTACGAGATGCGGGTGGCCAGGTTGTCCTTGTCGCTGGCGACGGCCATGCCGAGGCGGCCGGCGGAGTCGACCAGCTCCTGCTGGGGCAGCAGGTGGTAGAGCAGGTACTGGTTCAGGCCGCACCCGGCGTACACGGCGATGTCGCCGGGGAAGCGGCGGCTGTCGTAGCCGGCGTCCTCCAACGCCTCCCAGGCGCACTCCAGCAGGATCCGGTGCTGCGGGTCGATCAGCGTCGCGTCCGTCGGCGAGTAGCCGAAGAACTGCGCGTCGAACCGGTCGGCGCCCTCGATGCCGGACCACACCGGCACGTACGCCGGGTCGCTGCGTTCCTCGGCCGGGACAGCGTCCAGCTCGGCGGCGGTCAGCTCGCGGCCGGCGTCGACGCCGCCGCGGAGCAGCTCCCAGAACTCGGCGACGTTCGCCGCGCCCGGAAACCGTCCGCTCATCCCCACGACGGCGATGTCCATCTCGCTGCTCATCGACTTCCCACTTCCTGAATACGCTGGCGCATCAGCCGGCGGCGGTTGGCCACCTGCTCGTTGCGGTCGGGCCCCGGGTCGACGGGCGGGTCCGTCGCCGGGCGCGCGGGCCCGCCGAGGTGCTCGGCGAGCTTGCGCACGGTGGTGTGCTCGTACAGGTCGACCAGCGGGAACTGCCGGCCGAGGAGTTCCTGGAGGCGGATGTGCACCTGGACCAGGCTCAGCGAGTTGCCGCCGACGTCGAAGAAGTTGTCGTCGAGCCCGACGGCGCCGACGCCGAGGACGTCCAGCCAGATCTCGGTGACCTGGGCCTGGAGCCCACCGGCCGCCGGGGCGAGCGGCCGCGCCGTGGCGCCCGCGCCCAGCCGGGCCAGCGCCTCGGTGGCCTCGGCCGCGACGGCGCGCCGGCTCACCTTGCCGGTCGCCGTGGTGGGCAGCTCGTCGACCAGGTGCAGCAGCGGCACCATGAACTCCGGCAGCCGCTGCCGCAGGTGGGTGCGCAGGTCGTGCAGCAGGTCCCGCCGCGCGGTGGCGCCCAGCGGGTCGTTGGCCAGCTCCGGCCAGTCGGCGCGCCGGGTCCCGGTCGGGGTCCAGCCGACCGCGTCGTCCGGTCGGGCGGCGGGCCAGAACCGCAGGTCCATCGTGTACGGGTCGCGGGCGGTCGACGGCACCACGGCGGTCCGTCGGCCCAGCGCCTCGCCGATGCTCCAGCAGTCCTCCGGGTCGACCCCGGGCGGCAGCTCGCCGACGGGGCGGGTCACCGGGTCCGAATCGGCGAGACCGGCCAGCCGGCGTACGGGGCCGGCGACCGTGACCAGCCGCGCGTTCGGCACGTCGCGCACCTCCACCGGCCGGTTGCGGTTGCCGCGCAGCAGGCTCCGCAGCCGGGCGACGTCCAGCCCGTCGCCCGTCCAGTCCAGCCGCACCGGCTCGACCGGCTCCGCGGCGTCGCCGTCGGGGGCGGTGCCCACGTGCAGGACGACGTCGTAGCGGAACGCGCTCAGCTCGTTGGCCTGCCGGCCGCGCTTGAGGTGCAGTTCCGCCCCGGTCACCCCGGGCAGCCAGTCCGGCGCGGTGAGGAACAGGTCCGGGGCCAGCACCAGCTCGTCGTCGGCGAGCACCCGGGCGGCGACGCGGCGGCGCAGCTCGGCGACGGTCAGCCCGGGTTCCGGGTCGGCGCCCAGCTCCACCGAGGCGTGGAACACCTCCAGCAGGTCCAGGTCGCGTACGTCGCCGAGGTAGATCCGCCCGCCCGGCGCGGCCGCGGTGACCGCCGCGCGCAGCACCCCGCGCAGGTAGTCGTGGTTCGGGAAGTACTGGGTCACCGAGTGCAGCACCACGGTGTCGAAGCTGCCGGCCTCGATGCCGGTAAGGTCGTCGGCCTCGCGCAGCAGCAGCGTGACCGAGTCCCGGTCCACCCCCTCGGCGTCGAGCCGCTGTTCGAGCACCTTGAGGCCGGCGGCGGAGAAGTCCGTGCCGACGTACGCCTCGCAGTCCGGCGCCAGCGCCAGGGTCAGGTTGCCCGTGCCGCAGCCCAGCTCCAGCAGCCGGCGGGGACGCAGCTCCCGGATCCGCCGGACCGCCTGGTCGATCCACTCGCCCATCTCGACGTCGGTGAACGGCGCGCCCGTGTAGCTGCTGGTCCAGATCGCCTGCTGGGCCTCCTCGGCGGGACCGGCCTCGGTGTACATCCGGTCGTAGAGCAGCCGCCAGTCCGACACCCGGGTGGTGGCCGGCGCCCCGCCCGGGTCCGACCCGGCCGGCGCCGGCCGGGACGAGTCGCCCCGGCCACGGGGCACGACGGCCGCGACGATCCGCTGTTCGCCGCCGCCCGGCGCCTGGGCGAGCGCGGCCACGGCGGCGGCGACCCCGGGGTGGGCCCGCAGCGTCGCCTCGATCTCGCCCAGCTCGATCCGGAAGCCGCGGACCTTCACCTGGTGGTCGGCCCGGCCCAGGAACTCCAGCCGCCCGTCGTGGCTCCACCGGCCGCGGTCGCCGGTGCGGAACAGCCGCCCACCGGCCCCGTACGGGTCGGGGAGGAACCGCGCCGCCGTCAACGCCGGCTGGTCGAGGTAGCCACGGGCCAGGCCGGCCCCGCCGACGTACACCTCGCCGGCGAAGCGGGGCGGCACCGGCCGCATGGCCTCGTCCAGGACGTAGATCCGGGTGTTGCCGATGGGCCGCCCGACGCTGCCGACCCGTTCCGGGCCGGTGACCACGTCCAGGGTCACGTCGGCGGAGATCTCCGACGAGCCGTAGAGGTCGACCAGGACGCAGCCGGGCAGGGCCGCCAGCCACCGCGCGGCCAGGTCCGGGGTGAGCGCCTCCCCGCTGGAGTGGCAGTAGCGCAGCGCCGACAGGCGCTCGCCGGCGTCGGCGACGCCGTCCAGGATGGCCCGCAGCAACGACGGTACGGCCACCAGGCGGGTGACCCGGTGCCGGGCGAGCAGGTCGACCAGGCGGACCGGGTCGCGTCCGACGTCCTCGGGCACCACGACGACCGGGGCGCCGGCGAAGAGCGGGAGGAACATCTCGCCGCCGGAGTCGAAGAAGCTCAGCGAGGTCTTGTGGCTGCCCACCTCGTCCGGCCCCATCGGGAATCGGTCCATGATCCACCGTTGCCGGTTGACGATGCCCCGGTGCAGGCCGAGTACGCCCTGCGGGGTGCCGGTGGATCCGGAGGTGTAGACGACGTAGGCCACGTCGTCGGGGTGGGCCGTCGGCCGCGGGTCGCGGTCGTCCTCGGCCGCGAGCGTCGCGTCGGCCGGGTCGACCACCTCGACGTCCGGGAGGTCGCCGGCCGCTCCGGGGGCGGCGACGAGCAGCCGGGCCCCGGAGTCGGCGAGCATGAACCGCAGCCGGTCCACCGGGTACGACGGGTCGAGCGGCACATAGGCGGCGCCGGTCTTGAGGATCGCCAGCACGGCGGTGAGGCTGACCGTGGAGCGGGGCACCAGCAGGCCGACCCGGGTGCCCCGGCCGACGCCCAGCCGGATCAGCCGGTGGGCCAGCCGGTTCGCCGCCGCGTTGAGCTCGGCGTAGGTGAGCCGGGTGGTGTCGTCGATCGCGGCCGGCGCGGCCGGGGTCCGCCGGGCCTGCTCGGCCACGATCTCGGGCGCGCACCGGTCGGTGTCGTAGTCGGCCGTCGTGTCGTTCCACTCCACCAGCACCTGCCGGTGCCGCTCGGCGCCGAGCAGCGGCAGGGCGCCGACCGGGGTGGCCGGCGCCGCGACGGCCGCGGCCAGCAGCGCGGTCAGCGCCTCGGCCAGCACGCCCATGGTGTCGGCGTCGAACAGGTCGGTGCTGTAGTCGAAGGTGCCCAGCAGTTCGCCGCCGTGCTCGCCCAGGTAAAGCGAGAGGTCGTAGTAGGTGGCCCGTTGCCGCACCGGCCGGCTGCGCACCCGCAGCCCGGCCCAGTCCCCCAGTGCCCCCTCGTGGTTGAGCACCATCGGCGTGAGCCCGAGCCGGTCGGTGCCGCGCCCGTGCTGGTAGGCGAAGGCCGCGCTGAGCAGCGCGCCGCGGCTGGCGTCGGCGGCCTGCCCGAGCCCTTCGACGATCCGCCCGAACGGCACCTCGGCGCGGTCGGAGGCGGCCAGCACCGCGTCGTGGGCCGCCCGCGCGAGGGCGCCGAACTCCGGGTCGGCGGACAGGTCCACCGGCAGCGGCAGCGGGTTGACCAGGTAGCTGACCAGGTCGGCGAAGCGGCCGCGGACCCGGCCGGCGTGCACGAAGCCCAGCGGGAACGCCGCCTGGCCGGCGTAGCGCGACAGCACCGCGGCGTAGCCGGCGAACAGCACGGCGGTGCGGCTGACCCCGTGCGAGGCGGCGAGCGCGTCGATCCCGGCGCACAGGTCGGCGTCGAGCCGGAAGGCGTGGGCGGCGCCCCGGAAGGTACGCACCGACGGGCGGGGCCGGTCGGTCGGCAGGTCCAGCGGCACGAGGTCGGCGACCTGCGCCTGGCACGTCGCGGTCAGCTCCCGGCCGGCCGGAGTGTCCAGGAAGGAGCGCTGCCAGGCGACGAACTCGGCCGGGTGGGCGGTGGGTGCGGGCGGTGCCGCGTCGTCCCCGGCGGCGTGCCGGCCGTAGCCGTTCGCCAGGTCCTCGACCAGCACCGCCAGCGACCACACGTCCATCACGCTGTGGTGGGTGCACAGCAGCAGCGTGTGGTGGTCGGCCGCGTGCCGGAACAGCACGGCGCGCAGCAGGGGCGGGCCGTCGAAGCCGACCCCGAGTTCCGCCTCGATCTCCTCGTCGAGCCGGCCCGCCGGCCAGCCCGCCGCGTCGCGCACCTCCAGCGTCACCTCGGCGTCGTCGGCCACCCGCTGGGTGACCTCGGCGCCGGAGTCGTCGTAGCGGGTGAGCAGGGCCGGGTGCCGGGCGCCGAGGTCGCGGACGGCGCGGGCCAGCGCCGCGGCGTCCAGCTCGCCGTCGACGGTCACCGCGCGGCACAGGTTGAGGTTGGCCGGGTCCTCGGCGAGGGCGCCCTGGAACCAGATCGCGCGCTGGCCGTACGACAGCGGGTAGGGCCGGTCGGCGGCGGCCGGGGCGGCCGGCGGGTCGGCCGGCGCGGGCGCGGACGGCAGCGCGGCGGCCAGTTCGGCCACCGTGCTGTCGCCCAGCAGGTCGGTCAGGGCCGGGCGGACGCCCCACTCCCCCTCGATCAGGTGTTGCAGCTCCACGGCCCGCAGCGAGTCGAACCCGAGTTCCGGCAGGGAGCGCTCCGGGTCGATCCGCTCCGGGTCGACGTCGAGCAGCCCGCCGGCCAGGACGCGCAGCCGCTGCGCCTGCGCCGGCGCGGCGGCCGGGGCGGGGCGCGCCGCCGGCCGCAGGGGGTCGTCCGCGACGATCGTGGCGCTGTCCGCGGCGTACGCCCGCGCGCAGTCGCCGCGCCGGGTCTTGCCGCTGGTGGTGACGGGAATGGTGCCGGGCGGTACGGCCAGCACCCGGTGCAGGTCCAGGCCGTGGACCGTCACCACGGCCCGGCGGGCCGCCTCGGCGATGGCCGGCGCCTCGTCCGACGCCCTGTCGGAGCGGGTCTCGTACCACAGGACCACGGCCTCGCCGACGCCGTGGCCGTCGTCGGCGACCTCCACGCCGAACGCCGCGATCCGCCCGCCGAGGCGGGGACAGGCCGCGCGGACGGTCTGCTCGATGTCGTCCGGGTAGTGGTTCTGGCCGCGGACGACCACCGTCTCCTTGATCCGGCCGCGGACGTACAGGTGACCGTCCTGGCGGAAGCCGAGGTCGCCGGTGCGCAGGTAGGGGCCGTCATCGGGGTCGCCGCCGAGGGTGGCGTGCAGGGTCCGCGCGGACTCCTCGGGCCGGTTCCAGTACCCGTCGACGACGCTGCCGCCGCGGACCCAGATCTCGCCGGCGGTGCCGTCGGGGACGGGGTGGCCGGTCGGGTCGACGATGCGGACCTCCGCCTCGGGCAGGATCTCGCAGCCGACCACCTCCGTGCCGGGACGGTGGGGTTCCGGGTCGGCCACCGTGGTCACGACGGGCCGCTGCGGCCGGGCCCGCCCGGCGACCAGCAGCGTCGCCTCGGCCAGCCCGTAGCAGGGCAGGAAGGCCCGCTCGTCGAAACCGTGCGGGGCGAACGCCTCGGCGAAGGCGCGCAGGGTCGCCGCGCGTACGGGCTCGGCGCCGTTGAAGGCCACCCGCCAGGAGCTGAGGTCCAGGGCTGCCCGGTCGGCCTCGGCGACCTTGCGTACGCACAGGTCGTAGGCGAAGTTGGGCCCGCCGCTGATGGTGGCCCGGTACCGGCTGATCGCCTGGAGCCACCGCACCGGGGTGCGGATGAACGTCGCCGGGTCCATCAGCACCGTCGGCACCCCGAGGTAGACGGGGGTGAGCAGGGTGCCGATCAGGCCCATGTCGTGGTGCGGGGGCAGCCAGGAGGCCATCACCGTCGCGTCGTCGAAGCCGAAGGAGCGGCGGATGGCCCGCAGGTTCTCCAGCAGGTTCGCGTGGCTGACCATCACGCCCTTGGGGGTGCTGGTGGTGCCCGAGGTGTACTGGAGGAACGCCAGTCCGCCCTCGGCCACCGCCGGCTGCCAGCCGGCGGGCGCGGCGTCGAGGGACTCGAGCTCCAGGACCGGCAGCCGGCGACCGGGCATCAGCGTGGTCAGGTCCACCGCGCTCGTGACCGCGCGGGCGGCCAGCACCGCGGTGGCCTGCGCGTCGTCGAGGATCCGCGCGACGACCGGGGCGCTGGCCCGGTTGAGCCGGGCGGCCAGCGGGACCGGCACGGTGCCGGCGTAGAGGCAACCGAAGAAGCCGGCGAGGAAGTCGACGCCCGCCCCGACGAGCATCAGCACCCGGTCACCGGGGCGGCAGTGCCCGGCCAGGGCCGCGCCGACCCGGCGGGCCCGGGCGTCGAGCGTGGCGTAGTCCACCGTGTCGGCCGAACCGTCCTCGGCCACCAGGTGCAGGGCGGGACTGCCGGGCTGGACCCGCGCCTGGTGGGACAGGGCGGCGCCCAGGTTGACGACGTCGGTCGCCTCGTGGGTCAACGCGCCGGTGTGCTCGGTCATCAGGCTCTCCACTCGCTGCACAGGGGTCCGACCGGGGGTCACGGCTGGCCGGGCGCGAGCCGGGCGGCCAGCTCCGCGACCGTCGGCGCGTCGAAGATCACCGCCACCTCGACGTCCGCCCCCAGCTTCGCGCCGGCCAGGGCCACGATCCGGGTGGCCGTGAGGGAGTCGCCACCGAGGTCGAAGAAGTCGTCGTGGATGCCGATGCCCTCGCGTCCGAGCACGTCGCACCAGATGTCCAGGAGCACCCGCTCGCGCTCGTCGCGCGGCCCGTCGGCCCCCGGGGCGGCGGGCTCGTCCTGGCCCGGTGGTGGCAGCGCCGCGACGTCGAGCTTGCCGTGGTTGGTCAACGGCAGCCGGGGCAGGCTGACGAAGGCGGCCGGCACCAGGTAGTCCGGCAGCCGCCGGCGCAGGTGGGCGCGCAGGTCCGCGGTGCCCGGCAGGTCGTCGCCGACGACGTAGCCGACCAGCCGGGCGTCCCTGCCGGGCGGGTCCCGGCGTACGACGACGGCGGCCTCGCGGACCGCCGGGTGGCGGCGCAACGCGGACTCCACCTCGCCCGGCTCGATGCGGTAGCCGCGCAGGTTCAGCTGCCCGTCGCCCCGGCCGAGGAACTCCAGGACGCCGTCCGGCCCGAACCGGGCCAGGTCGCCGGTGCGGTAGACGCGGGCGCCGGGCGTACCGGCGAACGGGTCGGGCAGGAACCGCTCCGCGGTCAGGGCGGAGTTGTCGAGGTAGCCCCGGGCCAGCCCGGCGCCGCCGACGTACACCTCCCCCGCCACGCCCGGCGGTACGGGCTGCATCGCCTCGTCCAGCACGTACACCCGGACGTTGGCCATCGGACGGCCGATCGGGACGAACGGCCGCTCGTCGGCGGGGTCGCACGGCCAGGCGGTGCAGGAGACCGAGACCTCGGTCGGGCCGTACAGGTTGAACATGGTGACGTCGAGTCGGTCGAAGACCAGCCGTTGCGTCTCGGGGGTGAGTTCCTCCACGCCCGAGACGATCCGCCGCAGCGACTTCAGGTCCGCGGCGTCGGCGCTGAGCAGCACCTCGCGCAGGGCGGTCGGCGCGAAGTCGGCGTCGGTCACGCCGTGCTGGGCGATGATCCCCGCCAGCCGGCGCGGGTCGAAGGTCGCCGTCTCGGGCATCAGCACGCTGGCCGCGCCGTTGAACAGGGCCCGGAACAGCTCGTCCAGCGAGACGTCGAAGGTGCAGGCCGCCTTGCGTAGCACCCGGTCGTCCGGGCCGAGCGGGAAGTTGCGCTGGGCCCACAGCATCCGGTTGGTGAACCCGCGGTGGGTGACCTGCACGCCCTTGGGCTGCCCCGTGGAGCCGGAGGTGAACAGCGTGTAAGCGAGGTTGTCCGGGTGCAGCGGCACGGCGGGGTCGGTGGCGGGACACGTGCCGGTCAGCGACGACTCCCCGTCCAGGTCGATGATCCGCCGGCCGGGGCTCCACACCTCGTCGCACAGGTCCCCGGCGGAGATCGCGACCGCCGGGCGGACCTGTCCGAGCAGCGCGTCCCGGCGGGCCTGCGGATCGCGCGGGTTGACCGGCAGGTGGTAGCCGCCGGCCTTGAGCACCGCCAGGATCGCCACCACCTCGGCGGTGCAGCGCGGCAGGCACACCGCCACCGGATCCTCCACGCCGACACCGAGGTCGCGCAGGTGGTGCGCCAGGCGGTTGGCCCGTTCGTCGAGTTCGCGGTACGTCGTGCGGACGTTGCCTTCGACGACCGCGACCGCGTCCGGGGTACGCCGCGCCTGCGCCTCGACGAGGCGGTGGACGAGCGCCTCGGGGCCGAGGTCGGCGGCGGTGTCGTTCCACTCGTGCAGGATCCGGCGGCGCTGCGCGTCGTCGAGCAGCGGCAGCCGCCACACGCTCGTGTCGGGCTCCCGCGCCGCCTCTACGAGCAGCAGCTCGAACTGCCGGGCCATGTCGCGCACCGCGTCGGCGGTGAAGAGGCCGGTGTCGTACTCGATCTCACCGACCAGCCCGTCGGCCGTCTCGGTGATCCTCATCGACAGGTCCATCCGGGACCGGCCGGTCTCCATCTGGTGGACGTCGACCCGCAGCCGCGGCAGGTCCAGCCGGCTGGTGGGCACGTTCTGGAGCACGAAGGCGACCTGCGCGAGCGGCTGGTGGCTGCGGCTGCGTTCCGGCTGCAACGCGGCGACGAGGCGTTCGAACGGCACGTCGCGGTGCCGGAACGCGTCGAGGGAGGCCGCCTTCACCCGGGCCACCAGCTCGGCGAAGGTCGGTTCGCCGGACAGGTCGGCCCGCACCACGATCATGTTCAGGAAGCAGCCGATCAGGTGCTCCAGCTCGTCCTGCTCGCGGGTGGCGATGGGGCTGGCGACGACCATGTCCCGCTGGCCGCTGTGCCGGGCGAGCAGCACGCTGAAGGCGGCGAGCAGGGTCATGAACATGGTGGCGCCCTGGCCCTGCCCGAGCGCGCGGATCCGCTCGGCGTCGGCGGCGCCGACGCGGAACCACTCGGACGCGCCGACGAACTGCTGCACGGCCGGCCGGGGGCCCTTGGTGGGCAGGGTGAGCAGGGGTGGCACGCCGGCGAGTTCGTCGACCCGCTCGCGCAGGTGCGCCGCCATCCGCTCCTCGCCGACCGCGGTGCGCTGCCAGGCGGCGTAGTCGGCGTACTGGATCGGCAGCTCGGGCAGGTCCGCCGTCGCGGCGCCGGAGGCGAAGGCGGCGTACGTGGCGGCCAGCTCGCGGCAGAAGATGGTGAACGACCACAGGTCGCAGACGAGGTGGTGCACGGTGACCCCGAGCACGTGCACGTCCGGGGCGATCCGGTAGAGCACCGCCCGCATGCTCTGGCCCGCGGCCAGGTCGAGCGGAACCCGCATCTCCCGCTCGACGGCGGCCCGCAGGACCGGGTCGTCGGGGCGCGCGGTGGCGCCGGGCAGGTCGACCACGTCGATGCTCAGCGGGGCGGGCGGCGTGACGGCCTGCACGACCCGCTCGCCGAGCTGACGGAAGGCGGTACGCAGGATCTCGTGCCGGCGGACGACCTCCTCGATGCCGCGGCGCAGCGCGACCTGGTCCAGCTCGCCGGTCAGGATCAGCAACGTGGCGTCGTTGTGGTGGACGGCGTCGTCCTCCAGGCGCTCGATGAACCAGAGCCGCTCCTGAGCGAACGACAGGGGTGCCTCGGCGGCGGCCAGGCGGGGGATGGTGGCGCTGCCGGGTGCCGGATCGGAGCGGCTGGCGCGCAGCCGTTCGTCGAGCAGCGCCCGCGCCGAACTGGACAGCCGCGCCACGCGTTGCGTGACGTCATTCGCGACCGGATGCTCCTGCCGTCCCACTGGTCCTCCGTTGTCCGTCGGTGATCCGGTCCGCGTTCCGGGGCCTCCGCCGTGCGCGCGCGCCGCACCGATGCGGGTGCCGATCGTCGATCTGTACCAGGCGGACTGAGCACTTAGTCAGCCGTCAGGACCGTTATAGGGGTTTGACCTCACAATTCACGACATCTGTTCAGAGTCCTAGGGGTTGGGCAACCCGTTTCCCTGCCACATGATGGGCACGCTCGTGACACCGCCGGTGCGCCGGCACGCGACCCGTTCGACCGGCCGACCGGAGGTGATGCCAGGTGCGCGACGACCTCCGGATCCTGGCCGACCGGTCGTACCGGATGCTGTTCCTGGCCCGCACGCTGTCGCTGCTGGGCAGCGCCGTGATCCCGGTGGCGCTGGCCTTCGCCGTCCTCGACGCGCCGGGCGGCTCCGCCACCGACCTCGGTCTGGTGCTCGCCGCCCGGTCGCTGGCGCAGGTCGCGCTGCTGCTGTTCGGCGGTGTCCTCGCCGACCGGATGAACCGCTTCCGCCTGATGGTGGGCTCCGACCTGCTGGCCTTCGCCGCGCAGGCGGTCCTGACCGTGGTGTTCGTCAGCGGCCGGCCCTCGCTGCCGGTCGTGATCGCGTTGTCCGCCGTCAACGGCGCCGCCGCCGCGCTCTTCCTGCCGGCCTCCCGCGGCGTGGTGCCGCAGGTGGTGGCCCGGGAGCAGCTCCAGTCGGCCAACGCGCTGCTGCGGCTGTCCCGCAACAGCACCACCATCGGCGGCGCGGCCCTGGCCGGCGTGCTCGTGGCCGCCCTCGGCGCCGGCTGGGCGCTGGCGGTACCCGCGGCCACCTTCCTCGGCTCGGCGCTGCTGCTGGCCGGCGTCCGGGTGTCCCACCCCGGCCGGGCCGTCACCGGCACCATGCTCGCCGACCTGCGGGAGGGCTGGCGGGAGTTCAGCTCCCGGTCCTGGGTCTGGCTGGTGGTCGTGCAGTTCGCGTTCGTCAACGGGTGCTTCTCGGCGATCTACGTGCTCGGCCCGCTGACCGCCAAGGAGCAGCTGGGCGGCGCCACCGCCTGGTCGGTGATCGTCACCGCGCAGGCCGTGGGGCTGGTCGGCGGCAGCCTCGTGGCGATGCGGATCCGCCCCCGCCGGCCGATGCGGGTGGCCGTGCTGGCGACCTTCGGTTTCCTCCCGCCGTTCGCGCTGATCGCGGCCGGCGCGCCGGTCTGGCTGATCGCGGCCTCGATGCTCGTCAACGGCGTCTGCGTCGACATCTTCGAGGTGCTGTGGGACACCGCCCTGCAGAACCACGTGCCCAACGAGGCGCTGTCGCGGATCAGCTCGTACGACGCCATGGGCTCGTTCGTGCTCGGCCCGCTCTGCCTGGCCGTCGTCGGCCCGGTCGCGGACCGGATCGGCGTCGCCCAGACGCTGGTCATCGCGGGCGGGGTGCTCGGTCTGGTGACCGTCGCGACCTTCTCCGCGCGGTCCGTGCGTCAGCTGCCCGCAAGAGTCCCCGCCGCACAACCCGCCACGGTGTGAACCCGGCGACCCCGCCGGCCACGGATCTGGGTGGAGATCGGAGCAGGATGGAGCACCGGATAAGTCGGCAGATGACCGACGCGACCGACGCGTACGGACGGCGCTTGGGGGCCTACCTCGAGCAGTCCTCCTACTCGCGGCTGCGCGGCGGCCCGGGCGTGATCGACCTCGCCTTCGGCGATCCGCACGAGTTTCCCGCCCCGGCCCTGGTCGAGGTCCTGCAGCGGCACCTGAGCCCGCAGCACACCGACTGGTTCGCCTACACCCGCGACCACCCGCCGGCCCAGGAGTCGGTGGCGGCCGCCCTGAGCCGGGAACTCGCGCTGCCGTTCACCGCCGACGACGTCGCCCTGACCAACGGGGCGTTCGCGGGGCTGACCATCTGCCTGCGCAGCGTCTGCGACCCGGGCGACGAGGTGATCTACCTCGACCCCGCCTGGTTCTACTACGAGCCGATCATCGCCTCGGTCGGTGCGCTCCCCCGGCCGGTGGCGCTGACCCCCGGCTCCTGGCGACTCGACGCGGAACTCATCGCGGCGGCGATCACGCCCCGGACCAGTGCCGTCATCGTCAACAGCCCCAACAACCCGACCGGCGCCGTCTACACCGACGAGGAATTCGCCGCCCTCGCCGAGGTGCTGCGGGAAGCCTCCGTCCGCAACGGCCGGCCGATCTACCTGCTCTCCGACGAGGCGTACCGGCGCATCGTGTTCGACGGCCGGACGTGCCCCAGCCCGGCGACGCACTACCCGTTCACGTTCCTGGTGCACACCTACACCAAGACGCTGCTGCTGCCCGGGGAGCGCGTCGGCTACGTGGCGATCCCGCCGACCGTGCCCGACCCGGCGGTGCTCCGCCGGGCCCTGACCGTGGCCCGCCTGACCACCGGCTGGGCGTTCCCCAACAACTCGCTGCTGTTCGCCCTGCCCGAGCTGGAACAGCACGCGCTGCAGGTCAAGCCGATCGAGCAGCGCCGCGACCTGCTGGTCGACGCCCTGCGCGAGACCGGGTACGAGGTCCAGCCGAGCGAGGGAACGTTCTACCTGCTGGCCCGGGTGCCGGACGCGGACGACTGGGCACACGCGGCCCTACTCGAGGAGCGCGGGCTCCTGGTGCTGCCGGCCTCGGTGATGGGCGCCCCGGGCTACCTGCGGCTCTCCCTCACCGTCACCGACGACATGCTGGAGGAGACCATCGGCCGGCTGCGGTCGGCGCACCTCTCGGACCGGGAGCACGCCAGTGTCCAGCGGTGACCTCCGCGAGGCCGACGCGGCCGTGACGCACACCGGGGCGCCGGACGCACCGGCCCCGAGCCGCCGGGACGGGATGCCGGCCGCCGCCGTCTCCACCGGGGAGGAACGGCCCGACGTCGAGACCACCATGGCCCGCGCCCGTCGGGCCCAGGCGGAGGTCGAGTTCTGGCCGCAGGACCGCGTCGACGACCTGGTCGCGGCCCTCGGCTGGGCGGCCTACCAGGAGGACATCGCCCGGTCACTGGCCGACCTCGCGTACCGGGAGACCAGCCTCGGTGACCCGGAGCACCTGTTCACGCTCTACCGGCGCCGGGTCCTCGGCACGCTGCGCGACCTGCACGGGGTCGTCACCAGCGGGATCATCGAGGAGCTGCCGGAGCGGGGCCTGCGCAAGCTGGCCAAGCCGATCGGGGTGATCGCCGTGGCCAGCCCCGCCACCGCACCCTGCTCCGGGGTGGTCGGCAACGCCCTGCCGATGCTCAAGACCCGCAACGCGGTGGTCATCACCCCCAACCCCCGGGCCCGGCACTCCGCGGCCCGCACCGTCGAGCTGCTGCGTGGGGCCCTGGAGACGGTCGGCGCCCCGGCGGACCTCGTCCAGTGCCTGCCGGTCACCGACCGGCAGACCACCGAGGCCCTGATGGCCGCCGCCGACCTGGTCATCGCCGCCGGCGGGCCCGGCACGGTGCGCCGGGCGTACCGCAGCGGCACGCCGGCGATCAGCGCGGGCGTCGGCAACCCCGCGGTGATCGTGGACGCCTCGGCGGACGTGGCCGCCGCGGCGGAGCTGATCGTGCTCGGCGGCAGCTTCAACAACGGCACCTCCTGCTCGTCGGAGAGCAACGTGCTGGTGGACGCCGGGATCGCCGCCGCCTTCCGCGACCAGCTGGCCCGGCAGGGCGCCCACCTGTGCGACCCGGCCGAGACGGCGCGGCTGCGTACGCTGCTCTGGCCGGACGGGCGGCTACTCAACCGCGACGCGGTCGGTCGACCCGCCGCGGCGCTCGCCGCCGCCGCCGGGATCGACCTGGCCGAGCCGACCAAGACCACCGCCCTGGTGGCCCAGCTGCCGCCCCTGGCGCCCGGCGGTGTCCCGGCGCTCGACGACCCGATGCTCGGCGAGAAGCTGGCGCCGGTCTTCACCGTGTCGACGTTCAACGCCTTCGACGACGCGCTCGTCGCGGTGGAGGCGCTGCTGGGCCGGATCGGGCAGGGCCACAGCTGCGGCATCCACACCGAGCGGCCCGACCGGGTGGTCAGGCTGGCCGAGCGGGCCCGCGCCGGACGGGTCATGGTCAACCAGTCGACCGCCGTGGGCAACAGCGGCAGCTTCGACAACGGGATGCCGTTCACCCAGGTCATCGCCAGTGGCAGCTGGGGCGGTTGCTCCCGGTCGGAGAACGTGACCTGGCGCGACTTCCTCAACTACACCTACGTCTCACATCCCCTGCCGCCCAGCCTGCCGGACGAGGAGACCCTCTTCGGCGCCCACTGGCGGCGTCTTCCCTGACGGAGACCACTCACATGGACATCAGCCCTCCCGAGGCGCCACCGCGCGACCTCACCCAGGCCGAGATCGACGCCTTCCACACCGACGGCGTGGTCCGGCTCTCCGGCATGATCGACGACAAGTGGCTCGGCCGGATCGCCGAAGGCGTGGAGTACCTGCTCGCCAACCCGACCGTGCTGGCGCAGGCGACCGCGTTGCTGGGCGGCGGCGGCTTCGCCGGGGACGCCTTCATGTGGAAGACCCACGACGGCTTCCGCGACTTCATGTTCTTCTCCCCCGCCGCGCGCATCGCCCAGCAGCTGTTCGGCTCCACCGCGATCACGGCCTTCTACGACCAGATCTTCGCCAAGCCGGCCGGATCGGGTGCCCCGACGCCGTTCCACGAGGACGTCAGCTCCTGGCCGATCGCGGGCGACCAGGTGTGCGCGATGTGGATTCCCCTCGACCCGTGCACTCCCGACACCGCCGCGCTCCAGGTGGTGCGCGGTTCGCACCGCTGGGGCCGGCGCTACGTGCCGATCACCCCGGGAGCCACCCACCTGGGCCGGCGCGAGGAACTCGAGGCGGTGCCGGACGTGTCCGACCAGGAAATCCTCAGTTGGGACCTCACGCCCGGCGACATCGTGCTGTTCCACCCGGCCGCGTTGCACGGCGCCACCGGCACCGGCCCCGAGCGGCAGCGTCGGGCGTTCGTCTCCCGGTGGGTGGGCGACGGCGTCACCTTCCAGCCGCAGCACGCGGTCCTGCCGCTGCTGTGGGAACACGGCCTGCGGCCCGGTGATCCCATCGGGGGTCCGCTGTTCCCGAGGGTGCTGCCGACGCCGGTGCCGACGGAGACCGGCGCCCGCTTCGACGGCCCGCAGCAGCCCCACGCCGAGCGGGCCGAGGAGTTTCTCTCCATCCTGAGGATGCTGTAGGTGTTCGGAGAACTCACCGCCACGACCGCCGCCGGCCGGGAGCTGGTCTCCCTCGCCGAGGGCCACGTCGGCACCCTCACCGAACGGGCCGGCCGGCACGACCGGGACAACACGTTCGTCGCCGACAACTTCGCCGACCTGCGCGACAGCGGGGTGCTCTCCGCGTGCGCCCCGACCCGGCACGGCGGGCTGGGGGTCCGCTCCCTGCACGACGTGTTGGTCGCCGTCTCCCGGCTGGCCCGGGGCTGCGGGTCGACGGCCATCTGCGCGAACATGCACATGGCCTCGGTGTGGGGGCAGGTCCGCCGGTGGGAGCGGGCCGAGGCGGACGGCGACCGGGTCAGGGCGACGCAGCTCGACGCGATCCTGGAGGCGTTGGGCGGCTCCGACCTGATCATGGCCGGGGCGTCCACCGAACCGGGCGCGACGTGGAACGGCGCGCTCACCGAGGCCGTCCGCAAGGGCGACGAGTACGTCATCACCGGACGCAAGACGTTCGTCACCAACTCGGCCGTCGCGGACTCGTTCAACGTCGCGGTCCGGGTCGCCGATCCCGACGGCGGGTGGCGGCACGCCGAGGCCGTCGTCCTGGCCGGCACCCCCGGGCTGACCGTGCTGGGCGACTGGGACGCGTTGGGCATGCGGGGCTCCGGCAGCCACGGGCTCCTGCTGGAGGACTGTGTCGTCCCCGCCGACCGGGTCACGGTCGGCGAGCCGTTCGGCCCGCCGACGGCGGAGGACCTGGCGCGCTCCTGCGCGATCAACTTCCCCCTGCTGGGCGCCTCACTGGGGATCGCCGAGGCGGCCTTCCAGATCGCGGTGGAACACGCCACCAGGGTTCCCCGGCAGCCCGGGCGGGCGGCGCCGGCACACCACCCGTCCGTGCAGCGGGAGATCGCCACCATGGAGCTCGACCTCGCGGCCACCCGGGGGGTGCTGGAGCGCTCCGGACGCCTGGTGGACGCCCTGTTCGCCGCCGACCCGGCGGAGCAGTCCGAGGCCGCCGTCCGCGACGTCGTACGGGGTTGGCAGACCGCGAAGCTGCTGGCGAATCGCACGGCGGTGAGCACGGTCGACCGGGCCATGACGATCTGCGGCGGGGCGTCCTTCAGCAGCCGGCACCCCCTGTCCCGGCTCTACCGCGACGCCCGCGCGGGCGGCTTCATGCAGCCCTTCGGCTCGCTGGACGGCTACCCGTTCATCGGGCGGGTCGCGCTCGGACTCGACCCGCACGCCGACTGAAGCCGGCGGCTGCCGCGCGTGGGCCTGCGCCCTCCGGCCGACCCGTCCTGCCGACCCGGGGCGGCCGGGTCGGCAGCTACCGTCGCGCGCCGGGCCGGCCGGGTGCCGGCAACGCGCGCACGTCCAGCTTCCCGCTCGGCGTCCGGGGCAGCTCGTCGAGGCACACCACGGCGCCGGGCAGCAGGTAGTCGGGCAGCGTCTCGCGGAGCTGGTCGCGCAGCTCGCGGGCCGTCGGCCCGGGCGGCTCGCTCGGCACGACGTACGCGACCAGGCGCGGGACGGAGCCGGTCCCGCCGACCGGCACCACCGCCGCCCGGCGCACCCCGGCGCACCGGCGTACCGCCTGTTCCACCTCGCCCAGCTCGACGCGGTGGCCTCGGATCTTGACCTGGCCGTCCCGGCGGCCGTGGAACTCCACCAGTCCGTCGGGGTGGCGGGTCACCAGGTCACCGGTGCGGTAGCACCGGCCGTCGGGATGGCCGGTGGGGAACAGCTCGCCGGTCAGTCCGGCGTCGTCGCGGTAGCCGAGGGCGAGCCCCGCGCCGAAGATCAGCAGCTCCCCCTCGACGCCCGCCGCGACCGGGCGGAGGTCGGCGTCGACGACGGCGACCCGCGCGTTGTCGATCGGACGGCCGATCGGCACGGTGGCGGTGCCCGGGCGCGCCGCCGGGTCGGTCGGCACCTCGAAGGTGAGCGCGCCGACGGTGGTCTCGGTCGGGCCGTAGTGGTTGACCATCCGCACGTCCGACAGCTCGCGGACCTGGTCCACCAGCTCCCAGCGGCACGCCTCGCCGCCGACGATCAGCAGGCGGCGGGGCAGCACCCGCTCCGCCGCCTCGTCGAGCAGCGCCGCCAGGTGCGACGGGGTGATCTTCAGGACGTCGACGCGGTGCTCGTCCTGGTAGTCGGCGAAGTCGTCGGGATCCGTCGCGGTCCCGGTGGGCACCAGGTGGACCGCGTCTCCAACGGTGAGCGCCGGGTAGACCGCGGTGTGCCCGAGGTCCGTCGCGAGGCTGGTCACTGACGCGAAGCGAAGCTGTCCGCCGTCGGCCCGTTCCGGTTCGACCAGCCGGGCGACGAAGGCCGCGTAGTTGGCCAGGGCCGCGTGGGGGATCTCGACGACCTTGGGTACGCCGGTGGAGCCGGACGTGAACACGGTGTAGGCGAGCTGGTCCCCCGCCACCGGCGACGGCCCGCACGGCGCCCCGGCGCTCTCCGCCGCCGCCCCCGCGTCGATCCAGCCGGCCAGGTCGACGGCGAGCACCACCACCTGCCCGGACACCGGCGGGTCGTCGCGATCCGTCACCACGACGGCGGCCCCGCAGCCGCGCAACTGGCTCTCGACGCGGGCCCGGGGCTGGTTGGCGTCCACGCAGGCGTAGCCGGCCCCGGCGTGCAGCGCGGCCAGGCACGCCACCAGCTGGGCGGCGCCGCGGTGGGCCAGGACGGCCACCGGGGCGCCTGCCGCACCGTGGCGCCGCAGCACGTCGGCGAGACCCGCGACGGCGTGGCGAAGCTCGGTGTAGCTCAGCGTCGCGTCCGCGCCGACGACGGCCGTACGGTGACCGTGCCGTCCCGCGGCCACCCAGATCAGCGCGGGCACCGCCCGGTCGGGGTCCCATCCGGCCGACGGCCCGGACACCTCGGGATCGGCAGGCATGGCAGGTCCCTTCGGTTCGACGGCGGCGGGCCGACAGGCGGCCGTCGACCGTGGGGTCGCGCGGCACGGGCTTTCGGTGGCAGCGATCGTGACACGGGGGTCGCACCGCGACAACACCTCATTCGTGCCGCGAACCCCTATCGTCGCGACCGCTCGCGGACGACGGCACTCCCCTGTGGTCAGACCGCCACCATGCAGTTGTCCGAGCCGCTGTCGCGCCCCCGGGCGCTGACGATCCCGGCGGAGCCGTCGCCGTAGTAGCGGCAGAACAGGCCCGCCGCCCGCCCGCCGAACAGCAGCGGCCCGATCACCGGGGCGACCTCGGCGTCGTGGGGTTCGTCGGCGCCGTCGGCGACGAGCGCGACCCGGCACGTGCGTGGCGCCACGAAGTCCTGCACCACGCTGGTGCCGTCGGCGGCGGCCTCGGCGACCGCGGACTCCCACGTCGCCTGGTCGACCTCGCCGCCGATGACCACCTGCTTGCCGCTCTCGCCCAGGCCCGCCTTGAGCACCAGCAGGTCCCGGTTCGCCAGGACGAACGGGAGCAGCTCGACCTCGCGGCCCTCGCGCCCCGTCCTGCGGTCCGAGACGATCCGCGTCCACGGCACGTACCGGTCGACGAGGCTGCGCTCGGCCGCGCTCATCCACGGCCGGCCCTCCGACAGCAGGCCCATGGTCAGCTTGCTGTGCATGAAGGTCGACGTCTGGGTGCCCACGAGCAGGCAGCCGTTGTCCAGCGCGTCCTGCACGTAGCTGGTGTCGAGACCGGCGTCGAGCCAGTCCGGGATGGTGAAGTTGCGCAGCCCGATCGGGTAGCGCAGGTGGGGCGGGCAGTCCCACGCCTCCGGCAGCTCCTCGGGCTCGAAGAAGCGGGCGGTGAGGCCGTGGTTGTTGAGGTAGTCGGCCTCCAGCTGGAAGTAGCGGCTCTGCACGCCGTAGACCCGGGCGCTGCCGACGATGGCCACCCTGGGCGCCAGGCCCAGCTCGGCGCAGAGCGACCGGTACATCTCGGCGCGCACGGCGAACGGGTCCGGGGAGCTGAACGGGGTCCTGCCCTCGGCGTCGGCGTGGAGCTTGCGCCACACCTCGAGGCGGGAGTGCGTCTCCACCACGCCGCCGAGCGCGCCGCTGACGTTGAACTCCAGGAACTGCGGCCCGTCCGGCCCGATGACGACGTCGGGTCGCACGACGCAGTCCGGGTAGCGTTCCTCGACGAACGGGTCTCGCACCCAGAGCTGGTCCTCGCTCTGCGGCATGCGGTAGGCCGCCAGCCGGCCCTGCGTGGTGGGGGCCGTTTCGAGGGCGGTGCGGCGGAGCAGGTCGACCAGCGCGGCGGCCGCCCGGAAGATCTCGGCGTAGGACGCGCGCGGGATGGCGATCGGCGCCGCGGGCAGTAGCCGCTGGTAGGGCCAGCCCGTGTCCCGCAGCTCGTGGCGGAGCATCCCGCGGATCGTCTCGGCAGGCGCGGCCGGCGCCAGACGGTGCGTGCCGAACCACGGGTGCCCGGCCGGTCCCGCAGTGCCGACATGCTCGCGCACGGTCATCTGACGCTCCCCGGAGTTGCACGTCGGGCCGGCCGCCGGAGCGTGCTCGCGCGGGCCGGTGTCTCCGAAACGATGATCGACATAGACTAACATTCACGTTCGACGGGGACCGCGCCGGCTCGTCCACACGCGAAACGGGAGAACTGCCGATGACCTTGCGTCACGTCCAGGGCAACGAGTACCGCGAAGAGCACGGCGGGGACTACGAGGACTTCGAGCCCGGCATGGTGATCCGGCACTGGCCGGGCCGCACCATCTCCGAGACGGACAACACCTGGCTGACCCTGCTCACCATGAACCAGCACCCGCTGCACTTCGACGAGCACTACGGCGCGGGCAGCGAGTACGGGCGGGTGCTCGTCAACAGCGGGATCACCCTGTGCCTGATCGGCGGCATGACCGTGCAGGCCCTGTCGGCGCGGGCCGTGGCGAACCTCGGCTGGGACAAGGTCCGCCTGCGGGAGCCGGTCTTCGTCGGGGACACGCTGTACGCCACCAGCCGCATCCTCGACAAGCGCCTGAGCCGGTCCCGGCCCGGCCAGGGCATCGTCACGGTGGAGACGACGGGCACGAAGTCCACCGGCGAGACGGTCATCGTCTTCGAGCGTTCCTTCATGGTCCGCTGCCGGGAGAGCTCCTCCTGACCTACCCCCCGGGCGCCGCCCCCTCGTGCAGCGCCACCGCGGCGGCGGTGTCCTCGATGGCCATCCCGACCGTACGCAGGACCGACGTCCGCGCGCCGACGCGCACAGCGCCGGTGACCAGCGCGCCCAGCTCGTGCAGGTCGTCCACGCCGATCAGGCCGGCGGCCAGGGCGGCGCGCATCTCGCCGGCGCCCTCCAGCGCCGCGGTCCGGTCCTCGACGACCGCCACGGCGTCGGCCAGCAGGGCGGGGTCGAGTTCGATCGCGTCGGGGTGGGTGCCGCCGATGACGTTGACGTGGGCGCCGGGCGCCACCCAGTCCGCTTCCACCAGCGGCGTGTTGTCGCTGGTGGAGGTCGCCGTGCAGATGATCGCCGCGTCGGCGACGGCGGCCTTGGCGCTGTCGCAGACGCTCGCCTGCACCGGGTGGGGCACGACGTCGCCCACCCAGTCGGCGAACTGCTCCGCCCGGTTGCGGGTCCGCGAGAACACCCGGACGGTACGGATCCGGCGCACCGCCGCCACCGCGCGCACCAGTGACCGCGCCTGCACCCCCGCCCCGATGACCGCGAGGTCCTCGGCGTCCTCGGGGGCGCACCAGCGGGTCGCCAGGGCGGCGACCGCACCGGTGCGGACGGCGGTCAGCTCCGCGCCGTCGAGCAGGGCCGTGATCTGCCCGGTGGTCAGGTCCGTCAGCGCGACGATCCCGTGGATCAGCGGCAGCCCGCGCCCCGGGTTGTCGGGGGTGAGCGTGGTGATCTTGACACTGCCCACCCCGCGCCGCTCCCAGACCGCGGGGCTGACCAGCAGGACCCGCTGGGGGCCGTGTTCGATGACGGTGCGCGCCGGGGAGTCGGTCCGGCCGGCGGCCAGGTCCGCGAACATCTCGCCCAGCGCGTCGATCACCCGCACCAGCTGGGGCGTACCCGCCATCTGCGCGGCGCCGACCGTCACCGGCCCGGTCATCCGGCAGCTCCCTCGGTGCCGAACCGGACGGCCCAGGCGTCCTCGCGGGACACCGTGGCGCGGGCCATCCGGGCGAACGGCGGGCCGACCATGTTGCCGTCCAGCACCGCGATCCCGCCGTTGGCCGCCCGTACGGCCTCGGCCACCCGGCGCGCCAGGCGCAGGTCGTCCGCCTGGGGGCGCAGCACCCGGTTGATCTCGTCGAGCTCGCCCGGGTGCACCGTCGCCTTGCCGTGGAAGCCGAGCGCCCGCACCCGGGCGGTCTCCTGCGCCAGGACGGCCGGCTCGGCGAGCCGGAAGTTGGCGGTGTCGATGCAGGCGGTGCCGTGCCGCGCGCAGGCCAGCGCCATCGCCTGCCGGGCGGCGAGCATGGCCTCCCAGGTGATCTCGACCCCGAGCGTCGCGGCCAGGTCGGCCGAGCCGAGGACCAGCCCGTCACTGGCCGCGGCGATCGCGTCGATCTCCGCGACCGCCTCCACGGTCTCCACGGTCACGTAGATCTCCGGATGCGCGTCGGCGGAGGCCAGGATCCGCCGCAGCAGGGCCACCTCGGCCGCCGAGGTCACCATCGTCATCATGACGATGCCGGGCCGCACCGAGCCCTCCGTGAGCGCCACCAGGTCCTGCACCGCCGCGACGCTGCCCAGCTCGTTGATGCGTACCGCGACGTTCTCCGGCCGTGGCGCCTTCTCCAGGGCGGCCCGGCACACGGTGCGCGCGGCCGGCTTCTCGGCCGCCGGTACGGAGTCCTCCAGGTCGATCAGGTGGACGTCCGCGTCGTAGGACCACGCCTTCACGACCCGGTCCAGCGACAGCGCCGGGGTGTAGAGGATGCTGCGCGGGATCGCCCGCGCGGCGCCGGTCACCGGGTCACCGGCTCGGGTCGCGCGGCCGGGCGGGCGCCCGCGTCGACGAGCACGGAGCACAGCCGGGTGATCTGTTCCTCGGTCTGGCCCGCGCGCAGCATGACCCGCAGGCCGGCGGTGCCGCGCGCGACGATCGGGAAGAACACCGGCGAGGTGTAGAACCCGGCCGCGAAGACCCGCTGGGCCGCCTCGACGACGGTCTCGTCGCTCATCGGCACCACCCGGATCGGGTACGTGCTGCCGGACTGTTCGGTGGCGAGCAGCGAGTCGAACAGCGCGATGTTGGACCGCAGCCGCCCCTGCAACCGGGTGAGTTCCTCGGTGCGGTGGATCTCGGCCGAGGCGAGCGCGGCGCCCACCGCGGCGGCGTTCATCTTCTGCGAGTAGCCCAGGGGCCCGGCGAAGCGTTCGATGATCCGCCGCGTCTCCTTGGGGAAGCCGTCCAGCAGGATTGCCGTGCCGCCCGCCCCGAAGCCCTTGCTCAGGGTCGCGACGGTGATGGTCCGGTCGTCGCGCACCGGGCAGTGCGAGCGGACGTAGCCGATGCCGCGCTCGCCGTACGCCGACAGCGAGTGCGAGTCGTCGTAGAAGACCAGCATGTTGTACTTGTCCTGCAACACGGCCAGTTCCTCGACAGGCGCGTAGCCGCCGAGGCTGTCCGAGCCGTCCACGACGTAGCAGACGCGCTCGTAGGTGCGGCACATGTCCTCGAGGTAGTCGAGGTCGTGGTGGCGGCAGGTGACGACCTCGGTCTCGTCGGCGCAGTTCGGCTTGGCGTTGGCCATCGACACGTGGGCGTTCTTGTCGAAGACCATCAGCGGGCGGGTGCCGTTGCCGAGGTGCCCAGACGCGATCAGCGGCAGCAGGCCGGTGCTGGCCGCCGCCGTGGAGATCGCGCTGATCACCATGGCGTCGAACAGCTCGCCCAGCGACTCCTCCAGCTCCAGCAGCACCGACGTCTGCACGCGGGTACGCGGGATGCAGTGGTCCAGCACGCCGAATCGACGCAGCGCGTCGACGGCCCCGTCGATCACCTTGGGGTGGGTGTCCAGGTCCAGGTAGGAGCAGACGGTGAAGTTGACGAACTCGTGGCCGTCGGCCATCCGGAACACGCCGTCGGAGAGGTCGCCGACGATGCCGGCGACCCCGTGCTCCTCGGAGAGGTTCCAGAAGGTGTTCCCCACACCGATGAGCTTGTCGTTGTTGCGGTAGCGGTGGGTGGGGGTGATGGTCTTGCGCTCGCTCATCAGGAGTTCACCTCGGTGGGCTTGTAGCTGTAGACACCCTTGACCCTCCGGTAGGCGTACGTGTACAGCGCGACGCCGAGCGCGTGCGGCCTGCGGAGGATCTTCTTCGACTTCAGCCAGAAATTGACGTTGATATTCATCTCGTCCAGCGACTCGGCCTGGTGCCACCAGCCGAGCGGCAGGTAGAGCATGTGGCCCGGTTCGAGGACGAAGTCACGGCGCTGGGCGAGCTTGGGCGCCACCCTCGGGTAGCGCGCCAGGTCCACGTTGTCCAGGTCGAAGACCTGGGACTTGTCCCCGAACCCGCGCAGCACCGAGCGCGGGTAGTACTCGCGGGAACCGGGCGGGGCGATGATGAACCGCTTGCGGCCCTCCAGCGCGATGTTGAAGTTCTCGAACTCGTCGAAGTGGTTCTTGGTGAACACACCGCGGTGGCTGATCCACAGGTTCGCCGCGTACAGCGTGTCACCGTAGCCGAAGAACTTGTCCGCGTCGAAGCCGATGACGGCGTTCACGTCGGCCGGGCTGTTGCGGATGTTCGACACCACCCGGTGCCACGTGCCCGGGGTGGTCAGGTGGCGCTCGTCGGCGAAGAAGTCGCGCAGCTTGATGTCGCGGGTCTCCCAGCGCCCCGGGTGGTTCTTGTCGCCCGGCTCGGTGAACAGGGTGACGGTCATGTCGGCCAGCCGACTCGCCACGCCGTCGCGGCCGAGCCCCTGCACGTCGCCCGGCAGCGCGATCACCACGGGCACGTCGGCCTTGAACAGGCCGCCGGGACCGACGGCCATGAACTCGTCGAACGTCATGCGGGCCACGGGGACACCCGCCGACCCGTTCGCGTTGGACACTGCGTCCGAAACTCCCATGTCGCCTTTCCTCACTGCTGGGGGCCGCGGTGCGCGGCCGGTCACGTGGTGACCCTACGGGCGCTCAGCTCCGCCACCACGTCCACGATCAGGTCCTCCTGGCCAGCGATGGCCTGCCGCCTGCCGAGTTCGAAGAACACGTCACGCGCGTCGACGCCGGCGCGGCCGGACAGCTCGACCACCCGGTGCTTGAACCCGGAGAACACCCCGGCCAGGCCGCTCACGATGGACATCGAGGCGGTCACCGGCGGCGCGGGCATGAGTTCGCGTTCCGCGAGGTCGGCGGCGTCGAGGAGCGCGTACAGGTCGATGCCGGTCGCGAACCCGCTGCGCTCCAGCACCGGGACGAGCACCTCGAGCTGGGTGTTGCCCGCCCCGGCGCCGAAGCCGCGCGCGCAACCGTCGATGATCAGGGCGCCGGCCTGCGCCGCGGCCACCGAGTTGGCGACGGCCATGCCGAGGTTGTCGTGGCCGTGGAAGATCACCGGCGTGTCGACCGCCGCGGCGATCGCACCGATCCGCGCGGTGACGTCGGCGGGCAGGAAGTGGCCCGCCGAGTCCATGATCCCGACCGCCTGCGCGCCGTACGCGACGGCCTGCGCGGCGTGCTCGGCCAGTTCGCCGGGGGACGCCATGTGGCTCATCATCAGCACGCAGTGCGCCTCGGCGCCGGCCTCGCGCAGCACGTCCAGGTGGCGCTCGGCCAACGACGTCTCGGTGGCGTGCACACCGATGCGGACGACGTCGGCGCCGTGGCCGATCGCGCGCCGCAGGTCGTCGGAGGTGCCCCAACCCGGCAGCATGAACACGCCCATCCGGCTGTGCCGCAGCGCCTCCCGGACCGTCGACAGCATCTCGTCGTCGCTGACCGCCGCCTGCCCGACCTGCAGGGACGACGCGCCGAGGCCGTTGCCGTGGCCGACCTCGACCACCGGGATCCGCGCCGCGTCCGCCGCCTCCGCGTACCGGCGCAGGGCGAGGGCCCCGAGCTGGTGGCGGACCGCGTGCTGGCCGTCGCGCAGCGTCGGGTCGTGGATCACGACGTTCCTCATCGGGCCGCCTCCGTCCGGGCGGACCGGCCCAGCCGGGCCGCGTGCTGCTCGGCGACCAGGATGGCGGCCGAGTTGATGATGTCGAGGTTGCCGGCGTACCGGGGCAGCACGTCGCTGTGGGCGGTGACCTGGAGGGCGACCGTCACCCGGTCGTCGACCACGGTGCAGGCGGTCACCGCGTAGCCGGGGGCGAACGACCGCACCTGCTCGGCCACCGGGTCCACCGCCGCACGCACCGCGGCGACGTCGGCGCCGGGAATCCGCGCGTGCACGGCCGTCCGGAACGTCGCCGGCGGCACCGCCGGGCTGATGTTGAGGATCGCCTTGACGTCGGGTACGCCGGAGAACGTCGTGACGGCGTGCCGGGTGGTCGCCACGTACTCGTCGAGGTTCAACCGCGTGCCGCGGCCCGCGACGTCGCTGGCCACCGTCGAGACGACCTCGATGTAGCTCACCGGGAAGCGGGCGGCGAGCGCGTGCGCGACCGGGATGGACGCCTGACCGCCGCAGCTGATCAGGTTGATGTTGCGCCCGGTCGTCGCCTCCACCCCGGTCACGGTCGGCACCACCATCCGGCCCGCCCTGCTGGGTGTCAGGTCGACCACCAGCGTGCCGAGCGGCTCCAGCAGCGACCAGTGGCGCAGGTGCGACGCCGCGTTGGTGGCGTCGAACACGACGTCGAACGCGTCCCCCGCCGCCAGCACGGCGTCGATCCCGGCGGCGCTGACGGGGTAGCCGAACCGCTCGGCGTGCCGCAGGCCCGCCGAGTCCGGATTGCGCCCGGCCACCAGCCGGCAGTCCAGCAGGGAGGAACGGTGGATCTTGCTGATCAGGTCCTGACCGATCGCCCCGGTGCCGATGACGGCCACGGTGGCGGGTTCGACGACGCGGACCTCGGCGTCGGTCACGTCCGCGGTGAGACTCAAGGCGTGCCTCCAGGGCGCCGGAGCCGGCCGGTCCGCGACCACCGGGCGAGGGATCGGCGGGTACGGATCGGATGGCTCGGGTCGTAGGTTCTCAAGTAGGTCGTCCTCACCAGTCGATGTGCACGGCGTCCCGGACGGAACCTCGTGCGGCACCACGGGGGCCGGGTGCGCGGGGTCGGCGTGCCGGGCGTCGTCGCCCAGCCGTGCCGTCTCCCGTGTTTGCGGGTGCCCGGACGACCCGCGCGACGCCCACTGCGGCGCGACCGCCCTCGCGGGCGTCGCGGCCGGTGAGTCGTCGGGAGACGGGTGCGCCGGGCGCATGTCGGGACACGTCGTGACCGGGAGTCGTCCGGCGGATTCCGTTCGCTCGGAATTGCCGCTTCGTCGAACAACAATCGGACATATAGCTTGATCTCAGAAGTCTCGACGTAATATCCGAAGAAGCCCCCGTCTACAAGCACGACAACCAATGCGGCCGTTGCGCTCCACGTCAGCCGCAGCGCTCCGCCGGCATCGAAGCTATCAGATGGTCGCGCCGAGTGAACCTGGCTGTTGGGTCACTCTCACGACACTCCACGCTGGGGTGTGACGGCACCGACGGCACTGCGCCGTCGACGCCGGCACGACCATTTGCGACTATCTTCGTCAGCCCCACCGTGCTGGCATTTTCGGACGGTCCGGTCGAATTGTCGACGGCGGTGGATCGGCAGCTCGAAAGGGGAGACGAAATTTGTGGTCCGCCGCCCGCCGGCGAAGCTCGACCGGCGACGGACGACCATCACCGCCGCACCCCCTGCCGGCCCCGCCCGGCCCCGAACCGGACGCGCCACCCGCCCCGAAAGGACACACCATGACGACCACCCGGCCGCCCGCAGTGAGCAGGTCGCCACTGGGCCGCGCGTACGCCGAGCACCTCGCCCGGAGCGCGTCGACGGACCACCCGACCGCCGCCGCCCTGGACTCGGTCATCCTCGAGCCGTACCGGGACCGGTTCATGAGCGGCCCCGCCTTCCTGGCGGAGAGCGAGTGCCGGGCCGTCGCCCGGGACCTCCGCACGGTCTACGACCTGCTGCGTGCCCTGCCGGAGCGGGTGTTCGACGGGGACCTCACCGCGCTGGCCGAGGCCGTCGGCATGGATCCCCGGCAGACGGCGCTGATCACGCGCGGCGCCCGCGCCGGGTCGCTCGTCCCGCTGGGCCGCGCCGACCTCTACCACGACGGCTCGGGCTTCCGCCTACTCGAGTTCAACCTCACCAGCGCCCTCGGCGGCTTCGAGTGTGCCGAAATCAACCGGGCGATGCTGGCGTACCCGCCGCTGCGGGAGTTCGTGGACCGGCACCGGCTCCGGTACCGGGACACGCTGGGCTGCATCGTGCGGACGATGTACGCCGAGTGCGCCGCGATGATCCCCGCGGACCGACCGCCCGTCGTCGCCGTGGTGGACACGACGGAGAACTACCCGATCGTGGGCGGCCGGCTGGAGGTGCTCGCCGAGCTGCTCGCCGGGTACGGGATCGAGGGGATCGGCTGCCACCTCGGCCAGTTCACGTACCCGCAGGGCCGGCCGACCGTGGCGGGCCGCGCCGTCGACGTCGTCCTGCGCTACTTCCTGCCCGAGGACCTGGCGGACCCGGCGGTGGAGGCCCAGGTGGAGCCGCTGCTGGTCTCCGCGGAGCAGGAGAAGGTCGGCCTGTTCAGCCGCCTGGACGCCGAGCTCTACGGCAACAAGGGCACCCTGGCCATGCTCTCCGACGACCGGCACCGGGGCCTGTTCGACGCCGACGAGCTGGCCTGCCTCGACCGGATCCTGCCGTGGACCCGGCACGTACGCCCGCGCGGCACCGATCCCGAGGGGGCCGAGGTCGACCTGCTCGCCTACGCCCGCGCCCGGCGCGACGAGCTGGTCCTGAAGCCGACGCTGCTGCACGGGGGCAACGGCGTGCTCGCCGGCTGGACGGTGGACGCCGCCGAGTGGCGGTCCCGGCTCGACTCCGCGCTGGACGGCCCGTTCGTGCTGCAACGCCGGGTCCGGCCCGCCGCCGAACCGTTTCCCGACGGCGCGGGCGGCGTGCAGGACCTCTACCTCAACTGGGGGGTCTACCTGGCCGACCGCGACGTCGTGGACGAGGACGGATACGCCGGCTGCCTCGTCCGTGGCAGCACCGACCCGGGGGTCGGGGTGGTCAGCATGGCCGGCGGCGCGAGGATCGGCTGCACCTTCCACGGCGGCTGAGCGCCGCCACCGGCCGGGTGCGGGCGGTCGCGCCCGTACCGCCGCCTGCCGGGCACCGGATCGCGGTGCCCGGCGGGCCAGGGCGTGTCTGACAAAGCGTGGATAGAGCGCTGCTTCAACAGGCTCAAGCAGTGCCGCAGCGTCGCCACCCGCTACGACAAGACCGCTACCTCGCACCAGGCCACCATCACCATCGCCGCGCTACTGCAATGGCTGTGAACCTTTGAAGCTAGGGAAAGTCCAGTTCCGCCGTCACCGGCTGGAACAGCTCGGCCGCGCGCTCCGGGTGGTGGCGGTCCAACTCGGCCCACCAGGCCGCATGGCGTACGAGGAACACGTGTGTGTCCGAGTAGTACGAGTCGCGGACGAGTCGCGCGTCGTACTTCGGAGCGAGGATCCGGATGACGGCACGGATCGTCTCGTACCGGTTGGCCAACGTCCCCGGCAGCGTCACTTGGTGGGAGATCCCGTTGTAGGTGATGGTGAGCCCATCGTCGGCGTGCTCCGATCCCAGTTCGTCGCCCTCGTCGAGGAATCGGCCGAAGTCCCAGACGACTTCGGTGTCGTCCGCCCGCCAGTCGATCACAGCGGTGTTCCTGAAGTTGCCGAGGTACCCGTCCACCTGTTCGGCGTCGCCGTCGATGAGAACCCTCTCGATGATCTCCGTCACGGCATCGGATACTAGTTCTCGATCAGCTCCTTTGGGGCCGCCAGGTACTCGAACCCTGAACCCTGCCGATCATCGACCCGTGGTCGACCGCCGGTCACCGCCGACGGTAGGTACCTCGACAGGGCTTCCCACTCGACGTCAGACAACCCGTAACGACGACCCACGCGCTACATCAGCCGACACCAGGATCCTTTGAAGACACCGCCTAGGGATCCGGCCAATGGCTTCGGGTCAGGTCCGCTTGCGGCTCGCGATCTCGTCAGAGAGCTGCTGCACGTGGGCGGGGTCCGCGTCCCGGGCAAGGGCGACGTAGTGGTCCATGACGGCCGGCCGGTAGCGCACGGGCAACGTCTGTCCTGGGGCGAGTCGGGTGAGCTCGGTGATCGTGAGGTCTTCGTCTGCGATACCGCGGAACGAGACGCCGTCGGCGGTCTCCACGTCGAACATCAGGACCACGCGTGGATTGCTGTTGACCTCGCGCCAGTCGACGAGAACACCGAGCGCAAGCGCCCCCGTACGCAGTTCCGCATTGCGCTTCCGTGCATCACTGCTCAGGAGCGGGTTCGGGGCGACGCCCGGGAAGTCGGGCCCGACGCCGAGCGATTCCCGACTCAGGTCGGGCCTGAGCTGCGCCATCAGATCGTTAAGCTTCTTCTTCGAACCGAACATCCTGACCCTCCACACCGGTGCCGGAATCTCGGCCTGGCGCTTCGCCCTCACTGTGATTGTACGGCGCGGCCATTCCCGAACTCCGTCGCATCGCCCCGTCCCGATGGGGCCGCCGTCTGCGATCGCGGACGGTTCGGAGCCAACAGCAGCAACCCTCATCTCGCGTCCCGTGGCAAGACCGGGGTGCTGGTCTCGTGCGGTGCCGCGATCCTGTGCGGAGCGGCGATCACGCTGATCAACTTCTTCTGGACCGTCGGCCAGGCCGTGAACTAGCGGTGCGCGCCGGCCGGAGGGGCCGGCACGGCCGGGCGCTCAGCGCCCGCGCGTGCCGGCCCACACGTCGCGGGGCGCTCAGGCACCCGCGCCGGAGCGCACCCGGTCGATCCAGGCCTCGACGTCGTCGGCGGTACGCGGCATGGCCGACGACAGGTTCTCGTGGCCGTCCTCGGTGACCAGCACGTTGTCCTCGATACGGACGCCGATGCCACGGAACTCCGCCGGCGCCAACAGGTCGTCGGCCTTGAAGTACAGGCCGGGCTCGACGGTGAGGATCATCCCGGGCTTCAGCTCGCCGTCCATGTAGTCCTGCCGCAGCAGCATCTGGCAGTCGTGCACGTCCATGCCGAGGTGGTGGGACGTGCCGTGGACCATCCACCGCCGGTGCCAGCCGCCGCTCTCGCGGTCCAGGGTCTGCTCGAGGGTCACCCCCTCCGGCAGCAGTCCCCACTCGTACAGCCGTCGGGCGATGACCACGTTCGCGGCGGCGTGGATGTCGCTGAACTTGTTGCCCGGCTTCACCGCCGCCAGGCCGGCCTCCTGCGCCTCCAGGACCGCCTCGTAGATCTTGCGCTGCACGTCGGTGAAGCGACCGGTCACCGGGAGGGTGCGCGTGATGTCGGCGGTGTAGAGGGAGTCGACCTCGACACCGGCGTCCACCAGGATGAGGTCGCCCTCGCGGACCGGCCCGGTGTTCTTCGTCCAGTGGATGGTGTTGGCGTGGTCGCCGGACGCGCAGATGGTCTCGTAGCCGATGCCGTTGCCGTCGTGGCGGGCGTACAGGCCGAAGAGGCCCTCGACCCACCGCTCGCCGCGCTCCTTGCCGACGGCCTCGGGCAGCCCGGCGATGATGGCCTCGAAGCCCCGGTGGGTGGCGGCGATCGCCTTGCGCATCTCGCCCACCTCCCACTCGTCCTTGAGCAGGCGCATCCCCGAGAGGTGGCGGGCCAGCTCCTCGTCCGCCTCGTGCTGCTGCGTCACCGACGCGGGCGTCTCCGCCTGGGCCCGGGTCTCGTCGACGAGCCGGGCGAGCTCGCCGTCGGCCCCCCGCACGACGCGCACCACGGTCGCGCCGGCGTCCTTGGCCAGGACGTCCGGGAGCGAGTCGATGTGCCGGGTGCCGATGCCCAGCCGCTGCTCGATCTCGCGCATCGTCGGGCGGGGCCCGACCCAGAACTCGCCGAACCGGGAGTCCGCGAAGAACTCCTCGCTGTCGCGCGGCGCGAGCGGCCGGAAGAACAGGATCGCCTCGTGGCCGTCGGGCGTGGGGTCCAGCACCAGGACGCTGTCGGGCTCGGTGTCGAACCCGAGCCCGGTCAGCCAGGCGAAGGCCGTGTGCGGCCGGAAGGTGTAGTCGGTGTCGTTGCTGCGCACCTTGAGGCCGCCGGCGGGGATGATGAGGCGCTCGCCCGGGAACCGCCGTGACAAGGCCGCCCGGCGGCGGGCCGCGTGGTCGGCGACCTCCGCCCGCGGGACAGGTGCCGCATCCGGACTGGCCCAACCGGAGGCGATGAAAGCGCGGAACGCGTCGCTCGTCGGGGTGTTGCGGTGGCTGGCTTTCACCTGCTCGTCGCTTGTCATGGTCGCATCCTGCCACGCGCTCGGGAGCCTCGGCAAAGCCGTCGCGGCCCTCGACTGTGGCTCCCGCGGCGGCACGGCGTCGCGGGTGGTTCGCGGTCGTCGCCGCCGGGCGTCCGCCGCGGGGGGGGCCTAGCTGTCCTCGTAGACGAGGTCCATGACGTCGGTGCGTCCGGCCCAGCGCAGTTCGAGGTGCCAGCAGCCGGCCCGCGGCATGTCGATGATCGACGGGCCCGGGCCGCCGGCGACCTCCCGGGTCACCCGGGTTCCGGTGCCGTCCAGGGTCGCGGTGATCCGCAGGGCGTCCGGGGTGGTCGCGGCGGCGGGCGTCGCGGCGGGACGGGCGACCCAGAGGATCTTGTTGTTCGTCCCGTGCTTCCTGGCCCGGGCCAGCGGGTGCCCGAACAGCACCGCGACGATTTCGCCGCTCGCGCCGAGAACGTGCGGCATCCGGGTGCTCCCGCTGAACCCGGCGTCCGCCCAGTCGGGCAGCGGCCCCGTCTCGACCCGGGAACCGCAGCCGGTGGTGGCACCACCCGACGCCGCGCCTGCCGACGCCGTCACGGCCGGAGAGGCGGCCTGCGGGACGGGCCGCCCCGCTGTCGTGCACCCCGCCAACAGGACCACTGCCCCCAGCAACACCCTGCGCGTCGCACCCATCTCACGCCTCCCGACGACCTGCTCGTGCTCTCCACTGTCGGGACACCGGCCGGCTCCCCCGGGTTCCCGGCCCGGGCCCCTCGGGATGGTGGGCCGGCACCGGCACGACGTGGTGGGCCGGCACCGGCACGACCGCCCCTAACGCAGTGACCGGGCGATCTCGATCGCCTCGAAACTGGTGAGGTCGCCCTCGATCCGATAGCTGACGCCGGCCTGCTCCCAGATCAGGGTCGAGGCGGCGAGCCGCGCGGTCTCCACCCGGACGGCGCCCGCGCGATCCACGTAGGAGACCGGGTGCGGGGCGCCGATCCAGACGGCGAAGCCGCCGTTCACCTGGACCCAGCTGGTTCCCGCCGCGCTGCTCTCCTTGTGGAAGGCCAGGTCGAGACGGCCGTCGAAGGCGTCGATGCGCAGCGCTCCCCCGCGGTAGAGCAGCGTCGCCACCCGGCAGAAGCCCGCGCCGTCGGGGTCGGCGACCAGCACCTGCTCGGGCGGGCCCAGCCTCGTCGGGGTGCGGACGGGGAAGCGCACCTTCCGCTGCGCCTCGGCCACGGTGGTGAGCCGCTGCGTCGGCAGTGGCGAGGCGGCGCCGGTGGGACGCGCCGGATCGGGCGTCGTGGCGATCGTGATCCCGGCGAAGCGCAGCAGCCCGGCGGCGGCGTCGGCGAGGGCGGCGCGCCCCGGCGGCAGCGCCGCCACGACCAGGGCGGTGAGCGCCGCGGCGACGAGGTGGCGCCACCGGCGTCGCCTCGGCGCGGGCGCGGCGAGGCGGGCGCGTACCCGGGCGGTCACGTCGGGCGGGTCGGGCGTCTCCAGCCAGGCGGAGAGATCGCGCAGTTCGCGTTCGAGGTCATCCACGGCGCACCTCCGCGACGTCGAGCAGGCCGCGGAGCTTCGCCAGTGCCCGGGAGGTCCGCGACTTCACCGTGCCGCGCGGCCAACCCAGCATGGTCACGGTCTCGTCCTCGCTGAGGTCGAGGAAGAACCGGCACACGATCACCTCACGGTCCTTCACCGACAGCGAGCGCAGGGCCCGCACCAGGGTGGCCCGGCGTTCCCCGGCGAGGACGGCCTCGACGGCGGCGTCCTCGCCGATCTCCGCGTGCGGGTCCGCCGCGGCGGCGCGCAGGGCGAGCCCGTCGCGCCGGCTGCGTGACCGGTGCAGGTTGCGGGTCTCGTTGGCCACGATCGCCATCAGCCACGACCGGAACGACGACTCTCCCCGGTAGCGGGAGATGTTGCGGTGTCCCTTCACGAACGCCTCCTGGATGACGTCCTCCGCGTCCGGACCCGCGCCGAGCAGCACCGCCGTCCGGTACGCGGATGCGGTGTGCCGGGCGACCAGGAGTTCGTACGCCTCCAGGTCGCCCGCCCGGGCACGGGTGACCAGGTCTTCGTCGTTCAGAGGTACCTCCGGTGGGGACACACTCATGACACCACCGGCGCCCCGCGGGTTCCGCCGCGTCGAGGAAGATGTCCGGTCGCCGGCCTCCGCCGACCGCTCCGAGTCCGGCCGGGCCTGTAGCAAACCTTCTTGACGATTCATCGATGCGTAGCTAAGTTTCAGCCATCCGGACTGAGAGGTCGTCGTCCATGAAGGCCCGACTCGTTACCGCGACCGTCCTGGTGGCCACCCTGTCGACCACCCTCGCCCCGCTGCCCGTCCAGGCCTCCACGGCGCCCGCGCGTCCACCGGGCGGCGAGCACGGCTGGGTCACCTCGACACTGCGGCACATGAGCCTGACGCAGAAGGTCGGCCAACTCTTCGCCACCTACGTCTACGGCGCTGACGCGACCGAGCCCTCGGCCGCCGACCGCGCCGCCAACCGCGCGGCGTTCGGTGTCGAGACGCCGGCCGAGGTCGTCGACGAGTTCCACCTCGGCGGCGTCTGCTACTTCTCGTGGTCCCACAACCTGGACAGCCCGCGCCAGATCGCCACCCTCTCCAACGGGTTGCAGCGGGCCGCCGTCGGCGACGGCACGAAGGGGCGGGTGCCCCTGCTCGTCTCCACCGACCAGGAGCAGGGCGTGGTGCTGCGGATGCCCGCCCCCGCCGCGCAGTTCCCCGGGTCGATGGCCCTGGGGGCCGGGCGGTCGCCCCGGGCCGCCCACGAGGCCGCGAAGATCACCGGACGCGAGCTGCGCGCGGTCGGCATCCACCAGCCGTACGCGCCGATCGCCGACGTCAACGTCGACCCCGGCAACCCGGTGATCGGCGTACGGTCCTTCGGCGCCGACCCCACCCTGGTGGCCGAGATGACCGCCGCACAGGTCGCCGGGTTCCAGGACGGAGCCGGCGCGACGGCGGTGGCGAAGCACTTCCCCGGCCACGGCGACACGGCCACGGACAGCCACACCGACCTGCCGGTCATCGACCACACTCGACAGGAGTGGGACCGGATCGACGCGCCGCCGTTCCGGCGGGCGATCGACGCGGGCGTCGAATCGATCATGACGGCGCACATCGTGGTACCCGCGCTCGACCCCTCCGGCGACCCGGCGACGCTGTCGCCGACGATCCTCAACGGCGTGCTGCGCGGCGAGCTCGGCTTCCGGGGAGTCATCGTCACCGACGCGCTGAACATGGCCGGCGTGCGCCGCAAGTACGGCGACGACCGGGTGCCCGTGCTGGCGCTCAAGGCCGGCGCCGACCAGCTCCTGATGCCGCCGGACCTGCGGCTGGCCCGGGACGCGGTGCTGCGGGCCGTCGCCACCGGCGAGCTGACCGAGCGGCGCGTCGACGAGTCCGTCCGGCGCATCCTCGCCATGAAGTACCGGCAGGGCCTCGCCCGGTCGCCGCTGGTCGACGTCGAGCAGGCCGTACACACGGTCGGGGCGCCCGCGCACCTCGCCGCCGTGGCACGGGTCACCGACCCGACCCTCACCGCGGTCCGCAACGACACGGGGCTGCTGCCGCTGTCCCCCGGGCGGCGGTCGGTGCTGGTCACCGGCTGGAACAGCGCCGCTTTCGCGCCGGTCGAGACCGTCGCCGACGGGTTCACCGCCCGCGGCGCCCGGGCCACCGCCCGGCCCGCGACCCTGCCGTCGGACCAGACGATCGCCGCGACGGCCGCGACGGCCGCCGAGCACGACCTCACCGTCGTGCTGACCAACAAGGCGTGGGACACGACCGTCACCGATCCACGCGGCACCCAGCGGCGGCTCGTCGCCGCGCTGCTCGCCACGGGCCGGCCCGTGGTGGTGGTAGCGGTCCGGGACCCCTACGACGTCGCGTACCTGCCGGGCGTGACCACCTACCTGGCGACCTACTCGTACACCCGGGCGGCGATGGACGCCCTCGTCCGTGCGCTGCACGGCGAGTTGTCCCCCCGTGGACGGCTTCCCGTCACGATCCCCACGGCCGAGGGTGCGGGCACCGTGCTCTATCCCTACGGCCACGGCATGAGCTGGTAGGAGGCAACCCACCATGTCGTCGCTCCGCCTGCCCGCGCTCCGCCCCTTCGCGATCGGCCTGACCGCCGCCGTCCTGGGCGCGACCCTTCCGGCCACGGCGGCCGGTGCCGCGCCGCCGCCGGCCGGATCGGCGCCGCCGGTCGTCACGCCCGCCGACATCACGTTCCGGCACGACACGCTGCGGCCCGGCCACGCCCGCGAGGTCGGCCTGCTCCCCGAGCACGTGGATCGCCTGCCCGCCGACCTGGCGGCGTACCTCGAGCCGACGCCGGATCACCCCGGCCATCCCGCGTACGCGGGTGCCGTGGTCCTGGCGGCCAAGGACGGCGTGGTCGTGCAGCACGCCGCGGTGGGCTCCGCGGTGCGGTACGCCGCCGTCGGCCCGCCGCCCGGGCTGGAAGGGGTGGAACTCCCCGCCGACGAGCAGATCCCGATGCGGCCCGACACCATCTTCGACCTGGCGTCGGTGTCGAAGCTGTTCACCGCCATCGTGACCATGCAGCAGGTCGAGCGGGGACGGGTGGACCTCGACGCGCCGGTCGCCCGGTACGTCCCGGAGTTCGCGGCCGGCGGCAAGGCGTTGGTCACCGTACGGATGCTGCTCACCCACACCTCGGGGCTGCCCGCCTTCGCGCCGCTGTGGAGCAGGTACCCGACGCCGGCGGAGCGCTTCGCCGCCGCGCTCGCCACGCCGCTCGCGCCCGGTGCGCAGCCCGGCACCCGGTACGTGTACTCCGATCTCGGGCTGATCGCGCTGGGCGTGCTGGTGGAACGGGTGACCGGCCGGCCGCTGGCCGCGCTCGTCGCCGACGGCGTCACCACGCCGCTGGGCATGACCGACACCGGCTACAACCCGGGGCCGGAGCGGCGGTCGCGGATCGCCGCGACCGAGTACCAGCCGTACGCCGGACGGGGCATGGTCCACGGTGAGGTGCACGACGAGAACGCGTGGTCGCTCGGCGGCGTCGCCGGGCACGCGGGGATGTTCTCCACCGCGGCGGACCTGGCCGTGCTCTGCCAGTCCCTGCTCAACGGCGGCGAGTACCGGGGGCAACGGATCCTGCGCGCGGACACGGTGCGCGCGATGCTGGTCAACCACAACGCCCCGCTGGAGCAGGCCTACCCCGAGAGCGACCGCGGGCTGGGCTTCGAGCTCGACAAGCACTGGTACATGATGGGGCTCTCCTCCCCGGTGGCGTTCGGGCACACCGGCTTCACCGGGACGTCGATCGTCGTCGACCCGCTCTCCCATTCATTCGTCATCCTGCTCAGCAACCGGGTGCACCCCGATCGCGGCTGGGGCAGCAACAACGTCGCCCGGCGCGCCGTCGCGCGCGATCTCGCCGAGGCGACGCCGGTGCGACCCCGGTCCCGCGAGGCGTGGCGGGCCGACCCGCGCGACCTCGCGACGGTCACCCTCACCGCCCCGCTGCGCCGGGCGGCGCGGGGCGGCGGCACGGCGAGCTTCCTGCTCTGGTACGACACCGAGCCCCGCTACGACAGCGCCCGGTTCGAGGTCTCCACCGACGGCGGGTCGACGTGGGCTCCGGGACGGCTGCTGCTGCGGCACGCCGACCGGCGGTGGAGCAGCGACGGCACGGTCACCGGCTACGGCGGCCGGGTCTGGTGGCAGGTCTCGGTCGAGTTGCCCGACCGGGCGACCCACCTGCGCTTCAGCAGCACCACCGACGCCTCCAGCCAGGGTCGCGGCGTCTACGTCGACCGGATCGTGGCGGCGGACCGCGACGGGCTCCTCTTCGAGGGCGAGGGCGGCGACGCCGCCCGGCTCGTCCCCGTCGGCTGGTCGCCTGCCCGCACCTGACCGAACCACGGCGCGTGCCCCGGCCCGCGTCGCCTGTGCCGCCACCGTCGGGCAGGGGCGCGCAGCGTCGACAGGAATCTACACACCGCCACCGGCGGCTGCCGAGGTGTGACGATTCGCCGCATCCGACGCGGGCCCGATCGCACCTGCCGGGCCATTGTCGGCCGCCGAAACCGCGCGCCCGGAGAACACATCACGCCGAAAAGGGTCAAGCCACCATGAAGGGCCACGACCCGACTCGGCACGCCGAATGCAGTCAATTTATCGACGCCAACGCATCACCGTTTTTAACCGAAGCGAGACGAGCCACCACTAGGGTCAGGAAACCAATTGATCGGTGTCGTGGTTAGAAATGTCCCCGGAGTGGGTGGGGCACCGGAAGGGGTGGGAATGAGGAGGGTGGCTCCGCTGGTCATCGGCATTGCCTCCTCGCCGGCCGAACGCAGGCAGCTCGCACGTCTGCTCGGCGGGACCGAGGCGTTTCTGATCGTCTCGAGCGTCGATCAGGCGCGCACGTTCCTCGGCGTGCCCGGTGCGCCGGTGGCTCGGCCCGAGCCCGTCGTGACGGCCGAGCCGGTCGTCACGGCCAGGCCGGTCGTGATGGCCGAGCCCGTCGTGACAGCCGAGCGCGTCGTGACAGCCGAGCGCTTCGTGGTGGCCGAGCCCGTCGTGACGGCCGAGCCCGTCGTGACAACCGAGCGCTTCGTGGCGGCCGAGCCCGTGCAGGGCGCCGTGGCACCGCCGCCGGCCGACCTGAGCGTCGACTCCGACCGACGGATGCTGCGCTGGCTGGACCGCGAGGTCGAGTTGACCCGCCTGGAGCACGACTTCCTCCGATGCCTGGTCGGCGCGCCCGGGCAGGTCTGGACCTACGAGCGGCTGCACCTCGAGGTCTGGGGCAACGTGCACCTCGGGCGGGGCTCCGACATGCACTCGGTGGTGCGCAGGGTGCGGCGCAAGCTCGCCCGGCTGGACGCCTCGGCGGCGATCCACGCGGTCCGCGGGGTCGGCTTCCGCCTCGCGTCGATCTGACCCGTCCGGCCTCTTCGGGGCCCCGACGCGGTCCGGCCCGCCTGGTCGGAAACCAGGCGGGCCGGACCTGTCAGCTGACGGTCGGTGTCAGCAGCGGACGGGCGACAACGCGAAGTCCTCCACCGTGGGTGCGGCGGTGTTGATCCTCGTCTGCCGGGTCTGGGGCTTCCAGTTGTCCTTGGCGACGATCATCGTCAACGGGTTGTTCCGACGGTCCAGCCAGTAGGCGTACTTGCCCTCGGCGTCCGTGGCGAACGTCCAGGACATCGCCCACGAGTCGACCTGGACGGTGGCACCGGAGAGCGGCGAGCCGGCACCCTGGCAGCTCGTCCCGGTGACCGTGCCCATCAGCTTGCCCCAGGTCGTCGGCTGCAGCACGTTCATCGTGACCGCCACCGGCTCGACCGCGTACGGGGTGTTCTCCTTGATGGCGACCGAGGCGGTGTAGGTGCCGGGCTGGTCCACGTTCGCCGTCATGCCGACGTTGACCGTGACGACCTCACCCGGCGCCAGGGTGACCGCCTTCTTGTCGATCGTCATCCAGCTGACGTCGGCGGTGCTGGCGGCGCACTCCTCGAAGCCCGGCAGCGCCTCGCTGTCGCGCGTCGCGGTGAAGCCGCCGGAGGAACCGCCGACCTTGTAGAAGCCGCACGCCGCGCCGCCGCGGTACCGCGCCGTGTTGGCGTTCGGCAGGCTCGACCATGAGGAGGTGGCCGGGTCGTAGGCGAAGCCCACGTTGGTGATGGCGCCGCCCTGCGAGCCGCCGACGACCAGGAACTTGCCGTTGGCCACGGCGAACGAGCTGGCCCAGTTGTCGGCCGGCGCGTCCGCGATGGCCGTCCAGGTGTTGGCGCCCGGGTCGTAGGCGTAGCTCGCCTTCTGCGCGGCGGAGCCGTCGTTGCCTCCGGTGCAGTAGACGATGCCGTCGATCCCGCCGCAGGAGACGAAGGCCACCGACTTCGGGTAGTCGGCCAGGGTCTCCCAGCTGTCGTTGGCCGGGTCGTAGCGCACGACGTCGTTGGACATCGGCGTGCAGGACGCCGTGGTGCAGCCGCCGATGGCGTACAGCTTGCCGCCCGCGACCGCCTGGCCCGCCGCCGAGCGCGGCGCGGGGTTGTCGGCCTTCTCCGTCCAGGTGTTGGCCGCCGGGTCGTACGACCAGGTGGTGCCGTCCGGACCGGCCGCCGCCCAACCGCCGGTCGCGACGATCTTGCCGTCCAGGACGCCCACCGTCATGGCGGTACGCGCACCGGGCAGATCGGCGATCGCGGTCCAGGTCTGCGCGACCGGGTCGTAGGCGTAGTTCTTCGCCGAGGACGCCGAGCCGGTGCCGCCGGCGATGGAGTACACCTTGCCGCCGAGGTTGACCACCCGGTTGTCCATCACCACGGCCGGGTAGTTGGCGATGTCGGTCCAGGGCGCGGCCTGCGGGCCCGCCTCGGGCGACGCCGCCGCCGTCGACTTGCCGGACGTCTTCGCCGCGAACGAGGTCGGGACCTCGAGCCGCTGCACCGGCGCGCCCTGGGAGCCGAGCACCTCCTGCTTGCTGATCCGGGACCCGTCGGCCCGGAGCAGCTCGAACCCGCCGTCGCGCTCACTGAACTCGACCGCGACGGGGGCCCCGCCGGTGTTGGTCACCGTGAACGCCTTGGTGACCTTGCCGCTGGGCATCCGGACCGTCCCGGCCACCTGGGCCGGCTTGACCGACAGGCGGCCGGCCGCCAGCTGGAAGTTCGCGGCGGTCGCCCAGTCTGCCTGGACGTCGACCTGCTTGCTCTGGCTGACGTAGCTGCCGGCCCGGGCGGTGAACTGGTGGGTGTCCGTCAGCGAGGAGAACAGCCAGTAGAAGCCGTCCGCCAGCCCCGGGTCGTCCGGGGTCGCCACGGTGGTGGCCTTCTCCGTCGGCCGGTCGTCGCTGGTGACGGTGGCGCCGTTGACGTAGCCGTTGTCGTTCTTGTCGCGGACGTGGCCGAGCACCAGGCCGCCGTCGATCGGCTCGCAGGTGAGCTGGCTGCCGATCAGGACGTTGTCGACCCCCCACCACCACTCGTACGAGGCGTCGTAGTAGCGGAACCGGACCCGCGCCTGGGCCTGGCCCGCGGCCTGCGGGATGGCGACCTCGGTCACCTTGGGGCCGCGGACGTCGGCGGCCTGCCGGAGCACGTTGGTCCACGTGGTCCCGCCGTCGAGGCTGAGGTCGACGTCGGCGCGGTCGCTGCCCAGCCAGTTGTAGTCCTGGTTGAACCGGATCACCGGTGCCGTGACGCCGGTCAGGTCGACGACCGGGCTGACGAGCGAGGTGTCCTGCTTGCCGCCGGAGCCGTACTCGTCACTGTCCACGATCGCGAAGTTGCCGGTGCCGCCGGTCAGGTTGCCGCGGGCGCCGTCGTCCGTGAACTTCCAGACCTGGCCGCTGGCGGCGTGGTCCACCACGGACCAGCCGGCCGGCACGGTGCTGCCGTCGAAGGTCTCGTACTCGCCGTCGGAGCCGAACCGGTAGCCGGGCGCGGTCGTGCAGGCGTTGGTCCGCACCGGCACCGCCACGTTGGCCGTGGCGTTACCCGTGCCGACCACGACCTGCTTGGTCACCGTCTGGTAGCCCGGGTACTGCGGCTCGACCTTCAGGTTGTAGGTGGTGCCGGCCGGCAGCTTGAGGCTGTAGCGGCCGTTGACGGGGGTGGTGTAGTCGGACACGCCCGACTGACCCTCCACGGTCACCTTCGCGTAGAGCGGCCAGCCGTGCCCGGAGCCGTCGGTGACGGTTCCGCTGACGGTGACGCTCGGCACGGCAGTCAGCGCCACGTCGACGGTCGTGGTCGCGTTGCGGGCGACCGCTGCCGGCGTCGTCTTCGCCTGGTAGCCGAACGCCGCCACGGCGACCTGGTAGTCGCCGACCGGAAGCAGGGACGAGTACGTCCCGTCGGACCCGGTGGTCAGCTCGCGGTCCGCCGCGCCGGTCAGGGTCACCGTGGCGCCCGCGATCGGGGCGCCGGTGGCCGCGTCCGTGACCTTGCCGGCCAGGGTGCCGGTGTCGCCGATCGGGGCGGCGTTGAGCAGCGTGAGCGCGTCCAGGCGTCCCTCGCCGAACACGTTGTTGTCGTCGGCGGTGCCGCCACACTGGGCGTCGGCCTTGTCGACCGCCGAGTTGTCCAGCAGCGCACGGGTGGCGGTGACGTCGCCGACGAGCGCCGGCGCGGCCGACCACAGCAGCGCGATCGCGCCCGCGAGGTGCGGGGCGGCCATCGAGGTGCCGTTGTAGCTGGCGTAGCCGCCGCCCGGAATGCTCGACCGGACGTTCACCCCGGGTGCCGCGATGTTGGGCTTGATCTCGCCGTTCTGGCCGGCGCCGCGGGAGGAGAAGCTGGCGATGTTGTTGTTGACGTCGTAGGCGCCGGCGGAATAGTTGCTGACCAGGCTGCCCGGTGAGCCGCTGGTCTGGCAGGCCGATCCGCTGTTGCCGTTGGACCACACGCCGAAGATGCCCGACGCGGTCCAGGCCAGCGTCACGTCCTCCATGAACGGGTCGTTGGAGGGCAGCGTGGTTCCCCACGAGTTGTTGATGATGTTCGGCCGCTTGCTGGCGTCCGGGTTCTGGCCGTTGAGGTCCGTCGGCTCGAGCATCCACTGGCCGGAGGTGACCAGCGCCGCGTCGCTCGGGCAGCAGCCGTTGGCCGCGATCCACTTCACGTCGGGTGCGACGCCGATCTGGTTCGCACCGGCGGAGCCGGCCATCGTGCCCATCGTGTGGGTGCCGTGGCCGTTGGTGTCACAGGGCGCGGCGCAGGAGCCGGTGGCCCGGTACCAGTTGTAGTTGTGGTCGAACGTGCCGTCGCCGTTGTTGCCCCGGTAGGAGTTCACCAGCGCGGGGTGGTCGAACTGGACCCCGGTGTCGATGTTCGCCACCGTGATGCCGGCGCCCTTGGCGCCGTACTGGGACCAGACGTCGTCGGCGTTGATGTTCGCGATGCCCCACTCGAGGGCGTTGACCGTCTTCTCGTCGGTGCCCTCGGTGACCTCGGGAACCTTGTAGGCGACCGGGGCGTACAGGCCCTCGACCTCGGCGTGCGCGGCGAAGCTTTGCGCCATCGTCAGGGAGCCGCCGCTGACCTTGATCGCGTTGGTCGCCCAGAAGGTCTCGTACTTCGTTCCCGAACCGTCGAGCTCGGTGCGGATCTTGGACTGGCTGCTGGCGGCGGTCTTCTTCAGCGCGTCGGCGACGGCGGTACCGCGCTTGGCCCAGTCCTTGATCGCGGCGGCCTCGCTGAGGTCCGCCCTGTCCTTGAAGCGGATCCAGAAGTCGCCCTCGGTCTTGCCCTGGAGCTCCTTCGTGAGCTCCGGCCTGATCTTGTCGGACGGGGAGGCCTGTGCGCCTGACCCGGTCGCGGCCAGGCCTGTCGCGGCGAGGATCATCGCCGCGCCGGCGCTCACCAGAGATCTGGCTAAGCGCCTTGCGGGTGGACGTGTGAACATCGGTGGTGCCTCCTCCAGAACGACCCAGAGTGGAACGAGCCATGGTGGAGGGTGCGGGGGCCGGGCTCCGTTCGGATGATCCGGATCCGACCCCTACATGCCCCCCAGGCACCGCGCGGGTCGCGCCGGCTGCCCGTCTGGACACTATGATCGACAAGAATGGACGATCAAGAACTTGCCGTAAGCAATTTGTCACTAGCCGTTGGCCGGCGAATGGGGAGCTTGCCAATGACTGTCACGGTCATGACGAAGATGGGCAGAGGCTGCCCATAGTTTCCGGGTGGGTGCTGTGGGGGCACGCGACGAAAGCACTACGCCGGACGGACCAGCTCCGGCCGACGAACCATTTCCGCTGGTGATCGCGGTGACGCCGTCGGCGGCCGAGCGGATACGACTCGCCGAACGCCTGGACGGGGTCGCGCCGCTGCTGCTGGTCGCCGACCTCGACGAGCTGCGCAGGCTGATCGGGGCCCCGCCGGGGCCCGCCCCGGAGCCGTCCGCGCGCCCGTCGACCGCCGACCACGACGCGCTGCTGATCGACTCGGCCCGCTCGACGGCCCGCAGCCGGGGCCGCGAGATCGGCCTGACGCGGCTCGAGCACGATCTGCTGGCCTGCCTGACCACCGAGCCGATCCGGGTGTGGAGCTACGCCGAGCTGCACCGCTCGGTCTGGCGTGACGAGGGGCGCGAACGCAGGGCGGACGTGCAGTCCCTGGTGAAGCGGCTGCGTCGCAAGCTCCACGAACTCGGCACCGGGGTGGCCATCGACGCGGTGCGCGGCGTCGGCTTCCGGCTGACCGACCATCAGCAGCCGAGGGTCAGCGGTTCAGGGTGACTGCCTGACTTGGGCAGCCCGCGTCCGGCCCGTCGCGACCGGTGGGCCGAACCGCACCGGGACGCCGGGGGAATACAGCACGCTCACCGGCGCCCCGACGGGCCGCGGCAGCCCGGCGGCCTCGACCAGTTCGTCGTCCAGGTGCAGCAGCTCCGCCCGGTGCAGCGGCCAGCGGGGATGCCAGTTCGGCAGGTGCAGCGTGCGCCCGTACGCCCGGGTGTGCAGCCCCCAGCGGGCGGTGACGAAGTGCTCCAGCGGGCTCGGGTCGGCGATCGGCTCCCCCACCCGCACCACCATCCGGCTCGTCGCACCCACCGGCCCGGGCCAGCGGCGCCGGCACCGGTAGGTGTAGCGGTCGCCGTCCCGGTCCAGCCGCATCGCCGACCACATGTACGGCAGTCGCAGGGTCGCCCGGGCGACCAGCACCGGGACCAGCCGCGACGCGTCGAGCGAGCGGAACACCACGGCCCGCCGGCCGGTGTCGTCGACCGAGTAGAGCCGGACGTTGGTCTCCCAGAAGCTGCCGAAGTACGGCACCCCCGGGCCCCGGCCGAGGCCCAGCCCCACCATCCGGAAGCCGATCAGCCCGACGTGGCTGACCCCGTCGAGGGTGTCGGGGCGGGTTCCCTCGGGCAGCAGCGGCGCGACGAGCTCCGGCGCGACCGCCCAGTGCAGGAACGTCAGGTCGTTCCAGCGCTGCCGCAGGATCCCCCACGGGAACGCCTGCTCGGGCGCAAAGTCGACCGGCTCGATGTCCACGTACCCCATCCTGCCCCGGCCCGGGCGGCCGACGCCACGCGGGCAGCGCCCGGACCAGCCCGCTGCGTCGCCGGTGCGGCGTACGGCGACCGGCGTACCGACGACGCCCCCGCGGTCGCGCCCTAACCCGGCGACACGGCCGAGCGTGGACGACGGGCGGCGGCGGGATCCTCGCTTTCGCGTCCCTTGGGGACCACGGGGTCGGGCGTGCTCCAGGACCGCCACAGCCGGCTGTACCCGCCCCCGGCCGCCAGCAACTGCTCGTGCGTGCCGTGCTCGACGACGCGCCCGTGCTCCAGGACGACGACGCGGTCCGCGGTGGCCGCCTGGCTGAGGCGGTGGGCGACGATGAGTGTGGTGCGGCCCTCGGTGGCCGCCGTGGCGGCGCGGTCGAGGTCGCGCGCGCCCGCGCTGCCGGCCTCCGCGGTGGCCTCGTCGAGGATCGCGACGGCGGGGTCGGCGAGGACGAGGCGAGCCAGGGCGAGCTGCTGGGCCTGGGCGGCGGTGACGCGACGCCCGCCCTCCCCCACGCACGTGTCGAGGCCCTCGGGCAGGGTACGGAGCCAGTCGCTGACGCCGACGAGGTCGAGCGCGGCGGTGATCTCGGCGTCGGTGGCGTCCGGATCGGCGAGGCGCAGGTCGTCGCCGAGGGTCCCGGCGAAGACGTGCACCTCCTGGCTGATCAGGGCGATCTCGCGACGCACGCGGTGCTCGTCCAGTTCGGTCAGCGGCACGCCGCGCAGGCGGACCGAGCCGTGGGTGGGCGCGATGATCCCGGCGGCGACACCGGCGAGCGTGCTCTTGCCCGCTCCGCTCGCGCCGACGAGGGCGACGCGTTCCCCGGGTGCGAGACGGAGGGTGACGTCGCGCAGCACGACGGGCCCGTCGTCGTAGCAGTGCCGGGCGACGACCACCTCCAGCGCCGCGGGTTCGAGCGCGCCTGGCCCTGCCGTCGCGGGCCGTTGCGCACGGGCGGGCGCGGAGCCGTCGGGCGAAGCGGTGTCAGGCAGTGCGGTGACGCCGACGAGCCGGGCGAGGCTCGCCCCGGCCTGGAGCACGGAGTCCGACTGGAGCAGCAGCAGGCCGATCGGGTTGAAGAGGCGGTGGAAGTAGAGGGCGGCGGTGGTCGCCGCCCCCACGGTCGCCAGGTCGTCGCGGACCAGCAGGAAACCGGCGAGCAGCACGGCGGCGAGCCCCACGAACTCCGACCGGTTGATCCGCAGCCCGAACCGGGTGTGCAGGCCGAAGATCTCCAACGACAGGTCGCGGGCCGTGGCGGAGCGATCGGCGATCCGACCGACGTGGGCGTCCTCCATGCGGTACGCGCGCACGGTCGCCGCGCCGTGGAGCGCCCCGGCCATGGCCTGTGACCGCTCGCCGGTCGCCACCCGCTCGCGCGCGTAGTACGGAACGGAGCGCTTGAGGTACCAGTACAGCGCCAACGCGTAGGCGGGGGCCGCGGCCAGCCCGGCGAGGCCGAGCCGCCAGTCGAGGGCGAAGAGCCCTGCCGCGGTCAGCACGATGGACAGCAGCGCGCCGAGGAAGGCGGGTCCACTGGTGGCGATCACGTTCGTCACCACGGCCACGTCGTCGCCGGCGCGGGCGATCAGGTCCCCGGTCCCGGCGCGCTCCAGCGTGGCTGACGGCAGGTGCAGGGCGCGGTCGAGGACCCGCTCGCGCAGCCGCGCCAGCACGGTCTCGCCGAGGCGTGCGGCGAGCGCGGCGCCGACCGCGGTGAGCAGGCCGGCGAGCACCGCGGCGCCCGCGATCACACCCGCCCAGGCCACGATCCGGGGCGTGTCGGACCCGGCGATGACGTCGTCGACGAGGCGGCCGAGCACCCATGGGGCGACGAGCCCGGTCGCCGCCGCGGCGACCAGCAACGTGGCGGCGGCGGCGCTGAGCCCCGGCAGCCGGGCGAACTCGACCCGCAGTGCGGCCCAGGTCTGCCGGGCGGTGGCCGTGGGCAGCAGCCGCCTGGTCTCCACGCCGAGCGTGCTCGACTCGTCGGTCACCGCAGGACCTCCTCCCGGTAGCGGGCGTCGCCGGCGAGCAGGTGCTCGTGCGGGCCCTCGGCGACGACGCGCCCACGGTCGATCACGGCCACCCGGTGCGTGGCCCGCAGCAGGACCGGACTGTTGGTGATCAGCACCGTGCCGCGGGCCGCCGCCGCGCGGGCCGCGGTCAGCCCCTCGGCGAGCAGCGCCTCGGTCACCGCGTCGACCGCCGTGGTGGGGTTGTGCAGCACCAGCACCGGCGGGTCGGCGACGAGCGCCCTGGCCAGCCCGATCCGCTGCCGCTGCCCGCCGGACAGGTTCGCCCCCCGCTCGGTGAGCAGGCGGTCTATGCCGTGCGGGTGCGCGGCGAGCACGTCCTCGGCCGCCGCGGCGCGTACGGCGGCGCGCAGGACCGCCTCGTCAACGTCAACGTCGGCGCCGGCGCCGGCGCCGGCGGCGGCGGCGAGGTTGGCGCGCAGCGTCCCCTCGAACAACGCCACGTCGTGCTGTTCGACCAGGAGGACGCCGCGCATGGCATCGATGTGCAGGTCCTCGGCGGGCACGCCGTCGACGCACAGCGTGCCCCGGTAGTCCTCGCGGGGCACGCGGCCGGACAGCAGCCGCACCAGCGCCTCGGCCTCGCCCGGATCGTAGGCGAGCACACCCAGGACCTCACCGGCGCCGACCCGCAGGCACAGCCCGTCGAGTCCGGCGTACCCGATCGTGTCGAGGGTGAGCCGCGCCGGGCCCGGGGCGGGTGGCCCGGCGGTACCCGGCCGGGTGAGCGGCTCGGCGCCGAGCACCCGGGCGACCCGCCCGGCGGAGGCGCGGGCCATGGCGAACAGCTGTACGCAGTAGCCGAGCGTCTGCACGGGCTCGGCGATGAACTGGGCCAGCCCGACGACGGCGACGAGCTCGCCGACGGTGAGCCGCCCCTGTAGGGCGAGCCAGCCGGCGACCCCGGCGACGGCCGCGAGGAAGAGGCCGTTCACCGTGGTGGTGAGCCCGAGGTGCAGGCCCTTGGTGGTGGCGGCGCGCAGGGTGACGTCGAGGGCGTGGCGGCTGGCGACCGCGTACCGGCGGGCGGCGTGGTCCTGGGCGCCGATGCCGCGCAGCACGCGTAGGCCGGTGACGAGGTCCACGGCGAGCGCGGTCGTGGCAGCGAGCGCCTCCTGCTGCGACGCGCTGCGCCGGCTGAGCAACGGCGCCATCCGTTGCAGGGCGACGACCACCAGCGGTACGCCGAGGAGCACCCCGAGCCCGAGCGGGACGTCGACGACGAGCAGCGCGACGGCCGCGACCACGATGGCGGTGACCGCGGCGGCGCAGAGCCCCGCGACCCGCACCACGAGCGCGGACAACTCGGCGTCGGAGGCGGTGACGGACAGCAGCTCGCCGTCGCGCATGCCCGAGCGGTTCCCGCGCGGGTCGAGGGCGCTCCTGGCGATCTCGACCCGCACGAGGTGGGCCTCCTGCTCCACGGCCGCGTACGCCTGGCGGGCGCCGGCCCGGTAGGCGAAGGCGAGGACGGTGAAGAGGGCGGCGAGACCGACGAGGGAGAGCAGCAGCGCCCGCACGTCCCCGGTGGCGACGGCCCGGTCGATGATCAGGCCGATGGCGACCGGGACGAGGGCTTCGGCGGCCTGGTGGGTGCAGAGCAGCACGATGCCGGCCACCACACGACCCCGCTGGCGGCGCAGGGCGCGGCGCAGCACCGCCTGGCCGCTGATCACGTCGGCTGCCATCGGCGTCACGCCCCGGTGCGCGGGACGAGGGCGTCGGCCCAGGTGGGGGCCGGGGCCCGCCTGGTCTCGGCGACGGCCCGGACGAACGTGGATGTGTACACGAGATGCGCCCTCCCAGCGATCGAGGGCCAGGTTAGCCTCACCTAATCGCCTCGGTGAACGGGGGCTCGACGACGCGTCATTCGGGCACGCCGACGCCGGGACGGGTCGTCACGTGGTGGCGGCCGATCGGCAGCATCAGCGGCTTCTGCGACGTCGGATCGACGATGACCTGGCTCTCGAGGCCGAACACCGCGCGGACGCACTCCTGCGTCAGGACCTGCGCCGGCTCCCCCGCGGCGTGCAGCCTGCCGGCGGCCAGCGCGATGAGGTGGTCCGCGTACCGGGCGGCGAGGTTGAGGTCGTGCAGCACCATGACGATCGTCGTGCCGCGCGTCAGGTTGAGGTCCGTGAGCAGGTCGAGGACCTCGACCTGATGGCTGACGTCGAGGAACGTCGTCGGTTCGTCGAGCAGCAACAGGTCCGTCTGCTGGGCCAGGGCCATCGCGATCCACACCCGTTGCCGCTGCCCGCCGGAGAGCTCGTCGACCGGGCGGTCGGCGAGGTCCGCCGTCTGTGTCGCGTCCAGGGCCGCCGCCACGGCGGCGTCGTCCTCCCTGCTCCAGCGGGAGAGCACGCGCTGGTGCGGATTGCGCCCACGACCGACGAGGTCGGCCACGGTGATCCCCTCGGGCGCCGTCGGCGACTGGGGAAGCAGGCCGAGGGTACGGGCCAGTTGCTTGGCCGGCAGCCGGTGCACCTGCTTGCCGTCGAGCAGGACGTGGCCGGCGCGGGGCGCCAGCAGGCGCGACATGGATCGCAGCAGGGTCGACTTGCCGCACGCGTTGGCGCCGACGATCGCCGTGATCTTCCCGGGCGGCACGACGAGGTCGAGCGAGGAGATGACGACGCGGTCGGAGTAGCCGAGCGTCAGGCTCTCGACCGCGAGCGTGTGGGTGGTGGTCACAGCGAGCCTCCCGCGCGGTTCGTACGGATGAGCAGGTAGATGAGGTAGGGGGCGCCGAGCACGCCGGTGACGACACCCACGGGGTAGCGCGTGTCGAAGGCGAACTGACCCACGAAGTCCGCGACGAGCACCAGCAGGGCGCCGACGAGGGCGGAGGGCAGCAGCAGCGAGCCGGCCGGGCCGATGATCCGGGCGGCGATCGGCCCGGAGAGGAAGGCGACGAAGGCGATCGGCCCGGTCGCCGCGGTGGCGAAGGCGATGAGACCGACGGCCGCGACGATGACCAGGATCCGGGTGCGTTCGAGGCGGACGCCGAGCGCCGCGGCGGTGTCGTCGCCCAGCTGCATCATGGAGAGGTTGCGGGCCTGCCCCAGCAGCACCGGCGCCAGGACGACCACGGCGACGGCCACCGGAACGGTCTCCGCCCAGGTGGCGCCGTTGAGGCTGCCGGTCAGCCAGCGCATCGCCTCCTGCAGGTCCCATTCGGCGGCCTGGGTCAGGACGTACGCGGTGATGCTGTCGAGCATCGCGGCGATGCCGATGCCGATCAGGACGAGGCGGGTTCCCGCGACGCCGTCCTTGAACGACAGCGTGTAGACGACCAGCGCCACCACCAACCCGACGACGATCGCGAAGGCGGACACCCCCGCCTCCCCGAGGTGCAGCGTCACGATCGCGAAGGCGGCCGCGGCGCTCGCGCCGGAGCTGATGCCGATGATGTCGGGGCTGGCGAGCGGGTTGCGCAGCATCGTCTGGAAGGTGACGCCGCCGAGCCCGAAGCAGGCCCCGGCCAGGATCGCGAGGACGGCCCGGGGCAGGCGGAGCGTGCCCACCGTGAAGGAGGCCCCGGGGACGTCCTCGCCGACGATCACCGCCAGGACGTCCGCCGGCGGGTAGAAGGTGCGCCCCGCCATCAGCGAGACGGCGAACGCGGCGACGACGAGGACGGCGAGCACCACGAGCACGCCTCGTCGCCGGAGCGTACGGCGGACCCGGCCGTGGGTGACGGCCTCGAGAGTCGTGGTGCTCACAGCTCGCGCACTTTCTGCCGGCGGACGATGTGGATGAAGAACGGGGCGCCGATCAGCGCCGTCACGATGCCCACGTCGATCTCCGCCGGGCGCGCCACCACCCGGCCGACGACGTCCGCGGCGGTCAGCAGCGACGCGCCGAGGAGCGCGGAGAACGGCAGCAGCCACCGGTGGTCGAGCCCGACCAGCAGGCGGCACACGTGCGGGACGACCAGGCCGACGAACCCGATGGGTCCGGCGACGGCCGTGGCGGCGCCGCAGAGCAGCACGGCGCCGATCGCCGCGACGGCCCGCACGACGGCCACCCGTTCGCCGAGCCCCGCCGCGAGTTCGTCGCCGAGCGCGAGCGAGTTCAGGGCCCGGGCCGACAGGACGCAGATCGCGAAACCCACGGCCAGGAACGGCAGGGCCTGCCGGAGGCTGTCGTAGGTCGCACCGCCGACCCCGCCGATCTGCCACGAGCGGAAGCCGCCGGCCACGTCGTTGCGGGGCAGCACGAAGGCGCTGATCAACGACGCGAGCGCGGCGGACGTGGCGGCGCCGGCGAGGGCGAGCTTCAGTGGCGTCGGGCCGCCGCGTCCCAGGGAGCCGACGGCGTACACGAAGACCGCCGCAAGACCGGCGCCGAGGATCGCCGTCCAGAGGTAGCCGGTCGCCGAGGAGAGGCCGAAGGTGACCATGGCGGTGACCACGGCGAGCGACGCCCCCATGTTCACGCCCAGGATGCCGGGGTCGGCCAGCGGGTTGCGGGTGACGCCCTGCATGACCGCCCCGGACAGGCCGAGGGCCGCGCCGACGGCCACGGCGAGCAGGGTCCGCGGGATCCGTTTGGTGACGGCGGCCTGTTCCATGGTCGCGTCCGCGCCCTGGAACGCGGCGAGGATGTCGGACCAGCCGACGTTGCGGGAGCCCAGCGCGACCGACGCCAGCATGAACGCCAGCAGCACCGCGGCCGAGACGAGGAACCACAGCAGCCGTACCCGTGCCGGACGCCGCACCACGGCGACGTCCGGCAGGGCAGGCGAGTCGAGCCGGGTCATGACACCCGGTCGGCAGCCTTGGCGAGCATCGCGACGTAGTCGTTGAGCACGAACGGGATGGCCAGCGGGGTCGGGTTCGCCGCGGTGCCCAGCGGCGTGCTGCCGGAGAGCATGACCACCGAGCCGCGCTTGATCGCGGGGATCTTCGACAGCAGCGGGTCGGCCTGCGCGGCGGCGAGCAGCTTGGCGTCACCGTAGGCGACGATGATGTCCACGTCGTCGAAGACCTGGATCTGCTCGGCGCTCTGGTTGAGCGTGAACTTGTCGGTGCCGGCGGAGAGGTTGGCGATGCTCGCCGGGGCCTTCATCCCGAGGTCCGCGAAGAACTGGGCCCGGGTGTCGTGCGTCGTGTAGAAGCCGATCTTGCTCAGGTCGGTCGGGTCGACGTGCGTCATGAACATCGCCGACTTCCCCGCCAGTTGCGGGTGCTTCCCGGCGGCGTCGGCCATCTGCTTCTCGATGTCGGCGATCAGCGCGTCGCCCTCCTTGGCCAGGCCGAGGGCCTGGCTCTCCAGCTTGATCGTGTCGCGCCACGCCGTGGCCCAGGGCGCCTTCGGGTACGCGACCACCGGGGCGATCTTGCTCAGGGTGTCGTAGTCCTGCTGGGTCAGACCCGAGTACGCGGCGAGGATGACGTCGGGCTTGGTGTCCGCGACCGCCTCGAAGTTGATGCCGTCGTTCTCGTCGAACAGCACCGGGGCTGTCCCGCCCAGCGACTTGAGCTTTTCGGCGACCCACGGCAGGACGCCGTCGTTGTCGTCGTCGCCGAAGTTGGCCTTCGCCATTCCCACGGGCACGATGCCGAGAGCCAGCGGAACCTCGTGGTTCGCCCAGGCCACTGTCGCGACCCGCTTCGGCTTCTCCTTGATCGTCGTCGTGCCGAGCGCGTGCGTGATCGTGACGGGGAACGCCGAAAAGCCGCCGTCGGTCGAGGCGTCCTCGGCCTTCGACGAACCGCCGCACGCGGTGAGCGCCAACGTGGCGGCCAGGGCGACGACCGCGGTGAGGAAGCGGTTTGAGCGCATGAAAGTACACCTCAATGCTGGTAAGGGGAGGCTAACCTAACACACGTTTCGGGGTGGTCTTGATCTACCGCGGCCCTGCCGGGAACCGCCCCCGCAGGCCGCCTCACCTGCGGTTACCGGGGCGACGCGGTCCGTGCCGTGGAGCGCGGCGCCCGCCGCCCGGTGAGCGCGACGGGCACCGACGGACAGGGCGCGGCCGGGAACACGAACCGGCCCGGCGACGGCCGGACGGGGCGCGGGACGACCTCCGCGCCGCCGGGGTGAGCCTCCGCACCCGGGGCCGATTCTCCGCCTTCGATGACCAGGGGCAGGAGATCAGCGGCGCTCAGGTCAGGCTAACCTAACTTCGCAGCCAGGAGGTAGCGCACGATCCGCGAAGGAGCGACACCATGACCGTCGGCAGTACCCTGGTCGAGGCCGAGGTGATCAGACGCCCGATGCTCGCCGAGGTCGTCGCCAACCGGCCGCTCACGCCCCATCTGCGGCGCATCACCCTGACCGGCGCCGAGATCGACCACTTCGGCTACGACGGACCGGACCACCTGGTGCGGATCTTCCTCGCCCCCGCGCCCGACGCCGACCTACACCTGCCGGACTCCGCACAGTGGTGGCCCGCCCTGCAGGCCATGCCGGCGGAGCGGCGGCCGGTGGTCCGCAACTACACGGTCCGACGCCTGGACGCCGGCCGGCGCGAGCTGGACATCGACTTCGTGCTCCACGGCGACGGCGGACCGGCCTCCGCCTGGGCGCTCAGGGCCGCCCCGGGCGACCGGATCGGCGTGCTCAGCGACGGCGCCGCGTACGCCCCGCCCGCCGACACCGACTGGCAGCTGTTCGTCGGCGACGAGACCGCCATGCCGGCGATCACCGCGGCCGTCGAGGCGCTGCCGCCGCAGGCGCGGGCGATCGCGTTGATCGAGGTGGGTTCGGCAGAACACGAGATCGAGGTACGCACGCCGCCCGGCGTCACGCTGACCTGGCTGCACCGGGGCGGCGCACCGGCGGGCGGCAGCGACGTGGTGATCCGTACGCTGCGGGACCTGGCGTTGCCGGCCGGCACGCCGTACGCCTTCGTCGCGGGCGAGTCCGCCATGGTCACGACCGTCCGGCGGCACCTGTGCGCCGAACGCGGCATCGCCAGGGAGCGCGTGTACTTCGGCGGCTACTGGAAGGTCACCGCGCACTGAACTCCGGTGGCCGTGCGTGCCTGCGGACGCGCCGGGAGCCGGCCTAGGCGTTGGCGGGATCCTCGCCGGCCGCGGGCCGGTAGCAGTCGCTCGCCAGGATCAGGGCGACGCGGTCCCGGCTCGCGGTGGTGGTGAGGCTGATCGTGATCCCGGTGCCGGGGTCACGCATCGACACGGCGCCCCGGGTGCCGTCGGCGAAGGTGCGGTCCTCGGTGATCTCGTAGCCCTGCTGCCGCCACATGTCGCGGATGCGCCGCAGCGTGGTGATCTGGTCGGCGGGCGGGACCGGAAGCCCGGCGAAGCCGCTCAACGTCCACCGTCCGTCGTCGGCGATCTCGCCGCGCTGGCCCTGGCAGGGCGAGGTGTTGGTCCGCCAGTCGTCCAGCGCGACGCCGGCGGTGGTGGCGACGGCCTGGGCACGAGCCTCGGCCAGGGTGCTCACCTCGGCGGCTGCCTTGGTCTGCAACGGGTCGTCCTTTCCTGACGAGGTGCCCGGGTCACCGCCCGCGCAGGCGGTCGCCGGCACCAGTACGGCCGCCACCGCCACGGCGTGCCACCAGGGCGTGCGGTGCCGAAGGGTCATGGTGCTTTGCCGTGGTCGAGGGCGGCTGCCTCGTAGTCGCCGACGATGACGGCCGCCTGGGAGCGCAGCATCTGGCTGTTCTGCGCCCAGTATCCGCTGTGGCCGGAGGTGTCGACGTGCAGGACGTTGCCGCCGAACTCCGGGTCGTGCGGGGCGGGGCCGTGGATGCCGACGAGGCCGTCGACCAACCACTCCCCGACGACGGGTACGCGGTCGAGCCAGCCGATCGTCTCCTCCGGTCGGGCGACGACGGTGTCGTCGGCCGCGGCGCCGGCCCACACGTGTCTCGGGTCGACGTTGAACTCGCCGGCGTTCTCGACGCGCATGCCGGGACTGCCGACGGCGATCAGGTCGTCCGCGGCGAGCCCGTCGCCGTTGCTGGCCGCCTCGCCGAGGACGGTCGACCCGTAGCTGTGGCCGATGGCGGTGACGTGGGAGGGACTGTCGTCGTGGGAGGCGCGGAGCCCGTCGACGAAACCGTCGAGCGCGCGGGCACCGGCCTCGGACTTGGCTCCGAACACGGCGCTGACGATGTCGAGGTTCGCCGACGGGGTGTCGTAGCCGAGCCAGGCCACGACGGAGACGTCGGCGCCGGCGGGGGCAAGCTCGACCGAGGCCTCCCGCAGGTCGTTGGCCCGCCCGATCAGGCCACGGATGTCGTCGAGTTCGGTGCCGACGCCGGGTACGAGGACCGCGGTGTGGGCGGCGGTGTCCGGGTTGCCGATCGCGACCGCCGCCTTCCCGTCACCCGTCGGATCGACCGAGAGCAGGTAGAGCCGCTCGTTTGGCGCCGCGTGCTCCGTGCCTTCCAGCTTGTCCAGCAGCATGAGCGCGGTGGCATGCTGCGGGTCGTCCCGGTCGCGGTGGCGGCCGGCGTCGTCACCGACGAACGTGCGCAGCGCCAGTTGGTTCGCCGCGTCGCGGTCGGTGGCGGGCAGCCCGTCGAGGGCGCCGATCCTCTCCGGGTAGGCGGTGAGGTAGACCTGCCGCTCGTCGTCGGACAGGCCGATCCACCAGGCGTGCACGTCGGCGGGACTGCTGCCCGGCGCCGGGATGCTCTCCTCGCTGAGCTGAAGCGCCGCAGCGGCGGCGAGAGCGCCGTCGTTGGCCCGGTTGTACTCCCAGGCGAACTGTCCCGGCGCGCTGGCCTTCAACTGGGTCAGGGCGCGGGCGATCCGGCTGTCGGCCTCGGTGGCCTCGGTGACGATCCGCGTGATGAGATCGGTGTAGATCGCGGCGTTCTGGACATGCCGACGGTGGATCGTCTGCGCGTCCGGGTCGTGCCTGTCCCCTGCCGCCACCGCCGGCGCGGACACCCGCCCGGCCTCGTCCACAGCCAGTCCGAGGGACCGGGCGGCGCCGACGGCCGACTCCAACCGCCGTTGCAGGTCGCCGAACTCCTCCGCCGCCTCCCGCAACACGCTCGCGGCGGTCCGCGTCTGCAGGCTCGCGACCTCGAACTCGTCGTCGAGTTCGTCCAGCCGGCCCAACGCGGCAGTCGCCGCCGGCCCCTGCCAGCCCGAGACGCGCAGTGGCCCGGTCAGCTCGGCGCCGCACCGCTCTTCCAGCGTCGCGCAGGCCCGGGACAGGTCCGTCCAGGCCTGCGCGGCGTCCCGGAGCGGGGCGACGCGCGCCTCGCGCAGGTCCGCGTACGTCACCACCGCGCGGTCACCGCCCGTGGATGTCGAAACGGGCGGCGTTGGCCTCGTCGCTGTAGCGGTAGTCCATCGCGCAGCCCTGCAGGGCGTCGCCCACCTGCGACAGATAGCGGTCCAACCTGGTCAGGTCGTCCGACCACGACCAACGCAGCTGCTCCAGCGCCGCCCGGGTCTGCCATCCGGGCAGCCCGGCGACCGCGGCCCGCGTCTCGTCTCCGACGTCGGACACGTCGCGCCGCAGATCGTCCCGCAGGTCGTCGCACACCCGCGACGCCTTCTCCAGCAACTCCGGCTCGACGTGTAGTTCGATCACTGACTGGCCTCCCGCGAAGATCGATGCGAGCCTACCTAACCGCCCCACGCACCGCGCGGATCGGTCGCCTCAGCCCGTGCCCAGCCCGGCCAGCACGTCGCCGGCGCGCAGCACCGTCCACGGATGGCCGGGCGTGCCGGTCACCGTCACCACCGTCGAGCCCGGCACGACCGGGGCGGGCACGCGGACCAGCCGGTCGAGGGCGTCGGGGTCGGCGGCGCCGGCCAGGACCGTGCGGCCGGCCAGGTCGGGCGGTACGCCGATCTCGCCGGTGTCCGCCGACGCCGCCGCGCGGACGGCGGCGACGTCGGCCGGTACCTCGGTGTAGGTGTGGTCCGCGTGGCCGACCAGGATCCGGTCGGCGCGCCCGACCGCGTGCCATGCCAGCAGGTCGAGGACCGTGGCGTGGTGGCCGCCCAGGAAGTGCTCCCACTGGTCGGCGGCCGCCCGCGCGAGCTGGTCACCGTGCCGGTCGACGCTGTGGCCGTAGCCATGGCCGGTCAGGGTCAGGTCGGTCCAGAGCAACCGTCGGGTGCGCAGGTCCACGACCATCGGCAGCAGCATCCGGGCGTTGCCGCGCAGGTCGAACCGCTGCGCGACCCGGGCGCCGTCGAACTGCTCGCCCCGGGCGAGGGGCAGCATGACGCCGGCGACCGCCTCCGTGAGGGCCTCGAACGGCACGGCGTTGTAGCTGAGGACGGTCGGCACGGCGTAGTGCACGCCGTGCTCGGCGAGACGGGTCAGGTGCAGGTCGAGGAACTCGGTGGCCCCGAGCGGAGCCGGGGCGGAGGTGAGGTCGCCGGAGTGGATCGCGCCGTCGCCGGCGAACCGCAGCCGGGTGAAGTCGCAGTGGCCCACCCGCTGCCAGTCCCGGTCGAAGAACACGCAGGACAGGTCGAGGTCGACCCGCGCGGCGCCCGGCTCCTCCCAGTGCAGGAAGAACCGCAACACCTCCGCGTCGGGCAGCGCCCGCACACTGCCCCGTGGCCACCCCGCCAGCTGCGCCGAGGCGGCCCGCTCCCGCGTCGGCGCGGGCACCTCGGCCAGGGCGGCGTCGAGGACGGCCACGTCGAACCGGCCGAGCCGGGCGGCGCGGGCGGTCAGCTCGGCGTCGACCAGCCCGCGTACCGCGGTGATCGCCGGCGCGGGCACCGGCGGGCGTCGCTCGGGCTCGGTCCAGGTCGTCACGACGCTGCCGCGGGGATGGAACACCCGCCGGGGCATACCGGGACCGGGACGGCCACCGACGATCCCGGGCTCCTCGACGGCGCCGCCCACGGGCGGCGCCTCGGCGGGAGGGGGCAGCTCGCCGCCCGACCGGAGCGCTTCCCGCAGGAAGGCAGGGCCGGCACCGCGCACGCCCCGCGCGACGGCGCGCAGGACGTCGCCCAGGCCGACGGCGAGCGCCGGGGCGGCCCCGGTGTGCGCGGAGCCGCGGGCCCGCGCCGCCGCCCGCGCCCGCGCGGTCGCCGCCAGCTCGGCGGCCGTCGCCCGTACCGTCTCGGCGCGACCGGTGAGTTGAGCCGCCGCCGCGGCGAGCACGCCGGGTGCCACCCGGGCCACCGTCCGGCGGATGGCTGTCTCGACGGCCGCGTACGCCGCCGGATCGTCCCCGGCGGCCCGCAGCAGGTGGTCGAGCCGGCGCCACAGCTCGCCCGGACGCTCGGTGAGCAGGCCGGCGGCCCCCGTCACGTCGCCGTCGGTCAGGGCCTCCTCCACCAGGGACGCGTGGGTCCGCACGCGGACCGTGACCGTGCCGTCGGGGTGCCCGGTCAGCACGAGCTGCCGGGGCTCGCGGGCGCAGGCCGCCACGATGGCCGCGCCGAGGGCGCTGGCGCGGGCCGCGCGGGTGCCGCGCAGCGCGGCGAAGGCGACGGCCGCCGCCGGGTGCGCGGCCACCTTCTCGTACGGGTGCAGCCGCTCGCCGAGTCGCTTCCAGACGGTGGGGTGCCGCCGCAGGTCCTCCGCCGCGCCCGCGGCACCACAGGCGTCGAGATGCGCGAGCGCCGCGCGCCGCAGCGGCCGGGGCAGGGCCCGCACCCGGGTGACCGGCACGACGACGACGGGCTCGTGGACCGGTCGCCAGCCCGCGCCCGGAGCCTCGGACTCGTCGTCCCGCCGCGGCAGGACCAGCCCCGGGTCCCCACCCGAGTACGCCCACAGGGTCCGCGCCACGTCCGTGGCGGTCGACCACCGCCGCCGGGCCGCGGCGACCAGGTCGCGGTAGCCGGGGGTGCCCGCCGTGGCGTGCAGCGCCGAGGCGACGACCAGCGCGAGGGTCTCCCGCGCGGGCACCACCTCGGGCAGCCAGTCGAGGCGGCCCGGCGCGGTGGCGTTCACCAACACCTCGAGGTCGGCCCGGTCGGACTCGCTCAGCGCGGCAGGCCGGGCGACCAGCTCGTCGCGGAGCCGGGCCGCGGCGCCGACCGGGTCGGACTCGAGCCCGGCGAGACGCATCGGCAGCGGCGGCGCGGCCGGGACGGCGCGCGCGTCGGTCTCCTCGACCGGCGCACCGGCCCGCCGGAGCCGGCTGCGCACCGGGGCCGGGGGCGCGACGACGGTGAGGTACGTGTCGTCCGCCGCCAGCCGGCGGCCGCAGACCGGGCACGCGGTGACCTGCTCCGGCGGGAAGCATGCCGGGCACACGGGATGGCCACAAGGGTCGAGCGGCGCGCCACCGTCCTCGCGGCCGCACAGCACGCAGGGCGCGCCGGGCACGGCGAACAGATGGGCCAGCAGCCGCCGCACGTAGACCGCTTCGATGTCGCGCGGGGTGTCGGGGAACGACCGGTAGAGCGGCAGCATCGGACGATCCGCGCCCACCATCTCGTCGATGGTCGCCAGCAGCCAGTCGGCCCACCGGACCCGCACCGACGCCGGCAGCCGGGCCGCCGCCGTGCGCAGGTCGTCCCGGAGCAGCCAGCCACGACCGGCCAGATCGGCCTCGAGCGCGGCCACCCAGGCCGCACCGTCCGCGGGGGCGGGGCCCGTACCGACCACCGCGACCCGGCCGGTGCGTCGCAGCAGCACCCCGGCCAGCGGATCCATGCTCGCGCCCTCCCCGTGCGAAGGCGGTGGGCGGAGAGTCGCGACGCTAGTTGCCAGGAAAGGGTGAGAAGGAAGCACCGCGGGGAGCCGCCCACCGCGGGGAGGATCATACGGGGCGGCCGCGGCCGGCCTCACCCTGATTCCCGGCCGGAAGACGCCCGCCGGGCGTGCCAGGGGCACCGCTCGCAGGGGGGATCGGATTACCCTCGCCGATATGAGCCGACGCACCGATCCGGTTCCGCGTCCCCTGTGGCGTGATCGCAACTTCGGCGCCTACTGGGCTGCGCAGTCGCTCTCCGCCGCCGGCGACTCGTTCGCCTACATCGCGGTGCCGCTGCTCGTGCTCCACGCGACCGGGTCGGTCGCCCAGATGGGCCTGCTCACGGCCGCGGCCGGTGCCGCGTCCGTCGGCGCGGGGATCTTCGGCGGCGTCCTGGTCGACCGGTACGACAGACGGAAGCTCATGATCACCGCCGACCTGGCCCGACTGGTGCTCTACGGCCTCATTCCCCTGGCCTGGCTCGCTGGTCCGCAGGTCTGGCTGCTCTTCGTCGTGCTGCCGATCTGCGAAGCGGCCGGCATGGTGTTCCAGGTCGCCGCGGTGACCGCGGTGCGCAACCTCGTCGACCGGCCCAGGATCACCGAGGCCAACGGTCGCCTCCAGGCGACGTACGCGGCGGCGGCCGTGCTCGGGCCGCTGCTCGCCGGCGTGGTGTCGGCCCGCTTCGGCCCCACGGCGGCCATCGCCATCAACGCGGCCAGCTTCGCCCTGTCGGCCTTCGGCCTCTGGCTGGTGCGGCTGCGGCGGCCCGACGAGGGTGCGGAGGCCGGCGGCGCGGTGGCGCGGGAGGGCCGGCTGGCCGAGTTCCTCGCCGGCGCGCGGTTCCTCTGGCGGCAGCCCGTGCTCCGCTCGCTGACCGTCCTGCTGTCGGTCTTCATCTTCCTGACGTACGGCTTCACCGACGTCCTCGTCTACCACGTCAAGCACGACCTCGGCGGCTCCGACGGCACGGTCGGCACGGTGCTGGGCCTGGCGGCCCTGGGCACGGTCGTCGGAGCGCTGCTGGTGGCGCCGCTGCGCCGCAGGCGTGGCTTCGGCATCACCTGGATCGGCGCGCACGCGATGTGCGGTCTCGCCATCGTCGGCATCGGCGTCGTCGGGAGCGTGCGGGGCGTCACCGTGCTGACCGCGGTGTACCTGTGCGGCGTCAGCGTGGGCGGGATCTGCTCGATGTCGCTGCGCCAGGAGATCACCCCCGACCACCTGCTCGGGCGGGTCACCTCGGCGTTCTGGAGCACGCACTACGCGCTCGGCCCGGCCGGCGCCGCCGTGCTGACCTGGGCCGCGGGCCGCTACGGCGTCACCGCGGTCACTCTCGTCGCAGGAGCGGGGTGTCTCCTGGTCGCGGTCGGCGGGCTGTTCACCCCGGTCCGCCGCGCCGGGTCCGAGCCGGTGCCCCGCCGGTCGGCGACCCGACGGCCCGCGGCCAGCCAGGCGTCGTGACCCTGGGTGGTGCCACCCGCACTCCGTGCCCGCGCGCGAGCCGGCGCGGCCGCGCCACCGCCGTCGAACAAGGGATCAGCGCAGGCCCTGCCCGATGCCGCCGACCCGGCGCGCCGAGGGTGCTGCCGGGCCCACCGGCCGGCCGACCCGGGCCACGTGCAGCAGGCGCTCCGGCGCCACGCCCAGCAGCGAGCCGAGGGCCTCCCGGGTCGCGGCCGTGTCGATCAGCTGGCTCAGCGGGTGCGCCGCCAGCCCGGCCGCGTGCAGGGTCAGCCACGTGCGCGCGAGCACCCGACCGAATTCGACCTGGGTGGCGTCGTCCGTCTCGGGCGGTCCGATCAGGACGATCACGGCGCCACCGCGCGCGAGCGGGTTGCCGGAGGCCGCCGCGAGGAGCCGGGGCAGGCCCAGCGGGCGCAGGACCGGGTACGCCGCCAGCGCCGCCCGCAACGCGCTCGCCTCGCGCCCGGACAGCCCCAGGCACCGGTCGGTGAGCCCGTCGGCGTGATAGTCCGGGTGTGTCGGCGTGAGCCGCAGCCACGACCGCAACTCGCCAACCACCCTGGGATCCGCGTACGTCTGCCGGTCGGCGGTCCTCAGCAGGCGGGCCAGCAGGCCGGCGTCCGGTACGGCCCGGACCGCCCCGCCCGACGCCCGCGCGACGGCGTCGACGGCCGCCACCACCTCGGCGTCCGGGCCGGCCGAGAACCGGCCCCGGTGGGTGCGACGGGTGAGCACCTGCGCCGCGTCGAACGGGGTGTCGTAGCGGTGCGGGGACGCCCGTAGCCAGCCCGCCCGACGGTCGGTGGCGCAGTGGTCGGCGACGAAGCGCATCCGGAGCCCGGCGTCGGCCGCGACGACCAGACAGGTCTCGACGAAGGCGCCCAGGGACAGCCGCAGGTCCCGGCCGGAGGGGTCGCCCGCCGGCAGGGTGCGCGCCTCGTCCCAGCCCACCCGGACCGCTCCGGGCTGGTGGTCGAGGCGCCACGGCTGGGTGTTGTGCGCGCTCGGCGCCCGCCAGCAGAGCGGCTCCAGGGCGCGGAACGCCGCGAGGCCCATGTCTACAGCGCCTTCTCGTAGAAGGTGTAGCCATGCAGCGGCCGGCCGCCCATCGCCCGGTACTGCGCGGCCGAGGCCGGGTTGTCCCGGCCGACGTAGGTGCTGCGCAGCGTGGTGTATCCGCCGGCGTGCAGGTTGCGGCGCAGCGCGGCGGAGAGCAGCCGCTGGTACCCGCGCCCCTGGTGTTCCGGCAGCACACCCTTGACGATCAGCACCGCCTCCCGCCGGTACCGGCGGCGGACCGCCAGCAGCCGGAGCTGGTTGACCGGGTGGAGGTCGCCCCGGACCCGGACCACGAACTCGCTGATGTCCGGTACGCACAGCACGAACGCCACGGGGCGCCCGGCCCTGGTCAGGTAGAGCAGCAGCGACTCGTCCAGCAGGTACGCGAGCCCGTCGGTCTGCCGGCGCAGCTGCTCGGCGGAGATCTGGGTGTAGTAGCCGAGCTGGGCGAAGGACGCGTTCAGCATCCCGCGCAGCAGTTCGAGCTGGTCGGCGAGCCGGCGGACGTCGCCCCGGTGCACCCTCAGCTCCGCGCCGTCCTCGTCGGCGCCAGGCGAGACGTCGGCGTCGGGCGGGACGTCGTCTCCGGCGGTGACCGGGCAGATCCAGGTGTCCGACTCGAACCGCCGGCGGAACCCGGACGACTCGTACGCGGTCACGTACCGGGGCGGGTTCCAGGCGCTGTCGATGAAGCCCCGGTCGGCGTACCCGGAGGTGATGACCCCGCCCGACTGGTTGGGCAGCAACGCCACCGGCCCGAAGAGCGCGTCCCGGTCGCCGGCGGCGCGGGCGGCGGCGCCGATCGCGTCGAACAGCGGGCGCGCCGCCGCGTCGGTGAACTCGGTGAGCCCGAAGAGCTGGCACCGGCGGCCGAGTCGGGCGTCGAGGGCGGAGTCGGTGTGCAGCGTGGTCCGGGCCACGACGGCACCCGCGCCGTCGCGGAGCACGTACATCGGCACGCTGTCGCGCCACCATCGCCGCACCTGCTGGCGCGACGGCGGCACGAAGCGCGGCTCGCCGGCGTACACCCTGTCGGTGAGCGCCAGGAACTCGCGCAGGCCGCGCCGGTCGACGATGCGTTCCAGAGCGTGCGGGGCGGTCATCGCCGCACCGCCGGTCCCACCGTCTCCGATCCCAGCGGCGTGAACGTCGCGATGTGCCCCATCTCCGGGGACTCGGCCCGCCACAGCCCGTTGGAGTAGCCGTCGGGTTCGGCCGTGAAGAGCCGGATGAAGCCCGCGGTCGCGTTGCGGTTGCCGTCGGTGAGCCAGACCATCAGCTTGCGGTGGTGCCGGGACCGGGCGAAGCGCAGCAGGGCGTCGCGGTCGGCGAAGAACGCGACGGTGCCGAGGGTGAACGGGAACTCCCAGTACACCCGGTGCCAGCGGTATCCGGACATGCGGCGCATGTCGCGGACCATCCGCAGCCAGGCCGGGAGGAGCCGCAGGATCGCCAGCGGCCCGCTGTAGCGGGTGGCGCCGAAGAACATGGCGCCGGCCTGGGCCTGTGCGGGGGCGCGGGAGAAGTCACGGGTACGCATCTCTCAGCCCTTCAGGTAGACGTTCTTGATCTTCTGCTGTCCGGCGAACGGGCCGGCGCCCGGTTCGTGCAGCTCGATTCGGAGGTCACCGGCGGCCGGGTCCTCGGTCAGCGACTGCGCGAAGTCACGGGAGACGGTCGCCAGGTGCCGGCGTACGCCGCTGCGGCAGGCGCCGGCGAGAGCCTCGCGGTCCGAGTCGGGCAGCGGGCGTCGCAGTTCGAGGTGCACCACGGGCCGGGTCTCCAGCGCGGCGTCCTCGGCCAGCGCCAGGCAGAACCGACTGATCTCGGCGGCGTACGGGTTCCCGGCGTAGAGGCCGTACTCCACGTCCTGCGGGTAGAGGTTGGCGCCCAGGTACGACACCGTCGAGTCGCGCCGGCCGAACAGCAGCAGCACCGGCAGGGTCATCCGCTCGCTGGCCAGCGCCGCGCGGCACTCGGCCCAGCGCTGCGGGTCGCCGCGGACCAGGTCGAGGATCCGTCGGTACCCGACGAGCAGCGCCTCGTCGCCGACGTTGTACCGCAGTCGTGGCTGAAGGACGTCGGGGCCGGTGATGGTGCAGAGCAGTTCCCGGCGCTCGTTGGTCTCCAGGTAGGTGGCCAACGGGTTGTACTGGAACACCATCGGCAGCCGCTGCTCGTCGACGCCGAGCAGCGCCGCCCGCAGCTCGGGGTCGGTGCGCAGGCGGCGCCGCAGCCACACGGTGAACCGGGTCTCCGCGCCGATCCCGATGGTCAGGTCCGAGGCCCCGTACGCCGACCGGACCTTCAGGAACCGCTCCTCCAGGTAGGCGCGCAGCGCCTCGGTCATCCCCTCTCCCCCGCAGCTGGCGAAGACGCGGTGGCGCGACCAGTCGAAGCCGTCGGCGTCGAGCCGGTCGCGCAGGTGCTTCAGGAACGGCGGGTACGCGGTCACCAGGTAGTCGAAGTCCGGGCCGAACTCACGAAGCGTGTCGACGATCTTGCCGAGGTCCGGGCCGGTGTTCTTGACCACCGCGATCCGGGCCATCGCGGCGCCGGTCGTCGTCCCGGTCGCCCAGGCGCCCATCGAGTAGGCGTTGATGACGAACGGGCGACGCATCGGGAAGACCAGGCTGGTGTAGCCGACGATGTCGCGGTGCACCGCGCGCAGTTCCCGCTCGCCGCGCGGCCAGTTGAAGGGCCGGCCCGACGATCCGGCCGACTCGTCGACCACCACGCCCCGGGCCGGCAGCCGTCCGCCACGGCAGCGCCGGGCGGCGTCGAAGGGAACGACGTAGCTCACCTTGTCGGTCTCCGGGAAGTCCCGCAGCCGGCGACGGACCCCGACCGGCCGGGCGCGCAGGAAGGAGCGGTACGCCGGGACGTCCAGCGCGGCGAGCGCGCAACCCGCACGCGCGTTCGCCGCCGCGAGCAGGTCCAGTGCCGGGTGGTGCCGCCGGGCCGACCACCGCCACGAGGCGGGGTGGCGACCGGCGAGCCGCACCACCGCCCCGAGGACCCGGCCGAAGATCGTCAGACGTGCCCGTCGCCAGCGTTCCCCGGCGGTCAGGCGTGGTGACGCGAGAAAGGACGGATCAGCGTATCGATGCAGCGTCTCGGCCATGTCAGAATCCTCGGCGCATCCGGCCGGGGACGCCTGAGCTGTCGCACCGATCCGACGCTGAGTATCCGCACCCAGCTGGATCCGGCGCCCGGTCCCCTACCCGAGGTGGGTGCAGTGCGCGACCGTGGCGTCGTCAGGGACCGGGTCATCGGGGCCGCCGCGGGCGCGAACTTCGGCCTGCCGGACGCGGCGGATGATCTCGGCCGGCCCGTCGGCGCCGAGCAGGTCCAGTACGCCGGGCCAGTCGGTCAGGCCGTACGGGCTGACGATGCGGCTGGCGCCGTTGCTGAGCAGGGCGGCGCCGTCCAGGTCGTGAAGGGGTCGACTGCCGGTCACCGCTTCCTCCGCCGCGTGCGGATCGTCCTTGGCGATCCAGTAACCGCCCGGTTGGTTCCGGCGGGCCCGCAGCGCCTCGACGCAGGAGTCCCGGAGGCGGTCGTACTCGGGGGTTCCCCCGGGAACGCCGTCCAGGGGCGCCGAGCAGATGCGCCTCACGGTGACCTCACGCTCGTCGGTGATGACCTGCGGGCCACCGCGAACCTGGTCGAGGACGAGAAAGGAGTCGGCGAGCAGGAGATGGTCCAGGCGGCCCCGGCGGGCGCGGACGATCACCACGGTCGCATGTGGGCTGCTGGGGTTCGCGATGTCGCAGACGCTGTCGTGATCGGCGGCTGTCTCGCCGATCGCGTCGGCGAGGATCGCCGCGAGGTTTCGCCCGTCGTCGCGCGACAGCCGGCCGAGCAGCGCGCCGCCGAGACGGTGCGTGAACCAGGCGACACCGTGGCAGCAGATCGACTCGGTTCCCGGGATGCCGGCACCGTCCAGCAGCACGGCGGCGCCGGGAACGGCGCCGACGAAGTCCTCGTTCGGCCGGCCGATCCTACCGGCGCTGGTCGCCATGCTGACGTACACCCGAGGGCTCCTTTCCGGCCACCCGGCCCGCCGGTCCACCGGGCGGCGGCCTCGATCTTCCGCTACCGATCCCCCGGTGCCGCATCCTCGAGGGCGTCGACGCTGCCGGACATGATCGTGCGGACGTGCTCGGTGAGGTGCGGGAGCGGCCAGTCCCACCAGGCCAGCGCCAGCAGGCGGACGATGTCCTCGTCGCTGTACCGGCGGCGGATGAGCCTGGCCGGGTTGCCGCCGACGACGCCGTAGTCGGGGACGTCGTCGACGACGACGGCACCGGAAGCGACGATCGCCCCGTGGCCGATGCGGACGCCGGGCATCACCATGGCGCGGTATCCGAACCAGACGTCGTTGCCCACGACGGTGTCACCCCGTCCGGGCAGGCCGGTGATGAGGTCGAAGTGCTCGGCCCAGGAGCCACCCATGATCGGGAAGGGGAACGTCGACGGGCCGTCCAGACGGTGGTTGGCGCCGTTCATGATGAACCGCACGCCCTCGCCGAGTGCGCAGAACTTCCCGATGACCAGCTTCTCCGGCCCGTAGTGGTACAGCACGTTGCGGGTCTCGAAGGCGGTCGGATCGTCCGGGTCGTCGTAGTAGGAGAACTCGCCGACCTCGATGAGCGGGGAGGTGACCAGCGGCTTCAACAGCACCACCCGCGGCTGCTCGGGCATCGGATGCAGGACGTTCGGATCGGCGGGGACGCCTGCCACCACGGATCACTTCCTCTCGGGCGGGTCGACGTACCCATGATCGCAAAATCCTTATCCGGATGCGCTGCCCCGCCCCGACGGCCGAGACTGGCGGCCATGGATCAGGTTCGGCAGGTCGTGGGGTTGGTCGGTGGCGTGCTGGGTGGCGAGACCGTCGGTGCCTACCTGCACGGGTCCTGCGTGCTCGGCGGCCTCAAGCCGGCCAGCGACCTGGACGTCCTCGTGGTCGCGCGCCGGCGGATGGACGATCAGGAACGAAGGGCACTCCTCGACGGGCTGCTCGCGATCTCCGGCTCTCCCGCCGGGGCCCGTCCGGTCGAACTCACCGTGGTCGTCCAGTCCGAGGTCCGCCCGTGGCGGTTTCCGCCGACCGCCGACTTCCTGTACGGCGAGTGGTTACGCGCCGAGTTCGAGGCCGGCGCCCTCCCGCGCCCGGAGCCGATGCCGGACCTGGCCCTGCTGATCACGATGGTGCTGGCCGGCGACCAGCCCCTCACCGGCCCGCCGCCGGCGCAGGTCCTGGACCCCGTACCGCACCCGGACCTGGTCCGGGCGAGCGTGGCGGGCATCCCCGGCCTGCTCGACGACCTGGACGGCGACACCCGCAACGTCGTGCTGACCTTCGCCCGCATCTGGAGCACGCTCGCGACGGGCGAGATCCGGTCGAAGGACGCCGCCGCCGACTGGGCTCTGGCCCGGCTGCCGCGGGAGCACCGACCCGTGCTGGCGCATGCCAGGGAGTTGTACCTCAACTGCCGCTACTCCGAGGAGAGCTGGAGCGACGAGCTGCGGGCCCAAACGCGTCCACAGGTGGACCGGATGCTCGCGGAGATCGACCGGCTGTCGCAGCGCTGAGCGTCGCCGCTGCGGGGTGGGCAGGAGAGCCGGTCACCGGGCCAGTCGCTGCGAGACCCAGCCGGCCGCCTGCTCGACCGCCCGCCGGGACTCGTCGGTGTGGTCGAGCATGTCGAACCCGTGCTGCCCGCCCGGTACGTCGATCACCTCCACCCGTACGCCGGCGTCGCCCGCCGCGTCGAGGAACGCCGCGACCGTCTCGGCCATCTCCTCGCGTTCCCGGCCGACGCGGGTGAGCAGCAGCGACGGTACGGGCCCGCCCGGCTCGCCGATCGCCGCGCTGGGATCGAAGCGCGGGTCGACGCCCCAACCCGGCATCGGCGCGAGGAGCGGGTACGTCAGCGCCACGGCCCGCAGCCAGGAAGGCCGGTCCCGCAGCCAGTCCGTGCTCAGCAGTCCCCCGCCGGAGAAGAACCAGAGGGCGATCCGCCCGCCGTCGACGCGCGGGTCGGCGCGTACCCGGTCCACGGCCGAGGCGACGTCGAGGGCGGCCGTCGGGCAGTCGGTGACGGGACCCTGCGGGCCGGCGACGACGCGCATCCGGTGCTCGACGGTGACGGCCAGCAGACCGAGGTCGGCGAGAAGGCAGCCGTAGCCGCGGTAGACCGGCCAGTCGCGCGGACCCGGGTGCAGGCCGGCCGGTAGCGGTCCCCCGTGGACGAGGACCACGGCGGGGTGCGGACCGCCGCCCTCCGGTACGTACCAGTCGAGGTTCGCCTCTCGCTCGTGCCGGCGTGCGGTCGGCGTCAGCACGAACGGGCGGAGGAAGTTCGGCGTCTCATCCATGATCGCATTCTGGCACTGCCCGACCACTCTGTGGCGTCGCGGCCGAGCGTCGCACCGCCGACCGCCACCTGCTGCCGTCGACTGCGCCTACGCACCGAGGCGGTCCCCGCGAGGCGCGCGGCGGCCGTGCCCGTGCGGCTCAGGTCCCGGGTGACCCGGGCGGCGGCAGCGGCAACTCGACGGCGTCCACCGTCGCGACCCGTACGGCCGAATGCGCCGGCGGCAGCTTGTCGGCTCGCGGCGAACGACTGTGCACGCGACCCCCGCCCGTCGGGTCCGGCCGCCTGCTCACCTCGCAGGCCACCATCAGGATCGGCGCAGGCGGCGCGGTGAACCGGCCGGCGCCCCAGCGCACCCAGAGCGGGACCCGCCCCGCGTCGGCCTCGGCGAGCAGCTTCTCCCAGGTACGGCGGCGCGTACCGTGATCGACCTCGACGACGACCGGCGGCCCGTCCGGGCGGGCACAGGCCACGTCGAGCACCGACTGCTGCGCGGACATCGGCGGCGGCAGCGGCAACACGCTGGACGCCCGCCGGTAGACCCGCCAGCCCCGCTCCCCCGCCCAGTCGACCACCGCGTCGATCAGCCGGGCGGTGACCTGGTCCGTGGTCAGGTCGGCGAACGTGACCGCGTCGAGCCGGTCGGCCAGCGACGCCGCCAGCCGCTCCCCGTCCTCGCCGACCACCACCGCCGCAGGGTAACCGGCGCGACCGGGCGTCGCCGCAACCGGGGCGACCCCTCCGTCGCCTACCCGTTTCTGCCTGCGGCAGATCCGGCCGCCGAGGCAGGTCCGTGGGCAGCCCTTGCGACGCGGGTGGTGCTACAAGGTAGCGATGGAGCTGACCAAGTACGGCCACGCCTGCGTCCGGTTGGAGAAGGCGGGGCGGGCGCTCGTCATCGACCCCGGCGCGATGACGCCCGAGCCCGAGGCGTTGGCGGACGTGGAGGCGGTGCTCATCACCCACGAACACTTCGATCACTTCGAGCCAGACCGGCTGCGCGCGGCCGTCGCGGTCGATCCCGCCCTGGCCGTCTACACCTGTCCGGGTGTCGCCCGGCACCTGACGGGCCTGGAGGATCGGGTCCGCGTGGTCCGCGAGGGCGACGTGCTGCACGTGGCGGGCTTCCGGGTACGGGTGGTCGGGGAGAAACACCACCACAGCCACCCCGACGTCCCGCCCGTGGACAACGTCGGCTTCCTGATCGACGAGGAGGTCTTCCATCCCGGTGACGCGCTGACCGTCGTGGACGTGCCCACGCTGCTCGTACCCGGCCAGGCGCCGTGGATGACCGTCCCCGACCTGATCGAGCACCTACGCCGGACGGCACCCCGGCGCGCGTACGCCATCCACGACGGCCTCCTCAACGACTGGGGCCTGCGGGTGCTCGACGGCGTACTGCGGAGCGAGGCCGACCGCCTGGGCGCCGACATCCGTCGCCTGCGACCCGGTGAGCGTGTCCACCTCGTCGGTTGACCGTACGACTCGTCGGCGGAGCCGGGTCGTCCGTCCTCATGCGATGGCGAAGCGGACGACCTGGGCGACCTCCCGCATCCGCAGCCCTTCGTAGAGCCGGCGTGGCACCGGGTATCCGCCGTCGCCTCGAGGTCGGACAGGTCCCCGAGACTGCGCCACAGCTGCGCGAACCACGGCCCACCGGACTCGACGAAACCCCGCGCCGACAGCGCGTCGACGAGCTCGGTCTGCTGTAGGGGCACCTCCAGGCTGACGCGGGGAGCGACCTGTCCCAGCTCGTCGAGCGCATCCACCAGTTGGCGGGGGGTCACGGTCCGCAGCGACAGGTGAAGCGACGCGGTCGCCGGCTCCTCTGCCGACGCCGGTAGCCAGATGTCGGCGAACCCCAGCAGGGGGCGGCCCCAGGCAAGGGTGCGGTCAGGGGCCGCGCTGCCGTCCCCGTGGGCGTGGGACCAGGCGACGTTGCCGACGTGCAGCCGCTGCTGCGGGGTCCAGGTTCGCCGGACGCAGTCCAGGCGCGCGGCGAGATCGGCAGTGTCCACCAGCAAAGGCCGCCAGAGACGCCCCGTCCGGTCAACACGATTACTGCCGGCCACCCCGTCGCGGTCCGTCCGGGCCGGGCGCCGCGGGCAGCCTGGAAACCCCTCCTACCGCGCCGCGACGGCCATCGGTGCGCTGAGGCGGCCCTCGTTGCCGCTGCGGTCCAGGCCGGAGACGCAGTAGGACAGTGGACGGTCGGCCGGGGCGGTGCGGTCGACCCAGCCGGTACCCCGGGCGGTGCCGACGAGCCGGGCCGTGTCGCCGTCGACACGGTAGACGGCGAAGCTCGCGGCGCCGTCCCCGCGCCAGGTCAGCGTCACCCCGCCGACACCCGCACGCCGCGCGTCGGTGACCGTGGGGGCGGCCGGCGGCGCCGCCGGCAGCTGCGCCATCGCGGGCACCAGCGCCGGCCCGGCGTAGTGGGCCCCGCTGTACCGGCTCACCGCGCCGAGCTTGTCGGTGCGCACCTGCCTGGCGCTGAAGTGCACGCTCCCGCTCGCGCCGTACCGGCGGTTGAGGGCGAGCTGGCGGTCCAGCTCGGCCGGGTCGCGCCAGGCGCCGCGCTCGCCCACCCGGTAGTCGGCCTGGCCGATGTAGAGCTGGACCCGGGTGCCCCGCACCGTGGCCGCCCACCACGGCAGCAGCTTGGCGTAGTCGGCCTTGTCGAACCCGATGTGCCAGTACAGCTGCGGCACGACGTAGTCCAGCCACTGCTGCCGTACCCAGAGTCGGGTGTCGGCGTGGATGTCGTCGTAGCTCTGCAACCCGGCGGTCGCCGAGCCGGCCGGGTCGGTGCGCTTGTTGCGCCAGATGCCGAACGGGCTGATGCCGAACTTCACCCAGGGCTTGATCGCCTTGATCCGCTCGCTCATCTCGCGGACCAGCGTGTTCACGTTGTCCCGGCGCCAGGCGTGCTTGTCCGCGAACCCCCGGCCGTACCGGGCGAACGTCGCGTCGTCCGGGAAGTCCTGCCCGGCCTCCGGGTACGGGTAGAAGAAGTCGTCGAAGTGCACCCCGTCGACGTCGTAGCGCCGGACCGCCTCCAGCATCGAGTCCTCGACGAACGTGCGTGCCTCGGGGATGCCGGGGTTGAAGTAGAGGCGGCTGCCGGGCCGGTCGGCGCTGGGATAGGTGACGACCCAGTCGCGGTGCCGCCGCAGCGGGTGCGTCGGCGCGAGCCGGTCCAGCCTCGGGCCGGGCCCGCCCACCGTGGCCGGCTGCCCGCCCCGGTAGGGGTTGAACCAGGCGTGGAACTCCAGGTTGCGGGCGTGCGCCTCGGCGACCATGAACTCCATCGGGTCCCAGCCCGGGTCGCGGCCGTCGCGGCGCCCGGTCAGCCACTCCGACCACGGCGCGTACGCCGACGGCCAGAGCGCGTCCCCGCTCGGCCGCACGTGCACGAAGACCGCGTTGTGGTTGTGCCGCACCGCCAGGTCCAGCCAGCCCCGGAACTCCGCCCGCACCGTCTCGGCCGGCAACCCCCGTCGGCTCGGCCAGTCGATGTTGTTCACCGTCGTGATCCACATGCCCCGCAACTCGCGGGGCGCCCGGGCCGGTCGACCGGCGCAGGCGGGGGTGCGATCCGCCGGGGCGGCACCGAAGACGGTCACGGCGCCCCGCTCCGACAGGCCGAGGCCGCCGGCGACCCGGTCCCGCAGCGACCAGGCGCCGAGGGCGACCGCCACGGCGAGCGCGGCGACCACCGCGACGAATGCCTGCGTACGACGGCGGTGGGCGAGCGAGTCGGCGGCGCGCATCGCCCCAGTCTGCACAGTCGAACCTCCGGGCGCACCAGGCCGACCGCTACTTAACGGTCAGATAAGGCTGGCCGCCGACCCAGAGGACTGCGACGCGTCCGGCAGCGGGAGCGCTCCCCGGAGAGCGGCTACCAGAGCGGATCTGCCGTGACCGACCCGGTGATCTTCAGGGCGTCACGGGACGCGGGACACCTGTGGCTACTGTCGGTCGGTTTCGGCAGCGGTGCTGCGGTCGGTGTCCCGGGAGACGAACGGGGTGCGCATGCGGGTCATCGCGTCCGCGCTCACGTCCACCGCCTGCCCGTGTTCGCGGTCGGTGTCCCGGTCGCTCCCTGAAGCGAAGGGATTCAGGACGGGCGGCGTCATATCTGCCAAAACGGGCTCCAAGGTGTCACAGGGCAGCGCACAACAGATCAGCTGGCAGCTGCAAGCCGGGAAGAAGGCGGGTGGTTGGGGCGCGTCATCGGCCGCCACATACCCGCTTCGACAGCCTACCGCTTTCACGCCCTTTGCAGACGGTGAGGTGCGACCGGGGGTAATCGCCCATCGCGCCGAACCCGGGACCGGCGGTCATGATCTGCGCCGAGCTGACCGCAGAGATGGGGACGCGGTAGGTCCGCGGAGACCGTCTACGCTGAGCCGACGCAGGTGTTGCCGTGTCTGAGCGTCGGGGTCAGCCGGCATTCACCGCCGCGCTCTCCGATGCGTTGTACAGGCTGTCGCCCTGGTAGCGGGCGGTCACGGGCTGGTCGAGGTCATCGCTGACCGTCCCCTCGAACTGGGCGATCCCGTCGCGGACCGGCGCGGAGCCGAGGTACTTGGCGCCCGCGTAGAAGTCGACCGTGCCGGACGGTGCGCGGTTGCTGACGGTCACCGGGTCCACCTCGGCGGTCGCGGTGACGTGGGTGCGGTGCGAACTGCCAGCCGAGGTGGTGTCGACCTCCAGGCTGGTGGTGGTACGGAACGCCACGGTGCGGAGATGGTCGTCGAGCATCTGCCGCCAGACATCCCAGACATGGACACCGTTGATGTTGTGCCCGGTGACGTCGACGCCGGCCGCCCGCCAGTTCCTCGGTTCGAGCGAGCGAGTTCGGGGCGATGTCGATCAGCCAGTCCTGGAGTCCGGTGCCGACGTGGATGCACCGGTCACGGTCTTCATCCGGTTGATCTGCTCCTGCGTCGGCGTCACCGCACCGCCGGCCGCGCTCCAGGCGGCGTGGTGGCCGACCATGTCGGTGTTGTCGTAGAGGAGCGTGATGGCGCGGTGGAGACGATGACCATTGGCTGTGCCGCGCGGTCCCGGACGGCGTTCTACGGATGGCCGTCGAGCCACTCGCCGCCGCGGGCGCCGCCCGGCATGCCACCGCTGACGAGCGCGAGCGGCTGCGCAGCCTGGCCACGCGGATGCGGCAACTCGGCGAGGCAGGCACGCTCAACGCATTCCTGGCCGCCGATGTCGAGTTCCACGCGCTCCTGCTGCAGGCGTGCCTCAACGAGATGTTCACCGCGCTGACCGGCGTGATCGCCGAGGTGCTCGCCGGACGGACCGAGCATGGCCTGATGCCGAAATGTCGCCAGCCGGTGGCGCTCGACCTGCACGACCAGGTCGCGAACTGCGTTGCGGCCGGCGAGGCCCGGGGCGCCGAGACCGCAATGCGTGAGCTGGTCGAAAAGGTACGCGACGCGATCAGCACCACCCGTCAGCCAGCACCGGCTGGTGATCCTGATCGTTGGTGACCCCCGAGAACGGGGATGGGTGCGGGCGGGCGCCGCCTGCTGTCACGACGAGAGATGGGAAGGCCTGCCGAACCCCGACGGTTGGGGCAACAGACGGGTGAGCCGGTAGCGCCTGACGGCCGGCCTGCCCGGCCGGGGTACTCGTGTCGGCTACTGCTGCTGTTCAGCTTCGGCCAGCGGTACTTCATCGAGGGCGTCGCCACCGAGGGCCGAAAGGGCTGATCCCCCGATACGCGGTCGGGGCCCGGCGCGACCCCCCCCGGGGGGGGCCCCCCGGGGGCCCCCCCCGGGGGGGCGCCGCGGCCCCCGCGGGGCGGGGGCCGGGGGGGG
>NZ_JBNCKV010000008.1:232727-345937 GCF_049841695.1 Micromonospora sp. DT178
CCGGCGCACCGCCCGGGCGGGCGCCCCCCCCGCGGGCCGCCCGGGGTGAGCCCCACCCCGGGGGTCGCGCCGGGCCAGCGGCGGGCAGGGCGGCCGGTCGGCGACACACCCCGGCCGCCATCCTGAGCAGCTCGGGTAGTGCCCGACATGCGTCCGGGAGCGGATCGAACAGTTGACACCGCCGGTGTGGGACGAGCTCACGGCGCACCAGTGCCGTTGCACCACCACTTGGCTCTGCCCGCATAATGCCATGATGACTGGCGAACGCGTCATGTTGGACGGCTCGCGGCCTATCCGGGAACGCGTTCAGCACCTCCACGACGCCTGGGTCCGGGACGGACGAGGTCGCGCCTTCCTGGTCACCGGCACGGCGTTCTTCGCGGTCTACTGCTGGAGCTTGAACTACAAGATCGGCGACCCGACAGCTCCGGCCTACGATGCCGAACTGGCCGACTTCGTCGCCGCCTCGCACGAACTCAATGGCGGGTCCGCCGGCTGGAACGCCATGCTCAACAGCCGCGAGATCTGTTCCACCTGCCATGACCGGTACCGACTGGAGAACCTCGGGATCTGCACCGGCTGCATGCGATACACCTGCTACGGCTGCGGCGAGCATGAATGCTGCGCCGGCGAGCTGCTTTGATCGCAAGGCTGCCGGTCGAGCGACGCACTCTCACCGGCTGTTCGTCAACTGGCGCTACGACCGCAGGCCGGCCAGATGAGGGCAACGAGACAGCCCTACCGACACCACGTTGGCTGGCAGCAACACCGCCGCCGATCCACTCCCCCACCTTTCGCCCAGGAGCCGTTGCGACCCTCCCCCGATCCCGAGACCGGGCGCAGCCGGTGGTCGACGCCAGCCTGTTGCGATGGCGGGCCGTCGGTGTTGTGCTCGGCGCGAACCCGAGCTTGGCACGAACTTCAGTACCAGTAGTAGCTCCAGTTTCCCTGGCAGTCGGACTCGAATGATTCCCGGCTCTCGAGAGCAATATTCACCGGGATGATGCTGGTCGACCCGAACTCGTCCTCTTCGGCGATGAGCGCGCGAAGTTGTCGTTCCCACTCATGCCATCGCGGTGTCTGCTGCAGTTGCGCGACCTGAGCCGCAGTGTGGACGAACACGGAGACGCGGTGAAGATCCGCGTTCACCGCGACGGTCCAGACGCGGTCTCCCCAGTCGTCGCGGGACTGGTCCCACCGCTCCTGCGGTATCGCTGCCATGACGCGTGCCGTGGCCTCCTCATCGAAGTACCCCAGCCCGCCCATAACCGGACCAGTTACGTACTCGACGCCGGCAAGTGCTGCGATGCGCCGGGCCCGCGAACTAGGAAGTCTCCCGATCCGCAACGCCCGTGCCGTGAACTGCCGCCACCGCCACGGACCGAACTCGGCGACGATCTGATCGAGGACCGCGTCCGCCGGCAGGCGGCGATCATGGTCGGGTGCCGCGCCGCGTACCCAGGCGGTGATGGTCGGAACCTCCACGCCCGGGACTCCGTGGCCGGCCACAAAGTTCATGGACCCGCAGGTAAGGGCAATGAGGGGCTGACCGAGCCGAGCCTCAAGCGCCTCAAGTGCCGGGCGAAGTTGCGCGTCAACGGTCGCCCGCCCTCGAAGGACATCGGCGACCTCCTCGAACTCGTCGTCTTCCTCCGCGCCCACACCAGCATCCTGCCGCACCGGCAGAGCGGGCCCAGCGCAAGCTCCGGCGCCCCGCCAGGCCACGACAGGAGGCGGTGGCGGGATCGGCTGCCGACGAGAGCGAGTGCACCGCAAGACCCATTGAAGACACCGCCTAAGCCCCAACCCGATCCGTTCCAGGCTGCTTCGCCCGGTGCATACACTCGGCGGATGAGCTCACCTGGATACCCCGCCCCGGCCCGACCGCCGGTGGTCCGCCCGCTCTGGTCGCTTGCCGGTCCGGCGTTTGGTGCAATGGTCGCCGCCGGACTGCTCACCGCGCCGATCGGCCCGCTGGGTGGCGCGATCGGGCGTGATCTTGGGCTTTCCACCGCAGCCATGGCAGCGACTGTGGTTGCGTCGGGCGTGGTGGCGACGGCGGCCTTGGTCGTGCCCGGATATCTGCTCGGGCGGCGGTGGCCCACTGCAGCCGGGGTGCCGGCGCTTGTGCTCCTGGTCGTTGGGTGCGTGGTGAGTGCGCTCGCGCCGGGGGCGGCGCTGATGGCGGTTGGGCGGGTGGTTGTCGGGCTGGGTGCCGGAACCGTAGTTGGTGTCGCCCTCGCCCTGTCCGGTCAGCTGGGCCGTTGGCGTTCCCGGGCGCGACTGGTGCTCGGCGTCGCGCTCGGTGCTGCTCTCCTGTTCGGACCTGTCGCGAGCGGCGTGGTGGCGCAAGCGCTGAGTTGGCGGTCGGTGTTCCTGTTCGACGTGCTGGTGGTCGTCCTCGCGTTGGCCGGCACCATAGCGGGCGGCATCGCAATGTGGGTCGTGCGTCTGTCCCGGCCGAGCCCGCCGGCCGCGCCTGCCCGGGCGAAGCGGCTTCCCGACGAGACCCGGGTCGGCGGCCAGCACGCTGACAATCCGTCAACTTGACCTGAACAACTTAGAGGCGTCTGAATTCTGGCGGAGTTGTCGGGTAGGGCTTCGTAGTCGCGGGCCAGGCGTCGGTGGTGCATGATCCAGCCGATGTGCATTCGACGACCCACCGGCGCTTTACCAGCCCTGCTACTCCGGAAAGCACAAACGGCACGGCGTGAACGTGCAGCTCATCGAGGACGACGGGGCGGCTCATCTGGGCGTCGGATGCGCTGCGGGGGCCACCCACGACCTCAGCGCCGACGTGATGACCTTCGTCGACAAGGGCTACCAGGGAACCGGCGGGAGCGTGCGCACGCCGTTCAAGCGCCACCGGTACCGGCCGACGGTGTCGCGCCGGCAGAGGGCCGTCAACCGCGGACACGCCCGGATCCGCGCCCGGGGCGAGCGGGCGATCGCCACCGGTGAAATGGTCGTTGCCATCCTCGTCCAGTTCCCTCACCGCTACATCGACTGCGCCGACGAGCGCTGGGACGAGAACGCCCTGTTCATCGCACACGGCCGTGAAGACATACCCAGGTTGATCTCGGAGATCCGCCGTCTCAAGACCAGCAACCGGCCGACCCACAAGTCTTGACAATTGCTCCTCGCTGACTTGATCCGCTTGACCCGCAACGAGCTGGGTCACCCGACCGGGCGGCAGATCGACGAGGACACGACGCGGGTCCACCTGACGATCGCCCCGATGTACCTGCGCAGGATGCAGCAGCTCGCCGTTCACTTCGCTGGTCCGTCTGCCGGAGCTGAGGCATGACACAGCTCCCGATCCCGGTCCACGTCGGGTCTGGGCCGCTCGACCACTGGGACGACATCGAGGCCAGGCAGCGCCAGTTCGGTGAGGAAGCGGCGCCGTGCCTGCAGAAGCAGCGTCGCCCAACGATTGCCAGTGCGACTCTCGATTGGGCTGTCCTTGGCTTTTGAAGCCTGATGGCTGGGGTTCGACACTATTGCTCACCGCATCGAGCACACCCGCGCCTGCGGTTCTCAGGTTGGCCGCGGGGTGCAGTTCGATCGACCTGCACCCCGCCACCCCGGCCAGGCGGTGCCGCGCCACCACGCATGGAACCCGTCGGCATTGCCGGCCGGCGGCCGGCTCAGAGCCCCGTCAGCGGAGAAAGAGGGTTCCTTGCCATCCTGGGCCGTGTGCTGCCATCGTCGGGAACATCAATCCGCTAGCGAAGCGGCCTGCGTTGATGTTCGTGATGAGCCTGCCCTCACCGTTGATCGAGACCAGGTCGGCGCGACCGTCCCCGCTCAGGTCGGTCGGGTTGGGCAGCATGTTGGCGTTCCAACCCTGACCCACAGAAACTCGGGGTCCCAAGCTGGCACGTCCGTTCGTCATGCCCTGATTGCGGAAGGCGGCAAGCGTCCCGTCCACCAGCACACCGAGCACATCCGCAGGTCCGTCGCCGTCGAGGTCGACGACGTGCACGGCCAGGTAACCGGTCCAGCCCTCACCGATCCGTTGACCGGTGGCGAACATTCCGCCGGTGAAGCTGCCGGTGTTCAGGTAGTGCCACAGCGATCCATCGGACTTGATGGACACCAGGTCGGCTCTTCCATCACCCGTGAGATCACCGACGATGGGACGCTCGGCGGTGCTCCACCCCTGGCCGACCTGGACGGCCAGACCCCAGGTGACAGCACCGTTGTTCATGCCGGTATTACGGAACGCCTTGAGCGTGCCGTCCGGGAACACTCCCAGCAGGTCAGCGCGCCCATCGTCATCGAGGTCAGTCAGGTGCACCGCCAGCATCCCCTGCCAGCCGCTGCCGACCTGGACACCTGCCGCGAACATGTCACCCGTGAAGGACCCGGTGTTTCTGAACTGCACCAAGGCCCCGGTGCTGGTCACTGTCAGCAGGTCCGCGAGCCGGTCACCGTCGAGATCACCGGTGATAGGCAGCTGCGTGGCCGACCAACCCTGCCCGACCGTCTGGGTAGGGCCCAACTCCGGCCAGTTCATCGTGGTGCGCAGGTTCTCGTACGCGTTCAGCGTGCCGTTTGCCCTGACAGCCAGCACATCGGAGCGCCCGTCTCCGCTCAGATCCACGCTGTCGACGCCCCGGCGCAGCGCAAAGGTCACCAGCGGGTGGAGCACGCCGTGGGCCACCGACTCCGGATGGGCGGCGATGGCGGGAAGAAGGTCACGAATCTCCTGGCGAAGGTTGTTTGCCACAGTGGTCTGTCCGGCGCGCTCGGCGGTCAGGAGATCCACGGCGCGAGTCGCCGCGTCCACGAGGCGCACCGTCTGCTGCAACCACGGTCCCGCCTCGGTCGTCAGGCTGGTGTTCATGGTCTGCAGGGCCGTACTGGCCGTCCTGAGACCAGAGAGCCTCTGTTTGAGTGCGGCGGCGGCGTTGTCCACCCCGCTTCCGGTACGGAGGGCATTGCGGAAGCTCCTGATGGCATCGGCCAGCGCCACCGAGTCGGTGTGGTCGACGACGGACGAACGGTTGATCTCGGCGAAGGTTCGCAGCTGGCTGGCCATCGATCCACCCAGGGTGTTGATGGCGCGGGACCAGGAGTCCTCTGGCTGATAGTGTCCCGGATTCCAGGCGAAGTCGGCGGCAGTGAGCAGGGGCAGCTGGGAAGGGCCCTGCTGGGTCATCTCGTTGAACAGGATTCCCGGAGCAGCGGAAAGCGCAGCCTCGCGCCCGGCCAGCGGGCCCATCTGGAGCCGATCCCAGACCTGGTCATTGACCGGGAAGTTGTCCCAGATGGCGAGGCGGTGCCTGGGGAACGCCAACTGTGCGTCGTCGAGGTTCTTCCGGGTGATACTCGGCGACAGCACCTCGGGACCGGTCCAGTACACGCCCACGGCGGTGTCGAGCCGAGTGTCGAACTCGGTCCGGTAACTGCTCACCGCCATCCCGGCGTACTCGCTGCTGACCGTGTACAGCTGGCCCATGTCGGCGTGGGCTCGGACGAACTTCGTCTGGACGAAATTCGTGACGTCGGCCTGCGCCCGGGCCCACGCCGTGACCCCGGTTCCGTACGTTTGGCCGTCGCTGACGCAGGAGAACGGCCGCGTCGGGAAGACGTCGTCCCAGGCGATGACGAAGTGCCTGACCCCGATCTGGTACATCTGATCGAGCCGGGAGAGGAGGGTGTTGCGCTCCGAGGCGGAGGAGTGGCAGATGCCGCTGGCCTGGTCCAGCGGCATTTCGGGTGAGATCCGGTAGACGAACGCGACATGCAGGCTGTTGGCCTTGGTGACGACTTCACGCAGGTCGCCAAGTTCCGCGTTCGTGTACGGGGTGCGCCAGTTGTTGCTTCCGCTACCGCCCGTGCGCGGGTCAGCCGCGGGCCCGTAGAAGAAGCGGTTCATCTTGTTCCGAGCGAGGACCTCCACCTGTTCCAGCCGGTCAGCCTTCGTCCACCGGGCCACCCCTGGGGGTGGGGGGTTGGCCGAGTCCATCCCACCGCGGAATGTGAAGGCTGGCCAGTCCTTGATCGTGACCCGCGCGATCTTCGCGCCAGAAGAGTCCGACGTCAGGAGCTGTTTCAGGGTCTGTGCGGCGTAGAAGGTGCCCACCTTCTGGCCGCCGGAGAGCACGACTCGCTGCCTGCCGGCAGAGTCCGTACCGGTGGCCAGCAGATAGCCCTGATCCGGCAAGGTGCTCGGCGCTGTGACACCGATCGCGTTCAGGGCCGCCGCGCTGGCGGGTGTCTCCTGCTCGCCCCCGACGTAAACGGTCGTTCCGGCGCCCGGATCGGTGCCGGTGATGGTGACGCTCGTGTTGTGCGCGGTGAATGCAGCCACCACGGCGTCAACGGCCGGCTGGTCCGCAGCCGTGCCACGAACAACTGTCAGAGCGGCCGGCAGGTCAAGTGCGGTTCCGGTAACGGACAATTCCCGTGGCTTGGGACTGAGAGATGGGGTGGCTGCAGCGCCACTGGCCGTGGGCGGTGAGCCGATCAGCGTGACCGCACCGAGGAGCGAGGCTAACGCGTAGGCGGCCACTGGGCCTGAAAAGCGCCAGCGTCCCTGACGGTAACTGCTTCGCATGGGCGTACTCCTAGGCATTTGAGGATCATGACTGGAGCCGGTGGCACTAGCGACTCAGGGAGATACTGGACTAGACCAGACGGCCTCGTCAATGGCTGCGGCCGCCAAGCAGTCATGATCTTGGATCAGACTGGATCCGCGGGGTCCGTTGGGTGACGGACCCCGCACGCAGCGGGCGCCCCGGGGCCCTGCGGGTGCCGAAAACCTCGTCCGCGCTGGTCAGACGGCGTTTTGCGTATTCGTGCAGGAGTCCGCCGAGTCGAAGCGTGTCCCTGGCGGCGGGGCCCAAGCCGGTCGCGGCGACCAGGTACAACACCGCCACGGTCCAGAGCAGGAAGGCGGCGCCGGTCGCCCATACCGCCGCGAGAAGCGCGCCGACCGTCGTCCCAACGATCTGTCCACGGCGATCATGATGTCTCATCGATGCACGAAGCCACCGGGCCGAGAGGCAGCGGCACGCTCATCGCCCCCACACCGCACGTGCTGTTCGCGGGGACGTGCCGTCCACCACCGCCCGGGCCCAGTGGACCTCGGGTCGCCGGGCGCCGGGCGCCGGGCGCCGGGCGCCGGGCGCCGGGCGTACGCGATGATGTCGCCGCCGCCCTGGCCGACGCGGTCCGCTTCCTCGCAAGCGACGCCGGCAGATGGATCACGGGCCAGACCATCGACGCCACCGGCGGAACCCACCTGTGAGCCTCGGCGAAGCGGCTGACGATCTCCGCGAGCCGACGGCACGCGAAGGTGGTCGGCACTGGGCCGACCGCCGACATCGCGGTCCTCCCCCGACCGGGCTACCGAGCGTCAGGTGTTGACCGGACGCGGGCGACCAGGCGCACGTGGGTGACCAGCCAGTCCAGCGGCTCGCCGGCCGGGGTGCTGAGGGCGACCACCGGGGCGAGACGGTTGGTGACGACCCAGTCGTTGCGGGACGCTCCGCTCGCGGGGGCGATCTCGAAGCCCGACGTCGGTGGGCAACGATTTCCAGTCGGCGTACTCCATGCCGCAAGATCGCGACCTGAATCACCGACTTCTACAACCGGCGCCGCCGGCACTCCGTCTGCGACCGGCGATCACCCATCGACTGAGAACGGTCAGAGACCCGCGCACCGGAGGCCTGGGCCGCATAACGACGCCCTCCACAATTCCAGGGGATTGACACACGTGGGCGAGGCCAGGGAAAGTATTTGCTTAGGCACTGATCACCGCTGTAAGCCCACTGCAGTTAGCGAAGCTTGAGTAGGAGGTGCAACAGCTGCCAATTGCGGAATCGCGAACCGATCAGGTGTCGGTAGTTTACGACTGTTCATGAACAGGACAGGCAATGCCCGCTCCTGGTCGACCCCGGCAAGGGTCCAGGAGGGCGCAGTCCCTGTTACGCCAGGACCTAGAGGATGACAAGGAGCAGGTGGTCAGAGTTGTGCGAAGAACAACGAGCAATTCGGAACTGATTTTTGGCTCTAACAGCATCACGTCTCGCCAGGTTATCGAAATGCTCTCGGCGCCGGACATGGCAAGCAGGTGTCGCAAGCTTGGAATCTTCCGATCATATCCGATCATTGGCGATGAATACTGCGTCATGGCAAGGGAGTTTGTCGCCGCGCATGGCGAGTTGATGACGCGACTCCTCTCTGGCGAAGCCGTCGAGGAGGAGGTGATCCACGTACTCATTCGAAACTATCTCAACTATCCGTCACAAGTGTCGGCCAAGAATTTTTTTGAGATAACGGCCGCCCGCGACCGCGCCCTTAACGCCACTATGATGCGACACCTCTCAGCTCGACCCCCTCGGGATTCGATCAATATTCTCGGTTATGGAGCTGACTCGTGTGCGGATGAACGTCGGATCGCCGAGAGACTCATCAGGCGGGGGATCTGCAAGGAGGCCACCATTTTTCGCTACAATCCTTTTAGCAGCCTCCAGCATCCCGACATCAATGACCTGCAATCCACCGAGATGGAAGGGATGGGCGGCACGAAATTCGATATAGTTCTGGCCTTCTGGACACTGCACCACGTCTTTCCTGAATATCGGTGGTCCGAGATAGGGGCTTTCCTGAGACGTGTCGCCCCCGGAGGAACTGTGGTGATACTGGAGGAAGGGGATCTTCAGTCGCCCCCCTCCGCGTCGCCAGCCGAGCGCGCATATCACTTCATGGTGCTTTGCCAAGACATCATTGTCAATCGCGCCCTTCGGCCAGAATGGCTCGGCACTCCAGAGAACTTCTATGCGAAATATTTGAGCAGCCAGGACATGCAGTTGATGGAGGCCTATTTTGCTCGCCCCTTCCAGCGCCATGAACCTTCCATCAACCGTGGAGGCGTCATTGACGAGACGGTACTATTCTACGACTGCCCGTAGCCGCGATGGACGTCGATGCCAAGGGCGAGAGTATTGTTCTGATGACGCACCTCGGTAGAACGGCTGCCGAGCGGGCGTAGCTTGGCGCTGTGCCACTTCCACCCGTAGAATCTGCGCCCTGCTCGGCGTGCCAATCGCTAACCTGGACCTGTTCGCGGCCACCACTCAGACGCTGGATTCACCACGGCCGAACATGAGGACATGGCCGCTCTGCTGTCGTGCCTCGACCAGTTCATGTAGTACACCAACGTCACTTGATCTTTCGGCTGGCTTGGTGACTGAGTCTGCTCTGGTAGTGGGACCGTCGGGCTCGGGCTTGGGATGTTCGATCGTGGGCCGATACCGGGCCCGGACGCGGGTGGTGGACGGTCGGCACCGGCGGCGGGTGCGGCAGGCCCAGCACGAGGCCGCCCGCACCGTCGTCGCCTGGGCCGTACCGCGATGTCGGCGCGGCGGCCAGCATCGCCATCCGTACCTCAGGCGGAGACCCACAGGTCGTGGATCTTCGTTTCGGTCTGTTCGCGGGCGGAACTACGCCGGAGTGGCATCCCGATCAAGACCGACCAGGCCGCTGGCCCGCTGGCCCGACGTCGCGGCGGACACGGCCGTCACGGCTTCCCGCAGTTGTGGACCGCGACGACCCTCGTCGAGCCGAACCCGGACACCGTGCTGGTACCGCTGGTCGCCGCGTGGCCGGCCGGCCTGGCCGGCACCACGGTCAGATGCAGGCCGCGCTCCGCAGGGCCGGTGCGCTCGTTCCGCTGGCCACCGGCGAGGATCTCCGAAGGTGCGCCTCTGCTCGTCGCTTCGCGCTTGCTAAATTCCGCACATGATCGACACTGCTGCGGCGGTCGAGTGGGTGATCGCGCACGGCGACGAGTCCGACAGGCACCGACTGGCGACGGTGCTGACCGGGGTGTGGCCGGCGCCGCTGGATGTGGCGGACGCCCTGTTCGCCGACCAGTCTCCCGAGGGCGGTTTCCCGGCGCCCTGGTCACCCGGCACCCCCTCGGTGGCGGCGACGTGCGAACGGCTCGACCGGATCATCGAGTTGGACCTGCGGTACAGCTCACGGGTGGATCGTTGCGCCGACTGGCTCGCCGCGCTGGTCGCGCCGGACGGCGCGGTGCGCTCCGCCGTGGACACCGGGCACCTGCCGTCGCGGGACCCGCTCTACCTGACCGCCAAGGTCGGCTGGTGCCTGGCGGTCCTGGACCGGCCCGAGGCGGCCGGGCCGGCCGCCCGGGCGGTGCGCGACGCCGTCGAGGCCTCAGGGGTCTGGCCGTCGTGCCTCACCACCACCTGGCTCGCCGCCGCCCTGCTGTGGGCGGCGGGGCTGCGCGAGGAGGCAGACCGAGGGCTGGACATCCTGGCGCGGCGGCTGCTCGACGCCCCGCCGGCCGACATCGCCCGCGCCGGATGCGCGCTACGGGCGACGTTGCTGCCTCCGGAGCATCCAGTGTTCCGCGTCGTGGTCCGGCGGCTCACCGCCACCCAGCGCCCGGACGGCTCGTGGCCGGTCGACGGTGCCCCTACCGAGCAGGTCGCAGTCGCCATCACCGCGATAGGCGCCGTCGCCGGCCTGGTCTGAAACGCGTCCACCGCAAGGGCGAAAGACCGGGTCAGGAGCAGGGGAGGTCGGCGCAGCCACCCGTGAATCAGCCGCACGGTCGTGGGCGCCCCGAGGCCCTGGCGAGGCGGGGCGGGGCGCCCCGATCACACGGGGACCACGCAAGCACCGCACGTGGCTGCGGGGTCAGCGCTGGCGGCGGTTCCAGGGGCCGGTGACGGCGTACGTGATGCCCGGGTTGTAGACGTTGAAGAACATGGTCCGGCCGTCGGCGGAGAACGTCGCGCCGGCCAACTCGCCGAACTCCGGGTCACCGGCGGTGCCGACATCGACCCGGTTACGTGCGAAAACGAACACCTCCCCGGCGGCAGTCGTACCAAGGATGTGCTGGTCCCCGATCCCGTCCTCGCACATCATGAGGCCTCCGTACGGCGACATACAGATGTTGTCCGGGGCGTCGAACTCCGGGTTCTCCGGTGCCGGGGTGGGGCGGGTGAAGATGGTCTCCAGGCGCAACGTGTTGGCTCGCGGGTCGTACCGCCAGACCTGACCGTCGTGGTCGCGGGCCGAGCCCTGCGCGCGCCGGGCGAACGACGAGACGAAGTAGGCGCAGCCGTCGTTCTCCCCCCACCAGGCGCCCTCGATCTTGTACCCACCGGTGATCGGCTTGCCGTAGTCCTGGGCACGGACCGACTCCGTCGTCGCCAGCGGGTCAGGCACGTCAAGCCACTCGACGCCAGAGAAGGACGTGCCCGCCGTCGTCACCACCGACAGGTCCGGCAGATCCGGGACGTGCAGGGCCTGCAGCACGCCGCCTGCCCGCAGGCTCCCGTGACCGCCGAGCGGCCGGTTCGGCAGGAAACGGTAGAAGCTGCCCAGCGGCGCCACGAACGCGTCCTCGGTCTCGTAGACGATGCCGGTCTGCGGGTCGACCGCGACCGCCTCGTGCTGGAACCGACCCATCCCGGTCAGCGGTGTCGGATCGATGTTGCGAGCATCGTCGTACGGGTCAACCTCGAAGATGAACCCGTGGTCCTTCGCGTACCCGCGGGCACCCGCCTTGTCTTCGGTCTCCTCACAGGTCAGCCACGTGCGCCACGGCGTCCGGCCGCCGGAACAGTTGATGGCCGTGCCGCCAAGGCTGACGTGCTCAGAGACGGCGCGGTTCGACGCGTCGACGGCGAGGGTGCTGGTCCCGCCCCCGGCGGCCGGGTCGTACGTGCGTTCCGGCGGAGCCACGACCGTGATCTTCGCGGTCGGGGAGCACTCATGGTTACGGACCAAGCGGGTGCCGCGCGCCTTGTCGGCGAAGGAACCCATACCGTCGAACCGGCTCGGCACGATGCCACCGTCGGGCCGGACGGTGCCTTCGCGCGACAGCACCGTGTAGCGAAAGCCCACCGGCAGGTCGAGCATGCCGGCCGGGTCAGGCACGAGCGGACCGTACCCGGCCTCCGGGCCGGACACCCCCAGCGCGGGTGCCGCGGTGAACAGGGCGTCGACCGAACCGGCCACGGCCACGGCGAGACCGACTCCGGCCGAGCGGGACAGGAACTGGCGGCGAGACAAAGACACGGACAAGCCTCCTAGACGTCACGGACCGTCGCGTCCGGCCGACATCGACCCGAATCGCTCGATCCACTACGTCACATCCCGACCCAACCGTCAAGTAGATGACGGTTAGACAGTGGACCGGGCAGGATGACATCGGCAGTCACCCCGAGGCAGTGGCATCGACAGTGGATTCGATCGAGCGCGGCGTGCTGCTCACGCCGGAGATGCGCACCCGGATGTTCCGGTCGCAGGCCACTGGCGACGGTGACGCTCGCTCGGCCGTCCCCGGGCTCCACGCCGCGCCCGATGAGCACGTGCAATTGCGAACCTCCGTCGTTGGCTACCGTCGTCAACGATGACGCTTGAGCAACCACCACTTCTGGCCAACAAATGGCCACGCTTGGCTGCGGAGCTTGCGACCGCGCTTCACGAGGCGGACGAGAGCGACCTGGTCGACCAGGTCGACAGTCTCCGAGTGCTCCAGGAGTGCCGTTGCGGCGACGACTTCTGCCAGAGCTTCTATACGCAACCACCACCGGCCGGCGCCTACGGTCCGGGCCACCGGAACGTCGGTCTCAGCCCTCACCGGGCGGGCATACTCGTCCTTGACGTGGTCGACAACATGATCATGTTCGTCGAGGTCCTCGACCGTCCGCCGGTCAACTGACTGGGAGAACTCGGTCCGGTCCGCCCGCCACAGCAGCACCGCGGCGACGGGTTCCCTCCACTTCGGGCCGCACCCATCCTGCGCCAGCACCGCAGCAATGCGGGTCAACGGCCCGATGCTTCGTTGACGCCGTACCGCACCATGACGTGCAAGTCCTCGGCGAGTAGATCCCTTGCGAGGCCACGATCCACGAATGCTGCCAACGATCGGCCGATCTCGTCTCCCGCCACATCAGCCAGGTCCTCATCGTGTGCGGCACGCCGCAACGCGTCCAACGCGCGCGGGTCGTCCCAGTTCGCGAAGTCGATCGCGGCCTGGCACCGGAGGTCCGGGTCCTCCGACTGGTCCAGCAGCACCGCGTGCAGGCGCTCGGCGCGCCAGTCCCACCGCGGCCGCCCGGCCGCCCGCAAACCGTCGCGCAGTTGCCCGGGCGGTCGGTATCCGTGTTCTTCAACGTAATGCAAGATCATCATCGGCGCGACGTAGATCTGCCCGTCGGGCAGGTAGTAGCGGTACTCGCCGTTGCCCTCGAAGGCCCGCAGAAGTCACAGTCGTGCCAGCCGAGCGTGACGCTGCCGAGCCGCCGGGAGGTAACCCGCAGGCGCTCCATCTCGGCACCAGTCATCGGCGCGCCGCCGCCCTGCACCCCGTAACGGCGCCCCAGCCACCCAACAGCCCGCATCGGAAGCGGAAAGCCGAGGTAGTCGTACGACGATAGGTCAAGATAATATCTACCCGGGAAAAACGGCCTACGGCAGTTTTCCTGCGGCCACCGTCACGGTCCCGGAGCAGCCCGAGCCGCCGGGGCTCCCCGCCGGACGCGGCGGCACGGTGGCCCCCGCTCATGTGCCCTCTTCGGAGGACCCCGTGGTCCGCCCCGGTCAGGCAACGTCCCTACGTTGGGGCAGGACGATGGCCAGTAGCGCGGCGGCAAACGCGTAGGCGATCAGCAGCCCGGCCCCGGCCGGCGGGGAGAGGAGCTGCGGTGCGGCCCCGGCCGCGCCCTGGGCCGCCTGGGTGAGCGCGGTGAAATTGGTCAGCGCGGCGGTGGCGCCGCCAGGCAGGAACGGGTAAGCCGTGTTCACCTCGGGAATGAAGAGCAGCAGGTTTTCCCCCATGTAGAGATACGCGCCCAGGCCGGCCAACGCGATCACCTGGTTGCGGACCAGTGCGCCGATGCCCACGCCCAGTACCGTGTAGGCGGCCATCGCCACGACCAGGCGCAGCAGCAAACCGACGACGACATCGAGTGTTGCGCCGGCGGGGATGTCCCGGACAGCCATCCCGGCGTAAAGCGCGATGCCGGCCGTGGTCGTGGTGATCAGCCCATAGGCCACTCCGGCGACGAGGTAGACGAGGAGTTTCGCGGCCAGCACGCTCCAGCGTCGAGGTGCGAACAGGAATGCGGTCGATATGGTGCGGTGCCGGTACTCGGAGGTGACCGCCGTTGCGCCGAACAGCGCAGGGACGATCACTCCGAACCCGGCGAGGCCGAGTACCGCCCGGATGCCGGCCTCAGTGTCCATCCCGGGCAGTGGCGGGTTGACGTTCTCCGGGCCGATTACGGTGAGCAGCCCGACCAGGCCGCCTCCGAAGACGACCGCGGCGACCACCGCCCAAATCCAGAGGCGGGTGGCGACCAGCCGGCGGAACTCGGCTCGGACGAGGTGGCTCATCTGGTGGTCCTCTTTTCCCCGGTCAACTGCAGAAATGCCTGTTCCAGGTCGGTGCGGTACGGAGTCAGTCCGTACACCCGCAGGCCCGCGCCCGCCGCGGTGTCAGCCACCCGTTCGGCGTTGAGGCCATGGACTCGGAGGGTGCCCGGACCGGTGTTCTCGATCTGGGGCAGGCGACCGTCGGTCGTCCCGACGTCGCCCAATAGCACGGCGAGGAGGTCAGCGTCCGGAGACTGGACCACGACGGCGGGAACGGTTACCGCAGCGAGTTCGTCGAGGGTGCCTTCGGCCATCAGGCGCCCGCCGTCGAGCACAACCACGCGATCCACCATCTGCTCCACCTCGCTGAGCACATGACTGGAGACCAGGACGGTGCGCCCCTCGTTGGCGAACTGGCGCAGGAACCGGCGTAGCCAGGCGATCCCCCCGGGATCGAGCCCGTTGGTCGGCTCGTCCAGGAGTAGCACGGGAGCATCGCCAAGCAGGGCCGTGGCGAGGGCGAGCCGCTGGCGCATACCCGTGGAGAACTCGCCGGTCTTCCGGCCTGCGAATCCGGACATGCCCAGGGCCTCGATGACCTCGTCCGCGCGCCGTACCGGCAGCCCGGCCATGTCGCAGTAGATCCGCAGGTGGTCCCGGGCGCTGATTCCTGGGTGACAGCTCGATGCGTCCAGAGCCGCGCCGACGGTACGAGCCGGCTGCGGCAGATTGACGTAGCGTCGGCCACCGATGAGGGCGTCGCCAGAGGTGGGCCGGATCAATCCCAGGATCATCCGCAGGGTGGTCGACTTCCCGGCGCCGTTCGGTCCGAGGAAACCAGTCACCCGCCCAGGCTCCACGGTGAAGCTCAGGTCGGTGACCGCAGGGACGGCACCGAACCGCTTGGTGAGGTTGCGCACCTGCACCCTTACACCGTCGGACGTCTTCGTGATGCCGGTGAGCGGCTCGTCGTGGTCATCGGGAATCAGTTTCCGGATCGCGGGCATGAGGCATCGCCATTCGTGGTGGGTCGGCGGGGGCCGGTGTGGCCACCGGCCGGGGAAGGACGGACGAACCGGTTAGGACTTCCGGGTGGCCTCTTCGATGAGCCGGACCGTCGCGCGGGGGTCGCCGACCTGGATGACGAGGCGGTTGTAGCGTTCGTCGGTCAGTTCGATGACGACGGCCTGGGCCGGGTCGCGAACGTCCCAGAACACCCGCTCGCCGTCGAGGTGGAAGGTGCCCGCGACGATGACCCCGGGAAGGTGCGCTCCCGGCGCTCGCAGCCCCTTCGACTCCTTGACGATCCCCGGGTCTGCGGTCGCGCCCCTGACGTTGACCAGCGGAATCGTGAGTCGGCTCTTCAATGCCCAGAGCTTGTCCAAACCTTCGATCTCCACGACGAGGGCCTCGCCGTCAATGTGCACGCGTGCCATGTCTCTCTCCTCAGATCTCGTGCCGGCTGAGCTGGTCGGCCACAGCGCCGCCGGCTTCGGTGGTGTGCGTTCCGGACGCGCCGGCCCTGGCCCGCAGGCGCAGACCCAGCACAGCGGCGGTCAGCTCGGTGGCCGGCGCCGCGACGCGAGCGGTCTCGTCAGCGCCCTGATACGTGGCGATCAGAACCCGGCCGAGGGCCTCGTCGAACTCTTGCAAGCAGCCGGCGACAATTTCGGCGACCTCGGCGTCGATGGGCGCGCGTTCAACCGCGGCCCTCAGGAGCAGGTCGAAGCCGGTTTGCGCCGCGTCGGCGGCAAGTGCGCGATGCAGCGCCTCGGTGATGTCGTCGGCCGCCGAGACGGCCATGACGAGTGGTCGCACCTGGTGCTCCACGTGCCAGCGCAGCGCCCTTGTGTAGAGCCCACGCTTGCTGCCGAAGGTCTTGTACAGGCTGTTGCGATGGACGCCGAGTTTGGCCACCAGGTCATCGACGGACGTGCCGTCGTATCCCTGGTCGGCGAACACCTCCACAGCCGCCTGAACAGCCTGTTCCTCGTCGAACCCGCGTGGTCTTCCCATGTCAACCACGGTAGCCGGTTTAGGAACGGTCAGTCAAGAACAGTCGTTCCTAAATTCCGCCAAGAGATGTCTGATGACGGAAGGTAAGCGGCAGGTGACCGTGGGCAACCCGCGCCCGCGCCCCGACGACGCCAGCGGGCCCCGCCACCCCCGCGATGCGTCCCGCACACCGAGTCCGACACCCGCACAGCCGCCAAGTCCCACCCGTGTCGCGGACACCGCCGCAGCCCTGTCACCCGGACGCCACGCAGGTCCCCGCTGCCAGTCGGTCACCTGCCGGAGACGGGCCGACACCCCGGCCAGCCGCCGGTCGGGATCGGTGCGCTGTGATGAGAATTTCCCCGAACGACCGTCGCCCCAACGATGCGGCTACTCGAAGCAGCCCGGGTCTCCGGCCCCGTAGCGCAGGATCTCGGGCTCAGATTGCGACAGGTCGACCACGGTGGTCGGCTCCTTTCCACAGTCGCCAGCGTCGATCACCGCGTCGAGGAGATGGTCCAGCCGTTCCTTGATCTCCCACCCCTGGGTCATCGGCTCGTCCTCGCCAGGCAGCATCAGGGTGCTCGACACCAACGGCTCGCCGAGTTCGGCCAGCAGCGCCTGGACGACCGTGTGCCTGGGGACCCGTACGCCCACGGTGCGCTTCTTGGGGTGCAGCAGCCGGCGCGGCACCTCGCGGGTCGCCGGCAGGATAAAGGTGTAGCTGCCCGGGGTGCACGCCTTTACCATCCGGAAAACCGAGTTGCTGACCTGCACGAACTGGCCGAGTTGGGCGAAGTCACGGCACACCAAAGTGAAGTGATGCCGTTCGTCCAGCCGACGGATCTCCCGGATCCGATCCAGACCGGACCGGTTGCCCGGCTGGCAGCCGAATGCGAAGCACGAGTCCGTCGGGTAGGCGATCAAGCCGCCGCTGCGGATCAGGTCGACGACCTGCCGGAGGACCCGGGGCTGTGGGTTGTCCGGGTGCACGTCGTAGTACCTCGCCATACGCCCGAGACTAGGTGTTGCCCGGACGGCGCGCCTCCCCCAGTTCTGGTACGGCCACCTCGACGCGGTCGCCGCGGTTCGCACGGTCAGGGGGTCGACGGCGGCGTCGTGGCGGTCAGCACGGCCGCCGCCGCGGCGAGGCCGAGGAGGCAGGTCAGGGCCGCGACGCCGGCCATCCAGCCCGCCCCCGGGGTGACGACCGTCGGCCCCGGTGGCATCGGCTTCCCGCGCGCCGTCGTGGCCGGCCGCCACCCAGTGGTGCGGCGCGATGGGACGCACCTGGCAAGGGCGACCGCGCCCACGCACAGCGCCGGTGCCGCCACGGCCGGATAGGCCCAGCCGCCGAGCAGCGGGGTGAGCAGTCGCGCGCCGACGGCACCGGCCACCAGGAACGCCGCCGCCGTGCGCCGCCAGGCCAGCATGGTCCGCTCGAGTTGCAGGCCGGGGTCGCCGTCCAGGCGAGGGGACGTCATGGGTGGACCTGCCGGCGCCGACGGTTCCACGTCCCGGGAGCCGGCGGGACGGCTCACCGGACGAGGCCGATCAGGATCAGTCCGGCCGCCACGACCAGGCCCAGGCCGAGCGGCATCGCCAACGCGGGTGGCGGCAGGCTCCGGCCGAGGCGCAGCGCCGCCTCCGTGCGCAGCCAACCGATCCACGCCTGCACCGGCGCCGCGGCGCCGAGCGCGATCAGGACTACGGCCGCAGCCCGGCGCAGGCCGGGCGCGATGGGCAGGGCCAGCGCCTCCAGGGCGATCCCGGCCGCGAAGAGCGCCAGCGACGTACGGATCCAGGCCAGGAAGGTCCGCTCGTTGGCGAGGCTGAACCGGGGGTCGGGGTCGACGCCGGTGTCGAAGACCCGGCCGGGCCACCGGCGTCGCCGGTCCGTCCGCGAGGAGGTGTCGTCGCCGGTGTCGGCTACCACAGAGCGGTCACTCCCTTTCCGACGGCGATGATGCTGCCGATCAGCGCCAGGCCGATGACCGACCGCCGGGCCCGCTCCTCTGGCAGCCAGCGGGACAGGACCTGGCCTGCGGCGATGCCGACCGTCATCGCCACGCCGCAGGCCAGCAGCAGGGGCCAGGACAGCGCCGGCGTGCCCTTGGCCGCCAGCGACAGCACGTTGGTGACCAGGCCGACGATCTGCACGGTCGGCACGAAGCTGCGCTGGCCCCAGTCGGTACTCACCGCGTAGACGGCCAGGGGCGGCCCGCCGGTGCCCGCGGTGGTGTTGAAGAACCCCGAGGTGAAGCCCGACAGCACCGGCCCGCCACGGCTGCGGAGGAACCGCAGCGGGTTGCCCCGGGCGACCCAGGCGACGGAGATCGCCGTGATCGAGCCGACGCCGATGAGCAGCAGCGGGCCCGGCAGGGACGCCACCACCCAGGCGCCGAGGGGGACGGCGGCCACGACGCCGACGATCATCTCCACGGCCAGCCTGCGGTGCAGGGCCCGGAAGGTCGAGGCCAGGACGACGAGGTTGATCGCGGCGGAGAGCAGGTTCGCCAGCACGACACCGGTGAACGGGCCGAGGATGATGACCAGGAACGGCGCCGCGACCAGCGCGAAACCGAGCCCGGTGACCCGCTGCATGGCCGCCCCGAGGGCGACCGCCACCACCGCGAGGGCGGCGCCGAGGAGGGCCACCGTCAGCGGGACACGGCGTCGTCAACCACGTCGCAGAGGCGGCGCAGCCGGTCCACGGAGATGGTCCGCAGGTCGTCGGCCATCGTCGGGCTGCCGACGACCGACGCCCAGATCGCCCGGCCCGCCAGGAAGCCCGACGCGCCGGCCTGGCAGGCGAGGCGGACGGCGTCGGGGAAGAGTTCGGCGGGTACGCCCGACGACAGCACCACCCAGGGCCCGGTGACGGACTCGCTCAGCCGGGAGCAGCCGGCGACGATCTCCGCCGGGGTGCCCTGCCCGGCGGTGGGGACCTCGGCCTTGTAGAGGTCGGCGCCGAGCGAGCCGAGTTCCCTGGCGGCGGCGAGGATGCCGGCGTCGTGGTCGAAGGCGCCGCCCTGGCGGGGGGCGCGGGACACCGGCTCGATGATGCTGACGAGTCCGTTGTCGCGGCACCGCCGCACGAAGTCCGTCACCAGGGCGATCCGGGGGGCGGGGTCCTCGTCGGGGCGCCAGAGCACGAGCAGCTTGAGCGCCTTGGCGCCCTGGGCGCGTACGGCGGCGGGGTCGACGTCGTCGTCGATGGCGACGTCGGCGACGAACTCGGTGGCGCTGGCGGTGAAGCGGTCGGCGGCGGCGATCAGGGCGCACTCGGCGGCGACGGCCTCCTGGGCGATGACGGCGTCCCAGCCGAACTGCTTGTCGACGAGGATCGCCGAGGCGTACGGGCTCAGCGCGCGGGCCGCGGCGACCTTGAAGTCGGTGATCTGCGCGTCGGTCACCGGCTGGCTCTGGTGTGCGGCGAACATCGCCCGCAGGGCCTCCCGCTGGTCGACGGCGAGCATGGCGTAGCCGCCGGAGGGGCGGGCCAGGACGGTGGGCGACACGGTGGCGACGGTCATGGTACCTCCCAGAATTACCAAAGGACGTTGGCAACGTACCACCGGATGGTAGAAAAATAACATCCCTCGGTTGCTCTAAACTCTCCACCGAACCCCGTGGGGTGACATCCGGCAGGAGGGCCCGGCGTGAGCGTGCAGACGTCCCGTTACGAGAGCGCCCCCCGGCGCCGCACGCAGATCATGGCGGCGCTGCGGCGGGCGGGCTTCCTCTCCGTGGCGGACCTCAGCGCCCAGCTCGGCGTCTCGCAGATGACCGTCCGCCGCGACCTGCGCCAGCTCGCCGAGTCGCACGAGGTGACCCTGGTGCACGGCGGGGTGAGCCTGCCGCCCGGCGGTGTGGCCGGTCCCGGTTTCGCCTCCCGGGCCCAGACCCACACGCAGGCCAAACTGGCGATCGGGGCGGCCGCCGCCGGCCTGGTGCAGCCCGGCGACACCATCGGCATCGACAGCGGAACCACCGCCGCCGAGGTGGCGCACGCCCTGCCCGCCGAGTTCGAGGGATGCGTGGTCACCCACTCGGTGCCGGTGCTGGGGCACATGCTGTCGCGTCCGCGGGCCCGCGTCATCGGGATCGGCGGCGAACTGCTGCACGACAACCAGGCGCTGGTCGGCTTCGCGGCCCTCGACCTGACCCGCCGCCTGCGGATCCGGATGCTGTTCCTCGGCGCCGGCGCCGTCGACGAGCGCGGCGTCTACGTGCGCTCGGAGATCGAGCTCAGCGCCAAGCACGCCCTGATGGAGATCGCCGACGAGATCGTCCTGGTGGTCGACGCGAGCAAGTTGACCGCCACCGCCCCGGTGCAGGTCTGCGGGCTCGACCGGATCGACAGCATGGTCGTCGACGCGCCGCTGCCCGAGGCGGTCGCGGCGACGGTGCGGCGCAACGGCATCCGCGTCATCACCGCCTGATCTCCCGGCCCCACCCTCGCCACCGGCCGCCACACCGCGCGGCGACGCGTCCCGTTGCGGGGCGCGTCGTCCTTTTTCGCCCTCCACCGCCCGCCGCCGGGTCGACCCAGTTTGTTTCCAGCCCTTGACGGGCTGATGAACGGCGGCTAGAACTGCATGCAGTTCTTCACAAGTGTGAGAGAGGCCTCATGGGACTCAGCGGAGATCTGCAGCACGCCCCGGACGCCGTCCACCAGGCCGGCCCCTGCGCCGACCGGGCCGGCCGCCCGGTGGACACCGTGCGGCTGCCGGACGTCCCCGTCGCCGACGTGCGCTGCCGGGTGTTCCGCGCCCGGCCCGCCGAGCAGATCGCGATGTCCTTCGCCCCCCTGACCCACCGGGTGATGGTGCTGGTCGAGGTCGAGCTGGCCGACGGTTCGGTCGGCGTCGGCGAGAGCTGGGCCAACTACCCGTCCTGGGCCTGGCGCGAACGCGTCGCCACGCTCAGGGAGGGCGTGGCGCCGCTGCTGCTCGGCACGCGGCCGGCCGACCCCGCCGACGCGCAGCGGGCGCTCATGGCGAAGCTGGGTCCGCTGGGCCGCCAGTGGGGCGCCCCCGGCCCGATCCACCAGGCCGTGAGCGCCGTCGACATCGCGCTGTGGGACCTGGCCGCCCGGCACGCCGGACGGAGCCTGGCGTCGCTGCTCAGCACGCACCCCCGCACCGAGCTGCCCGTCTACGGCTCCAGCCTCGGCCCCGCCGGGGTCGCGGAAACCGCAGCGCACTGCGGGGCACTCGGGCTGACCGCCGTGAAGGTCAAGGTCGGCTTCGGCCGCGACCGGGACCTGGACAACGTCCGCACCGCGCGGCGCGTCCTCGGCGACCGGGCACAGATCTTCGCCGACGCCAACCAGGCGTGGTCGCTGCCCGAGGCGCTGCGGATGCTGCCGGCGCTGGCCGACCTGGGTGTCGCCTGGGTCGAGGAGCCGCTCGCCGGCGACCGCCCGGAGGAACTCGACGAACTCGCCGCCCGCACCGGCATGGCCCTGGCCACCGGCGAGAACCTCTACGGCGCTGCGGCCTTCACCCCGTACCTGCGGGGCAGCGGCGTCACCATCCTGCAACCGGACCTCACCAAGGTCGGCGGGATCAGCGAGTACCTGACGGTGCTCGCAGCCGCCGAGGCCTCCGGCAAGACCGTCAACCCGCATCTGTACAACGGCGCGATCGCGACCGCCGCGACCGTGCAGGTGGCCGCCAGCAGCGCGGCGACGTCCCTCGTCGAGTGGGACGTCCGTTCCAACCCGCTGCGCCGGGCCGCCGACGAGTTCCTGACCGCACACGGCACGGTCACCGTGCCCCACCGCCCCGGTCTCGGTATCGACCTCGATCCGGACCAGCTCGACCCGTACGAGGAGCAGCTGTCTTGACATCCTCCCCCCGCCTAAAGGCGGGTGAGTCCCACCCTCACGGGTTGGGGTTCCTGGTTCACGGCAGACCGCACGGAAGGAGGTCCCTCGTGTCTCACGTCCGCTCCGCAGGCGTTTTGCGTCTCGACCAGCCCGGCCGCGACGGCGATGTTCTTGGCGGCGTTGACGTCCCGGTCATGCCGGATGCCGCAACTCGGACACGTCCAACAGCGTGTGCCGAGAGAAAGCTCGGCGAGCAGATGCCCGCACGCCGAACACGTCTTACTCGATGGATACCAGCGGTCAACGACGGCGAGGGCGCGGCCGTCGCGGTGCGCCTTGTAGGCGAGCAGAGCGCGGAACTCGGCCCAGCCGGTACGGGAGATGGCCCTGGCCAGGGATCGGTTGCGGACCATGTTCGCCACCGCCAGATCCTCCACGGCGATGGCGGAAAAGCGGCGCACCAGGGCCGTGGACTGCTGCTGCAGGAAGTCCCGGCGGGCGTCGCGTACCCGCGAATGCGCACGGGCCACCCTTTGCTTGGCCTTGGCGCGGTTGGCCGAGCCCCTCTGTCGGCGGGCCATCATCCGCTGGTAGCGCCTCAACCGCCGTTCCCGGCGTTCCATGTGCCTCGGATGCCTGATGCGCTCGCCGGTGGACAGCACCGCGAAATCGGTCAGGCCGAGGTCCACGCCCACCACCTCGCCCGTCGGTTCGGGAGCGGTGGGTGTGTCGACGTCGACGGCGAGGGTCACGAACCAGCGGCCATCCGGGTCACGCGACACCGTCACCATCGTCGGGGCCAACCCAGCCGGGTCGATGTTCGGCCACGACCACACGAACCGCAGCACACCGGGTGTCTTTCCCAGCGACAGGTTCCCGCCCCGCAGGCGGAACGCCGACCGGGTGAAACTCGCGGACTGGCGGCCGCGCCGCGATTTGTACCGCGGATACCGGGCCCGCTTGGCGAAGAAGGCGGTCATGGCGGTGTGCTGGTGCCGCAGGGTCTGCTGCAACGGTACCGACGACACCTCACCCAGAAACGTCAGGTCGGGCTGCTTCTTCATTTCGGTCAGCGCCCGATCCGTCTCCGCGTACGAGGTCGATTTGCCTTCAGCGTGATAGCGGGCATGGCGGGCGGCGAGGGTGCGGTTCCAGACGACGCGTACACACCCGAACGTGCGGTTCAGCACCGCCGCCTGCTCTGGCGTCGGGTACGCCCGACACCTGTACGCCGTTCGCACAGGACCAGTCCTACCAGAAAGGACAGTCATGGCTGACAGCGCATTCGCCATTCCTCCCCGCCCTGAAGGATGGGCCATCCTGGCCGGTGATCTGGTGACCGATTCCCCGATCGTCGACGAGGTCCTGGCAACCCGGAGCGCGGTGCGCATCGGCGGCCGGGCGGTCCCGGACGCCGCCACGCGGGCGCCCGCGCTGCCCGTCGTCGACCCCTCCACCGGTACGGCCTTCGCCGAGGTCGCCACGGGTGGCCCGGCCGACGCCGCCGACGCGCTCACCGCCGCCACCGGGGCGCTGCCGGCCTGGGCGGCCACCCCGGTGACGCAGCGCGCCGCCGCCCTGCGGGCCATCGCCGACGACATCGAGGCCCTGGCCACCCGAGCGGACTGGGCCGCGCTCATCACCCGGGAGACCGGCAAGCGGCTGGCCGAGTCCACCGCCGAGCTGGGGCTGACCGTGACGTACTTCCGGGTCATGGCCGACCTCGTCGAACGGCAGGACGAGCAGCGGCTGACGGTGGTGCCGCAGCACGAGCACCGGGTCGCCGCCCGGCCGGTCGGAGTCGCGGCCGTGCTCACCCCGTGGAACTTCCCGGTCTCGATCCCCGCCCGGAAGATCGCCCCGGCACTCGCCGCCGGCTGCCCGGTGCTGTTCAAGCCCTCCGAGCTGGCTCCCCTGTCGTCGATGGTGCTCGCCGCCGTGTGCGAGCGGCACCTGCCCGACGGGGTGCTCGGCACCGTTCTCGGCACCCCGGCCGACGTGGTCTCCCCGTGGCTCGCGGCCCCGGCGGTGCGGGCGGTCTCGTTCACCGGGTCGACCCGGGTCGGTCGCCTGGTCGCCGCCCAGGCGGCGCCGCGGTTCCTGCGTACCGTCATGGAGCTGGGTGGTTGCGCGCCGTTCGTCGTCCTCCCGGACGCCGACCCGCAGGCCGCGGCGCAGACGCTGATGGTGGCGAAGTACCGCAACAACGGCCAGTCCTGCATCGCGGCGAACCAGATCCTGGTCGCCCGGGAGGTGGCCGGCGACTTCGTCGAGGCGTTCGTCGCGGCCAGCCGCGCCCTGCGCGTCGGCGACCCCCGGGACCCCGACACCGACATCGGCCCGCTCGCCCCGGCCGGCGACCCGGCGCGCATGGCCGACCTGGTCGACGAGGCCGTCGCCAAGGGCGCCCGCGCCGTCGCGCCGGGCGGCGCGGCACCGGCCGCCGGGCACTACGCCACCCCGACGGTGCTGCTCGACGCGCCCGTGGACAGCCGCGCCATGACCGGCGAGATCTTCGGACCGGTCGCGCCGGTGCACGTCTACGACGACCTCGACGAGGCGTTGGCGGTGCACCACGCCACGGGCTACGGGCTCGCCGGCTACGTGTGCGGCACTGACCTGGACGCCGCGCGGGCGGTCGCCAACCGGCTGCACGCCGGCATCGTCGGGATCAACACGGGCACACCGAACACGCCGTGGGTGCCCTTCGGCGGACTCGGCGACTCGGGCATCGGCTACGAGGGCGGCCGGCCGGGCCTGGAGGCGTTCCAGACCTACCTCAGCGTCGCCTCCCGGCCGGCGGGGGCCTGAGCGTCATGCGCCTGCTCATCGGCCAGACCGGCGCGCCGACCGCCGTCGTCAACGCGAGCCTGCGCGGCTTCCTGGAGGGCGCCGAGGGGCACGAGGTCCTCGCCCTGCGCGGGGGCCCCGACGGCCTCGTCGACGGCCGGCTCACCCCGGTCACCCTCGCCGACGTCCCGCCCGCGTGGACCAGCCGCGGCGGATCATGGCTCGGCGCCGGCCGCCGGGCGGTCACCGGCGACGACCTCGACGCGGCGGTCGCGACACTCGCCGCGCACCGCGTCGACGGGGTCGCCCTGATCGGCGGCAACGGCACGATGGCGCTGCTGCGGGCCCTCACCGAACGCGCCGAGCAGTCCGGGTTACCCCTGTGCACCGCCGGCATCCCCAAGACCGTCGACAACGACCTGGTCGGCGTCGACCACTGCCCCGGCTTCGGCTCCGCCGCGCGCTACCTGACCCGGGTCGTGCCCGACCTCGCCCGCGACCACGCGGCGATGCGGGCGATCGAGCCGGTGCGCATCGTGGAGACCCTGGGCCGGTCGGTGGGCTGGCTGGCGCTGGCCGCGACGTGGCACCGGGAGGACCCGGCCCACGCACCGCACCTCGTCCTGCTGCCGGAGGTGCCGTTCGACCGGGCGGACTTCCTGCGCCGGGTCGCCGACGCCATCGACGCGCACGGTCGCGCGTTCGTGGTGACCAGCGAGGGCGCCGCCCGCGAGCTGACCGACGAGCCCTTCGAGGCGGCCAACCACACCCGGATCCTGCTGGGCGGGGTGTCCCGCCGGCTCGCCGCGCTGGTCACCGCCGAACTCGGGGTCGCCGCCCGCGGCGAGGTCCTCGGCATGGTGCAGCGCTCGGCGGGCGCCCTGGCCGGCGACGTCGACCGCCGGGAGGCGGCCGAGGCCGGACGGCAGGCCGCGCGGCTGCTCGCGGACCGGCGGAGCGGGCTCATGGTCGGCCTGCACCGCGTCGGCACCGAGCCCTACACCGCCGGGTACGACCCGGTGCCGCTGGCCGAGGTCGCCGGTCGGACCCGACCGGTGCCCGCGCGGTGGCGCACGACCGATCCCGCCGACCTCGACGACTTCCACGACTGGCTCACCCCTCTCATCGCCTGAGTGACCCCTCCATCGAAAGGCAGGCACATGCGGCACAGGTACCTGAGCGCGGCGCTCGCCCTGGCCCTGGTCGGCGGGCTCACCGCCGGCTGCGGCTCGGACTCCGCCGGCTCCGCCAACGAGATCAACCTGATCATGTCCAACCACCCCTGGCAGCGGGCCATCGAGCCGTTGATCGACGACTTCGAGAAGGAGTCGGGCGTCACGGTGAAGGTCCAGACGTTCGCCGAGCAGCAGATGCGCGACAAGGTGCAGCTCAACCTCCAGTCGCGCAGCTCCTCGATGGACGTGTTCATGACGCTGCCCTCCCGCGAGGGCCCGCAGTTCGCCAAGTCCAACTACTACGAGCCGCTCGACGAGCACGTCAGCAAGGCGGGCGCGGACTACGCCGTCGACGACTTCCCGACCGCCGTGCGGGCCGGCATGACCGTGGACGACAAGCTGATCGCGGCGCCGATCAACGTCGAGGGCGTGGTGCTGTACTACCGCACCGACCTGTTCGAGCAGTACGGCGTCACGCCGCCGAAGACGCTCGACGAGCTGACCACCGCCGCCGAGACGATCAAGCAGAAGTCCGGCGGCAGCGTCACCCCCATCGCGTTGCGCGGACAGTCCGCGGCGCTGCCGTTCACCTTCGGCCCGTTCCTGCACTCGCAGGGCGTGAGCTGGACCAAGCCCGACGGCACGCCCAACTTCGACGACCCCAAGGCGGTCGAGGCGATCAACCGCTACGCCACCCTGGCCCGCGACTACGGCCCGCCCGGCGTCGTCAACAACACCTTCACCCAGTCCTCGGCCCTCTTCGCCGCCGGCAACGCCGCCATGGAGCTGGAGTCGAGCAACGAGGTCAGCAGCATCATCGACCCCAAGACCTCCAAGGTCGCCGACAATATCGGCGTCCTCGACTTCCCGGCCGGCGCCGCCGGCTCGAAGACCACCGTGCTCTCCTGGGGCCTGGCGGTCTCCTCGTTCTCGAAGAACAAGGACGCGGCGTGGAAGTTCGTGCAGTGGGCCACCAGCGCGAAGACCCAGCTGGAGCTGACCAAGTCCGGCATCGCCCCGCCGCGCACCTCGGTCAGCAAGGATCCCGCCTACACCGCCACCCTCAACACCGAGACGCTCAAGCAGTGGAACACCGTGCTAACGAAGGCCCAGACCGACGGTGACACCGAGGTCGGCCCGGTGGGTGTCGCGGCCGCCGAGATGCGCAAGGTCATCGGCGACGCGGTGGGCACGGTGATCCTCGGCCGGGCGAGCGCCGAGGAAGCGGCCAAGCAGATCCAGGACGGCCTCACCCCGCTGCTGGCGAAGAACCGCGAGTAGGAGCCTCATGAGCACCGACACGATGACGAAACGCCCCACCGGCCCCCGCCCCGCCGCCACGGGGCGGGGGGCGGGGCGCCGGCCGAGAAGGACGGTGCATCCGACGGCCCGGGGAATCTGGCCCTTCGTGGTGCCGGCCGCGGTGGTCACCGCCCTGCTGGTCCTGCTGCCGATCGCGTACACCGTCTGGTTGTCGGTGACCGACCGGCTCTCCGACGGTACGAACGCGGGCTTCCTCGGGTTCGACAACTACGCCCGGATGTTCGCCGACCCGGCCTTCTACAACTCCCTGAAGGTGACGCTCTTCCTCTTCGTGGTGTGCCTCGCCGTGGAGACCGTGCTGGGCCTCGCGCTCGGCTACGTGATGAGCCTCGACGTGCCGGGTCGGCGCGTCTTCCAGGGCATGATGCTCATCCCGGCGATCACCGCGTCGGTGGCGGTCGGCCTGCTCTGGCTGCTGATCATGGATCCGTCGCTGGGCGCGGCCAACGAGCTGCTGGCCGTCGTCGGGATCGACCCCGTGGTCTGGCTCGGCGACCCGTCGATCGCTCCCTGGTCGATCGCGCTGGTGGACATCTGGCAGTGGACGCCGTTCATGGCGCTGATCATCTCCGCGGGCATCCGGTCGCTGCCGGAGGAGCCCTTCGAGGCGGCGGCCATCGACGGGGCCAGCGGCTGGCGTACGGCGTGGAACATCGGACTGCCCCTGCTGCGGCCGGTGCTCATCGTCGCGATGCTGCTGCGCACGGTCGACCTGGTCCGGTTCTTCGACACCATCTACATCATGACCCAGGGCGGGCCGGTCGACTCGACGAACAGCCTCAACGTGTACGGCTACAACGAGGCGTTCATCGACCAGGAACCCAGCTACGCCGCCACCCTGCAGATCGCCCTGCTGGTGCTCGTCGTGCTGATCGCCGCCGTCTTCACCCTGGTACGAAGGAGGGCCGCGAAATGAGCGCGGGCAAGCGGCTGGTCGGCGTCTACACCGCGTACTTCCTGTTCGCCGTGGTCTTCTTCGGCCCGGTGCTGTTCATGCTCTGGTCGTCGCTGCGGCGCAACGTCGACATCACCGGTTCCCTGTTCGACGTGGCCTCGCCGCTGACGCTGGAGAACTTCACCAACCTGTTCGAGCGGTTCGAGTTCGGCCGCTACATCGCCAACAGCTTCATCGTCGCCGGCGGCTCCACCCTGCTCGGCCTGGTGCTGGGCGCCCCGGCCGCGTACGTGATCGTCCGGCGGCAGCTGAACACGCTGGGCTTCGTCACCCTGCTCGCCCGGATGGCGCCCGGCGTGCTGTTCGTCCTTCCGCTGTTCGTGCTCTCCATCCGCATCGACGCCCCGTCGAACACCGGGCTCAACTACGCCCTGCTCGTCGTGGCGCACCTGATCGTCACCCTGCCGCTGTGCATCTGGCTACTGATCCCGTTCTTCGAGGAGATCCCGATCAGCATCGAGGAGTCCACGCTCATCGACGGGGCCTCCACCTGGCAGCGGTTCCGCATGGTGGTGCTGCCGCTGGCCCTGCCCGGCGTCTCGGTGGCACTGACGCTCAGCTTCGTCTTCTCCTGGAACTACTTCCTGTTCGCCCTGGCGCTCGCCAACGACCGGACGCTGCCGCTGACGGTCATCGCCTTCAACTTCATCGGCCAGGGATCGAACGACTTCGGCGGGCTGATGGCCGCCAGCACGCTCATCTCAGCGCCGGCCCTGCTGCTGACGATCTTCGCGCAGCGGTGGCTGGTGCGTGGAATCACCGGAGGTGCCGTCAAGTGACGACCACCAGTCTTCGAGCCCGCTTCCTGGGCGACGGTCGGATCGACTTCGAGCGGGCCATGCTCGGCCCGGTCGCGGACGGGCAGGTACGCGTCCGCGTCGACGTCTGCGCCCTCTGCGGCTCGGACAAGCGGCTGCTGCGGTCGGGTTCGCCCGTGGTGCCGGGACACGAGATCGCCGGCACCGTGATCGACGTCGGCGCGGACGTCGCCGTGCCCGTCGGGACGCGCGGCATCGTCTACATCCCGGTCTTCTGCGGTACGTGCCGGCGCTGCGCCGCCGGGCGCACCAACCAGTGCCTGCACCTTCGGGAGCTGATCGGCTGGCAGCGCGACGGCGGGTTCGCCGAGCACGTCGACGTGCCCGCCCGCTGCCTGCTGCCGGTGCCCGACGACGTGCCGCTGGACACGGCGGTGCTGGGCCTGGACACCGTCGGCACCGCCGCGCACGCCCTGCGGCTGTGGCAGCGCACCCAACCCGACGGCGTGGACCGGGCGCTGGTCATCGGCGCCGGACCGTTGGGCCTCGGCGTCATCGCCGTGGCCGGCGCCTTCGGCGTCGGCGAGGTCGACGCCTTCGACCCGCACGAGGGTCGCCTGTCCACCGCCGTCGAGCTGGGCGCCCGCGCCGCGGGCGACCTGGCGGCGGAGAACCAGTACGACCTGGTGGTCGAGGTCAGCGGCGCTGCGGCGGCCCGGGAGACCGCGCAACGGGTGGTCGCGCCCGGCGGCGCGGTGATCGCCCTCGGCGAGTCCGACGAGCCCTACACGATGCCCGCGACGCCCCGCTGGCGGCGCACCGACTGCTACACGGTGCGTTCCTTCTACTTCCCCACCAGCGAGGTCGAGGCGAACTGGGACCTGCTGCGCGACCACGGCGCCGCGCTGCGGGACCGGTTGACGGTGCCGGTGACCCTCGCCGAACTGCCCGACGCCTTCGCCCGCTTCGTCGCCGGCGACTACTTCAAACCCTGCATCGTGTCGGAGGACGCCCGATGAACCAGCCGCAGCACCTGCTCATCCTCGCGGTCGACCAGCGGCCCTGGCTCACCCAGGCGCTCTACGGCCACACCGGCACCGCCACGCGCGGCCAACGCGCGGCGATCACCGACGGCAAGCACATGGTGGTCGAGGGGCTCCTCGCGGCGCTCGCCGACGAGCCGGGGCTGGCCGCGCACGCCGGCATCCTCGTCGACGCGACGCTCGGCCCCGGCGTGGCCGAGCGGGCACACGCCAACGGCGTGACCGTGAGCATGCCGCTGGAGCGCGGCGGCTGCGAGATCTACGAGTCCGAACCGGCCGACCTGAAGTCCCACCTGGAGCACCACCAGCCCGAGCTGCCCAAGGTCCTGGTCCGCTACAACGTCGAGGGCGACGTCGACGGCAACCGGGTCCAGCGCGCCCGGCTGGCCGAGGTCTCGGCGGCGGTGCGTGACGCCGGTGGCCGTTTCCTGTTCGAGCTGCTCGTGCCCCCCACGCCCGCGCAGCTGGACGCCGTCGGCGGCGACCCGGGACGGTTCGAGCGGGAACTGCGTCCCGCGCTGGTGCACCGCGCGATGACCGAGCTGCTCGAGGAGGTGCCGGTGGACGTCTGGAAGCTGGAGCACCTCGACCGGCAGGAGCACTACCGCACCGCGGCCCGGATCGCGGCCGAGGCCGGCGGCGAGTGCATCCTGCTCGGCGCCAACGCACCGGCGGCACGGGTCGAGGGGTGGCTCGCCGACGCCGCCACCGCCGGATTCACCGGCTTCGCTATCGGGCGTAGCATCTGGTGGGACGCGCTGCGCGGGCTGCTCGCCGGGGACCTGGCCCGCCCTCAGGCGGTGGCGGCGGTCGCCGCGAACTATCGCGGATTCGCCGCCGCGTTCCTCGCCGCGGTGCCGGTCGGGCCCGAGCCGCACGAGTGAGGACACCAGTGACGCCACCCTCCACGCCCCGGCCCCCCGCCGCGACGCTGCCGGTGCCCGCGCAGGAAGCGGATCCCCAGACCGGTGAGCGGGTCGGCGAGCTGCTCTACCGGACGCTGCGAGACCGGATCATCTCGGGCGAGCTGCGACCCGGCACCCGGCTGAGCGTCCCGGCGCTGGCCGAGGAGTTCCGGGTGAGCCGCAGCCCCGTGCGCGACGCGGTGATCCGCCTGGTGCAGGACGAGCTGGCGCGCGAGACCCTCAACCGCGGCGCGGTCGTCGCCCGCATCGAGGGCGAGGAGCTGGTCAGTCTCTACGAGGCCCGCGAGGCTCTGGAATGGGCGGTGGCGCGGCTGGCGGCGCAGCGGTACAGCCCGGCGCTGCGCCGCCGCCTGCTCGCCCTGCTCACCGAGCACCGGCAGGTCGCGGCGGACGGCGACTTCGCCCGCCACATCGAACTCGACGCCGCGTTCCACCGGGAGATCCGGCAGGCCGCGCAGAGTCCGGTGCTGACCCGGATGCTCGACGGCGTCCAGAGTCGGGTCCTGATCGCGATGCGCTCGACCAGCCTCACCGGAGGCATGGCCCAGGCCGTCGCCGACCACCAGGCCATCTTCGAGGCGCTCTGCTCGGGTGATCCCGACGCCGCGGGTGAGGCCGCCCGGGCGCACATCCGCCGACTCAAGGAGCTGCTTCGTGCCGCTTACTGAAACCCGCACGATCACCGCCGTCCGGTGCCACGGTCCGGGCGACGTACGCGTCGAGCGCCTGCCCGAGCGCGCCCCGGGCCCCGGCGAGGTGGCCATCGAACCCCTGGCCGTCGGGGTCTGCGGCACGGACAGTCACATCGTCGGCGGCAGCTTCCCCGCGGCGGCCCCGGTCGTGCTGGGTCACGAGGTCTGCGGACGGGTGCGGGAGGTCGGCCCCGGGGTCGACCGGCTCGCGCCCGGCGACCTCGTGACCGTCGAGCCCCACGACTACTGCACCGCCTGCGCGTACTGCCGGCTGGGGCAGGAGCATCTCTGCGACGCCAAGCGGGGCTACGGCGTACGGCTCGACGGCGGGATGGCCGAGCGCATGGTGGTGCCGGCACGGATCGCCTACCGGCTGCCCCCGGACACGCCACCGTGGATCGGCGCCCTCACCGAGCCGCTCGCGTGCTGTATCCACGGCATGGACCAGCTCGCGCCCCGCTCCGGCCTGCCCGTGCTGGTCTACGGCGCCGGCCCGGCGGGCGCGATGATGGTGGCGCTGGCCCGCTCCCGGGGGCTCGCCCCCGTCGTCGTCATGGATCCCCGCCCGGACCGCCGCGACCTCGCGCTGCGCATGGGAGCCGACGCCGCCCTCGACCCGACCGACCCGGCCAGCGGGGCGGCGGCCCGGGCCCTGACCGACGGCCTCGGCTTCCCGTACGTCGTCGACGCCGTCGGCTCGGCGCGCCTGCTGGAGTCCGCGATCGGCATGGCCAGCCGCGGCGGCCGGATCCTGGTCTTCGGTGTCGCCCGGCCGGACGAGGAGGCACGGGTGCGCCCCAACGAGGTCTTCGCGCGCGAGCTGACCATCGTGGGGGCGGTCATCAACCCGTACACCCATCACCGCGCGGTGGGCATGCTGCCGACGCTCGGCCTGGACCGGCTGCGGCCGGCGTTCTTCCCGCTCGAGGAGGTCTCGCAGGCGCTCGAGGCCCAGGCCGTCGGACAGGCCGACAAGGTCTTCGTCGCCCCGCACGGCGTCGACGCCGCCCTCCGGTAGCCCGGGGATCCGACCGGGTTCACCCCGTCCGGCGTCACCGTGGCCGGTCCACGGTGGCGCCGCACGGCGTCGACGACTTTTGCCCGTCCGGACGAAAGTTCAGACGATCTCGCACGAACATCTAGACATTTATATTTAAGAATCCTAGTGTTGCCTCACCAGGCAGCGGCGTGCCAGGCCAACCATCAGGACATGACAACGATGTCCGTTCGATGTCCGGGCCCGCCGCTGAGCCCGAGCGCCGCGCGACGACGTACGTCGTTGTCCCGCTCCCCTGGAGGAGAAGAATGCTCGGATCGTCCCGACGAGCACGCGTGCCCATCGCGAGCGCCATCACCACCGTCATGGCGGTCGCCGGCCTGTGGCTGTCCCCGCCGAGCGCGGCTGCCGCTCCGCCCCCGCAGGAACCCGGCGTCACCCTGCGCGTGTTCGACCTGCAGGTGCCGCTGAACAACCTCTGCACCCTGAAGGCCGGCCAGACCCCGAACGTCGACAAGCTCATGCCGACGGTCAACTGGACGAGCGCGGCGGACTTCGGCATCGAGGACCACTTCCTGGTCCACGCCCTCGGCAACGTCAACATCACCCAGGCCGGGCGCTACACCTTCCGACTCATCAGCGACGACGGGTCGCGTCTGCTGATCGACGACACCCTGATCGTCGACCACGACGGCGTGCACGGCCCGGAGGCCAAGGACGGCGCGGTCGACCTGACCGCCGGATACCACTCCCTGCGCATCGAGCACTTCGAGCGTACGGGCGGCCAGCAGCTCACGTTGCAGTGGCAGACGCCGGGCTCCGGCACGTTCGTGGACGTGCCGAACTCGGCGCTGAGCACCGACGCCGGCGTCGTGCGGGTGACCGCACCCGGCCGCAAGGAGTGCGAGGCCAGTGGGGACTCCCCCGGCGACGGGCTGCCGCTCACGTCGGTGCACCCGAACTACACCCTGACCGACCTGCGCCCGAGTGGTTTCCAGCCGCAGGTCACCGGGTTCGACTGGTTCCCCGACGGCCGGCTGGCCGTGTCCACCTGGGGTGGCTCCCTGACCAGCGTGGGCGAGGTGTGGATCCTGGGCAACGTCACCGGCAGCACCAGTGCCGGCCAGGTGACCCGGCAGCGGGTGGCGACGGGGCTTCAGGAGCCGATGGGGATCAAGATCGTCGACGGGAAGATCTACGTCGCGGAGAAGGCGAAGCTCACCGAACTCAACGACACCAACGGCGACGGGGTGACCGACCAGTACCGCACCGTGGCCACCTGGCCGTTCGGCAGCAACTTCCACGAGTTCGGGTTCGGCCTGCTGTACCGGGACGGGTACTTCTACCTGAACCTCTCGGTGTCCATCAACTACGGCGGGGCCACGACCGACCCGCAACCGGCCCCGAACCGGGGCACGACCATCAGGGTGAACCGCAGCACCGGCGCGGTCGACTACGTGGCCGGCGGCCTGCGCACCCCGCACGGCATCGGCTGGGGCCCGGAGGGCGACATCTTCGTCACCGATAACCAGGGTGGCTGGCTGCCGTCGTCGAAGCTCGTGCACGTCAAGCAGGGCCGCTTCTTCAACCACTACATGAACCCGCCCGGGCCGTTCGACAACAACCCGGTGGTCCAGCCGGTCCTCTGGATGCCGCAGAACGAGATCGGCAACTCGCCGAGCACCCCGGTCATGTTGACCCAGGGCACCTTCGCCGGACAGATGCTCATCGGCGACGTGACCTACGGCGGGCTCCAGCGCGCCTTCCTGGAGAAGGTCAACGGCGAGTACCAGGGGGCGTTGTTCAGACTGACCCAGGGCCTGGAGGCGGGAGTGTCCGAGGTCAGCGTCGGGCCCGACGGCGCCATCTACACCGGCGGCCTGCACGGCGGCGGCAACTGGGGGCAGGAGGGCAAGCTCAGCTACGGCCTGCAGAAGATCGCCCCGAACGGTAGCAACAACTTCGACATGCGGGCGATGCGGGCGCTGCCCAACGGCTTCGAGATCGAATACACCCAGCCGCTGTCGGCGACGACCGCCGCGGCACTGGCCTCCAAGTACCGGGTCAAGCAGTGGCGTTACGTGGCGACGGCCGCGTACGGCGGGCCGAAGGTCGACGAGGAGACCCTGTCGGTCTCGTCGGCCACGTTGTCGCAGGACGGAAAGACGGTCACGCTGGTGATCAACGGCCTCAAGGCCGGTCGGGTGGTGCACGTCCGGTCGCCCCGGCCGTTCGCGGCCAGCAACGGTCAGTCGCTCTGGAGCACCGAGGTGTGGTACACGCTCAACGCCATCCCCGGTCAGCAGCCGCCCGTGAACCTCGCGCTCGGCAGGGCGGCGACCGCCGACAGTTCCTGCTCCGTCGTCGAGGGCCCGGCCAGGGCCATCAACGGAACGGTCACCAGCGGCAACCTCGACAAGTGGTGTTCGACGGGCACGAACAAGTGGCTCCAGGTCGACCTGGGCACCGCCCAGAGCGTGAGCCGCTTCGTCGTACGGCACGCGGGCGCCGGCGGCGAGAACACCGCCTGGAACACCCGCGACTTCACCATCCAGACCAGCACCAACGGCACCTCCTGGACGACGGCGGCGACCGTCACCGCCAACACGGCGAACACCACCACCCACGACATCTCCCCCACCCAGGCCAGATACGTCCGACTGAACGTCACCAAGGCCACCAACACCTCGGACAACGCGGCACGCATCTATGAGTTCGAGGCCTACGGTGGGCAGGCCGCCACCGAGAACGTCGCGCTGGGCAGGGCGGCGACGGCCGACAGTTCCTGTTCGGCCACCGAGGGCCCGGCCAGGGCCGTCAACGGCAGCGTGTCCGGCGGGAACAGCGACAAATGGTGTTCGACGGGCGCCAACAAGTGGCTCCAGGTCGACCTGGGCACCACCCGGAGCGTGAGCCGCTTCGTCGTACGGCACGCGGGCGCCGGCGGCGAGAACACCGCCTGGAACACCCGCGACTTCACCATCCAGACCAGCACCAACGGCACCTCCTGGACGACAGCGGCGACCGTCACCGCCAACACGGCGAACACCACCACCCACGACATCTCCCCCACCCAGGCCAGACACGTCCGACTGAACGTCACCAAGGCCACCAACACCTCGGACAACGCGGCACGCATCTACGAGTTCGAGGCCCACGGCCCCGGCGGCGACACCGGCCGGGTCACGCTCCTCGACGGGTCCCACCTCGACAACTTCGAGTACACCAACGGCACACCGGCGACGTGGCCGCTGGCCAAGGGCGGGGTGGAGGTCCTCGGCGGCGACATCCGCAGCAGGCGCGCTTTCGGTGACTTCCGGCTGCACGTCGAGTTCTGGCTGCCCAACCTTCCGCCGGACGTCACCGGCCAGGCCCGCGCCAACAGCGGGATCTACCTACAGGACCGCTACGAGCTCCAGGTCCTGGACTCCTTCGGCGACACCACCCCGGCCAACGACGAGGGCGGCGCCATCTACGGAAAGATCGCGCCGTCGGTCAACGCGGCCGGCGCGCCGGAGACGTGGCAGACCTACGACGTCACCTTCCGGGCGGCCCGCTTCGACAGCGCCGGGGTCAAGACGGAGAACGCCCGGGTCACGGTCGTGTGGAACGGCGTCACCGTCCACGACAACGCGGTGATCAACGGGCCCACGGGCAACGGTGCCCCGGAGGGACCCTCCGTGGGGCCGATCCGGTTGCAGGACCACGGCGACCCCGGCCTCAACGTCCACTACCGCAACATCTGGGTCGAGCCGCTGAGCTGACCGCGCCACCCGGGGCAGGGCGGCCGCGCGGGTCGTCCTGCCCCGGCCCAGCACCGCCGCCGTACGCCCGATCCCGGAGAACCCCCGTCCCGTCGCCCGGGCGCGTCCCCGCGCCCGCGCCGACCCGTCCACATCGGAGACGGCATGACACGTCGCGCCCGCATCCGCACCCTGCCGCTCACGGCCGCCCTCACCCTGCTGGCCGCCCTGCTCGCGCCGGTGTCCCCGGCCCCGGCGGCCCCCGCGAAGACGCCCCCACTGACCACGCCGTGGACCAGCCAGGCCCTCACCGGCACGCCCCTGCCGGAATACCCGCGACCGCAGATGACCCGGCCCGACTGGCTCAACCTCAACGGCGAGTGGCAGCTCCGCCAGTCCGCCACCGACGACGCCCCGCAGTTCGGCACGAACCTCCCGGAGCGGGTGAACGTGCCGTTCCCGGTGGAGAGCGCCCTGTCCGGCGTGCAGCGCGCCGCGAACGACAACCGCCACCACCTGTTCTACCGACGCACCTTCACCGTGCCGGCCGACTGGTCCGGCCGCCGCACGCTGCTGCACTTCGGGGCGGTCGACTGGCAGGCCACCGTGTGGGTCAACGGCGCTCAGGTCGGCGGGCACACCGGGGGCTACGACGCCTTCACGTTCGACGTCACGCCGCATCTCAACGGCGGCACGAACGAGATCGTGGTGAAGGTGTGGGATCCGACGGACAGCCGTCAGGACGGCAGCCTGCCGCCGATCGGCAAGCAGACCAAGAGCCCAGGCGGGATCTTCTACACCCCCAACTCCGGCATCTGGCAGACCGTCTGGTTGGAGCCGGTGCCGGCCGCGTCGATCAGCAGCGTCGACGTGTACCCGAACCTGTCCAGCAACACGCTGCGGGTGCGGGTGTTCACCCGGGGGAACGTCGCCGGGCACAGCGTGCTGGCCGAGGCGCTGAACGGGACCGCGGTGGTCGGGTCGGCCACCGGTGGCTTCACCGACTTCAGCGTGCCGGTGCCGAACGCCCGCCGGTGGTCCCCGGACGATCCGTTCCTCTACGGCCTGCGGGTGACGCTGCGCGACCCGGACGGCGCCCGGACGGACCGGACGACGCACTACTTCGGGATGCGGGAGATCACCACCGGGATGGTCGGCGGGGTGCTGCGCCCGAAGCTCAACGGCCAGTTCGTGTTCCAGGCGGGCACCCTCGACCAGGGGTACTGGCCGGACGGGCTCTACACCGCCCCCACCGACGCGGCACTCGCCTTCGACCTGCAGAAACACAAGGACCTCGGGTTCAACATGGTCCGCAAGCACATCAAGGTCGAACCGCAGCGGTGGTTCTACCACGCCGACCGCCTCGGCCTGCTGGTGTGGCAGGACGTCCCGTCCCTGACCGCGCAGGACGTCAACGCCGACGACGCCCAGCAGGCGCAGTTCGAGGCCGAGACGCGGGAGGTCGTCGACGAACACCGCAGCAGCCCGGCGGTGGTCGCGTACACCGTCTACAACGAGGGTTGGGGCGAGCGCGCGCTCGCCGACACCCGGCGGGTCGGGCAGAACGTGAAGAACCAGGACCCGACCCGCCTGGTGAACGTGCACAGCGGCCACAACTGCTGCCAGTCGCTGGGCGACCCGGGCAACGGTGACATCGACGACTGGCACGTCTACCTCGGCCCCGCGTCGCCGAGCCCGTCGGCCTCCCGGATCGCCGTGCTCGGTGAGTTCGGCGGCCTGGGCCTGCGGACGCCGGGGCACGAGTACAGCCCCAGCGGCAGCTTCTTCGCCTACGAGTGGCAGCCGAACTCCACCGCCCTCACCGACCGGTACGTCGGGCTGGTGCAGGGCACCCGGAACCTGATGCTCGGCAAGGGCCTCAGCGCCTCCGTGTACACCGAGATCACCGACCTCGAAGGCGAGTTGAACGGCTTCCTCACCTACGACCGCCGCGTCGTCAAGATGGTCGAGTCCCGGGTCCGGGCGGCGAACCAGGCGCTCATCGACGCGTCCAGGTCGCTCGGCGACAACCAGCCGGTGGCGCTGCCGCTGAACACGCGACGGTCGTTGCAGGTGACCACGCCCGGACACACGGGGAGATACCTGCGGCACCAGGACAGCCTCGCCTACACCGCGATCGTCGACGCGGGCAGCACGGCGCTGCTCAAGAACGACGCCACCTACACGATCCGGGCGGGGCTGGCCGACGCGAGCTGCTACTCCTTCGAGTCGGTCAACTTCCCGGGGCAGTACCTCCGGCACGCCGGGTCCCGGGTCCGCAACTCGCCGAACGACGGCTCGGCGCTGATGCGCGCCGACGCCACCTGGTGCGCCCGCACCGGGCTGACCGGCAGCGGGGTCTCGCTGGAGTCGTACAACTTCCGGGGCTCGTTCCTGCGCCACTTCAACTCCGAGGTGTGGCTCAGCAACGGCGCCGGCGGCGCGGCGTACGACACGCCCACCCTCTGGAGCGCGGACAGCACCTGGAACGTCGCCGCGCCCTGGGCGCCGTGAGGACCGGACGCGAGCCGGCCGCGCCGCCGTCCACGTCGGTCAGCCGCCCAGGCCCGCCACCGCGACCTCGACCGCCGCACCGAGCAGCCGCTCGTCCAGGGGCTCCGAGACGGCGCTGGCGTAGACGGTCACCAGGTTGTGCCCCGCCCTGACGATCACGAAGGCCGACCGCCCGGTGATCCGGGCCCGCCCGCTGCCCGCGCTGAGCCGGTAGTCCACCCGCCAGGACTGCTCGCCGAGCGCGGGTGGCGGCTGCGCGTCGACCGTGAACCGCACCGCCGGGCCGCCCGAGCCCCGGGCGGTGAAGCGGGGGCAGGCCCGGCGCGCCGACTCCGCCTCGGCGAGCACCGAGGCGGGCACCGGTTCGGCGTGGGACCTGATCTCGACCACCAGTTCGGCCGACGCGGTGGCGGTGGGGCCAGGCACCGTGGCGAAGCGGGCCCGCTCCCGGACCCGTTCGACTCCGCCGAGCCGGTCCAGGTAGGAGTCCTCGGCCAGGGGCCGGCAGGCCGACGGGTCTATCCGGGAGCCGCCGCCCTCAGCCCGGTCGGGCGGCACCCGCCAGCCCGGGGGCAGCACCGCCCTGACCGCGCCGGCCGCCCGGCGGGCCTGCGGGTGGGTGAGCGGCCGACCGGGGTCGGGTCGTCCCGGAGCGGACCGCGTGGGCCCCGGGGTCTCGTCGGGCACCGGCGGGACGACCGGAGCGGTCGACGGCGCGGAGAGCCTGGCCGGCTCCGCCACCGGAAGCGGGGCGTACGCCCCGGGGATCCCCGGACCGAGTACCGCCACCGCGAGCAGGGCCGCCAGCACCGCGACCGCCGCCACGGGCCCCCGGACGCCGGCCGGAGCGGACGGGGCCGGTCCGGGCACGGTCGGCCGGGACACCAGGAACGGCAGGGTGAACGCGACGAGGTAGCCCAGCCAGGCCAGCGGGGCCAGCAGGTGCGCCTCGGCGGTGTCCAGCCCGTCCGCCCGTCCGGTCAGCAGGGCGTGTGCGTACTGCAGCAGCGCCGCCGCCGCGCCGGCCGCCCAGCCCGCGGTCAGCGCCCGGCCGACACCGGCACGACGGCCGACCGCGAGCACCACCAGGACCGCCCAGCCGGTGAGCGCGCAGAGCAGCCAGCGCTGTTGGGCCTGCCGGCCCGCCTCGGCCAGGGTGCCCGGCGGGAACAGCTCGGTCCGCCACACCGCGGCCCCCGCACCGATCAGCACGGCGGTCAGGACCGCCGCCACGACCCCCCGGTCCCACCGGCGCGGCGGGCGTCGGTGCCCCTCCCCGGCCCCGCGCAGCAGCAGGCCGACCAGCACGGGTACCAGCAGCGCGAGCAGCGGCCAACCGCTGCGGGGCAGCGCGAAGACCAGCCAGTTGCGGGCCGCGTGGCCGTCGGTCGGCACGGACGCCACCGCCGGCAACGGCCAGAGGAGCGCGACACCGGCCGCCGCCGCCACCAGGTACGTGGCCGAACGCCAGCCGACCGACCCGGGCCGGCGGGCGACCACCAGTCGCGCCAGCAGCACGCAGAGCCCGGCCACCGACGCGGCGAGTGGCCCCCCGAGCGCGGCGACGAGCAACGCGACGGAGACGTCCGGCCGGGCGGAGACGCCCGAGCTTCCCGGAACCGGCAGTGCGGTGGCGATGAACGCCGTCACCGCGAAGCCGATGGCCGCGCCGAGAACGGGTCGCCACCAGCCGCCCGCGCCGGCGGCGGCCCGGCGGACCAGCGCGGGCAGCAGTCCGAGGCTCAGCAGGACGGCGCCGACACAGACCGCGACGGGCGGGCCGACGGCCGCCTGCGCGGTCAGGAAGAGGTCGCGCGCGAGGGCGTCGGCGGCGCCCGTCGCCAGCATCGCGACCGCGCCGACCGCCAGCCCGTGGGTCAGGCCGCCCGGCGGGTCCGCCGGCCGGCCGAGCGCCGCCGCCCGGGTCGCCGGATCCGGATGCCGGGCGAGCAGCCGACGCCGTCGCGTGGGACCCCCCGCGGTCCCGGCGCGCAGCAGCGCGACCAGGCGCTCGGCGTGGCCGGCGCCGGCGGCGTACCGGTCGGCTTCCCGCTCGCGCCTCCGCAGCAGCCCGGCCGCCAGCAGCGCGGTCAGCACCGCGACGACCGTCGCCCGGCCGAGCGCCGTCAGGTAGGTGACGTTCGGCCCGAAGAGGGCCACCTCGAGCAGGCCGGCGGCGAGCACCGCCGGCACCGGCAGCCAGATCAGGGCACGCACGGCCGACGCCCAGGCCACGTCCCGGGCGAGGACGTGCGCGAGTTCGTGCGCCACCACGGGGTCGAACCGCGCCGGGTCGGCGTGGGCCACCGCGACGGCCGCCGGGAGCACCACCGTCGGCCGGCCGAGCACACCACCGGTGGTGTACGCCTGCCGTACGGGCGGGGCGGCGACGACCAACCTCGGTCGGCGTCGCCCGACCAACCCGTTGCGGTCGCAGAGATCGCCGAAGCGTTCCTGCGCGCCCGGCACGGTGAGCCGGCGACGAAGCCGATGCCGGTCGGCCAGCGGCAGGACCAGGACGAGCGCCGCCGCCGCACCCAGCGCGATCCCCGCCCCGGCGAGCATGACCACTCCACGCCGGCCGAACTGCCCGGCCAGGCAGCGGTCGCGGGCGGCCGACTGCTCCGCCGCCACCGGATGGGCCCGGGTGCAGGCGTCGACGGCGGCCGCCCAGGGCCGGGAGAGCGAGCGGTCGGCGACGAAGTAGAGGCCACCCGCGCTGATCCCGACGCTGATCAGGGACGCCAGCACGAGTGCGTAGAGCCAGCCGAGCCGCTCCGGAGGCAGGGGTGGGCCGGCGCCGGGGCCGGCGGCGCCGACGCCACGATCGCCGCCGGTCGTGCCGTCCGCGGCCGTACCGCCGTCGTGGTGGGCCCCGCCGGCACCGGGCCCGGTCATGCGTCCGGCGGATCGACCATCGCGCCGACCGCGGCGTCGGCGAGCAGCTCCGCCCGACCGGCGTCCAGGCCCAGCGCCACCGCGTGCCGGTGGCACGCCTCCCGCAGGCGGCGTGCCTGTTCGGGGTCCAGCCCCGGTCGGGCGTCGGGCGGGGCGGGCAGCTCCCGGCGGCGGCGACGCAGCAGGCCGGCCCGGACGGTGGTGGCACCGATGACCAGCACCTCGCCCACGGCGGCGGCCACCACCTGGAGCACGAGCTCGGTGAGCAGGGTGACGTCGATGCCGAAGCCGACCCCACCCTGCGGGACGGACCAGCTGACGCGTCCCTTCGACAGCTTCCGCCGCCAGCCGGCGGCCACCTCGTCGAAGACCGGAAGTTCCTCGGGGGCGATTCGACGCACCGCCGCGTGGGCAGCGCCCACGACCAGATCGGCGGCGACGTTCTGGGGCTCGGTCACGATGCCATCGTGCCGCTACGGCGCCAGCCCGCAGACCCGACAGTAAGGTTTCCGGCACCAGGATCTGTCGCCCGTCACGGAGTTCGAGACCGGCGCGCCACGCCACGTGAAGGTCCCGGGCGAGTTCCCCTCATGACGTACGCCCCTGGGTGAGAGTGGCTGCCACGTACGCGGCGGCTTCGGCGATGAGGGCCTGCTGGTATTCCGCGTCCCTGGTGGCCCTGCTCGACAGGATCGCGATGACGAGGGGCGCGGACGTCGGGGGCCACACGACGGCGATGTCGTTGACGGTGCCGTAGTCGCCGGTCCCGGTCTTGTCGGCCACGGTCCAGCCCCGGGGCACCCCGGCGCGGACGCGTTGGGTGCCGGCGCGGGTGGCGTTGCGTTCCAGCAGGTCGCGGAGGACGGCGCGCTTCTCGGGCGGCAGGGCGTCGCCCAGCACGATCCGCTGGTAGGTGGTGCCGAGTGCTCGCGGAGAAGACGTGTCGCGGAGGTCTCCCGGGATGGCGGTCGTGATCGCCGGCTCCGTCCGGTCCATCCGGGTGACCGCGTCGCCGAGGCTACGGGCGTACGCCGTCAGTTGGGCCGGCCCGCCCAGATCGCGGAGCAGGAGGTTGCCGGCCGTACCGTCGCTGTGGCGCACCGCGGCGTCGCACAGTTGGCGGATCGTCATCCCCGAGGCCACGTGCCGCCTCGTGATGACGGAGCTCTTCATGAGGTCGTCGGCGGTGTACCTGACGACGGTGTCCAGGTGGGACAGCGGGTGGCGGTGCAGGACCGCTGCGGCCGCCAGCCCTTTGAACGTGGAACAGAACGCGAAGCGCTCGTCCGCGCGGTGGACGATGGTGTCGCCGGTGCCGGTGGCCAGGGCGTACACGCCCAGGCGCGCGTCGAACTTGCGCTCCAGCTCCGCCAGGCGATCGTGGTGACCACCCGTCTCGGCGGAGGGGGAAGCGGGGACAGCCGAGGAGGTGGCGGCGGAAGGCGTCCTGTCGTTCGCGCAGCCGGCCAGCGGCAGCGCCGCCACCGCCCCCAGCAGAGCGCGACGGGTGACGGTCGGATGCGTCGAAGGCATGGTCTTCCCTCCGTTGTCAGGTCACGAGGATGGGCGGGGTCGCGTCCGGCGACGCCGGCCCTCGACGCCGGGCACCCCCGGCGGCGACGCGACGTCGACGGGCGCTGCCTGAACCAGCCCGGAGCGCTTCGCGACCCGGCCGCCCGATGAGTCAACGCGCCGCCCACCGCCCGCGGTTGCGTCCACGGCAGGGATCGACGATCCGGCCGCGCGGGACGGATCCGGCCGCCTGCCGTGGCGCGTGACCGGGCCGGCGGCACCCCCGCGTCGGCAGGAGGCAGGATGGGCGGGTGACTGCCCCCACCCGCCCGCCGTCTGCCGTGTTGGACGCGGTGCTCGAGCGGTTGACGTACGTCAACGAGGAAACCGGCTACACCGTCGCCCGGGTGGCCACCGACCACGGCAGTGACCTGCTCACAGTGGTCGGTGCGCTGCTGGGAGCCCAGCCGGGGGAAAGCCTGCGCCTGTCCGGTCGGTGGTCGTCGCACCCGCAGTACGGCCGGCAGTTCGAGGTGCACTCGTACACGACCGTCCTGCCGGCCACGATCCAGGGCATCCGCCGTTACCTCGGTTCCGGGCTGGTCAAGGGCATCGGTCCGGTGTTCGCCGAGCGGATCGTCGCCCACTTCGGCCTCGACACCCTCCGCGTGATCGAGGAGGAGCCCGCCCGCCTGGTCGAGGTGCCCGGCCTGGGGCCGAAGCGCACCGCCAAGATCACCGCGGCGTGGGAGGAGCAGAAGGCCATCAAGGAGGTGATGGTCTTCCTCCAGGGCGTCGGCGTGTCGACCTCCCTGGCCGTACGGATCTTCAAGCAGTACGGCGACGCCTCCATCACGGTGGTCAGGAACGAGCCGTACCGGCTGGCGGCCGACGTGTGGGGCATCGGCTTCAAGACCGCCGACACCATCGCGCAGGCCGTCGGGATCCCGCACGACAGCCCTCAGCGGGTCAAGGCCGGCCTGCAGTACACCCTGTCCGAGGCTACCGACAACGGGCACTGCTATCTGCCCGACGGGCAGTTGGTCGCCGACGCCACCAAGATCCTCAACGTGCCCGCCGACCTCGTCGCCACCTGCCTGGACGAGCTCGTCGGCGAGGAGGGGGTGGTCCGCGAGACGCTGCCCGGGCCGGACGGCGAGCCGGCGTCGGCGGTGTACCTGGTGCCGTTCCACCGCGCCGAGCAGTCCCTCGCCGGATCCCTGCTGCGGCTGCTGCGCGACCGCGCCGACCGGCTGCCCCACTTCACCGGCGTCGACTGGGGCAGGGCGCTGGCCTGGCTGAAGGCACGCACCGGCACCGAGCTGGCCCCCGAGCAGGAACAGGCGGTCCGCCTCGCCCTCACCTCCAGGGTCGCCGTGCTGACCGGCGGGCCCGGCTGCGGCAAGAGCTTCACCGTACGCTCGATCGTCGAACTCGCCGCCGCGAAGAAGGCCAAGGTCACCCTCGTCGCGCCGACGGGCCGCGCCGCCAAGCGGCTGTCGGAGCTGACCGGGCACCCGTCGGCCACCGTGCACCGGCTGTTGCAGCTGCGCCCCGGCGGGGAGGCCAGCCACGACCGGGACAACCCCCTCGATGTCGACCTCCTCGTGGTCGACGAGGCGTCCATGCTGGACCTCATCCTGGCCAACAAGCTCGTCAAGGCCGTCCCGCCCGGCGCGCACCTGCTGCTCGTCGGCGACGTCGACCAGCTCCCCTCCGTCGGCGCCGGCGAGGTCCTGCGGGACCTGCTCGCCGCCCCGGCCATCCCCCGGGTCCGGCTGACGCAGGTGTTCCGCCAGGCCGCGGAGTCCGGCGTCGTCACCAACGCCCACCGCATCAACGCCGGCAAGCCGCCCCTGCTCCAAGGCCTCAGCGACTTCTTCCTGTTCGCCAGCGACGACACCGACGCCACCGCCGCCCTGGCCGTCGACGTCGCCTGCACCCGGATCCCCGCCCGCTTCGGCCTCGACCCGCGCCGCGACGTCCAGGTCCTCACCCCCATGCACCGCGGGCCCGCCGGCGCGGCGGCCCTGAACACGCTGCTCCAGCAGCGGCTCACCCCGGCGCGCGAGGGCCAACCCGAGCGCCGCCTGGGTGGACGGGTGTTCCGCGTCGGCGACAAGGTCACCCAGATCCGCAACAACTACGACAAGGGCCAGGCCGGCGTCTTCAACGGCACCATCGGCATCGTCACGGCGCTGAGCACCGACGAGCAGACCCTGACGGTACGCACCGACGAGGACGAGAGCATCGACTACGACTTCGACGAACTCGACGAACTCGCCCACGCGTACGCCATGACCATCCACCGCTCGCAGGGCTCCGAGTACCCGGCCGTCGTCATCCCGCTGACCACCAGCGCGTGGATGATGCTGCAACGCAACCTGCTCTACACCGCCGTCACCCGCGCCAAGAAGCTCGTCGTCCTGGTCGGTTCCCGCCGCGCCCTCGCCGCCGCCGTCCGTACCGTCGGCGCCGGACGCCGCCACACCGCCCTCGACCACCGCCTCGCCTGAGCGCCTCGCCGCCTCCGCAGCGTCCGGCTCCGGGGCCGCCTGCCCCCTACGCCACGGGACGGGGCGCGGTCGGCGCGGGGCGCAGCGCCGCGAGCTGGATCTGCAACGCCAGCCGCGCGCGCGGCGAGTCGAGATCCACGGGGACGACCTCGGTGAGGCGACGCAACCGGTACCGGAGCGTGTTGGGATGCACGTGCAGCTGCCGGGCGGCCCGCTGCGGGTCACCCTGCTGGTCGAGCCAGGCGGCCACCGTGGCGACGTAGTCGGTGCCGTGCTGCCGGTCGTGGGCCACGAGATCGGGCAGCGGACCGCCCACCAGCAGGTCGGCGCTCGGCACGGCGCCGACCACCCGGTGCACGACCACCTCCGCCCAGTGGTCCTCGAACCGCAGCACCGGGCCCCGCTGCCCGGTCGGACCGCGCAACGCGAGCAGCTCCGCCGCCTCGGCGCGGGAGCGCGGCAGGTCCGTCAGGCTCCGGGCGACACCGCCGGACGCGGCGTACAGCCCGGGGTCCTGCACGGCGACGTCGTGGATCAGCTTCTCCATCCACCGCCGGGACCCGGGCGAGGCCCCCTCGTCGACCAGGACGGCGAACAGGACGTCCCCGACGTCCGCGAGCAGCGGCTGACGCCAGCCGTGCCGGCGGGTGATCGACTCCCACAGGGCGAGGTTGTCGACCATCTCCCCCGTCCCGCCGTGCGCGCCGAGGGCGACGACCCGCCACGGCCCCTCGGGGATGGCCAGCTCCTCCCGGCCCGTCCTCCCGGGGGCCCGCAGGACTGCCCGCAGGCGGTCGGCCGACACCCGGCGCGCGACGTCGGCCTGCACGCGCAGGCGGAGCAGGTGCAGGGCCAGCACGGACGCGGTGCCCTGGAGGTCGCGCAGCCGCCCCTGCGGCACCGGGCCCTCGACGACGGCCCAGATCGAGCCCAGCAGCTCGCCTCCGGCGCGGATCGGGATGACGAGGCGGGGCAACGTCCCGTCCGGGCCCTGCGGTACGAAGATCAGCTCACTGCCCGTCGCGAGCTTGCGGAAGACGCCCCGGGAGCGGAAGTGGGCGATCACGTTGCCTGGGGCGCGACGACCGACGATCGTCGACACGCGCGCCGGGTCGGTGCGGTCCTGGCGCGAGGAGTAGGCGAGCACCCGGGACCGGGCGTCCTCGATCGTCACCGGCGCGTCGACCACGGCGGCGGTCGCGTCGGCGAGGGCGAACAGCTCGTCGTACACGCCGGGCTCCCCGGTCTCCGGCGAGCCGGGCGCGACGGCCCGGTCGATCATCCCGCGGAGCAGCCAGACGAGCTGGGCCCAGGAGCCGTGGCGCTGAAGCTCGACCAGGGTCAGGCGCCGTTCGGCGGCGGCCGACGTCACGTCGGGGTGCGCGGCCAGCGGGGGCTTGAGCACCAGGCCGGCCGCCCCGGCCTCCTGGCACCGGGCGACGACGGCGAGGGCCTGTTCCGGGGTCGCGACGCCCGCGCCGAGGACGAGGTCGCCGCTCTGGCCGGTCGTGGCGTCGTCGGGTTCGGCGAGGGTCACGTCGCGTACCTCCGCCTCGTCGGCGGCGACGACGACCTTGAGCAACGCGGCGCCGGCCGCCTCCACCACGCCAGCCACGGTGAGCATGCCGCGATTGTGCCCCGACCTTGTGCGCCAGGGCCAATGACCTGGGCGATCGTTGGCCGGAACGGACAATGACCTCCCGGCCCGGCGGGGACAGGATTGCCGCGATCCCTGTCGCGCCCGAAGGAGAAGACGCCATGTCCCCCGCCGAGTCAGTGCCCGCCCCCCAGCACGTCGCCGTCGTCGGCGCGGGGATGGTCGGGCTGGCCACCGCCTGGTTCCTGCAGGAGCGGGGGGTCCGGGTCACCGTGCTGGACCGTACGGGGGTCGCGGCGGGCGCGTCGTGGGGCAACGCGGGCTGGCTCACCCCCGGCATCACCACTCCCCTGCCGGAGCCGGCGGTGCTGCGGTACGGGGTGCGCGCCGTGCTGAGCCCGTCCTCGCCCGTCTACGTCCCGCCGCGCGCCGACGCCCGGCTGCTGCGGTTCCTGGCCGGCTTCGCGCGGCACAGCACCGCGTCGAGGTGGCAGAGCGCGATGCGGGCCCTCATCCCGGTGAACCGGCGGGCGCTGGCGGCGTTCGACGCGCTGACGGCCGGTGGGGTCGCGGCGCCGACGCACGAGGCGAAGTCGTTCCTCGCCGCGTACCGGACCGAGGCCGAACGGTCGGTCCTGCTCGACGAGCTGGCGCACATCCACTCCGCCGGCCAGGGGATCGAGTTCGACGTCCTGACCGGGGCCGAGGCACGGGAGGTGGAGCCCTCCCTGTCGGACGCGGTCGGCGCCGCCATCCGCCTGCACGACCAGCGCTACGTCAACCCGGGGCAGTACGTACACGCGCTGGCCGACTCCGTCCGCGCGCGGGGCGGGGCCATCGAGACCGGGGTGGACGTCGTGGACGTCCGCGACGAGGCGACCGGGGTCCGGGTGCTGACCTCCGCTGGCACGGACGAGCGCTACGACGCGGTGGTGCTGGCGACCGGCGCCTGGCTCGGCCAGCTGGCCCGGCGCTTCGGCGTCCGCACCCTCGTGCAGGCCGGCCGCGGCTACAGCTTCAGCGTCGCGATCGAGCACCTGCCGGCCGGCCCGGTCTACTTCCCCGCGCAGCGCGTGGCCTGCACGCCGCTGGGCGACCGGCTGCGCGTCGCCGGGATGATGGAGTTCCGCAGCGCCGAGGCGCCGCTGGACCGGCGCCGCATCTCGGCCATCGCCGAGGCCGCCCGACCGCTGCTGCGGGGCGCCGACCTGGATGCCCGCACCGACGAGTGGGTCGGCTCGCGGCCCTGCACCCCCGACGGCCTTCCCCTGATCGGCCGGACCAGGTCGCCGCGCGTCTACGCCGCCGGTGGCCACGGCATGTGGGGCATCACCCTCGGCCCGCTCACCGGCGAACTGCTCGCCGAGCAGATCACCGGCGGCGGGCAGCCCGTGGAGTTGCGCCCCTTCGACCCGCTGCGCTGACGGGCTCCGCCCGGGACCGACGAGCCGCCGGCTGGGCCTCGCTGAGCGCCGGACGAATGCCGCAGGCAGGCGGGAGACGGGCGAGCCGCCCGTCTCCCGCCTGCGGCCACCGGATCAGCACAGCCGGACGCGCCAGCAGCCCCGGGCTTCCGGCCCCCGTCGAGGAAGACCTGGTGGTCGGCGAGTCGCAGAGATCAGGAGGCGGTCGCGATCGGCGAGGGGTTGAGCCTGGCGAAGCCCTCCTGCCGCTGGTAAGGGAAGTACGGGTAGGGCGCGGTGCGGGCGCTGGCGGTGTCGAGCCGGGCGATCTGTTCGGGTGTGAGTGACCAGCCGACGGCTTCGATGTTCTGCCGCAGTTGCTCCTCGTTGCGGGCGCCGATGATGACGGTGGCCACGGTGGGTCGTTGCAGCAGCCAGTTGACCGCGATCTGCGGCACTGCCCGGCCGGTCTCGCGGGACAGCTCGTCGAGGACGTCCACGATGCGGAAGAGGTGCTCGTCGTCGACCGGCGGGCCGTAGGCGGCGGTGGCGTGCAGCCGGCTCGCGGGCGGTGGCGGGGTGTCGCGGCGGATCTTGCCGGTGAGTCGTCCCCAGCCGAGCGGGCTCCACACGACGGCTCCGACGCCCTGGTCGAGGCCCAGGGGCAGCAGTTCCCATTCGTAGTCCCGGCCGACCAGGGAGTAGTAGACCTGGTGCGCCACGTACCGGCAACGGTGGTCCCGGTCGGCGGCGGAGAGGGACTTCATGAGTTGCCAGCCGGCGAAGTTGGATGCGCCGACGTAGCGGATCTTGCCGGCCCGCACCAGGTCATCCAGTGTCGCTACGACCTCTTCGACGGGCGTTGCGGCGTCGAAGGCGTGGAGCTGGAACAGGTCGATGTAGTCGGTGCCGAGTCGGCGCAGCGCTGCGTCGACCGATCGGATGAGCCGGGCCCGTGAGGTCCCCGCGTCGTTCGGTCCGTCGCCGGTCGGCAGGCCGCTCTTGGTGGAGATCAGGACGGCGTCGCGTCGGCCTCTGATCGCCTGCCCCAGCACCTCCTCGGACGCGCCGTCGGAGTACACGTCCGCGGTGTCGAACATTGTTATCCCGGCGTCCAGGCAGATGTCCACGAGGCGCTTGGCCTCGCGCGCGTCCGTGTTGCCCCAGGCGCCGAAGAGCGGTCCGGAACCGCCGAAGGTGCCGGCGCCGAAGCTCAGCGCGGGCACGGTGAGGCCGGATGCCCCCAGTCGTCGGTACTCCACGATCACACCCCTTTGTTAACGGAACTGCGGTTCCTTTAAGCTGTTGAGTACGATAGCAGCCATCCGCAGTTAAGGGAACTGGAGACCCGTTATGACCGTCGGTGCCATCCGGCCCGGAGGACGGACCGCCCGGGTACGCGCCGCCGTGCTCCGAGCCGCCAGTGACGCGCTCATCGAGCACGGCTTCGACCGTCTCGACCTCGCCGATGTGGCGCGCCGCGCCGAGGTGGGCAAGACGACGGTCTACCGCCGCTGGGGTACGGTCGCCGGCCTCGTCGCCGACCTGCTGGCGGACATGGCGGAGCAGTCCTCGCCCCGGGCCGACACCGGCTCGCTGATCGGGGACCTGCGCGCCAATGCCCGGCTCGTGCAGCGCACCCTGGTCGATCCGCGCCAGGGCGCGCTGTTCCGGGCGGTCATCGTCGCCGCGACCTGCGACCCTCGTGCCGCCGAAGCGCTACATCGCTTCTATGCCGTGCGCATCGCCGAGTGGGCTCCCTGCGTCGAGCAGGCCGTGCAGCGAGCGGAGCTGCCGGCGGGCACGGATGCGGCCGAAGTCATCCGCGCCGTCTCGGCCCCGCTCTACTACCGCCTGCTCGTCAGCGGAGATCCCGTCGACGAGGCCGCGGCGGACCGGGCTGCCGAAGGGGCAGCGGCAGCCGCCCGGGCCGGCGTCTACACGCCAGCCAACGGTCGCGACTGACGACGCACCACATCCTCGCCTGCCGCGCTCATCGCTGGGCCCGAGGTGGCACGAACGGGAAGAGGCCGCCTTCGCCTGAGCTACGCCCGGCGCGACGAGACATCCGCCTACGCTCCGCAGTCGGCCCGGTACCGCGGCTCCGGTGGACGGCGGTCCCCCTCCGCACTGTGGGCGCGCGGTCGGCGCGGTTCCCGGCCAGGCCAGCTCGGCTGCGAGCCGTCCGGTGACACCGATGACGGTTCGTTCGCAGCTTCATGACAGTTGTGTGAAGAAGCCGTGGAAGTGACGGTGAGTGGTTTCGCCGCCCTTCCGGCGGGGGCAACACCCCGCTCGACGACAACTCTCCGGAAGGACGGCTCCAGTGGAAGTCACCGGTTTCTTCACTGCCATCATCATCGGTCTGATCATCGGGGCGTTGGGCCGCCTGGTCGTACCGGGCAAGCAGAACATCCCGATCTGGCTCACGCTACTCATCGGTGTGGTGGCGGCGATCCTCGGCACACTCGTCGCCGGGGCCCTGGGCGTCGACGATACCCGGGGGATCGACTGGATCGAGCTGGCCCTCCAGGTCGTCTTCGCCGCGATCGGCGTCGCCATCGCCGCCGGCGCCTACGGTCGCCGACGTATCCGCTGACCTGCGCGCCCGGCGCCGGCCCACCCTCGCGGCGGGCCGGCGCCGTCCTGTCCGCCGCGCTGCCCGAAGGACCGCGCCGGCGAAGACGGGTGGCGCGCCTAGCTACGACAGTCGCAGCTGGTGCGGCCGTGGGCGGCGCGCCGGTGGGGCGCGGGCCGGCAGGTGGCGCAGTACCGGGCCGACGGGCGGTGCGCCAGCTCCTCGATCGGGATGTCGCGGTCGCACCCCTTGCAGGTGCCGTAGCGGCCCTGTTCCAGGTAGTGCAGCGCCCGGGCGATGTCACCGAGGGCCCGTCGCGTGGCGGCGGTCAACGCGGCGGCGGCCTCGAGATCGGCGCCGTCGGAGCGCACCTGGCGGGCCTGCCGGTCCAGCAGCGCCAACTGGGTGCTGTGCCGCTCGTACTGCTCCTCCAGGACGATCCGGAGCACTCCCAGCTCGTCCTGCCTGTTCACGACGTACACGATCGGTCCTTCTCCCTGCTCGCAACGAAAAGAAAGGGCGGAGCGCTGATGCGCTCCGCCCGCCGTGTGCCGGTCCTGTGGATCTCGACCGGGTGGCGGCGGGCGGCCCTGGCGAGGCGCCCGCCGGGTCGGCGGCGCGACGATCGGCGCGACGGCGCCCCGGCGGGCGCGGACGACCGACGGCACGACGAGGCGACGGGTGATCGCGCCCGCGACGAGGCGGGTCCGCCGCCCGACCGTCGCGGCCGTGCGCGACGGCGCGGAAAGGTCCTGGTGCGCCGCGGTGCGGGGCTGCCGGGAGGGGCCGGGGGCGATCACGGCGTCACCATAGACCGAACGCCCGCGCACCGGCCAGCGTCCGGAGCCTCAGGGCCCCGTCGTGGGTTGCCGGGGCGGCTGCGGCGGCCGTGACCCGTCGCACAGGCACCCGAAACCGACGTGCGCGCGCCAGCCCTGGCGCTCTACGGTTCCACCGTGACCCTCGACATCGTCAGCCTGGCGGACCGCCCCGACCTCGCCCGTTCGCTCGACGAGGACTTCGACGGGGCGTGGCCACCGTTCATGCTGTGGGACCCGATGGGCGCGCTGTACTACGGCGTCGCCCACGACCTGTATCCCGAGTTCGTGTTCGCCGCCGTCGACCCCGCCGATCCCGCACGCGCGGTCGCGCGGGCGTACGCGGTGCCGCTGCGCTGGACGGAACCCGAGCTTCCCGACGGTGGTTGGGACCGGGTGGTCCAGCGGTCCACCCTCAACCGCCTGACCGGCGCCGACACGAACATCGTCTCGGCGTTGGAGATCTGCATCCGGCCCGACCGGCGCGGCACCGGGCTGTCCGCCGTGATGCTCGCCGCGATGCGAGAGGCCGTCGCGAAACTGGGCTACGACACGCTGGTCGCGCCCGTCCGACCGAGCGGCAAGCACACCCGGCCCGAACTGCCGATGACGGAGTACGCGGCACAGGTCCGCGAGGACGGCCTGCCGGTCGACCCCTGGCTGCGGGTGCACGTCCGCGCGGGCGGACGTATCGAACGCGTCGCCACCCGGTCGATGACGATCGCCGGGACCCTCGCCGACTGGCGTCGCTGGACGGGCCTGCCGTTCGACACCAGCGGGCCGGTCCACGTGCCCGGAGCCCTCGTGCCGGTGCACTGCGACGTGGCGCACGACCACGCCGTCTACGTCGAGCCCAACGTCTGGGTCAGTCACCGGCTCTAGGTCGTCGCGCCGCGCTCAGGGCGCGGGCCAGTTGTGCAGCAGGGCGTCGAGGGCGTCCAGGACCCGTGTCCAGGTCTCCTCGGTGTCGGGTGCGCTGTGGCTGAACCCGCCGCCCAACTCCAGGCTGACGTAGCCGTGGAAGACGCTGCCCAGCAGCCGGACCGCGTGCGTCTGGTCCGGCTCCGTCAGGTCGTAGCCGCGCAGCAACGCCCGGGTCATCTGCGCGTGCCTGCCGCCGGCGCTGGCGGCCGCCATCTGCGGGTCGAGCCTGAGCTGGGCCGCGGCGTAGCGGCCGGGATGCTCCCGGGCGTAGTCGCGGTAGACGTTCGCGAGGGCGGTCAGGGCGTCCTTGCCGGCGCGCCCCGCCAGGGCGTCGGCGGCCCGGTCGGCGAGCTCCTCAAGGGCCAGCAGGGCGATCCTGGTCCTCAGGTCCTGGGAGCTCTTCAGGTGCGAGTACAGGCTCGCGACCTTGACGTCGAACCGCCTGGCGATCGCCGAGACGGTCACCTGGTCGAAGCCGACCTCGTCGGCGAGCTCCGCCCCCGCCAGGGTCAGGCGTTCCGTGGTCAGTCCTGCCCGTGCCATGCTCCTCCACCCGCTAGGCATAACCGATTATGCATTTGCCTAATACCTTTAGGCAAATTAGCCTGCTCCGCATGAAGCCGCTGACCGAGCAGGAGATCCGCGCCGCCTTCGTGAACTGCAGCAAGGGCGAGGCGGAGCGCCTGGTCGTCCCGCGCGACCTGGCCGACCGGCCCTGGGCCGACCTGGACTACCTCGGCTGGCGAGATCCCCGGTCCCCCCACCGCGCCTACCTCGTCGCCGAGCTGGACGGCCGGCCGAGAGCCCTCGCGCTGCGCTGCCCCAGCCCCACCCCCGCGCAGCCACGGCGCGGCATGTGCTCGATGTGCCTGACCGCCCCGAGCGGGGGCGTCTCCCTGATGGTCGCGCCCAGGGCGGGCAAGGCCGGGCAGCAGGGCAACACGGTCGGCACCTACGTGTGCAGCGACCTCGCCTGCTCGCTCTACGTGCGGGGCAAGAAGGACGCGGGCGCCGGCGCACGGCTGCAGGAGTCCCTCACCCTGGAGGAGAAGATCCAGCGGACCGTGGCGAACGTCGCCGCGTTCGTCGCCAACGTGACCGCCTGATCCGGTGCGGCGATCCACACTCACAGCGCGGCGGGGGGCGGCCCGGTGTAGCCGCTGTTCCAGCGGAACCGGTTGGGTGGCTGGGCGTACTCCTCGTTGACGTGCGCGAGCCAACCCGCCGTCCGGGCGACCGAGAAGATCACCTCGGCGGCGCCGGGCCCCATGCCGGCCGCGTGCGACAGCACGGCGAGCGCGAAGTCGACGTTGGGCGGGGCGCCCCGCCGCTGCGCCGTGGCCGTCAGGTCGTCCACGGCCCGCCGCAGCTCCCCCTCGATCGGCAGGTCCGCGACGAGGTCGAGCAGGGTCGCGCCACGCGGGTCGCCGGCCGGGTACAGCGGATGCCCGAACCCGGGCAGGTCGCCGGCCCGCAGCCACTCGGCGATCGCGGCCGACGCCCCGTCCCGCCGGGCGGCCTCGATCATCCGGTGGACGCCGCTGCCGATGGCTCCGTGCATCGGCCCGTCCAGCGCCCCGAGGCCCGCCAGCACCGCCGCGTAGGGGTTCGCCCGGGTCGAGGCCGCGACGCGTACCGCGATGGTCGACGCGGCCAGGTCGTGGTCGGCGAGCAGGACGAGCGCGGCGTTGAGCGCCCGGAGACCGGCCGCGGACGGTGGCGTGCCCGTCAGCCGCGACCACAGCCGGGCCGCGAGGCCCTCGTCGGCGGGCGCCCGCCCGGCCAGGGGCAGGGCGTCGACCATGGTGGACAGCAGCGCCGGCGCGAGGGCCGTCACGGTCGCGGGCGCCAGGTCGAAGCGCAGCGGGTCCATCGCGGCCGCGACGGCGACGACCACCGGCAGGCGGTCGAACAGCCGCGCCCGGGCGGGCAGGTGGGCGCTCGCCAGCCTGGCCCTGTCGAGGGTCTCGGCGGACGCCGCGAAGGCGCCCCGGTGCCGTTCCCCCGTCCACAGCCAGTGCGCGACCTCCTCGAACGCGGTCGTCGGCGCGAGCGTGCCGGCGTCCAGCCCCCGGTAGTGCAGCCGCCCGTAGGCGATCAACGTGGTGGCGGTCCGCATCGCGGGGGCCGCGTCGCGGTCCGGCCGGGTCGCCTGCGTCCGGGCGGCCAGCCGCTCGACGTCGGCCAGCCGGAACCGGCTGATCCGCTCGCCGGGAACCTTGACCCGGGGAATCAACCCGCGACTGACGTACGCGTAGATCGTCTCCGGCTTGACGCGCAGGCGAAGCGCCGCCTCGGCGGTCGTCAGCAGCTGTTCCCCGGACATGTGGGCATGGTCTCACATTGACTGAATCAACGTTGACTGTGCCCGTTCGACGACGTGACGCTGCCCGCATGCCTGACACCATCACCGTTCCGCGCGGGCTCGCCGGCGTCGTGGTCACCGACACCACGATCGGCCGCGTCCGCGGCGCCGAGGGCTTCTACCACTACCGGCAGTACTCCGCGATCGACCTGGCCGAGCAGCGCACCCTGGAGGACGTCTGGGCGCTGCTCCTCGACGGTCGCCTGCCCGCCGATCCCACGGCGCTGCGCCGCGAGATCGCGCCGCTGCGCCACATCCCGCCCGCCGTCGCCGCCGCGCTGCCCCACATCGCCGCGGCGTCGACGTCGCCGGACCCGATGGGCGGGCTACGCGCCGCGCTGGCCGTCGCCGGCCTCGCCGCCGGGGCCCGCCCGCTGTACGACACCTCGCCGGCGCAGCGCCGGGCCCAGGCCATGGCGCTCTGCGCGCTCACGCCCAGCCTGCTGGCCGCGCTGTTCCGGCTGCGGGCGGGGCTGGAGCCGGTCGAGTCGCGCGACGACCTGTCGCACGCGGCGAACTACCTGTACATGATCACCGGCGAGGAACCGTCCGCCGCGCACGCCCGCGCGATCGAGCGCTACCTGATCGCGACCGTCGACCACGGCTTCAACGCCTCCACCTTCACCGCCCGCGTCGTCGCTTCCACCGGCGCCGACATCTACGCCTGCGTCGGCGGCGCCCTCGGCGCGCTCTCCGGTCCGCTGCACGGCGGCGCGCCCAGCCGGGCCCTCGACACCCTCGACGCCATCGGCTCCCTGGACCGGGCCGACGCGTGGCTGCGCGAGCGGATCCTGAAGGGCGAGCGGATCATGGGATTCGGGCACCCCGTCTACCGCACCGAGGACCCCCGCTCGCGCCTGCTCAAGGGGATCGCCCGGTCCCTCGGCGGCGATCTGGTGGACTTCGCCGTGGCCGTCGAGGAGCAGGTCCTGTCGCTGCTGGCGGAACTGAAGCCGGGCCGGGAACTGCACACCAACGTGGAGTACTACGCCGGTGTGGTCATGCACCTGTGCGGGCTGCCCAGGGAGATGTTCACGCCGACGTTCGCCACCAGCCGGGTGATCGGATGGTGCGCCAACGTGCTGGAACAGGCCGAGGACTCGAAGATCATCCGGCCGGACTCGCGCTACGTGGGCCCGCACGCGCCCCAACCGCTGCCGACCGAGGCCGCACCGCCCCTGGGCTAGGGGCCGCGTCACGGGTCATTCAGGGCCGGGCGGAGCGCCGCCGTCGGGCTCGCCCTGCGGGCAGGCAAGCCACCGCACCAGTGGCACCAGCGCGACGTCGACGCAGAGGTCGACTGTGAGCCGTTGAGATGCAGCCGGTTCGGGGGTGGGAAGCGGGGTGGCGGTCAGGGCCGGACGACTGGTCCGGGGCGGCGGGGGCACCGGGGCCGTCGAGGGAGCCGCCGGCGCGGCGACACCGCCGGTCGGCACCGGTTCCGGCGTCCTGATCGGCGCGCGTACCCGTATCACGTCGCCCCTGGTGGAAGTCGCCAGCACACCGGCCCCCGACGTCGCCGTGCCCGTCGCCCACGCCGCCGGCTCGCCGGGAGTGGCCGGGGCGGTGGCCTCGACAAGGTTCGGCGGCGCGGCGGCGGCGCCCCGTGCGCCCTCGCCCGCCCGGTACGGCGGGCCGGCCCGCTCCGGCCCGACCGTGCCGGCGGCGGTCAGCGTCACGAACGCCACCGCCACGACGACGGCGGCGAGGGCCCCGCGACGTTCGGCAGGCGGCCCGACCGACGGGGCCTGATGCGGGTGGACCGGCGGCGGTGGTACCGGCTGCGCGCGCCGGTGGGCGGCCAGCAGGGCGTCGAGCTGCTCGGCGACGGCGGCCCGTGCGCCGGTGGCGGCGGCGAAGGCGAGGGTGAGGTAGAAGCGGAAGTTCACGGTCGCGGCGGACGGTACCCGCAGCCCGAGGAGCCGGCCGCCGTCGGTGGCGTGCAGCAGGGTGAGCGGCACCGCGGGATGATGCGCGGGCCCCACGAGGTCGGCGTACCTCCACTCGTGCCGCCGCCCGCGCTCGGAGGAGAAGGCGACGCGGTGGTTGGTCACGACGGCCATCCCCGTGTCGACGGCCCGCACGCCCCTCGGCAGCGCGTCACCGGCGACGCCGGCCGTGGCGACGGTCAACCCCGGGGCGGGCAGCCCGGTGCCGTGCCGCGCGGCCACCTCGACGAGGTCCGCGACCGGTAGCAACCGGTAGACGACCTCGTCGTCGGCGAGGTCCACCGGCAGGCCGGCGCGCGGTTGCGTGCACCCGAGGAACCCGGCCGCCTCGCTCCGCAGCCGGACCAGGTGGTCGTGGTGCCGCCGCCAGGCCGCGGCCTTCGCGTCGTACGCGCGCCGCCGCCGGTGGTTCTCGCGCTCCGCCCACCTGATCTGCCACATGGACTGCGCCGACGCCGGGGCCGCCATGATGGAGTGCGAGGTTGCCGTCACGTCTCGTACAACCACCGACCGCTCTGTGAGGAAACTGGTGCCGGTCGATACTTCCCATTGTTACCGGTAGGGGCGGTTCGGCCTTCGGTTCTGCACTACTGACGGTCCCCCCTGTCACACTTCGCGACCGCAGCGCCCCATCCGATGCGCGCCTCGCCCTCCCAGCCCGGCGCCACCTGAATGTCAACCACCGCGCCGGAGCGCACCACGAGTCCCCACTTGGCGAACAGCCGCGTGGCGGGGTCGGCGTACCCCGATTCCGCCACCTGCATCACAGGCGAACCGGGCACCGCGACGTCCCCCGCGACGATCCGGTAGCCGGCCGGCGGCTCCGGCATGGCGTCGATCGCATGCGCGCACGCCACCTCGCCCGGACCACCGGGCGTCGGGACCGGCGCCCCGCTGCCCGCACCCACCGGAGCCGCAGCCCGCGTCGAGGGCCGGGGACCCCGGGTCGCGTCCCGCGAGGACGTGCACGCCACGAGTGGCAGGAGCACACAGCAAACGACCGCCGCGCGACGCCACGTGTCGTCATACCGCATGGCCCCATCCTGTCAGTCCTCCCCGGCCCGCCGATGGGTCGACGCACGAGGACGGGCACGGCGCGGCCCGCCATCGCCCACCGCCGACCCGCGGGATCCGCACTTCGGAGCCAACGAATCTAGTCACGCCCATCGATGTCTGGTAGAAATCCTGCAAGGTCGGCCTTCTCATCGCAGAAATCCCCCACGCGAACGGGAGAGCCATGTCGTCCACCCGATCCACCCTGCGCCGCCGCCTGCTCACGCTCTTGGTCGCCATCGCCGCCGCGACCGGAGCAACGCTCGGACTCGCCAGTCCGGCCTTCGCCATCAGCCACTCCAGTGCCACCTCGCAGCTGCGCGCCGCCGGCATCTCCTGGACCTCCAGCGGCAACTGCAGCGACCGCTACGTCTCGACCTGCACCTCGTTCGACGGCGTCCGGCAAGCGACCATCGACGGGATCATCACCTTCAAGCGCGCCAGCGGCTGCGCCGTGACGATTACCGCCGGCACCGAGGTCGGACACGCCGGCGGCACCTACAGCCACTGGAACGGCTACAAGCTCGACATCGCGCTGAGCACCTGCATACAGAACTACATCTCGGCCCACTACACCTACGTCGGCTACATCTCCGGCTTCGGCTACCAGTACCGGGCGGCCTCCGGCAACCTCTACACCAAGGAAGGCAGCCACTGGGACATCCTCTTCTACACCTGCGGCTGCTGACGCCGGAAGTGCGTGCCGCCACCGCCAGGTGACGGCACCCCCGCTCACCGAGCGCACCAACGCCGGCCGGGCCTGGCCGGGCCGGCGTTGGCCTGGCGGGAGGTCAGCTGCCGCCTGCCGGGACACGACTCCTCAGGGCAGCAGCGACAGCCGGCGCCGGTGCGCGCTCCTGCGGGCCGCGACGATGATCGCGAGCGCCCCGCCGCCGACCGTCCCGGTCAGGCCGAGGCTGACCGCGCCGAGCTGAGTCAGCGCCCGAGCCTTCACCCCGAAGAGCCAGGGCGGCCCACCGATCGACAGCTCGAGGCCGGGCTGGGCCGGGACCACGTCGCAGCGCACGGCGTACCGGCCGGGTGGCTCGGCTCGGATGACGAGCACGCCTCGCCACTGCCGTCCGCCCGCGCTCCGGACGATCTCGTCCCCGGTCGTCGACACGCTGTGCCACTCCTCAAGTTCCCGAACGTCGAGCGCCGAGGGCTCGCAGGTCACCTCCGGCACTGTCGGGCCGGCCCCGGTGATCCACACCATCCTGTCGGCCTCCTCGCCGGCGGCGAAGCGCACCGGGACCGACCGCCCCGCCGGAACGCCCTGTCCGACGGAGCCGCCCAGCCGTCCCGGCAGGAACGCCAGCCCGGCGCCCGTGACCAGAGCGAGCAGCGGGGTCACCGCCGCGACGGCGTACCACCGGCGGGACGGCCGCAGCGGCCCGGCGTCCACGGACAGGAAGGTCATTGCGACATGATGTCGGAACCCGAGCGTCGCCGCGACGGGCTGTTCGCACACACGAGATTCACGTCCTTGACGGCGTACGCGCGGGCGCACCTTCGCCCGTGCGGTTTGCCGCGCGGGCGCGCGGGTAGACGCCGCCATCCGGCAGAGAGAAAGGCGCCAAGGGTGGAGAACAGCGAGTTCATCGGCTCGGTGGCGAGACGCCTGCGCACGTCGCCCGAGCAGGCGACCGCCATCACGCGCGCCACACTGACGACGCTGGCGGAGCGGATCGACGGGGGCGAGGCGCGCGATCTTTCCGCCCTGCTGCCCGACGAGTTGCGGGCCTACGCGTTCGCGCCCCGGGAGAAGGCCCAGCGCTTCGGGCTCGACGTGTTCGTCCAGCAGGTCGGCGGGCGGGCCGAGGTAGACGGGGCGACGGCGGAGGCCGGCGTACGCGCGGTGTTCGACACCCTCCGCGAGGCCCTCCCACCCGGTGACTACGACGACGTCGTCACCCACCTGCCGGCCGAGTTCTGGGAACTCACGGACTCGGCGGGCCGGTACGACGGCAGGCGCGGCGGATAGCGCCTCGCCGGGCGGCGTGCTCGTGCCACGCTTGACACCGGAACCAGGTGACGTCGGGGTGCTGGGGGCTGCCGACCCTCAGCCAGGCATCCACGGCGCTGTGACATATCGCCCACGCCCCAGGGCCAGCGGATCCGACAGCCGATACCACAGTCGGGCCATGAGCACCGACGAAGGCGTGCGGGCCGGCTCCGTTGCCATGAAGCTGAGCTGTCGGCGGGGCCACGTTCGACCGCGCGCACCCCCGGTCGCGTACGCGTGCGAGCCGTCTACCCCGGCAGCTTCGATCCCTTCACTCCCGGGCACTTGAACGTGGTGGACCGGGCACGCGGCCTCTTCGACGAAGTGGTCGTGCTCGTCGCGGTCAACAGCAGCAAGCATCCGGGCACCGGCGTAGAGGAGCGAGCGGCCGCTGTGCGGGCCGTTCTGCCGGTCGGGTGGACCTCCGTCACCGTTGCGGACTGGAGCGGGTTGACCTCACCTACTGCCGTGACCATGAAGTAGGAGTGATCGTCCGCGGCGTGTGTAACACCACCGACCTTTGGACCGAGTGCCAGCTCGCCGCGATGAACCAGTCGCTGGGTGTCCCCACGGTGTTTCTGCCTGCGCAGCCCGAACTGGCCACGGTGTCCTCGACCGCGCTGCGCACGCTGGGGAGGTTGCCTTCGTCCGCGCAGCCGTAGACCGCCGGACAGTGGCGAACCCCTCGTCGGACCGCCGCCGGATGGTTCGTGAGACTGCCGCGTAGGGTCAGGTGACGGTGGCGCACCGGACTGTGCCCGTCGGCCACGGCGTGGGCCTTCGATCGGGCATGGGGGGCGGAGCATTCGATGGATTCGCATGCGGCCGCCGCCCGGATCGTCGGGGAAGCGGACCTCGTCGGCTTCACCGCCGGCCAGCTTCTGGACGTGACGAAGGCCCTCACGATGATCCTCGCGCTGCCCCAGTCGGCGGCCGACCGCGTCGACGCCCTCGCCGTGGCCACCGGGCAGGGCGAGGAGTGGCGCCTCACCCACGCCATCCGCAGCTGGGAGACGAACTTGGACCTCCGCCATCTCCTGGTGGCGAACGGGAACCCGGCTGAGGAGACCTACGTCGAACCCACGCTCGCTCACCTGCGCAGCCTCGGCCTCCGTCGCCTCGACGGGCTCTGCGTCCAGGCCGGGCCGGCCCCCGACACCGGCCGGCAGGCCGCGTGGATCGCCGAACAGGTCCACGGCCGGCGCATCGCGAGCCTCGCGCTCGCCGTCTCCCCCTACCACCTGCCCCGCGCCTACCTCACGGTCCTCAAGGCACTCGACCGCAGTGGCCTCCGCCTGCCCGTCATACCGGTCCCCGTGGCCGTCTCCCCGGACACTCCCGTCCCGGAGATCGGAGCCACCGCCTACGATCTCCTGCCGGGCGAGGTGAAACGCATCCTCAACTACGCGGACAAGGGCTGGGTCGCCACCCTCGAGGAACTCCAGCAGTACCTGCGGTGGCTGTGGAGCCGCCACGAGTCCCTCCTCGTCGGAGCACCGGACTGAGGCCCCGGCCCGCCGGCGGTCCCCCGGCAGCTCGGGTCGTGCTGCCCTGAGCAGAATCGCTCGCCTTCCGGGCCGTGCCGCCGGAGGCTGGCGGCATGGGAACGGGCTTCAGCGGCGAGGTGGCCACGTACTACGCGAGACACCGGCGCGGGTACCCGCCGGAGGTGATCGACGCCGTCGTCGGGGCATTCGGTCTCGACGACGGCGACACCGTCGTCGACCTCGGCTGCGGCACCGGCCAGCTGAGCCTGCCGCTCGCCGCCCGGGTGGGCGCGGTCGTCGGCGTGGATCCGGAGCCGGACATGCTGGCGTTGGCCCGCCGGGCCGCCCTCGACGCGGGAGCGACCAACGCCGCGTGGCTGCTCGGCGCGGACACCGACCTGCCCGTCCTGGGCCGGCTGCTGGGTGACGGGGCGGTCGGCGCCCTGTCCGTCGCCGTCGCGATCCACTTCATGGACCGCGAGGCGCTGTTCCGGGCCGCCCGGCCGCTGCTGCGCCCCGGCGGCGGGATCGTCGTGATCACCAACGGCGACCCGCTCTGGTCGCAGGACGCCGAGTGGTCCCAGACCCTGCGCGGATGCCTGGAAGGGCTGCTCGGGCATCCCGTCACCGCGACGTGCCAGACCGACGCCGCCGGCCGCCGGCGCAACCGGGACGCCCTCGCCGCCGCCGGCTACCGGGTGGTGGAGTCGTCGGTGGAGTACGCCGCGCTGCTCACCGTGCACGACATGGTCGGCGGCGTCTTCTCCGCGATGTCACCCCACCTGTTGCCCCCGCCACCGGAGCGGGCTGCGTTCACCGCCGAGGTCCGCGACGCCCTCGGCGGGCGGGAGGCGGTCACCGAGCGGGTCCACGTCTCGCTCCAGTTCGGCCTGCCCGGCTGACCGCCGACGCCCGGCCGCCCACGAAGCGCAGGGGCCCCGCCGAGATGGCGGAGCCCCTGCGTCGACGCTACGGTCGGGTGCCGGTCAGCACCAGCCGTTGATCGGGCCGTTCACCCCGCTCGCCAGGTAGGCGTCGGAGATCCAGGTGCCGTCGCTCAGCCGGTTCCACAGCGCGGTGGTGCCGTACCGCCCGGTGTGGGAGGTGCCGTTGGCGGAGCAGGAGACGGTGACCGTGGCGCCGTCGCCGACCGATCCGCGCACGGCGTAGCCGGTGCCGGGCCCGGACCGCTTGTTCACCGAGCCCCCACCGTTGGCATCGACCACCGCCTGGTTGAAGCCCAGCGCCCCGTAGTTGTAGAGGCCGGCACCGGCGCCGGCCCAGGCCGAGCCGTGCCGCGCGCCGCCCTGGTAGGGGCCGGCGCCGTTGACGAACTCCCACTTGCCGAGGCCGTGCCCACCGATGGAGACGTAGGCGCTGTTCTGCCGCAGCCCGAAGTGGACGTGCCGGCCGGAGGCCGCCCCGCCGCAGGTGACGTCGGTGCCCGTGTAGCCGAGGTACGCGCCCTGGCCGACGGCGGCGCCGTTGACCGAGATGCTGCTCCACAGGTGGTAGTAGTCGGTGGAGTAGCCCCGGTCGTGGATCACCCGGATCCACCCCGTGCACATCGTGTACGCCGTGCCGGCCCGCGCCGCGCGGACCACCTGGTCACCGCCGGCCAGGTCGATCGAGCTGTACGGCGTCTCGGAGCCGCCCCAGCCGTGTGGGCCGCCGGTCAGCGTCCAGGTCTGGCCGACCGCGAAGGGCAGGGCCATCCCGGTCCGGTAGTCGCCGCCCGCCTGCATGGTGCTCGGGCCGCTCGGGTTGCTCGGGGCGCTCGTGAAGACCGCCTTCTCCTGCTTGTTCACCAGGGGCGACTCGGCGGCCAGCTCGCTGAACCCGGCCTCACCGTCGAAGTTCACCCGCCACGTGCCGGCCTCGGCACGGGCGATGAAGATCGCGCCGGTCGGGTGGACGTCCTTCTCGTGGCCGGTGACGGCCACGGCCGTGCCGAAGGCCCACTTGCCGTTCTTGCGGGTGACGGTCACGCGGGTCTCGGAGCTCTCGGCGTGCTCCGCCTCGGAGCTGTCGGCGTGTTCCGCCGCCGCGGCCTGGACCTGCCCGCGAAGCTTGGCGGTCACGGCGTCCTCGACGCTCACCTGCACCGGGTCCGGTGTGGGCGCGGCGGCGTGCGCGGCGGTGCCCGCGACCAGGAGTTCCGTCGCCAGCAGCGCTGTGGCGATGCCGGTCCACCGTCTGATGTGCACCATTGACGACCTCTTTCAATCGAAGGACATCGCTAAGTGGTGCTGACGATAGACAGAACGACGAATATTGTCTACATGTTGACCCGTCGGCAATGAAGATATGTTTCGCAGTCGGCGACCCGGCCGACACGCGCGGTCACGGCCGGGCGGTGGCGGGGCCTACGGGCTGGTCGCGGAGGCCGTCCCGGGGACGAGGGTGGCCTGGCTGCGGTGCGCGACCGGGATGATCAGCGCCGACGCGACCAGCACGGCGACCGCGATGCCGAGCCAGCCCCAGAAGCCGAAGGCGATGACCAGGCCGGACAGCGCGGCCGGGCCGATGATGTTCTGCGTGATCACGTGCAGGTCGAACGCGCCCAGGTACTCGCCCTGCGCGTGCCCGGGGGCGAGGCCGAACGCGAGGCCCCAGCCCGAGGCGGCCTGCATCACCTCGGCCACCGACAGGATCAGCACCGCGGCGACGATCGCGACGGACACCAGCACGACGTTGTCGTCGAGGGCGCTCACCGCGATGACGGCGCAGCCACCGGCCAGCCAGTAGCCGGAGCGGCGGGCGAGCCTGCCGGCGCCCTCCACGGTGTCCGCGCCACGGCTGGCCCGCACCTGGAAGAGGATGACGAACACCGTGTTGAAGATGAGCAGCAGCGGGATCAGGAAGTGCGGCAGCGAGGTGCGGTTGAGCGCCCACAGCGGCATCGTGATCAGGATGACGGTGACGTGGGAGGCGAGCACCGTCGAGACGCCGATGACGGAGAGGAAGCGGGGGTCGCGTACGGCGGCGAAGCGCTTGAAGCCCACCGGACGGGACGCGACGGCGCGTCGGGCAGGCGGGTGACCAGCAGCGCGGCGCCGGCCATCAGCAGGGCGGTGGTGAGCGGGATCAGCACGAGCAGCCGCTGGTCGGGCGCGGCGACGGCGGCCACCCCGATGCCGATGCTGAAACCGATGTTGAACACCGACCGCATCATGGCCTTGAGCTTGACCCGCTCCTCGGCGGGCACGAGGTTGCCGACGAGAGCGCCGTTGGTCGGGCCGGTGCCGTACTCGATGAAGCCGACGGTGACCACCAGGGCGAAGAAGTGGATCGCGTTGTCCACCAGCGCGTAGAGCCCGAAGCCCACCGCCAGCGCGGCGAACAGCATGATGAGCAACCTGCGCGGCCCCACCCGGTCGGCGATGACGCCGAACAGGACCGACGAGATGAAGGCGGACAGGCCCGCCGCCGACAGACCCAGGCCGACCTGCTTGGGATCGAGCCCGACGCGAAGTGTGAAGTAGACGACGCTGCCGCTGAGGAAGACTCCCTTGCCGATCGATTCGGCCAGCCGGATCGCGATCAGTTTCCTGCGCAGCGGATCGGCCGGCACCAAACGGGACGAATAATCAATCAATCGAGACAAGGGCATATTTGCACATCCTGATGTGATGGAACGGTCGCGTCAATCCTCGCGGCGACGACGCCGGGCGGGACAGGGCGTTCGGCGGAGCGCGGGCGGGACGACTTCCCCGGACCACCAGGGAAACTTCCCGCGGACGCCCGGAACGTGGTGCGCTAGCCGCCGGCCTGGGGCGGGACGCTCCCCGGGCCGCGCGACGAGGGCCGCAGGCGCCTCGTCCCGGCATTCCCGTTCTGTCGTGGCCTGTTCCATTCAAGCCGAGAATCGCCTTCGACGCTTTTAATTAATTGGTCGCAGAGAATGCGTCAGATGACTTACATCACTGTCGTCATGCCCACGTTCATGTGTTGTTCTGTTGCCCGTCAGAAGACGTTCACGCCGATCGGAGGTCGGCGCTTCCGCGACGCCTCCAGAACAGGGAGGCGTCGCGGAGCCAGTTAGGGCGGGTGAGGTGTGGTAATGGTCAGCGTTGGCTCGACCTCGGAACCGGCTCATACGATGAGGCGCGATCCGGGAGATGTCGCCGACGGCACAAAACGTCGCGCCGTGACAGTTGTGCTGGCCGACGCCCAGCCGGTGGTGCGCAGGGGCCTGCACGCCCTGCTGTCCCCCTCGACTGAGGTCACCGTGGTCGCCGAGGCGGGCACCACGCGGGAGGCGATGAGATCGGCGGCGTCGCTGCGCCCCGACGTGCTCGTGCTCGACATCGAGCTGCCGGGCTTCCAGGTGGGCGTGACGCTGCAGGAGATCGCCCGGATGTCACCCACGACCGCGGTGCTGGTCTTCACCGCGCGGTCGAGGACGAGGGGGCGGTCTTCGCGGCTATGCGTGCGGGCGCACGGGGCTACGTGCTCAAGAGCTGCCCGGGCGACGGCATCGTCCGGACGATCAGGGGCCTGGCCACGGGCGAGGTGATCCTCGGCCCCCGCGTGGCCGATCAGATCGTCCGGCAGCTCGGCCGGGAACCACGCAACCAGCAGCTCTTCCCGGAGCTGACGACGCGCGAGCGGCAGGTGCTCCAGCTGATCGCGTCGGGCCTGCGCAACGGGGCGATCGCCACTCAGCTGAACCTCTCGCCGAAGACGGTCAGCAACCACATCTCGACGATCTTCAGCAAGCTCAACGTGTCGGACCGGTACGAGGCGATCGAGGTCGCCCGCAAGGCCAGGCTGGAGCGCGTGGGGCCGTACGGGCCGGATCCCGACCCGATGCGCGGCGGCAGTCCCCCGCTGACCCATGGGCACGGCGCCACACCCATGCCGGAGCGGGCGGCTGCGCCGCGTACGCCGGCGCGCAATCGACGGAAAGGTGAACGGGATGGCCCTGGATCTGGAAGCGATCGCGAACCGGCTGGAGCCGCGGTTCGGCAAGGCGGCGCACCGCTGGGTCGGCACGCTGACCCAGCGGCTGGACGAACTCGTCGCGCAGTGGGAGCTCGACCTCGGCGACCCGCTCAAGTCCGGCAACTCCTCCGTGGTGTTCCGGTGCCGCCAGGCCGGTGGCGAGGCGGTGCTCAAGCTGTCGCCCGACAGCTACGCCGTGCGGGAAGAGGTCGACATGCTGCGCCAGTTCGCGCCCAGCGGACGGGTGCCGGCGGTGCTCGCGGCGGCCGAGGGCGCGGTGCTGCTCGAGTCGATCCACCCGGGCCCCCTGGTGGAGAAGATGCCGCAGCCGCCGTCGCCGCAGGAGTACGCCGGGTTCCTCACCGACCTGCACGGCGCCGGGGATCCGGCCGCCGCGCCGCGGAGGCTGGAGGACTGGATCGACGTGCTGTTCAACTCGGCGGTGCGGCGGAGCGCCGACCTCGCCGAGTCGAAGCGGCTGCGCGACGACCTCTTCGCCGCGCCCACCGACACCGTGCTGCTGCACGGCGACCTGCACCTCGGCAACGTGCTCAGCGGCGGCGCGAAGGGCCTGGTGGCCATCGACCCGATGGCCTGCGCCGGCGACCCGTGCTTCGACGCGGTCGACTACGTGCTGGAGGGCCTGGACCGCGCGGAGATGCTGCGCCGGCGTGACGAGCTGGCCGCGGCGGCCGGCATCGACGTGGAGCGGCTCGACATGTGGTGCCGGGTGACCGCCCCGATCGGGGCGACGTACGTCAGCAACCCCGGGCACTCCGCGGAGCTGGCCGCCTTCGGGCGCGGCGGGTACTAGAGGCTGGCCGATACCGTTCGCGCGGCCTGAGCGACGGCCTATGGACCTGTCGCTGCTCGCAGCATGCGTAGCTGGTGGTCAAGCGAACGGCTTGCCGACATGCGGCAGCACTGCTGCCATGATCGGCGGGCCCAGCCCCGATCCCGCCAGAACCTGCGCCCCGATGCGGTGCGCAGGACAAGCCCCGACTTCCGCACCTGGACAAGGCGTGTCGCGGCCGGCGCTCCGGATGGCATCCGGGGTGCCGGCCGCGGGATCACGCGAGGTCAGAGCTTGGCGCACTGCCCCTGCATGGGGCCGGTCACCTCGTTCGGCTGACCGTCGTCCTGCGGTGCCGGTTCGTTGCCGGTGCAGCGCAGGGGGCCCTTGATCACGTTGCCCGCCAGTATCGACGGCCCTCGTCCGTCGACCACCGTCACCGGCCCCGCCACCGACGAGTCGACCAGCCTGAGGTCACCGGTGGTGCCACTGGCGGAGAGCGGCCCGACAATCGAGCTGTCCCGTACGGTCACGCCGGCGGCCCGCTGGGCCACGACCGGTCCCTCGATGGTGCTGTCCCGGACCACCAGCGCCGCCCCGTTGCCCACCGAAACCTGCCCGGACACCGTGGCATTCCGCAGGCAGGTGGTCCCCGTCGTGACGTCGAGCGGCCCCGCGTACGTGCCACTGACGATGCGGCCGCACACCGCAGGGAGCGCGAAGTTCCACCGGTACAGGCGGGACACCCGGCCGTAGTAGAGGTTGCCGTCCCCGCCCTTGGTGAGGAAGGCCACCCGGCCGGAGGCCAGCTCGACGGCGTCCCACGTCGCCGGGTTGATCCGCCAGAGGCTGTCGGACACCGACGCGTAGAAGAAGCCGTCGTCGGCGAGGACGAGACCCCGCTCGTGGCCGTACATCGTCGTTTCGTCCGGGAAGAGCCGTTCCGACCTGGTGACCCTGCGGGTCGCCGGATCGAAGGTGAACAGCGTGCCGTCGGACAGTCCCCAGATGATGCCGGCCGGATCGACGACCAGCGCGTTCACGGCCGAGCCGCCGGGCGCGGGAACCACCCGCTCGACCACCTGGCGGGTCTGCGGGTCGAACACGAACAGTTCAGCCTCGGTGGCGGTCGGCTCGATGCCGTACCCACCGTTGATGGAGGTGCCCCCGTAGAGCAGCCCGTCGTGCTCCATCAGGCTGACCACGCTCTGCTGCGGCACGACGTCCCGGTAGGTCTGCACCGCCCCGGTGGACGGCGTCCAGAAGCTCAGGGCGCCACCGAGGCGACCCGCGCGGGGGATGCTGCCGACGGCCACCGTCTCACCCAGGTCGACGAAGGCCTGCGCCCGCTGCTGCTCCTCGCCGAGGACCGCCCGCGGGGCCGGGTTCGACCCGTACGCCCACGGCTTGGTGGTGTCGTAGGAGAGCAGGTTGCCGTCCGGGTAGCGACCGTACAGCAGGTGGTCGCCGCGGATCCCGAAACCCTCCACCTGCCCGGCGCCGGACAACAGGGTCATGGAGTCGTCGGCCGGGTCGAAGCGCGCCATGCCGGGTGGGGACAGGAATCCGCCCATGTAGACCGATCCGTCCGGCCCGGTCCCCATCGCCTGGATCGGGTTGGGGGCACCCTCCAGGTCCTCCTCGCCGATGTACCGCGTCGACCGGGTCTGCGGATTCCACAGGTAGACGCGGCCGTAGTAGTACGTCATCGACAGAGTCAGTCCGGGCCACGCCGGGTCGCCCAGGTCGATCCACTCCCAACTGCCCGGCAGCGCGTTCGGCTTCCATCCGACCGGCGTATAGGTGTGGGTTTGCAGGTCGTACCGGACGATGCCCTCGGCCACCATCCGGAAGTAGACGTACCGGCCCGTCGGATCGATCTCGGACACCATCCGACCGGAGATCGCGGGAACCGTCTTCACGACGACTCCGTCGCTGAGCCGGTAGACGAGCAGGTCACTGGTGTGGTCGAGCCGGATGAACAGGTACCCCCCGGCGAGGGTCATGTCGTAGACGGCTTCCTCGTCCGCGTACCGCGCGGGCAGCATGATCGGCTGTACCTCGCCCGTGGTGCGGTCGAAGCGGGCCAGCTTCGCGTTCGGCTTGGTGCCGAAGTAGACGTACCGGTCGTCGACGGCGAGCGCCTGGCCGTAGGTCTCCCCCGGGACGATCTGGCCGTGATCGCTGAACCGCTTGGTCGCCGGGTTGTAGGAGAAGAGCTTTCCGCTGGGATACGTTCCGCCGTAGACGACACCGTCCGGCGCCGCGGCCATCCGCCAGATCTGCTCGCCCGGGTACGGCACACCCAGCGACGTGACTGAGGGGTCTCCGGGCGACCAGGTGTATACGGCGCCGTTGGTCATGCCGAAGTAGACGGCACGTTGCGGTCTGGCGAAGGTGACCGCCCAGCTACCGGTGCCGGAGGGCAGTCGCTCGCCGAAGACCACCTTCCCCGACCTGATGTCCGTGACCTGGAACATCGCCGCGACCTCGCTGTTGCCAGCGGTCACCCAGTATGCCTGTGGGCGCCCCTGCTGGTCGACGCCCTGCGCCTGGTACTGCGAGAGCACCCGCGAGTTGATGGCGTGACCCAGGTCCTGTTCTGCGCCGACGATCGGGGCGGGAGCCGGCGGCGGGGCGGCGTTCGCCGCGCCGTTGGCGGTGGCGACGAGGAAGCCGGCGAGCAGTCCGCCGGCGGTGAGCAGGGCGGCGGACCGCAGCCTTGTCCGTTTCATCGGTCTCCTTCACTGATCGATGGGGTGCGGCTCGAAGCGTTGCGGTCCGGTCCGTAATCCATCCGGAGCCGGCGCGGATCAAGAACCTCGACCAGCGGCGCCGACGCGACAACTCACCGGACGCGGACGCAGCGTAGCGGTGGGCGGCGAGCATCGATCCCGGTGCACGCCTCTGATCCGCCGTAGCGTAGCTTACGGTCAGGGCCGATACTAGGTCATGCGAGATCTCACTAGAACCGACACGACAACCACCGCCCACCCGAGAAACGGATCCATGATCGACAGCATCGCAACGGGAAACGCGGACGTCGCGTATCTCGGCATCGACATCGGGGGCACGAAGACGATCGCCCTGATGGTCACCCCCGACGGGCAGGTGGCCGGCGGGGTCCAGGCCCCCACCCCCGCCCGGCACGGGCCGGCGATGGTGCTCGACACCGCCGCCGAACTGGCCGGGCGGCTCCTGGCCGGCGGTCGGGTCGCGGGCGTCGGGGTGGGTGCCGCCGGCACGCTGGATCCGGCCACCGGCACCGTCCGGTACGCCACGGACAGCCTGCCCGGCTGGCGCGGCACCAGGATCGCCGACGAGTTGGGCGCCCGACTGGACCGCCGGGTACACGTCGACAACGATGTGAACGCCGCCGCGCTCGCAGAAGCGTGGACGGGTGCGGGGCACGGCCGGGAACACCTGCTCCTGGTCGCCGTCGGAACCGGCCTCGGCGGGGCGCTGATCCGGCGCGGCAGCCTCGACCGCGGCGCCCGGGGGGCGGCAGGCGAGGTTGCCCACCTGCCGGTTCCCGGCGCGGGGCAGCTGCGCTGCGGCTGCGGGCGCCAGGGGCACCTGGAGGCCGTGGCGTCCGGTAGCGGGATCGCCGCCGCCTACGCCCTGGCCGGCGGTGAGCAGGTGAGCGGGCGGGAGGTCGCCGCCCGGGCCGCAGCCGGCGACGCCGTCGCCCGGCGGGTGCTGGATCACGCCGGCGAGACGCTGGGGACGGCCCTGGCCGGACTCGTCGCGTTGCTCGACCCGGAGGCGGTCGTCCTGGCCGGCGGCGCGGCGCCGGCGGTGCTGTCCGCGGCGACCCGGGCCTACCAGGCGGAAGTGCTACCGGCCTGGACCCACGTACCGCTGCTACCGGCCGCGCTGGGTGACAACGCCGTGGCGATCGGTGCAGCCCGAATGGCAATGGAGGACACGTGACAGTCTTCGACGTCATGCGGGGTGGTCTGGTGGTCTCCTGCCAGCCGCTGCCCGACGAGCCCGACGACCCGATGCGGGACGCCTACGTGCAGGCCCGGGTGGCCGCCTCGGCCGCGACGGGCGGTGCGGTGGCGATCCGCGCCAACGGGCTGGACGACATCGAGGCAATCCGTGCCGCCGTCGATGTGCCCGTGATCGGCCTGGTCAAACACGGCGCCACCGGGGTGCTGATCACCCCGACCCCGGCATACGCGGTGCAGGTCGCCACGGCCGGGGCCCACGTCGTGGCCGTCGACGCCACCGACCGGCCCCGCCCGGACGGAGGCAGCTTCGCCGACACGGTACGCGCCGTGCACTCGCGCACCGCCGCCCTGGTACTGGCCGACATCTCCACCCTGGCCGAGGGCATGGCCGCGGTCGACGCCGGTGCCGACGCGGTGGCCACGACCCTGTCCGGCTACACGCCGGCCAGCCCGCCGACGGAAGGCCCCGACCTACGACTCGTCGCCCAGCTCGCCGAGCGGCTGGGGGTACCGGTGATCGCGGAGGGCCGCTACCGTACGGCGCAGCAGGTCCGGCAGGCCTTCGAGGCCGGGGCACACGCCGTCGTCATGGGCAATGCCGTCACCTCACCACTGTGGATCACGCGGTGCCTGGTCGAGGCGACTCCTCGCGCGTCCGGGCCACGTCGGCGCTAGTGCACCCGGGTGTCGGCACCGGCCCCTGCCGGACACCGACCCGGTCGAGGCGGCCCCGGCCGACCCGGCGCGGACCGCGTACGTCTCCTTCACCTCGGGCTCGACCGGCGTACCCAAGGGCGTGGTCGTGCCGCACCGGGCGGTGCTGCGGCTGGCCGACGACCCGGCGCTGTTCGCCGACCGGGCGGGCATGCGGATGATGCGGCTGTCCCCGCTGGCGTTCGACGCGTCCACGTTGGAGCTGCTGGTGCCGCTGGCCAACGGCGACACGGTGGTGGTGTTCCCGCCCGGGGAACCGACGCCCACCAGCCTGACCGAGTTCCTGCGCACCGCCGGGATCACCCACGCGTGGCTCACCTCGGGCGGGTTCCACCTGGTCGCCGACCACCGCCCGGACGCCTTCGCCGGGCTGCGGCAGCTCTTCGCCGGCGGCGTGGTCTCCCCCGCGCACGTGCGCCGGGTGCTGCGGGCCTGCCCGGGGCTGCGGGTCACCAACGGCTACGGCCCCACCGAGAACACCACGTTCACCACCACCTGGTCCGTCGACCACGCCGACGCGACGCCGGACCCGCTGCCGATCGGCGCGCCGGTGCACGGCACCGACCTGTACGTCGCCGACCCGGCGAGGCGCCTCGTCCCGCCGGGGGCGATCGGCGAGCTGGGCACGGCGGGCACCGGGCTCGCCGACGGCTACCTCGACGACCCCGCGCGCACCGACGCGTCCTTCGTCCGGCTCGGGGACCCGGGGGTGCGCCTGTACCGCACCGGGGACCTGGTGCGCTGGGGTGCGGACGAGCAGCTGCGCTTCCTGGGCCGCAACGACCGTCAGGTGAAGATCGCTGGGCACCGGGTGGAGCTGGTCGACGTCGAGCGCCGGCTGCGGGCGCGGCCCGGGGTACGCGACGCGGTGGTGTTCACCACCGGCGACCCGGTGACGGGCGTACGCCTGTCGCCGCGCTCAAGCCCGCCCCCGAAGGCCTGGACGTGGCCGGCGTGCGCCGTGCCGTGGAGGCCGAGCTGGCCCCTACGCCCGGCCGCAGCAGTGGGTGACCGTGGCCGAGTTCCCCCCTCGACCGCAACGGCAAGGTCGATCTGCGGGCCCTGGGCGCGCTGGCCGGGGTGGCGCAGCCCGCTGCCGCGACGGCCACCGGGGCAGCCGGCACGGGTCCCCGCCCCGCGCTCGGCATCGCTGACCGAGTTCGAGGAGCTGGTGACGGAGGCCTGGGTGGAGGCGCTGGGCACCGATGACTTCGACGTCGACGAGGCGTTCTTCGACGTCGGCGGGGAGTCGCTGCGACTGGCGATCGTGCGCCGGCTGCTCCAGGAGCGGCTGGCCGGACGGGCCATCCCGCTGACCGACCTCTACCGCTTCCCCACCGTCCAGACCCTTGCCCGGCATCTGCACGCCCAGACCGAAGGAGCAGGCGCATCCTCATGAACGGCGACATCGCGATCGTAGGCATGGCGGGCCGGTTCCCCGGCGCCGCCGACGTCTGGGAGTACTGGTCCAACGTGGTCGCGGGGAAGATCACGATCAGCGAGCTGACCCGCGGGGAGCTGCTGGCCGGGGGGCGTGCCCGCCGACCAGCTCGACGACCCCGCGTACGTGCCGGCGCGCGGCGTGCTGGCCGACCCGGACCTGTTCGACGCCGCCTTCTTCGGCATCACGCCGCGGGAGGCCGAGACCATGGACCCGCAGCACCGGCTGCTGATGCAGACGGCGTGGGCCACCCTGGAGTCCGCCGGGCTGGCCACCCGGCACCCCTTCGGCCGGGTCGGCGTGTTGGCCGGGGCCGGGTTCAACTACTACGCGCTGCACCACGTGTACGCGCAGCCCGGCCTCGTCGAGACCCAGGGGCTGCTCTCGGTCGTGCTGGGCAACGAGAAGGACCACCTCGCCGCGAAGGTCGCGTACCGGCTGGACCTGGGCGGTCCCGCGGTCACCGTGCAGACCGCCTGCTCGACGTCGCTGGTGGCGGTGCACCTGGCCTGTCAGAGCCTGCGTACCGGCGACTCGGACGTCGCGCTCGCCGGCGGCGCCTGCGTGGCCGTGCCGCAGCAGGCCGGCTACCTCTACGAGACGAAGGGCATCATGTCGCCCGACGGCGCGTGCCGGCCCTTCGACGCCTCGGCCGCCGGCACCGTCCCCGGCAACGGCGTCGCCATGGTGGCGCTCAAACGCGCCGAGGACGCCCGCCGCGACGGGGACACCGTGTGCGCCCTCATCAAGGGGTCGGCGGTGAACAACGACGGCGGCATGAAGGTCGGCTACACGGCGCCCGGCATCGCCGGGCAGATCGACGTGCTGACCCGCGCGTACGCCGCCGCGGGCGTCGACCCCGCCAGCGTCGGCTAGCTCGAGGCGCACGGCACCGCCACCGAGGTCGGCGACGCGATCGAGCTGTCGGCGCTGACCGAGGTGTTCCGCCGGGGCGCGCGGCCGTGCTCGATCGGCTCGGTCAAGGCCAATGTCGGCCACCTCGACGCGGCCGCCGGCGTCACCGGGCTCATCAAGGCCGCGCTGGCCCTGCACTTCCGGCAGATCCCGCCGCTGGCCGGGCTCAAGCAGGCCCGCCCCGAGCTGCTCGACGGGTCGACCCCGTTCACCGTCGACAGCGTGGCCCGCCCCTGGGAGGCCGACGGGCCACGCCGGGCGGCGGTCAGCTCCTTCGGCCTCGGCGGCACCAACGCGCACGTGGTGCTGGAGGAGGCCGACGGCCCGGCCGTGTCCGGTCCCGGGGCGGCCGACGGTCGTACCGAGCTGATCGTGCTGTCCGGGCGCGACCCGGAGGCGGTCCGCGCGGCCGCCGAGCAGTGGAGCGAGCACCTGCGTCAGCGCCCCGACCTGGCCGTCGCCGACGTCGCGCTGACGTCGCAGACGTACCGCAGGCACTTCGCGCACCGGCTCGCGGTCGCCGCGCAGGACGTCCCGGCGGCGCTGGCCCGGCTGCGCAGGGCGCCCGTCCGCGAGGCCGCGCGCCGGCCCAGCGTGCTGTTCCTGTTCCCGGGCCAGGGGGCGGAGTTCCCCGCCATGTCGCGGGGCCTCTACGACCGCTACCCGTCCTTCCGGGCGGAGCTCGACCACGGGGCGGGGCTGCTCGCCCCGCTCCTGGGGCTGGACCTGCGCGACGTGCTGGTCGACGACGACCCGCCCGGGGTCGTGCACCGCACCGATGTCACCCAGCCCGCGCTGGCGCTGCACGAGCTCGCGCTCGGCCGGCTGCTGGTGTCGTGGGGCGTACGCCCGGCGGCGTTGATCGGCCACTCCGTCGGCGAGTTCGCCGCCGCGGCGCTGGCCGGCGAGCTGGCCGCCGACGACATGCTCCGCCTGGTCGCGGCCCGCGGCCGGCTGATGCAGGACGCGCCCGAGGGCGGCATGCTGGCCGTGCTCGCGCCGCCGTCCATGGTGCAGGAGCACTTGCGGGCCTGGACGGCCTCGACGTAGCCGCCCGCAACGCCCCCGACTTCACCGTGGTGGCCGGGCCGGTGGCGCAGCTCGCCGCGTTCCGGGAGCGCCTCGACGCGGGCGGGGTGCACTGCCGGGCGCTGCCGGCGCAGCGCGCCTTCCACTCGCGGATGATGGCCGACGTGGCGCGGCTGCTCGGCGCCGAGGCCGACGGCGTCGCCCGGCGACCCCGGACCGTCCCGGTGATCAGCACCGTCGACGGCACGCTGCTGGGCAGAGGGCTGCCGCGCGCCGAGGGCTACTGGGGCGCGCAGCTGCGTAGCCCCGTGCGCTACCACGACGCACTGCTGACCGGGCTGGGCCTACCCGACCCGGTCCTGGTCGAGGTCGGGCCGGCACCGCGCTCACCGGCATGGCCCGGGAGGGCGGGCAGCGGGTGCCCGGCCGACGCCGTGCTGGTGCTGGCCGACGACGCGGGGCGGACCGCGCTGGGCTGCGGCGGCGAGCCGTCCGTGCCCGTACGGCCGCTGACGGGAGGCGACCTGCCCACCGCGCCCGTCGACTGGCGCGGCTACCAGGCCCCGGAGGAGGTGGTGCGGGGCCTGTCGTACGTCATCTTCACCTCCGACTCCACGGGGGCGCCCAAGGGCGTGCAGATGACGCACCTGTCGCTGGCCAACCGGCTGGTGTGGATGCAGGACGCGTACCCCATCGGCCCCGGCGACGTGGTGCTGCAGAAGACGCCGTACACCTTCGACGTGTCGGTGTGGGAGCTGCTGTGGGCGTTCATGGCCGGCGCGACGCTGGTCACCGCCGAGGCGCAGGCCCACCGCGACCCGCAGGAGATCGTCGAGGTCGTCGCCCACGAGTCGGTGACCACGATGCACTTCGTGCCGTCCATGCTCGCCCTCTTCGTCGAGGAGGCCGGCCTGGGTCGCTGCGCCGGCCTGCGCCGGGTCATCTGCAGCGGGGAGGCGCTGCCGCCGAAGCTGGTCAACAAGCTCACCGGAACGCTGCCGCAGGTCGAGGTGCACAACCTGTACGGGCCCACCGAGGCCGCCATCGACGTCACCGCCTGGCCGTGCTGCCGACCCGAACCGGACGACACCGTCCCCATCGGCCGGCCGATCGCGAACGTCGCCGCGTACGTCCTCAACGAGCGCGGCGAGCTGGCCCCGCTGGGCGTGCCCGGGGAACTGGTCCTGGGCGGGGACTGCCTGGCCCGGGGGTACGCCGGGCGGCCCGACCTGACCGCCGAGCGGTTCGTCGAGGTGACAGTCGCCGGGTAGCCGCAGCGGGTGTACCGCACCGGCGACCTGGCCTGGTGGTCGCCGGACGGGCACCTGCACTACGGCGGGCGCATCGACACCCAGGTGAAGATCCGCGGGCAGCGGGTCGAGCTGGGCGAGATCGAGTCGGTGCTCAACCGGCACCGCTCGTCGCCAACAGCGTCGTGCTGCTGCGCGACGACCTGGGCGCCGCCGCGACCCTGGTGGCGTACGTGGTGGCCGAGCGCGACGCCGACCCGGACGCCGTGGCCGAACCCGCGCTGCGCGCCTTCCTGGCGCGGCAGCTGCCCGACCACATGGTGCCCCTGCGGTACGTGGTCCTACCGGAGCTGCCCGCGACCGCCAACGGCAAGGTCGACCGACGCGCCCTGCCCGCCCCGCCGGCCCTGGTCCGCCGGCGCCCCGCGCCCGATCCGGGCAACGGGGCATGATCCGCGATCCGTGGCGTTCCGGTGGCGCGACACCGGCGACGACCGCGCGCTGGGCCGCCTGATTCTCCTGGTAGCGGGCCTGGTGGCGCAGCTCGGGTGGAAGACTGAGGCTGTCGCCGAGGGGGGATCCCGTATGTCTGCTGGTCGTTACCTTGCGGTCGCCGGCCCGCGCGAGCTCCGGGAGGGCGAGGTGTCCGTGGCCGAGCCGGGGCCAGGCCGGGTGACGGTCGACATCGCGTACACGGGGATCTGCGGCACGGACGTGCACGGTTACACCGACGGGCACATGCTGCCGCCAGCGGTCTTCGGGCACGAGTGGACCGGTTCGATCTCGGCGGTGGGCGACGGAGTGGAAAGGCTGCGGGTCGGCCAGCGCGTGGTGGGCGGCGTGGGGCCGGCGTGCGGCCGTTGCCGCCAGTGTCTCGCCGGGCACGCCCGCAACTGCGACACCGTGTTCGCCGAGGCCAACGGGGTCGACGCCGACGCACCGCCGCACGGCGCCTTCGCCACCCGGGTGCAGGTCACGGCGCGGCGGGTGATCCCGGTTCCGGAGAGCCTCTCGGCGGTGGAGGCGGCGCTCGTGGAGCCGGCCACGGTCACCTTCCACGCCGTGCGGCGGGTGGCGGCGGAGTACGGCAGCACCACCCTGGTCCAGGGCGCCGGCCCGATCGGGCTGCTCACCGCCCAGCACGCGCGCAACGCCGGGGCGGGGCCGATGATCATCTCGGAGCCCTCGGCGGCGCGTCGTGCGCTGGCCGGCCAGCTCGGCTTCGCCCACGTGGTCGAGCCCGCGGACCTGCGGGCCGCGCTGGACGAACTCACCGCGGGCATGGGCGCCGACGTCGTGTACGAGTGCAGCGGCGTTCCGTCGCTGTTCCAGCCGTCGGCGGAGCTGGTGCGCCGGGGCGGGACGCTCGCGTTGCTCGGCTACCCGCTGGAGAACTCGAGCGTCAGCTACGGCGACTGGCAGAGCCGGGAACTGACGGTGATCGGGTCGCTGGCCTACCACCACGAGGACTTCGTGGGCGCCATGCACGCGATCGCCGCTCACCGCATCGACGTGGCGACACTGCACACGGGCACCTTCGGGCTGTCGTCGCTGAAGGACGTCCTCGACGAACTCGACTCGGGACGCAGCGAGCACACCAAGGTGCTGATCGACCCGAACCAGCCGGACGGGGCCTGAGTCGGCCGCCCGCGCGGCCGCCGGGTCAGTGCGGGAAGGCCCGGGGCGCGCGCCGCTCGATCTCGTCGCGGAAGTCCTCGATGCGGGAGGCCACCTGTCGCATGCCGACGGTGTGCTCCAGGCGGTCGAGATAGAGCGAGCGGCGGGCCAGGCCGTCGAGGTCGAAGCTGAAGTAGATCGCCATCAGCGGGTTGACGAACAGGGTGCTGCCCCGGGTGCGGCGGGTCACGTGCACGTCCCCGTCGGCGCCGCGGATGGCGGCGGCGATCTGCCCGTGCACGATGCTTGGCCGCAACGGCGTGGCCGCCTGCCCGTACGCGACCGCGTCCCGGTAGAGCCGCGCCTCCCGGCTGGCGCCCGGGATGGACAGCGCCCCGAGGTACGCGCCGTCGCGGTCGAGGGCGGCGATGTTCTCCAGCACCTGGGTGTGGTTCACCCCGTGGTAGGCGTCGATGCCGAACCCGAGGCACACCACCAGCTTCACCGGCACGTCCAGGCCGGCGACCGCGGCGAGGCTGGTCATGTCCTCGACGGGGGTGCCGAGGCCGGCCTCGTCGCCGCGCATGAGGATGTCGGTGCCCCCGTCGACCAGCACCACCGCGTCCACCCCGAGCGCGTCGACCAGATGCCGGTAGGCGTCGCGCAGCGGCTTCACGCCCACCTGGGGGAAGGCGTACACGGTGCACGGCTGGTCGTTGGCGGCGAGCCAGCGGGCCAGCGCCCGCTCCGGGAAGTAGTCGTCCGGACCGGCGGTGTCGGGGGTGACGGCGGCGACGTCCTGCGCCGCCCAGGCGTCCAGGTCGAGCGTTTCGAGCCGCGTGAAGGAGAGGTTGGCCAGGTGCACGGTCCGACCGGCGTCGCGTAACGCGACGGCCAGCGGAATTGCGGCGTACACGTCGAAGCCGCCACCCGCGCCGGCGATCAGCACGGTGCGGGCGGGCTCCAGCGCGGCGAACAGCGGCGGTACGGCCAGCGACGGCATCGGGCTTCTCCTCGGGTGACGGCCGCAGGGGTTGCGGGCAGGCGGGCAGGACCGGCGTGCGCCGGGAGTGGCCGGTCAGAACAGCGTCGACGGCCCGACCGGCTCCGGTTCCGGCAGCGGCTCGACCCCGGGCAGGCGCGCCCGCACCTCGTCGTGGAACCGGCGGGCTAGCTCGGGCGCGTCGGCGTTGTCCGGGGTGTGCACGAACACCGTCGGCGATCGGCCCTCACGCAGCCAGCCGGTCACCGCGTCGAGCCACGGCTGCCAGCCCTCGACCGTGCGTGCGGGGTCGTCCCGGCCGAGGTACCGGACGATCGGCCGGTCGGTCAGCGCGCGGGTGCGCAGCGGCGTGCGCGGCTTCCTGGTCCACGCCTCGCGTTCCGCGTCGCTGGTCGGCGGGGTGCGGAAGAACGCGGTCGTGTCGAAGGGCACCCACTCCGCGCCGACGGTGGCGAGCGCCTCCTCCAGCGTCCGCGCCGCCCGGGGGTCGGCGAAGAACGCGGGGTGACGGACCTCCACGGCGTACCGGTGGGCGGCGGGCAGCCCGCGCAGGAAACGGGCCAGCGCGGGCACGTCGGCGGGGCCGAACGAGCCCGGCAGCTGGATCCAGAGGGCGTGGGCCCGTGGGCCGAGGGGTTCGACGGCGTCCAGGAAGGCCCGGAGTTCCGCGTCGGCGCCGGCGAGCCGCCGCTCGTGCGTGACGACCTTCGGCAGCTTGGGCACGAACCGGAAGTCGGGGTCGGTCTGCCCCGCCCAGGACGCGACCGTCTCCCGGCTGGGGGTGGCGTAGAAGGTGGTGTTCCCCTCGACGGCGGTGCACCAGCCGGCGTACGCGCGCAGCCGCTCGTGGGCCGGCAGCGGGTGCGCCAGGTAGCGCCCCTGCCAGGACCTGTGCGTCCACATGGCGCACCCCACGTGCAGGCGCATCGGATCCTCCCACCGCTCGACGGCCCGACGCGGGGGGTGACCCGCGCCGCGGGTACGGTATCCGGCCGCGCCGGCGGGGGCGAGTCCACGCACGGACGCCGGCCGTACCCGTGCGGGCACGGCCGGCGTCCACCGGTCCACCGGTCCGGTCAGGCGTGGCCCTGGTCGTGCGGCACGGTGACGGTCACGGTGCAGCCGACCGGACGGCCGATCTCGTCGTGGCCCGCGTACGTCAGCGTGTAGACCCTGTCCCCACCGGCGCCGTCGCGCTCCGCCCGCAGCCGGCCGCTGGTGTCGGGCGTGCCGACGGTGAAGTCGCTGACGTCCGCGGCGTCGCCGCCGGTCACCGCCGTCAGGTTGAGCGCGTACGGGCCGAGGACCCCGTCGCGCAGGTCCGCCGTCACGGTGACGTCGACCATCTGGTGGTTCGGCGGCCACAGCACCGGCCGGTCCACCACGCAGTCCACCTCACGGGTGGGCACCGGCTGGTCCAGGGTGGCGACGGCGTGACCGATCGTCGCGGTCAGCCGCCCGCCGGCCTCGTAGTACATGTGCGCGGTGCGCCCGTCGAAGTAGAACGTCGGCGCGGCCGAGCGCCCCAGGTCCGGCGCGGCGACCATCGAGTCGTGCACGACGCCGAGGTGGACCTCCCGGTCGAGGTCGTCGCCGACGTCCACGGCGTGCATGTTGCCGTCGGCCGCGTGGAAGATCACCAGGTTGCGGCCGTTCCAGCGCAGGAAGAACGGGCCCGAGGCGTTCGGGCCCTGGACGCCCTGCGGGGTGACGATCGGGTCGGGCTGGACCGTCCAGGTCCGCGCGTCCGGGGAGACCGCCCAGCGGATCCGCCGGGACACCGGCCCGGTCGGCCCGGGCGGCGCGGCGGTCGGATTGTCCATGAAGAGCATCAGGTACCGGCTGCCCAGCCGCGGCACGGTGTGCTCGAACACCCGGGCGTAGGAGGTCTCCCCGCCGGTGCTGTCGTCGCGGCTGATCGCCGTCCCGCCGTAGTCGAAGTGGATGCCGTCCTCGGAGGTGGCGTACCGGGTGATCGAGTTCTCGCCGTGGAAGTAGAGGAACAGCTTGCGCTCCCCCTCGACCCAGACCGCGTGCGGGGAGGAGATGTGGCTGACCGTGGAGTAGTGGGGCAGCCAGGTGTTGCCGATCAGCGGGTTGGCCCGGTACTCGGTCCACGGACCGTTGATCGAGTCCGCGTACGCCAGGGCGATCCCGCCGGGCCGCTCGTGGGGCGCGTAGTACAGGTAGTAGGTGCCCAGCGGGTTGGGGAAGTAGTCGGCGGCCCGGATGACGCTCGGGAAGATGAACTCGTTGGTCGGGTTGTAGGTCAGGGCGCTCTTGTCGAACGCGGTGCCCGCGTAGGTGAAGCGCGGGAAGTCGGGGGCCGGGTCGGCGGCGGCCGGAGCCGCACCGGCCAGCGCGGTCACCAGCATGCCCGCTCCGGCTGCCGCCACGGCGGCGCGACCGGGCACTCGGACGGGTGCTTTCGTCATCGCTGTTCCTGCTCTGTCGGTGGGTGGTGGGGCTCCCCGGCCGCCCCGGTACGGGCTGCCGGCGCACGGGCCGTCGACGGAAAGCTTCAGGGGGCGGGGACGGGTCCCCACCGGTGACGACTGTGGACGTCGGGCGGCACGCCGCCGCAGGGCGGCACGAAGTCACGCTGCGTGAGACGGCCGGCCACCACGACGGTGAGCGGGCCGTCCGCCTCGATTGCTAATACGTATTACCATCAATGCTTCTCGAATGTTGCTCGACCCGGGCGAGTCTTGTCAAGAGGTCGGCCGCCGGCCCCGGCGGGACGGCCCATCGGACCCGTCGGGGGCCGCTCACCCCCGAACGTCGCGTCGATAGACCCAAGCTAATCCGCATTACTCCAGGGACTTCATCTTCACGAAATCTCTGCGCCCACCCCTTGACACAAACCCGGTCGGCCCGCCAGGCTCCTCCCCAACGCCGAGCGCTAATACGCATTAGCCGCACCGGAAGGACCTGTTGTGCCCTCTACACCCCGACGCGTCACGCAGCGTGACATCGCCCGGCTGGCCGGCGTCAGTCAGGCGACCGTGTCGCTGGTGCTCAACAACCGGGCCGACGCCGACGTCCGCATCGCCCCCGAGACCCGCGACCGCGTGCTGCGGACCATCGCCGAGACCGGGTACGCCGCCGATCCCGTGGCCCGCCGGCTCGCCGCACGGTTCAACCGGATCATCGGCGTGTTCACCTACGAGCCCGCCTTCCCCAGCGGCAGCCGCGACTTCTTCCACCCCTTCCTGCTGGGCATCGAGGAGTACGCGGAGCGGGCCGGCTGCGACCTGCTGCTGTTCACCAGCGCCCCGGTGGTCGACGGGCGGCGACGCATCTTCCATCAGGACAACCGGCTCCGCCTCGCCGACGGTTGCATCCTGCTCGGGCGCGAGATCGACGCCACGGAGCTGCACCGGCTCAACCGCGACGGTTTCCCGTACGTCGCCGTCGGGCGCCGCGACGACGCGGGCGGCCCGGTGCCCTACGTCGGTGCCGACTACGCGGCCGCGGTGGGCGAGCTGGTGGCCCTGGCCCTCGCCCGCGGCCACCGGCGCCTGGCCTACCTGAACACGGACCTGAGCGCGGAGTCCTCGGCGGACCGGCGGCGCGGGTTCGTCGAGGCCGCGACGGCCACGGAGAGCGCCCGCCACCTGACGACCGTCGCCCGGGACGCCGAGGCCATCCTCGACGACCTGCTGGCCGACCGGACCACGGTGGCCTTCGTCGAGGACTTCGCCACCGCCGTGGCGCTGGAACTGGCCAGCCGGCGGCGCGGCCTGAGCGTGCCCGGCGACCTGTCGATCCTGACGCTCGGCGACCCGACGGTGCCGGTTCCCACCGACCTCGCGTTCACCGGATTCCGCATCCCCCGCGAGGAGATGGGCCGGCAGTCGGTCGAGGTGCTCGCCAGCGTCATCGACGGCAGCGCCGTCGGCGTCCAGCAGCGGCTCCTGCCCTGCGAACTCGTCGAGGGCGACACCCTCGGCACCCCTGATCGGCGGTCCACCGCAGCTGAGCGGTGACCGTGCAACCCGGAAGGAAGCAAGTGGTACAGATGCGTGCGGACGTCCTCGTCGTCGGGGGCGGGCTGGGCGGGGTGGCGGCGGCGCTCGCCGCGGCCCGGGCCGGCCGGTCGGTCATCCTGACCGAGGAGTTCGACTGGCTCGGCGGACAGCTCACCAGCCAGGCCGTCCCGCCGGACGAGCACTCCTGGATCGAACAGTTCGGAGCCACCGCGAGCTACCGGGCCCTGCGCACCGGGATCCGCGACTACTACCGCCGGCACTACCCGCTCACCGAGCGGTCGCGGGCCTGGACCGACCTCAACCCGGGAGCCGGCTGGGTGAGCCGGGTCTGTCACGAGCCCCGGGTGGCCGTCGCCGTCATCGAGCAGATGCTGGCGCCGTTCCTCGGCTCCGGCCGGCTGAGGGTGCTCCAGCCGTACCGGCCGGTCGCCGCGGAGACCGACGGGGACCGGGTGGTCGGCGTGACCGTCGCGCACCGCGACCGCGACGAGCGGATCGACCTCGTCGCGCCGTACATCCTCGACGCGACGGAGACCGGCGAACTGCTGCCGCTGACCGGCACCGAGTACGTCACCGGCTTCGAGTCGCAGGCCGACACCGGCGAGCCCAGCGCGCCGGCCGAGGCGCAGCCGATGAACATGCAGGCCGTCTCCGTCTGCTTCGCCCTCGACCACGTCGACGGCGACCACACCATCGAGCGGCCGGCGAACTACGACTTCTGGCGCGACTACAAGCCCGACTTCTGGGGCGACCGGCTGCTGTCCTGGCGGTCGCCGCACCCGCGCACCCTGGAGATCGTCGAGCGCAGCTTCACCCCCAACCCGGACGACGACCCGCTGGCCGTCAACGCCGACCAGCGGCTCAACCCCGGCGACGGCAACCTCTGGACGTTCCGGCGCATCGCCGCCCGGCGCAACTTCACCGACGGCGCGTACGACAGCGACATCACGCTGGTGAACTGGCCGATGATCGACTACTTCGAGGGTCCGGTCATCGACGTGCCCAACGCGTCGTGGCACCTGAGCAAGGCCCGCGAGCTGTCGTACTCGGTGCTCTACTGGATGCAGACCGAGGCGCCCCGGCCGGACGGCGGGACCGGCTTCCCCGGCCTGCGCCTGCGCGGCGACGTGACCGGCAGCCGTGACGGCCTGGCGCAGGCGCCCTACATCCGGGAGTCGCGCCGCATCCGGGCCGAGTACACGGTGGTCGAGCAGGACCTGTCGCTGGCCGTGCGCGGCGAGCACGGCGCGGTCGCCTACCCCGACTCGATCGGCGTCGGGATGTACCGCATCGACCTGCACCCCTCCACCGGTGGCGACAACTACATCGACGTCGGGTCGTGCCCGTTCGAGATCCCGCTGGGCGCGCTGATCCCGCAGCGGGTCGAGAACCTGCTCCCGGCCGGCAAGAACATCGGCACCACCCACATCACCAACGGCAGCTACCGGCTGCACCCGGTCGAGTGGAACGTCGGCGAGGTCGCCGGCCTGCTCGCCGACTTCTGTCTGGCGCGGGGCGAGTCCCCGCGCGCGGTCCGCGGCACCCCCCGCCTGCTGGCCGACTTCCAGGACCGCCTCTCGGCGGCCGGCGTGGAACTGCGCTGGCCTCAGATCGCGGGCTACTGAACACCCCCGTTTAGGAGAAGATCATGAGATTGGGAAAGGCTGTGCGCGGTGTCGCGGCGACACTGGCCGGTGTCCTCGCGCTGACCGCCTGCGGTGGCGGTGACGAGGCCGAGAACAAGGGGCCGGCGAGTCTGCGGATGACCATCTGGTCCGCCAACGAGGCGCACCTCAAGCTGTTCAACGAGATCGCCGACGAGTACCGCAAGACCCACCCGGACGTCGCGGCGATCAAGTTCGACCCGCTGCCGTTCGAGAACTACACCACGACGCTGACCACGCAGATCGCCGGTGGCAACGCGCCCGACCTGGCCTGGGTGTTCGAGAACTCGGCCCCCGACTTCGTCGCCTCCGGCGCGCTGCTGCCGCTGGACGACAGGCTCAAGAAGACCGAGGGCTACCAGTACGAGGACATCTCCCCCGCCACGCTCAAGCTCTGGCAGGACGGGGGCAAGCTGTATGCGTACCCGTTCTCCACCTCGCCGTTCGGGGTCTTCGTCAACACCGACATGCTCAAGAAGGCCGGGCAGAAGACCCCGGCCGAGCTGATCGCGGCCGGGCAGTGGAACTGGGACACCGCGCTGACCGTCGCCGGCGCCACCGCCGGTGCGACCGGCAAGGCCGGCCTGGTGATCCGCGACTTCGACTACAAGGGCTGGGACAACCTGTCGACCGTGTGGACGGGTTGGGGCGCCCAGGCGTGGAGCGAGGACGGCAAGTCCTGCGGCTTCGCCGCCCCGGAGATGGTCGAGGCGATGACCACCCTGCACAAGGCGATCTTCACCGGCAAGGCGCTGCCCGGCCCGGGTACGACCGCCGACTTCTTCGCCGGTGACGCCGCCATGACGGTCACCCAGATCTCCCGCGCCTCGCTGCTGAAGCCGGACGGCTTCGGCTGGGACCTGGTGCCGCTGCCGGCCGGGCCGAAGGGCAACTACTCCGTGGTCGGTCAGGCCGGCGTCGGCGTGATGAAGAAGAGCAAGAACGCGGACGCGGCGGCGGACTTCCTCGCCTTCCTGACGAACCCCACCAACTCGGCCAAGCTGGCCCAGTTCTTCCCGCCGCCGCGCCAGTCGCAGCTCACCGCGGAGACGCTGGCCAAGTCGAACCCGACGCTCAAGCCCGAGCAGTTGCAGAAGGTCGTCATCGACGGCATCACCAACGGCGTGGTCAAGCCCAGTCACGCCGGGCAGGCCGAGCTCAGCCAGCAGGTGCGCGCCGGGCTCGACCCGCTCTGGAAGGCCGACGCGGACGTCAAGGCCGTCCTCGACGGTGTCTGCACCAAGATCCAGCCGCTGCTGGCGAAGTAGGGCAGCCTGACCATGTCCCAGACGGACACGACGGTGGGCGGGGTCGAGGCCCCGCCCACCCGGGACCGGTCGCGGCCGTACTGGACCAGCCGCCGCCGCGACCAGCTCACCGCTTACCTGTTCATCGCTCCCCAACTGCTCGGTAGCGCCGTCTTCGTGATCCTGCCGCTGATCCTGGTGGTCTGGTACAGCCTGCACGAGTGGAACGTGCTGGCCGGCACGTTCGAGTTCGTCGGCACCGAGAACTACGCGAACCTCGCCGACGACACCAACCTCGGCTCGGTGCTGCGGGCCACCGGCCTCTTCTCGGTCGGGCTGGTGGTGTTCAACCTCGGCCTGGCTCTGCTGCTCGCCGTACTGCTCAACCAGAAGCTGCGCGGGACGATCGTGTTCCGCACCCTGTTCTTCTCCCCCGTGGTCGTCTCGCTGGTCGCCTGGACCATCGTGTGGGGGTTCCTGCTGCAGGACAACGGCGGCGTGAACGGCCTGCTCGACACGGTCGGCGTGGACGGGCCGAACTGGCTGCGCGGTGAGGGCACCGCCATGCTCTCGGTCGTCGTGGTGCAGGTGTTCAAGAACGTCGGCCTCAACATGGTGCTCTTCCTGGCCGCGCTCCAGGGCGTGCCGGCCGAGCTGTACGAGGCCGCCGAGGTGGACGGGGCGAGCCGGCTGCGCCAGTTCTGGCGGATCACCGTACCGATGATCAGCCCGACCATCCTGCTCACGTCGATCATCACGGTGGTCGGTTCGTTGCAGGTCTTCGCGCAGATCGCGGTGCTCACCCAGGGCGGCCCCGGCACCTCCACCACGGTGCTCGTCTACTACCTGTACCAGCAGGCGTTCCAGTTCCACCACTTCGGTTACGGCGCCACCCTGTCGATCGTCCTGTTCGTCATCGTGCTCGCGCTCACCGTGCTCCAGTGGCAGATGCGTAAGAGGTGGGTCCACCATGAGTCGTGAGCTGTCGCGCCGGACCAAGCTGGTGCTCTACGGGGTGCTGATGGTCCTGGCGGTCCCCTTCGTCTTCCCGACCTGGTGGATGGTCACCTCGTCGCTGAAGCCGGTGGCGGACATCTTCGCCTTCCCGCCGAAACTACTGCCGGTCGACGCGGAGCTGGACGCGTACCGGCGGGTGTTCGAGTTGCAGCCGTTCGGCCAGCAGTACCTGAACAGCCTCTACATCGCGCTGGTGGTCACCGTCGGCACCCTGGCGGTGGCGGCGCTGGCCGGGTACGCCTTCGCCCGGATCCGCTTCCGCGGCCAGAACGTGCTCTTCCTGGTGATCCTCGCCGGCCTGCTCATCCCGAGCGAGGTGACGATCGTGCCGCTGTTCCAGATGTTCTTCAAGCTGGGCCTGGTCGACACCCACTGGCCGCTGATCCTGGTGCCGATCCTCGGCGCGCCGAGCGTGCTGGCGACCTTCATCATGCGGCAGTTCTTCATCAGCCTCCCCGGCGAACTGGAGGAGGCGGCCCGGGTGGACGGGCTGGGTCGGTTCGCCACCTTCTGGAAGATCGCCCTGCCGCTGTCCCGGCCCGCGCTGGGCGCGGTCGCCATCTTCACCTTCCTGCACAGCTGGAACCTCTACCTGGAACCGATCGTGTTCCTCTCCTCGCCGGAGAAGTTCACCCTGCCGCAGGCGCTCACCCAGTTCGTCGACGCCTACGGCGGCCCGATGTGGAACGTCCAGCTCGCCGCGGCGTCGATGACCGCGCTGCCGGTCCTGGTGGTCTTCGTCATCGCGCAGAAGCAGTTCGTCGAGGGCCTGGCGCACACCGGGCTCAAGGGATGACGGTGCCGGCGCCCCTGGTGGGCCTCGACATCGGCGGCACCAAGACGGCGGCGGCGCTGGTCGGACCCGACGGGGAGGTGCTCGGTCGTCGCCTGGCACCCACCCCTGCCGGGTCGGGGCCGGCCGCCGTGCTGGACACCGCCGCGCGGCTCGCCCGGGAACTGCTCGACCGGGGCGGCGCCGGCCCGGTCGGCGTGGGCACCGCCGGCACGGTCGATCCGGCCACCGGCACCATCCGGTACGCCACCGACAGCCTGCCCGGCTGGTCCGGCACGCCGGTCGCCGACGAGTTGGCCGAGCGGCTTGCCCGACCGGTCCGGGTCACCAACGACGTGAACGCCGCCGCGCTCGGCGAGAGCTGGGTCGGCGCGGGCCGGGACCGGCGGGACCTGCTGCTGGTCGCCGTCGGCACGGGCCTGGGCGGCGCGATGCTCCAGCACGGCCGGATCGCCACGGGCTCCCGGGGCGGCGCCGGCGAGGTCGGGCACCTCCCGGCTCCCGGCGCCGAGCGGTTGCGCTGCGGATGCGGCCGGTACGGGCACCTGGAGGGCGTCGCCTCGGGCACGGGGCTGTCCGCCGCGTACGCCCTCGGGACCGGCCTGCGGATCACCGGCCGGGCCGTGGCCGAGCGGGCGGCGGCCGGTGAACCGACCGCCCGGGAGGTGGTGGACCGCGCCGCCACGGCCCTCGGCCGGGCCCTCGCGGGGCTGGTCGCCCTGCTCGACCCGCAGGCGGTGGTGCTCGCGGGCGGGGCGGCCGACGCGCTGCTCCCCGGCGCCCGCGCCGCCTTCACCGCCGAACTGCCCGTGGCCTGGGCGGACGTGCCCCTGCTCCCCGCGGCGCTCGGCGCCGACGCGGTCGTCGTGGGCGCCGCCCGGCTGGCGGGCCACCACCCCGGCCACGGCCGGCTGGCGGGCGACAGCCCCGCCGTGGTCACCGACGAGAGGACGAGAGCGTGAACGTGTTCGACGAGCTGGCCGGCGGCCTCGTGGTCTCCTGCCAGCCGGTGCTCGACGATCCCGACGACCCGATGCGCGACCCGTACGTCCAGGCCCGGGTGGCCGCGGCGGTGGTACGGGGCGGCGCGGTGGCCGTCCGGGCCAACGGCACCGCCGACGTCCGGGCGATCCGCGCCGCCGTCGACGTGCCGGTCATCGGGTTGCACAAGCAGGGTGTCGACGGGGTGTTCATCACCCCCACGGCGGCGCACGCGCTCGACGTCGCCGCTGCCGGCGCGCACATCGTCGCCGTCGACGCCACCGGCCGTCCCCGCCCGGACGGGCGCAGCTTCGCCGACACCGTCCGGGCGGTCCGGGAGCGGACCGACGCGCTGATTCTCGCCGACGTCTCCACCCTCGAGGAGGGCGTGGCCGCCGTGCGGGACGGTGCGGACGCCGTCGCGACCACCCTCTCCGGCTACACCCCGGCCAGCCCGCCGACCGACGGACCGGACCTGACGCTGCTGGCCCGGCTCGCCGGCGTGCTGTCCGTGCCGGTGATCGCCGAGGGCCGCTACCGCAGCGCCGAGCAGATCGGGCAGGCGTTCGCGGCGGGCGCCCACTCGGTGGTGATGGGCAACGCGGTCACCTCGCCGCTGTGGATCACCCGTCGCCTGGTGCCGGCCACCCCGGCGGGGGCCCGGCTCACCTGACGGCGCGTGGCCGGGTGCCCGCCGGCGCCGCGGCGGTGGTGCCGGGCACGATGGCGCACGGCAGGCTGCGTTGCAGGGCGTCGGCGCCCGGCGCGGGACCGACCAGCTGTTCGAAGAGGAGGCGCACCGCGCCCGCGCCCATCTGCTCGCGGGGAATCCGGAAACCGGTCCAGTCGACATCACCGGGACTGCCGTCCTCGACGTCGCCGAGCTGGGCCAGCGACAGGTCCCCGGGAACGGACATCCCCCGGGCCAGCGCCGCCGCCCGGATCCGCGGGGCCAACCCGGAGGGCCAGACGACCGCCGCGGTGAGCCCGTTGTCGTCGAGCAGGTCGAGCGCCTCGCCGCCGGTCAGCCCGGTGCCGTCCAGCACCACCGGGCGGCTGCGGGCGGCGCGTACCGCCTGGTGGTAGCCCTGCGCGCGGTCGGCCGACGGCTCGTCCCGGCGGAGGTCGCCGAGGAACCCGACCCGCTCGTGGCCGAGGGCGAACAGCCGCTCGACCACCTGACGGGTGGCGGTCACGTAGTCGGCTCCGACGTACGGCACGGTGCCGGCGTCGGACTCCCGTCGGCCGATGAAGGCGAACGGGAAGTCGCGGCCGAGCAGGTCCGCCAGGTCACGCTTGTCGTCGTGCCGGCCGAGCAGGACGCAGCCGTCGGCGACGCCGAGCCGGCGGGATCCGTCGCCGAGCAGGCGCCGCCCCTGCCGGGACGGGGTGCTGGTGAAGAAGAGCAGGTCGCAACCGAGCTCCTCGGCCTGGGCCTCGACCCCGACGAGGAACGGGTGGTAGAAGTCCCGGCTGTCGCGCGGGAAGACCGGCTCGTAGGTGAAGACGCCGATGATCCGGGTGCGTCCCCCGGCCAGGCGTTGCGCGGCGGGGTTCGCGACGTACCCGGTCATCCGGATCGCGTCGAGCACGCGCTGACGGGTCTGCTCACCGACGCGTCGGCGACCCGTGTCGCCCCCCTTGAGGATCAGTGACACGGTCGCCTGGCTGACACCGGCGAGCCGGGCGACATCGGCCTGGGTGGCCCGTCCGTTGGTGCCTGGCATCGTCGTCACCTCCGTGTCCCGGCCGCTGGCCGGGGGCCCGCTCCCGCGCCGTCGCCCCGGCTGGTCATGCGCATGACCACACGATCGCACACGGCGACGTCTCGGGAGCGGGCTGCCGTGAATGATCAGCCCATGGGCCGCCGAGAGTCAATGTTACGCGGGGGTTTCATATTCTGGCGGCCCGGCTCTTGACAGCTCGGGCCTGCGGAAACATTCTGGTTATGCGCATGACCACATGGTCGCCGACCGGTCCCGGCAGGGGCAGGAAAGGCGTACCGATGATCCAAGCTCCACCCCGGCGGGCAGCCGGCCGCCGACCCCCAGCGGGCCGGGCACGGGTCGGCGTGCTGGCCGGTTCCCTCCTCCTGGCCGCCACGGCCGTGGCGCCGGCGGTCGCCGCCCCGCCGGCGGCAGCCCTCACCCGACCGGCCGCCTCGACCTCCGTGTACCGGAGCATGCCGACCGACCCGACCGCCGTCGTCCTCGGCAGCGCGCGGTTCCCGGTGCACGGCGACGGCGTCGGCGACGACACGGCCTCGGTGCAGGCCGCCATCGACGAGGCCTCCCGCCGGGGCGGCGAGAACTGGCTGGGCAACATCGTCGGCGGGGCACGCAACGTCACCGTCGGCGACGGCGGCGGCGTGGTCTTCGTGCCGGAAGGGCGTTACCGCCTCTCCCGGCAGGTGGACCTGCACGCCTCGGTACGCCTGGTCGGCTTCGGCGCCGAGCGGCCCGAGTTCGTCCTCGGCGAGTCCACCCCCGGCTTCCAGGACGGCAACCAGTCCTTCCTCTTCGCCGCGCTGCGCCGGCCCTTCCAGCCCGACGCGCCCCGCAGCTTCGGCAACAACGACACCTTCGGCACCGGCCTGGTCAACCTGGACATCCGGATCGAGCCCGGCAACCCCGCCGCGGTGGCCGTACGCTTCAGCGGCGCGCAGATGTTCGTGCTCCAGGACCTCGACATCCACGTGGGTACGGGATACGCCGGGATCGACCACAACGCCAACCTGATCCAACGGGTCAACGTGTACGGCGGCACCGTCGGCATGCTGGCCTTCGCCGCCTCGCCCGGCTGGCAGACCACCCTGCTGGACACCACCTTCACCGGTCAGCGCGAGGCGGCCGTCAAGCTGCACACGGACAGCAAGCTGAGCCTGATCCGCAACCGCTTCGTCGACTCGCCGGCCGGCATCGTCGCCACCGCGAACCAGACCCAGCGCCTCTACGTGCAGGACTCGGTCTTCGAGAACATCAGCGGGGCGGCGATCACCCTCAACGACAGCGAATCCGTCGCGGGTGGCGGCGAGCCGGAACTCTTCCGCGCCCAGAACCAGCTCAACGTGGTCGACACCGGGGTCACCGGGACCGGCGCGCTGCTGACGACCGTGCCCAGCGGACGCACCTGGGTCGGCCCCGGCCCGTCGTACCTGGTGCGGGACGCCACGCTCGGGCTCCGGGTCGACGACGCGCTCGGCGACACCGAGCGGCGCACCGACGGCGTCCTGGTCTCCGCGACACCGGCCGCGCCGGCGAGCTTCGCCCGGCTGCTACGCACCGACGCGCCCCTGCCACCGGCCACCGGCGGCTGGGTCAACGTGGTCGAGTACGCCGCCGCCAGGGGCGTCACGGTCGGCACCGGCACCAGCGACGACCACGCCGTCTTCCAGCGGGCCCTCGACGAGCACGACACCGTGTACGTGCCGATGGGGCGGTACCTGATCGGCGACACCCTGCGGCTGCGGCCGCAGAACAACCTGATCGGCCTGCATCCCCGCCAGACCTGGCTGAAGCTGCCGGACGGCGCCGCCGGATTCACCGACCCGGACCGGCCGAAGGCGATGGTCCAGACCCCGCCCGGCGGGAGGAACCAGGTGACCGGCCTCGGCCTGGACTCCGCGCAGCAGACCGCGGGTTCGGTGCAGGTGCACTGGCGCTCCGGCGCGCAGAGCTACCTCGCCGACATCGCCACCCAGTTCGTCAAGTGGCACCCGGAGCAGACCGCGCCCGGCGACCCCGGCGCCGGTGATCCCGGCTACCAGTACCGGGGCCGGCACAAGTACAGCTTCTGGGTGCAGGGCGGCGGCGGGACCTTCGCCAACATCTGGAGCGTCGCCGGCTGGGCCGACAACGGGTTCCTCGTCGAGAACACCTCGGTGCGCGGCCGGATGTACGAGGTCTCCGTCGAGCACCACGAGCACCGCGAGGTCGTGCTGCGTCGCGTCCGCAACTGGCAGCTGCACGCGTTGCAGACCGAGGACCACATCTACGGCTGGCGCTCCCAGGCCGTCGAGCTGGACGACGTGCACGACGTCCTGTTCGGCAACACGGTCTTCTTCCGCGTCGCCACCGTGCAGGGCCCGTACCCGTACGCGGTGGGGCTGCGCGACAGCAGCGGGATCGTGATCCGGGGCACCCGGGGCTACCGGCCGGACAACGTGGCCAACACCCGGTGGGGCGCCACCGTCGCCGACGTGACGACCGGCCGGACCGTGCCCGAGATCGAGGTGGCGTACCTGGGGGTCGGGGTGACCGGCGCGACGCCCGGCCCGGCCGGCGCCCACGTCGCGCTGGACGCGCCGGAGATCCGGGTGCTGCCCGGCCGGACCGGGGGCACCGTGCTGCGGGTACGCAACGACGGCCCCGGCCCGGTCACCGCCGTGACCGTCGGCGCCGACGCGCCGGCCGGCTGGCAGGTGCGGGCGCGGCCGGACACCGCACGGCTGCCCGCGGGCGCCACCACGCCGGTCGCGGTGAGCGTGCAGGTCCCCGCCGACGCGGTGACCGACGGCACGGTCCGGTTGACCGTCTCGTTCACCCGGGCCGGCCACCGGCAGGAGATCGCGCAGACCCTGCGGGTGGGCGTGACCGGGGAGAACCTCGCCCGGGGCGCCGCCGTGCGGGCGAGTTCGGTGCTCTCCGGCAACGTCGCCGCCAACGCGGTGGACGGCGACCGGACGGGCGCCCGCTGGATCTCCGGCTCAGCCGACCCGGCGCCGACGCTCACCCTGGATCTCGGTGGGCCGGCGGAGCTCCAGCGGCTCGACCTCTACAGCGGTGTGGCCGGCTCGGAGAGCCTGCGGGTGCGGGCGTTCCGGGTGGAGGCCCTGGTCGACGGGGCCTGGACGACCATCGGTTCGGCCGGGGCGAACACCGCCAGCCCGGCCCGGGTCGACCTCGGCGGCGCGCCGGCCGGGGTCCGACAGGTCCGGCTCGTGTTCACCGAACCCAGCCCGACCGACGGGTTGGCCCGGATCTTCGAGGTGGAGATCCACGGCCTCCGCTGACGCGCAGGGAGCGGGCCCGGGGCAGCCGACCGTCAGCGCCCCGGGCACCGCCCGCGCCGCCTGCGGCCGACGGGCGGCGCGAGCGAGGCGGGCGGCCTCATCGTCGGGCCGGACGCCGCCCCCGGGTCGACACGAACTGATACGACATCACGACGAACCCGGGGTCGCGCAGAAGCCGGCGGAACGCCTCCAGCTGCCCCGGGGACACCCCCGCCTCGATCAGCTCCGGCTCCAGCTGCCGGGAGTTCGTCTCGTACAGCGAGGCGCCGAGCGAGCCGCCGGGCCAGCTCCGCGAGTGGGTGACCGTGTCGACCTCGACCAGTCCCGCCGACGCGAGGTGCCCGTGCACGTCCTGCGCCCAGGCCAGGTCCGCGCCGTTGCTCTGCAGGACGCCGAGCATCGCGTCCGTCACGTGGGCGAAGAGCTTCGCCGCGTCGTCGCTCGGCGCGGTCAGCACGCGCAGCGGGGCGGTGCAGTCGAACTCCTCGACCACCAGCCACCCGCCTGGGGCCAGCGCGCCGGTCAGCGAGGCCAGCACGCGCCGCCGCTCCGGCAGGTGGAGCAGCACCAGCCGGGCGTGGATGAGGTCGAAGGCGTCGCCGGGCGGCGGCTCGCTGCGCACGTCGTGCCGACGGACGTCGAGGTTGGCCGCGGGGGCGAGGCGCGCGACGTCGATGTCGGTCGCCAGCACGCGCCCCGCCGGGCCGACCGCCTCGGCCATGCTCCGGGCGACCGAGCCCCCGCCGGCGCCGATCTCCCAGCACACCGCGCCCGGGGCGAGCACCGGTGCGCCGATCCGGGCCGCCGTGATCGGATCCAGGAAGGACTCCAGCGCCCGCAGCTGGGGCACCGCCTCCGGGGAACCGTTGTCGAAGGTGTACTCGGTGTCACGGATGTCTGTCGGCATCGTCGCTCATCCCTGTGGAAGGTGGTCGGGTCAGGTGCACGGGATCGGCCCAGAGCCCGGGCACCGGTCGGGGAGCCGGCAGCTCCGCGACGACGGCGACGCTGAGCATCGCCGCCAGCCGGCCCGGTTCGGCCCGGGCCTCGTCCGCCGGGCGGTCGTAGACCACCCGGCCGTACTCGAGCACCGCGATCCGGTCCGCGATCTCGACGGCGTGCTGGAGCTGCTGCTCGACGAGGAGCACGGCCAGCCCGGTGCCGGCCAGGGTGCCGACGAGGTCGCGCACCCGGGCGGCCAGGCCCGGCGCGAGCCCTTCGCACGGCTCGTCGAGCAGCAGCACCCTGGGCTGGCCGAGCAGGGCCCGGGCGATCGCCAGCATCTGCTGCTCGCCGCCGGAGAGCTGGTCGCCGCGGTGGCGCAGCCGGGCCGCCAGCCGGGGCAGCAGCTCCAGGATCCGCGCGACGGTCCACCCCTCGCCCCCGGGTGTCGCCGCGCGCCACGGCACCGCCGCCAGGGCGAGGTGCTCGGCCACGGTCAACCGGGAGAAGACCCGCCGGCCCTGCGGGACGAGGCCGACCCCGCACCGGGCGATCCGGTGCGGCTGCCGGCCGGCGACCGGCACGCCGTCGACCTCGATCCGCCCCCCGGAGGGCCGCACGAGCCCGGCGACGGCGTGCACGAGGGTGCTCTTGCCGGCCCCGTTGCGGCCCACCACCGCCTGCACGGTGCCGGCCGCCACGTCGAGCGTGACCTCGTGCAGCACGATCCCACCGCCGTAGCCGGCGCAGAGCCGCTCCGTCCGCAGCATCACGACACCCCCTCCGCGTATGCCTGCCGGACCGGACCGGAGGCACGGATCTCGGCCGGCGTCCCGGTGGCCACCGTCCGGCCGTCCCGCAGCACGGTCACCTGGTCGCAGAGCGCGTACACCAGGTCCAGCCGGTGCTCCACCAGCAGCACCGCGACGGCGCGCGGCAGGGTCCGCAGGAACTCCACCAGCCGGCCGACCTCGACGACGGACAGGCCGGCGGCAGGCTCGTCGAGCAGCAGCAGCCGCGGGCGACCGGCCAGCGCCATGGCGATCTCGAGTTGCCGGCGCTGCCCGTGGGCGAGCTGACCGGCGGGAGTCGCGCCGAGGTCGCGCAGGCCCATCCGCTCCAACCACGCGCCCGCCGTACGCTCGGCGGCGCACCGCCGCGCGCCCGGCCGCCACCGGCCGGGCCGCACCGCGTGGGGCAGCGCGGCGACCACCACGTTCTCGGTGGCGGTCAGGGTCGACCAGACGGCGGGACGCTGGTGGATCCGGCCGATGCCCCGCCGGGCCCGGGCGGCCGGGCCGAGCCGGGTGACGTCCCGGCCGGCGAGGAGCACCCGGCCGCCGCCCGCCGGGGTCGCCCCGCCGAGCACGTCGAGCAACGTGCTCTTGCCGGCGCCGTTGGGCCCGATCAGGGCGTGCCGCTGACCGTGGTCGATCCGCAGGTCGACCCCGTCCAGCGCGACCAGCGATCCGTAGCGAACCGTGACGCCCCCGGCGGACAACAGCGGCGTCATGCGCGTGCCCCCGTCGGCGCCGGCCGCTCCGCACCAGGAGGGCCCGCCGGCAGTCCCGGCAGCAGCCGGCCCCGCACCCCGGCCGGCCGGCGCCCGTCGCCGGGCAGCAGGTAGACGGTGACGACGAACGCCACCCCCAGCACCAGGGGCGCGTGCCCGGGGAGCACGCCGAACAGCCAGTCCCGGGCGGCGATCACGATCGCGGTGCCGACCAGGGCGCCACCCACGGACGCGATGCCGCCGGCCACCACCCCGAGCAGCAGGAGGGCGGAGGTGTCGAAGCCGAAGTCGGCCGGCGAGACGAACTGCTGGGCGACCACCAGCAGCGAGCCCGCGGCGCCCGCGACCGCCCCCGCGGCCACGTGCACGGCCGCCACGTGGGCCGGCACCCGGTGGCCGCTGGCCCGCAGCCGCGCCTCGTCGTCGCGGCCGGCCCGCAGCAGCAGGCCGACCCGGGTGCGCAGGACCAGCAGCACCGCGCCGACCAGCACGGCGACGACCACCAGGGCGTACAGGTAGCGGGCACGGTCGGTGGCCAGCACCGGCAGCCCCCACAGGGGACGCACCGGCGGAACCCCGGCGAGCCCGTCGGTGCCGCCGGTCACCGAGCGCCACCGCCCCACGACGGTCACCACCAGCTCGCCGATCGCCAGGGTGATCATCAGGACGATCACACCGCGGGCGTGCACCACGAGCGGGACGGTCGCCGCCGCCAGCGCCGCCCCGGCCACCGCCGCGACGACCAGGTGCACCACCGCCACGTCGGAGAGCCGGCTGCCGACGACCGCGCTGGCGTACGCGCCCGCCGCGTAGGGCGCGGTCTGCCCCAGGGTGGGCAGCCCCGCGACGCCGGTGAGCAGGGCGACGCTCACCCCCACCAGGCCCAGCGCGAGGGTACGGGCCAGCAGCGCCACGGTGTAGTCGTCGACCGCCCACGGCGCCAGCACCAGGCCGGCCAGGACGAGGACGGCGACACCGCGCCGCAGCGCGCGTACCGCCTCGTCCCTCACCTCGCCCTCCGGGCCGTGGCCAGGCCCCGCGCCCGCACCGCGAGGACGGCGGCCATGGCGGCGAAGAGCAGGAACGGGGCGGCCGACGGGGCGAGCGCCACCCCGAGGGTCTGGATCTGCCCGACCGCCAGGGCCGCGAGCAGCGTGCCGGTCATCGACCCGAGCCCGCCGAGGACGACGACCACCAGCGACAGCAGCAGCACCGCGTCGGCGGTGTCCGGCCCGGGACCGATGATCGGCGCGCCGAGCACGCCCGCGGCGCCGGCCAGCGCCCCGGCGACGGCGAGCACGCCGACGCGGATCCACGCCGGGTTCACGCCGAGCACGGCGACCATCTCGGCGTCGTCGACGGCCGCGCGGACCAGCATCCCGGCCCGGGTGCGGCGCACCGCGACGTGGAGCAGGCCGGCGAGCACGGCGGCGACGACGATGAAGACCAGCCGGTACGCCGCGTAGCGGTGCCCGGCCACAACCACCGACCCGTCCAGCGCCGCCGGCACGCGCACCGGCGGGTCGTCCGGCCCGAACGCCCCCACGAGCAGGCTGCCCCCGGCCAGCGCCACCCCGAAGGTCAGCAGCGCCTGCGTGAGATGACTGCGCGCGGCGACCCGGGTGAGCAGGCCGGCGACCAGCGCGCCGGCCGCGGTGGCGGCGACGGTCCCGACGGCCAGCGCCAGCACCAGGCTCGGCCAGCCGCCGTCCAGCAGCGCGGCGGCGGTGTACCCGCCGATCGCGTACAGGGTGCCGTGCGCCAGGTTCAGGATGCCGGCGACGCCGAAGCAGAGCACCAGTCCCGCCGCGGCGACGAAGACCAGCAGCCCGTAGGCCACCCCGTCCAGGGCCGGGACCAGGTACGGGTCGATCCGGATGCCGCCCGCCACGGCGCTCACCCGCCGACGGTGGCGAGGTCACCCACGACGGTGTTGGACAGCGCCCGGCCGTCCTGGCGCACCTGGCGCAGGTACCACTTCTGCACCGGCGCGTGCGTGCTCGGCGAGAACTGCCAGGTGCCGCGCGGGCTGGCGATCTGGCCCAGCTGACCGATGGCCGCGTTGATGCTCTCCGGGGTCGGGTCGTCCCCCGCCGCCTCGATGGCCCGGTCCAGCACGGCCGCGGCGTCGTAGGAGGCCATGGCGTACGTGGTCGGGGAGCCGTCGTTCTTCGCCTTCCAGGCGGCCACGAAGGCACGGTTCTCCGCGTTGTCCAGGTCCGGCGAGTAGTTGAGCACCGAGTAGACGTCGCGGGCGGCCTCGCCCTGGGCGTCGAGCACCCCGCCCTCGGTCAGGAACCCGGCGGCGTAGAGCGGCAGGTCGCTGATCTCCGACTGCGCGTACTGCTTGACGAAGTCGACGGCCGCGCTGCCCGCGTAGAACGTGTAGACGGCGTCCGCCCCGGAGGCCTTGATCCGGGCGAAGTACGGGGTGAAGTTGGTGGTCGTCGGGAACGGGGTGAAGGTGGTCTTACCGTCGGCGTTGGCGAGCCTGCCGCCCTCCTTGACGAAGGCGTCGGTGAAGCCGCGCAGCTCGTCCCAGCCGCCCTGGTAGTCGGGGCCGATGGCGTAGACGCTGCCCTCGACGTTGTCGCGCACGTGGCGGGCGATCGCCTCGCCGGGCTCGTCGGAGAGGTACGAGGTGTGCCAGATCCGGGACACGTCCTTGAGTTCCGGGCGGCCGTTCGAGCCGACGAACGGCACCTTGGTCTCGTTGAGCAGCGGATAGACCGCGGCCACCGAGCCACCGCCGACGATCCCGGTGAGCGCGACCACGCGGTCCTGCTTGAGCAGTTTCGTCGCGGCGGGCACCGCGGTCGCGGCGCCGTTGCCCTCGTCGGCGACGACGAGTTCCACCTGCCGGCCGCCGAGCTTGCCGTCGTGGGTGGCCAGGTAGAGCTCGAAGCCGGCGCGGATCTCCTTGCCGACCGCCTGGTACGTGCCGGACAGCGACGCGAGCAGGCCGATCTTGATCGATCCGGCGGCGCCGGCGCCGCGTCCGCCGTCGGCACAGGCGGTCGCGGCGAACAGGACGAGGGCGAGCAGGGCCGCGGTGCGGGCACGGCTGCGCCGGGGGATGGTCAGCGACATGTCTTCTCCAGAAGGGATGGGGGTCCCGGCGTGAGGTGCCGGGGTGTCAGCGGCTGCGGCTGAGTGCCGCCCGCGCCGCCGGGGTCAGCGCGTCGCCGATGCGGTTCGCCAGCTCGGTCATCTCGTAGGAGACCTTGCCGACGTCGCACTGCGGGTCGGCGAGCACGAGCAGGGACGCGCCGTCGTTGAAGGCCATCGAGAACATGAAGCCGCCCTCGAGCTGGGTCACGTTGGAGATCACCGCGCCGGCGTCGAAGAAGGCCGCCGCCCCGCGCAGCAGGCTCACCAGCCCGCTACCGGTCGCCGCCAACTGGTCCGCCCGGTCCGGCGGGAGGCCCCTGGTGGCGGCCACCATCAGGCCGTCGCTGGAGATCGCGATCGCATGGCTGACCTCGGTGGCGCGCTCGGCGAAGGCGTCCAGCAGCCAGCCGAGATCCTGGTGGTCGGTCACGTGCTCTCCCTGTCGGGTCAGTTGTTGATCAGGTTGGGCCGGCGGCCCGCGACGCCCCGCGCGTACGCGGCCATCGCGGTGGCCACCTGGGTCGGGTCGCGGTGCGCGGAGCGCTGCTGCGGCACGGCGACGCCGCCCGGGACGAGGTGCTGTTGCGGCTGACGCCGCGGCAGACCGGACGTGGTGGTGGCGACGACCTCGGGCGCGTCGGCCCTGGCGGCGGTCCGCCAGGCCTCGTCGGCGGGGCTGGCCCACGGACCGCCGTTCGTGGCGTCGTCGTGGCCGGCCTGGAACCAGTGGTTGACCTCCTCGAAGATGACGAGTTCCTCGGTGGGCTCGTCACCTCGCCCGGCCGGCGCGGGCGCGGGCCGGAACACCGGCGCCACCGGCAGTGCCCGCTCGGCCGGCGGCCTGCCCGCCCACGGTTGCGCCGGGCTCCCCGCCCACGGTTCCGGGGCCGCGGTGTACGCGGGCGACGCGAGGGTGCTCCGCGCCGCCCGCCGCGACGGCCTGGTGGGCGTGAGCAGGAACTCCTCCGGGGGCAGCGGTCGGATGATCGCCCCCGGGAGCGCCGCCTCGGCGATGGTGCCGCGGCGGGGGCCCGGACGGAGCTGGACGGCCACGCCCAGCCGGGCGGCGAGCTGTCCCACGACGACCAGCCCCATCGCCCGCACGGCCGCGACGTCGATGGCGGGCGGGCGGGCCAGCAGGTCGTTGAGCTGTTGCCGACGCTGCGGGGACAGCCCCACGCCCTCGTCGCTGACCTGGACGATCACCCGGTCGCCGAGGCTGCGGCCGGTCACCCACGCCTCGGTATCCGGCGCGGAGTAGCCGGTGGCGTTGTCCATCAGCTCGGCCAGCAGGTGCACGACCTCGTCGACGGAGTCGGCCGCGACGGCGACGTCGCCGTCGACCATGCCGAGGCGGATCCTGGCGTAGTGCTCGATCTGGCTCTGCGCGGCCTGGCACACCTGTTGCAGCGGCACGTCGTGCTGGCGTACCCGCCCGACCCCCACCCCGCCCAGCACCAGCAGGCTGGCGTTGATCCGTCCCATCCGGGTGGCGAGGTTGTCCAGCGTGTAGAGCTGGTCCAGCCGCTCGGGGTCGGTCTCGTCCCGCTCGACCCTGTCGACCTGGGCCAGCACCGCGTCGACCAGCCGCTGCTCGCGGCGACTGAGGTGGATGAAGATGTCGGCCGTGTTGGCCCGCATGACCGCCTGCTCGGCCGCGGTACGCACGGCCGCCCGGTGCACGGCCGCGAACGCCTCCCCCACCTCGCCGATCTCGTCGCCGCGCGACGGCTCCAGGGCGTCCTCGGACTGCCGGCGGGCCAGCTCGTCGGGGTCCACCGACGAGCTGTCCGGGTGCTGGAGCCGGGCCACCACCTGCGGCAGCCGTTCGAAGGCGACGGCGTTCGCCGCGTCCCGCAGCCGACGTAGGCGCCGCGTGATCTGCCGGGCCACCGCCCAGGTGACCAGGGCCGTGAGCAACAGGGCCAGCACCACGGCCGCCGCCTCCACGGCCGTGCGCCGCCGCTGGTCGGCGTGCGCGGACCGGATGTCGTCGAGCACCGCCGCGTCGACCCGTTGACGCAGCTCGGCCAGGCGGACGGACCACTGCTGGGTCGCGGCGACCCAGGCGCCGAGGTCCAGCCGCAACCGGCTCCCCGCGCGGGTCCTGGACACCTCGTCCTGCAGCCGTTGGAGCAGCAGGGCGTCCTCGCCGCTGCCGGCCTGCTCCCACCAGCCCCGCCAGGCGGGCCGGGCGAGGGCCAGGAAGGACAGGCTCGACTCGGTGAAGCCGGACCGGGCGGCGGTGATGTCCTGCTGCATGGCGGGGGTCAGCTGGTCGGCCGCGACCGCGCGCAGGACGGCGACCTGCTGCTGGCCGGCCGCCTCGGCCGCCTTGGACAGCACCGCCGAGGCCCGCATGCCGTCGGTGATCCGGGCGTTGACCGCGCCGAGGGTGACGCTCTCGCGGAGGCTGAGCAGGTCGGCGATCACGATCCGGTAGCTGAAGGTCATCGCCGACACCGAGGCGTGCGCCGCCGTACGCACCTGCGCGCGCAGCGGCGGCAGGCCCTCCAGCGCCAGGTCGATCCGCTGGAGCGCGGTCTGGCCGGCGGCGGGTCCGGGGGGCACCAGCGCCCGCTGCCGGCGGTAGCGGGCGACGGCGTCGTCGGTGCTCCCGGTGGCGTCGGCGAAGGCTTCCTGCTGCTCGGCCGCGCCCCGGCTGAGCAGGTCGGCGGCGACGACGCGCTCGCGTTGCAGCCGGTGGGCCAGGTCGCCCGCGTCGGCGCCGAGGTGCGCCAGGAGTCCGAGGTCGCTCGCGCGGGTCGTCTGGCGGACGCTCTCGGTCAACGCGAGCCCGGCGAATCCCATCACGGCGACCAGCGGGGCCGCCACGATGAGGCGCATCCGGGTGCCGATCTTCCAGCCGCGGCGGCCGGTCGGGTAGGGTCGGGCCGCGTGGGACCTCGTGCTCGACGCCAAGATTGACTCCCGCGACTCATCCAAGACGGCCAATGCGCACCTTGCCATTTGCACGTCTCATTCCGCCGGAACCCGCGCCCGCAGAGAAGACCTGACGGTGGTACAAACGGCCCGTACCGGCATCTGTACCCAGCGTCAGCAGCGCCGGGCCCGCCCCGCGACCCCGATCCCGGGCAGGTCAGGGGCGTCCGGACCGCTCGCCTGACGGGTGCGGCGGGAGGTCCGCCTCCGGCTGCCCGCCGAGCACCTGGCCGATCAACTCCCGCAGTTCGTCGATCGCGGCCACGACCGCCTCCGGGTCGCGCGCGTCCCGCCGCGCCACCGGTGGCGCGGGAATCTGGTCGAGCCCCGCCACTGCGAACCGGGGGCCCCGGCGGCCGTCCGCCGCCAGCTGCTCCGCCGCGACCTGCGGCCACAACGCTGCCAGGCAACCGCCGGTGCCGAGCACCTCGTCGCAGCGGACGGCGAACTCGTGACTGCCGTACCGGCGACCGGACTCGACCGCCGCGACCGTCTCGCGGCTGAACCGCACCCGCTCCGCGAGCGCCCGCTGGGTCAACCCCTGACGGGTACGCCAGGTGCGCAGCTCGGAGCGGAACCGGTGGATGGCACCGGAGCGGTCGGCGCTCGACGGGGGCGTGCGATCCATGTGTTCACCTTCACGACGCCGACCGGCCGGCGTCGGCATCAATAGATATTGGGCGATGAATGGGTATTCGCAGGGGACAATTCTTAACCCATCAGCCGACGGGTGTGAAGACGTGACTTCGGAGGGTAGTCGCCCGCCGGAGGCCACCGGGCCGGCCCCACCGACCCGACGGGTCCGCGCACAGCCGGCCCAGCGCCGCACGGCACGGGCCGACGCACACCCGCCCGGGCATCAGGACCGGCGCAGCCGCGAGGCGACCGGTCACCCGGCGACGGGCGCCGGCGGAGGACCGGACGGCACCGTCGCGTCGATGACCACCGGCAGGCTCCGGTGCGCGCGGAAGGCGATGTTGGCCTTGTACGAACGGCGATGGTCGGGGGTCAGGCGCAGTCCGGGAACCGCCCGGCAGAGCCGGGTCAACGCCATCCTCGCCTCCAGCCGGGCCAGCGCCGCGCCGATACAGAAATGCGGCCCGTGCCCGAACGACAGGTGCCCGTCCGCGTCGGACCGGTGCGGATCGAACTGCTCCGGACGGGCGAACACCGCCGGATCCCGATTCGCGGCGCCGATCAGCAGCAGGCAGCGCGCACCCGCCGGAATGGTGACGCCGTCCAGGGTCACGGACCGGCGGGTCACCCGCAGCCAACCGTCGATGGCGGGCGCGAAGCGCAGCGTCTCGGTCAGGAACGCGGGTATCCGTCGCGGGTCCTCGCCGAGCTCCCGCCACCTGTCCGGGCTCGACAGCGCCTGGTCCAGCGCGTGGGCGAGCAGCCCGGCCGTGGTCTCGTGCCCGGCGACCAGGAGGTTGAACACGATGCTCGACACCTCGGCCACCGTGAGCACCTCGTCGTCGCCGTCGCGGTACGCCAGCAACTGGCTGACGTAGTCGTCGCCGTACCGGCCACCGCCGAGCCGGGCGCCGACCAACTGCTCGCAGTAGCACCAGAACTCCCACAGACCCCGGGCCAGCCGGACCTGTTCGGCCGGCTCCGGCTGCCCCCAGAGCAACGCGATCTGACCGTCCCCCCAGGCCCTGACCCGCCCGATGTCCTCCTCCGGCACGCCGAGGATGTCGAGCAGGACCAGCAGGGGCAGCTCGGTGGTGAACTCGCCGACGAGGTTCGCCCGCCCGCCGGGGCGGTCGACGAGCCGGGACACCAGCTCGTCGACCCGACGCTGGACGATCGCACCGTACCGGCGCTCCACGCGTTCGGCGGTGTTGGCGAAGGTCGCCCGCAGGGCCCGGCGGGTCCTGGGGTGCACCGGGGGGTCCGCGGCGGCGGTGGTGGGCGGCGCGTCGATGCGGGCGATGAACTCCATCGCCTCGGGGCAGACGTCGTAGATCGGAGCGAGGGTGAGGGCGTTGCCGAAGGCCTCCGCGTCACTCAGCGCGCGGCGGACGTCGGCGTGCCGGGTGATCAGCCACAGCCCCAGATCCGGGTCGTGGTGCACCCCCTCGGGCTCGTCGAGCAGCCGCCGCCACACCTGTGCCGGATCGACGAGATACGCCCCCGCGAACGGATCCAATCGCATGACCGCCTCCTGGAGCGCCATGGTCACGAACGGAATTGCCGAACGACTTCCGAGGATCCGGTTATCGCCGCACGCCTTCACGGTGCGCCCATTCCGAGAGCAAGTCAATATCAGCGTTCTTCAATGTGCCGATGCGCAATTTCCACGCCTTCGGTCACGCGTGCACCGCGTCGTCCTGCAAGTTGCGGGATGTTCCTTGCTCGCCGGTCGCGGCGATGAACAGGGTAGACGACGCAGCCGCCGACATCGGGCACTCCGTCGCGCCACGGTCCCGCGTGTCCCGGACGGCCAGGCGGAAAGGCGGTGCGACATCGGCCGATGGGATGGCCGCGAAAAGCCGACGGGCGTTCGCACGCGTACCAGAAACAGGGCTCACGATGCGTTCCGTGAACGGCCGACCGAATGCCGGCAGGATTTTTCCCCGGTAGGACGCGGCGGATTACGAGGACGACTCGGGTCCGCGCGTGGCGCGACGCGGACGGCGGTGTGCTCGCCGAGCAGGACGACGCGCGGTCGGCCCGCGACCGGCGACCGGCGACGGGCCACCCGCGGCCCGCCGGGGCGTGGGAGCCGACCGGTCACGGGCCGGCCGGCGGCGCTCCGCCGACCGGCCCGTGCGTGGTGCTAGAGGGTACGGGCGAGGCGGTCGGCGAGCACGCGGGTGAACCGGGACGGGTCGGCCAGCTCCCCGCCCTCGGCGAGCAGCGCCAGACCGTGGAGCAGCTCGGCGATCTCCTTCAGCGACTCCTCGGCGCCGCCCTGCTCGTGTGCCTTGCGCAGGCCGGTGACCAGCGGGTGCCCGGGGTTGAGTTCCAGGATCCGCTTCACCGTCGGCACCTCGTGCCCCATCGCCCGGTACATCTTCTCCAGCGTCGGGGTGATGTCGTGGGCGTCGCCGACGACGCAGGCGGGCGAGGTGGTCAGCCGGGAGGAGAGGCGGACCTCCTTGACGGAGTCGGCGAGGGTGGCGCCCATCCAGGTGAGCAGGTCGGCGAAGTCCTTGCGCTGCTGCTCGCGCTCGGCCTCGGCCTCCTTCTTCTCCTCCTCGGTGTCCAGGTCGACCTGGCCCTTGGCGATGGAGCGCAGCGTCTTGCCGTCGTACTGGCCGACGCGCTCGATCCACACCTCGTCGACCGGGTCGGTGAGCAGCAGCACCTCGTAGCCCTTGGCGCGGAACGCCTCCATGTGCGGCGAGTTCTCGATCATCGTGCGCGAGTCGCCGGTGGCGTAGTAGATGTCGGTCTGCCCGTCCTTCATCCGGCCGACGTAGCCGGCGAGGTCGGTGGGCTCGGCCGGGTCGTTGGTGGAGCCGACCGACAGGATCTCCAGGAGAGTGTCCCGGTTCTCCGTGTCGTCGATCAGGCCCTCCTTGACGGCGGCCCCGAACTCGGTCCAGAAGGTCCGGTAGCGCTCGGCGTGGTTGGCCTTCATGTCCTTGACGGTGGACAGGATCTTCTTGACCAGCCGGCGGCGGACGACCTGGATCTGCCGGTCCTGCTGGAGGATCTCCCGGGAGATGTTCAGCGACAGGTCGTGCGCGTCCACGACGCCCTTGACGAAGCGCAGGTAGTTCGGCATGAGCGCTTCGCAGTCGTCCATGATGAAGACGCGCTTGACGTAGAGCTGCACGCCGCGGCGGCCCTGCGGGGCGAACAGGTCCAGCGGCGCGTGCGACGGGATGAACAGCAGGGCCTCGTACTCGAAGGTGCCCTCGCCCTTCATGTGCACGATGTCCAGCGGGTCGGCCCAGTCGTGGCTGACGTGCTTGTAGAACTCCTTGTACTCGGCCTCGTCGACCTCGTCGCGGGACCGGGCCCAGAGCGCCTTCATCGAGTTGAGCGTCTGGGTCTCGGTGCTGGTCTGGTCGCCCTCGCCGGGTCGCTCGACGGTCATCCGGATCGGCCAGGCGATGAAGTCCGAGTACCGCTTGACGATCTCCCGGATCGTCCACTCGGCGGTGTAGTCGTGCAGGTTGTCCTCGTCGTCGGCCGGCTTGAGGTGCAGGGTCACCGAGGTGCCCTGCGGCGCCTGTTCGACCGACTCGACGGAGTACGTGCCCTCACCGGCCGACTCCCACCGGGTGCCGCCGCTCTCCCCCGCCCGGCGGGTCACCAGCTCCACCCGGTCGGCGACCATGAACGCCGCGTAGAAGCCCACGCCGAACTGGCCGATCAGCTCCTGCCGCGCCCCGGCGTCGGAGGACTCGCGCAGCTTGCGCAGCAGCTCGGCGGTCCCGGACTTGGCGATCGTGCCGATCACCTGGACCACCTCGTCGCGGGACATGCCGATGCCGTTGTCCCGCACGGTCAGCGTGCGCGCCGCCTTGTCGACCTCGATCTCGATGTGCAGGTCGGAGGTGTCGACCTCCAGTTCCTTGTCGACCATCGACGCCAGACGCAGCTTATCCAGCGCGTCCGAGGCGTTCGAGATCAGTTCACGCAGGAAGACGTCCTTGTTCGAATAGATCGAGTGGACCATCAGCTGGAGCAGCTGACGCGCCTCGGCCTGGAACTCCAACGTCTCGGCCCGGTTGCTCACACCGTGTCCTTTCATCCTCGAAAGCCCACCGAAGGTTCGCGGAAAGGATACGAGCCGTCGCCGACGGCGAGAAGACGGGACCGCGGAGCGTCGACTGGCGGCCCGTTGCCCCCGCGCCCTACCGTCGGGGATGGCGTCGACGTGGCCGCCGGAGAAGCCGAGGGCTGGTGCGACCGCCGCGGCGGGCGGTCAGTACGGTAGGGATGTGTCTCTATGGATGGCCGCGATGTGGGGACTGGTCGGCAGCGCGGTGGCCGAGGCGCTGAACCTCTCCGGGATGATGCGCCCGACCAGCGAGTCCGGGGGCCGGTGGCAGTGGCCGTGGCGGGACCGGCGGGATGCCCCGATCGTCGTGTTCGCGGTGCTGCTCAGGACCGTGGCCGGCACCGGCCTCGCCGCCGCGGCCGGGGCGGGTGGCCTGGCCACCACGGCCTTCGCCAGCTTCACGTTCGGGGTCGCGGCCCCGCTGGTGATCGCCAAGATGTTCGACCAGGTCCGGGTGGCGGAACGACCGGCCGACAGCGGTCGGGACGGCACGAGCGGCACGAGCGGCGAGCACGATGACGCCGCGTGAGGACCTGCTGGGCAGGTTCGTCTCCGCGCTGGCCGCCCGCCCGGCCACCACCGCCACGGCCGTACCCGTACCGGCCCGGACGAGGCTCGCCGCCGCGCTGGCCGCGCGGCCGGTCACCGCCCGCGGCACCGGCCCGCTCCCCCGCCCCGACGCCGAGGACGACGGCGGCGGGAAGCTGACCCACCGGGTCAGGGCGGTGCTCGCCGGCCTCCTCGGCGTCACCACCGACCAGTTGCGCGTCGACGCCGACGGCGACGTCGGCATCCGCGCCGGCTCGGCCATGATCTTCGTACGGGCGCAGGACGACCCGCCGCTGGTCGACGTGTTCTCCCCGCTGCTCACCGGCGTCGACCCGACCGAGTCCCTGTACCGGCGGCTCTCCGACCTCACCAACGGGCTCGTGGTCGGGCGGGTCTACTGCACCGGCGACACCGTCTGGGCGTCCATCCCCGTCTTCGGGCAGGACTTCGCCCCCACCCATCTGCTGCTGGCCCTGCGGGCCATGATCGCGCTCGCCGACGACCTCGACGACCAGCTCCGGCGGGAGTTCGGCGGCAGCCGCTTCTTCGGCCCGGAGTCCGCCGGGCTGGTGGCGGTGCCCGACCCGACCGGTTACCTGCGCGACCTCGACCGCGCCGGCGCGAACGGGGCGGGCAGCGTCCTGGTCGACCTGCTGGCGGACCGGGGGCGGACGGATGAGTTGCGGATCCGCGCCGAGCACGGCGACTGGCACGCCGCCACCCGGCTCGCCGCGCTGCTCGCCGGGGAGGGCCGCACCGACGAGGCCGAACGATACTGGCGGATCGCCGCCGAGCAGGGTGATCCGCGCGCCCGAGACGAGCTGGCCGCCCTGCTGGCCGCCCGCGGCCGGCGCGACGAGGCAATCGACCTGCTGCGGCAGGCCGTCGACGGCGGCGACTGGCGGCACCTGCCGCTGCTGCTGACGCTGCTCACCGAGGGCGGCCTGGTCGACGAGGCGGTCGAGCTGCTGCGCCGCCGGGCGGCCGCCGAGGGCTGACCGCTCCGGCCCACGCGGGGACGCGTCTGGACGCCGGAGGAGGCCCGCCGTCCGCCCCTGCGACCCGGCCTGATGGGTCGAGGTGTGGAAACGCGGAGGCCTGGGTACAGACACCCGCTGGGGTGCCGGCGGACGTGCAGCTGAAGCCGGGTGCCAGGATGTGCGGGTAACACCAGCAAGGGTCGTCGGGGCCCGGAAGTGAGGGCTGCGATGGGGTGCGACCGAGGGTGACGCGACCCACGGGGGACCTGTTCGCCGACGGTGGTGGGACCGGGCGGCTGATGGCGCGCCTGGACTGGGCCGCCACCCCACTCGGCCCGGTCGACGGCTGGCCGCAGAGCCTGCGCGCCGCCGTCCGGATGGTCCTCTCCTCCCGCTACCCGATGCTGCTGCTGTGGGGGGACCGCTTCACCCAGCTCTACAACGACGCGTACTCCGCCCTGATCGGCGACAAGCACCCCGACGCGCTCGGCGGCGACGTGCGGGTCACCCTGGCCGAGGGCTGGGACGTGCTGGCCCCCCTGATCGACGAGGCGATGGCGACCGGGGTCGCCAGCTGGGTGCCGGCCCTGCAACTGCTGCTCGACCGCGCCGGCTACCGCGAGGAGGCGTACTTCAGCGTCTCGCACGCCCCCGCCCGCGACGACGAGGGACGCACGGTGGGGGTGCTCACCGTGTGCAGCGAGGTCACCGAACAGGTTGTCGGCGAGCGCCGGCTGCGCCTGCTGCGCGACCTGTCCGTCGGCGGCGACGGGCGGACCGTCGACGTCGAGAGCACCTGCGCGCGGCTCGCCGAGGCCATCGGCGGGCACCCGCTGGACGTCCCGTTCGCCGCGATCTACCTGCGCGAGGGCGCGCTGCTGCGCCGCGCCGCGCACGTCGGCGGAGGTCCCGTGGCCGCCGCCCTGCCCGGCACGCTGCCGGCGGGCGAGGAGCACGAGTGGGGGCTGGCGGCGGCCGCCGCCGGCACGACGACCGAGGTGACCGGCGTCGCCCGGCGGCTCGCCCTGCCCGCAGGGCCGTGGGGCGACCCGGTCGGCACCGCCCTCGCCCTGCCGCTGCCGTCCGCCGAGGCGGGCCAGCCCCTCGGGGTGCTGCTGGTCGGGGTCAGCCCGAGCCGGGGGCTGGACGAGGCGTACCGGTCGTTCCACGCGCTGCTGGCCCAGCAGGTGGCCGTCGCCGTGCGCAACGCGCAGGCGTACGAGGAGGAGCGCCGGCGGGCCGAGGCGCTCGCCGAGCTGGACCGGGTCAAGACGGGCTTCTTCACCAACGTCAGCCACGAGTTCCGGACCCCGCTGACGCTGATGCTCGGCCCGCTGGCCGACGCCCTCAACGACAACGAGCATCCCCTGCCGGCGACGCAGCGGGAACGGGTCGACACCGCCTGGCGCAACGCCACCCGGCTGCTCACCCTCGTCAACAGTCTGCTCACGTTCTCCAGCCTGGAGGCCGGGCAGGCACACAGCCACGCTCGCGAGGTCGACCTGGCCGGGCTCACCACCGAGCTGGCGAGCGTCTTCCGGGCGGCCGTCGAACGCGCCGGGCTGCGCCTGGAGGTCGACTGCCCGCCGCTGCCCCGCGCGGTCTCCGTCGACCCGGTCAACTGGGAACGCATCGTCACCAACCTGCTGTCGAACGCGCTGAAGTACACCTTCGTCGGCCGGATCCGGGTCGGGCTGACCGCCGACGACGAGGAGGTGCGGCTGACCGTCGCCGACACGGGCATCGGCATCGCCGAGGAGGATCTGCCCCGGCTCTTCGAACGCTTCCACCGGGTGCAGGGCACGCGGTCGCGCAGCCACGAGGGCACCGGCATCGGGCTCGCCCTGGTCCGCGAGCTGGCCCGCCTCGAAGGCGGCGACGTGCGGGTGGAGAGCCGGGTCGGGACGGGGACGACGTTCACGGTGGCGCTGCCCTGGTCCGCCGCGCGGCGGACCGCCCGGCCGGCCGCCGACGTGGAGGGGGTCGGGGACGCCGCCCGGGCCGCCGTCCAGGAGGCGGTCGGCTGGCTGGCCGACCCGGCGCAGGCGGGGGCGTCCGCGCCGGCCGGGCCGCCGCTGCCGGCGTACGGTGGCGCGGACGCGCTGCGGCACGCGCGGATCCTCGTCGCCGACGACAACGCCGACATGCGCGCGTACCTGGCCCGGTTGCTGGGCGAGCAGGGCTGGCGGGTGGAGACGGTCGGTGACGGCCGGCAGGCCCTGGAGGCGATCCGCCGGGAACAGCCGGACCTGGTGCTCACCGACGTGATGATGCCCGGGATCGACGGCTTCGAGCTGGTCCGTCGACTGCGCGGACAGGCCGGTACCCGGACGCTGCCGGTGGTGGTGCTCTCCGCGCGCGCCGGCGGGGACGCCAGCGTGGAGGGGCTCGACCTGGGCGCCGACGACTACGTCGTCAAGCCCTTCGCCGCGGCCGAGCTGATCGCCCGGATCCGGTCCGCCCTGCACGGCGCCCGCACCCGGGGGCACCACCGGGACGGGACGGCGTCCGTCGCGGACGGCCCAGGCGGCCCGCCACGCGAACCGGACGGCCCCGGCGGCACGGCGTCCGACGCGGGCGGCCCCGGCGGCACGGCGGGCGGCCCCGGCGGCACGGCAGCCGACGCGGGCGGCCTCGGCGGGACCGCGCCCGGGTCGGCGGCCGGGGCGCGGCCGGCGACGTCGGCCGAAGCCGTCGGCGGCGGCACCCCGGACACGCAGGGTGCTCCGGCCGGGTCACCGGCCTCGGGTGGCGGTCCCGTGGACGTGGGTGGCGGTCCGGTGAGCGGCCCACCTGCCGCGCCGGGCGTCGGCACGTCGGGCGGTCGCAACGGGGAGCACCCGCACAACGGGGCCCGGCGGCCGGCTCCCGAGCACCCGGCCGTGCTGGACACGGGCTGGACGTACCCCTCGCAGCCCACCTCCGCCGCCGCGATGCGCCGGGACGTGCGCACCTCGCTGGAGAGCCTGGACGTCGATCCGGACACCGTGGCTGATCTCCTGCTGGCCGCCTCCGAGGCGGTCAACAACGCCGTCGAGCACGCCCAACGCCCCTCCCGTCCCGAGGTGCGGGTACGACTGCGGGTGACCGATGGCACGGTACGGATCTCGGTGCGCGACTTCGGCACCTGGCGGGACCGTCGTCCGGCCATGGACCGGGGGCGGGGCGCCACGCTGATGAACGCGTACGGCGACGTGCGCCTGGTCTCCACCGCCGAGGGCACCACCGTCACCATCGAGCGCCGCCTGCCGCCCACCACCTGACCCGCCTCCCGCAACTGTGCGGCTCCACCCGCGCAGCGGCGCTGCCGGCGTGCGGGCCCCGCCCGGCCCACGTCCGGCCGCCCGTCCCGCGCACACCCCGTTCGACCATGCAGGCGTGGTGTCGGCAGGTGGCCGGTCTGGGCGTTTCGCGCCTCACCACGACCGGCACGCACTCGCCCCTGCCGCGACCGATCGGGCGCATGATGCCTGTATGCCGGGTTTGTGGTGGTGGGCGCCACGGGTGGGGTGGGCATGGGCCGGGGCGCCGGGTCGTTGTAACCATCGTGGCCGCGTGACCCGGCCGCTCGCCGGCCCGGTGGTCGGCGGAATGCGGACCGGGCCGGCGTGGTTACATCCCCCGGACCACCGAGTACCCGCGTCGGGATGACCGGGTGCCGGGCCGCCGGAATGACCGGCCGCCCACGGTGGTTACATCCCCGGGCCACCGAGCGGGTGACCGCACCCGGCCCTCTTGATATCTCGACCTTTCCTTTCCCGTGGCGCACCCGCCCCCCTTGGTGTGTGTCGCGTGCCCCCGATCGAAAGGTGCAGACGAATCATGCGTACCGACAT
>NZ_JBNCKV010000009.1:0-331479 GCF_049841695.1 Micromonospora sp. DT178
ACCGACCCGGAGTACTCGACGACGGCGTTCCTGAAGGGCCTCAAGCAGGTCGACGGCTGGCAGGACATGCCCCTGACCGAGGCCGCGCAGACGGTGCAGGTGTCGGCGTACCCCGACCACTACGCCCAGTGGGAGCAGCAGGCCGCCGACCTCGTCGCCGAGCACTGGAACAGCTGACAGCAAGACATGAACGCCGCTGGCCGGCACCCCCACCCGGGGTGCCGGCCAGCGGCGTCTGCGTCGGTCGGCCCCTGTCAGCGGGGAGCCGTGGCGTGGACCCGGACGACCACGGCGGTGGCGTTGTCGTCGCCGCCGGCCTCCAGGGTGCCGTCGAGCAGGTCCCGGACCGCCTCGTCCGGTCGCGGTGCCGCCAGGAGTTCGCGCATCAGGTGATAGTCGACCTGGTCGCTGACGCCGTCGGTGCAGAGCAGCCAGACGTCGCCGGGGCGCAGGGACACCGCGAGCAGGTCCGCCTCCGGCTCGTCCGGATGGCCGGCGTAGCGGGTGAGCTGGTAGCGGGCCCGACCGGCGGCGGGGGAGTCGACCGGGTACCAGCCGTGCAGCACGCCCAGCCAGGCCGCCGTGTGGTCGACGGTGACGAGTTCGAGCAGTCCGTCGCGCAGCCGGTAGGCGCGGGAGTCGCCGAGCTGGACGAGCCAGCCCTGCCCGCCGTCGGGCTCCACGAGCAGGGCGGTCAGGGTGCAGCCGGTCAGCTCCGCCAGTTGCGCGCCGGCGGCGCGTACGGCCGACTGGACGTGGCCCACGGCGGCGCGCAACTGGCGCGCGTCGATTGCGGGCCAGGCGGCTTCGACCCGCGCGACCAGGGTGGCCATGGCCGTCGTGCCGGCGCGGCGGCTGCCCTCGCCGGCGCCCATGCCGTCGACCACCGCGACGAACGGCAGTGCGGGGTCGACGTGCAGGACGTCGAAGTTCGCCGGGTAGCGGTTGCCGACCACGCTGCCGCCGGCGAACTCCAGCGTGACCTCGCCGAGCGGGAGACGGCGCACGTCACCGGGCACGGTGACCTCGGCGCGGCGGCCGACGGAGGAGGGGCACCGGCGGATCGTACTGTGGGTGCTCGGCGGAGGTGATCCGGTTGACCACGCGGCCGCTCAGTCGAGACAGAACTCGTTGCCCTCGACGTCCTGCATCACGAGGCACGACTCGTTGTGCTCGTCGGCGAGCAGCAGTCGCACGCGTACCGCGCCGAGCGCGACCAGTCGTGCGCATTCGGCCTCGAGCGCGGCCAGGCGCTCCTCGCCCACGAGCCCGGTGCCGACCCGTACGTCAAGATGCAGTCGATTCTTGACGACCTTGCCTTCGGGTACGCGCTGGAAGAACAGTCGCGGGCCCGCGCCTGTGGGATCGACGCAGGCGAACGCCGAACCCTGTCGCTCGGGCGGCAGCGCGCGGTCGAAGTCGTCCCAGCTCGCGAACCCCTCCGGTGGCGGCGGTACGACGTATCCCAACACCTCGCACCAGAAGCGGGCGACGCGCTCGGGTTCTGCGCAGTCGAAGGTGACCTGGACCTGCCTGACCGACGCCATCGGCCCACCATAGCGGCGTTCTTCAGTCGCGGGGTGTCAACATGGGTTGACAGGGTGGCGATGTCAACGTAAGTTGACGACATGAGTCAGGCAACGGAACTCGCGGCGGCAGCCGGCAGCACCGACCCCCGGGTCGGGCTGCGCGCCGTCCGCGCGCTGCGCCGGTTGCTCGAACGCCTCGAGGTGGTCCAGGTGGACAACGCCCGTCGACAGGGCTGGTCCTGGCAGGAGATCGCCGACGCGCTCGAGGTCAGCCGGCAGGCGGTCCACAAGAAGCACGCCGGTCGTCCGGCGGTCGGATCCTCCTGGGAGGCGTGATGTTCGAACGGTTCACCGACCGGGCCCGCACGGTCGTACGGCACGCCCGGGACGAGGCCCGGACCGAGGGCCAGCGGCCCGTCGGCACCGAGCACCTGCTGCTCGCCCTGCTTTCCGACGGCGACAGCCTCGCCGCCCGGGTGCTCGCCGAGGCCGGCCTGCGCGCCGACGACCTGCGGGCCCGCGTCCGCCGGCACACCGAGCGGGGAGCCACCGGCCTCGCCGACGCCGACGCCGCGGCCCTGCGTGAGATCGGCATCGACCTGGCGGCCATCGTGGCCCGGATCGAGGAGTCCTTCGGCCCGGACGCGCTGCGCGAGGCCGCGCCGGCGCCGCGCCGCCGCTGGGGTCGTCGGCGGTACGCGGGCGGCCCCTTCTCCCCCCAGGCCAAGAAGGTGCTGGAGCTGGCGCTGCGGGAGGCGTTGCGACTGCGCCACCGTCACATCGGCACGGAGCACATCCTGCTCGGCGTGCTCCGCGAGGGGCAAGGGCTGGGCGCCCTGGTGCTCACCGAGGCGGGAGCCGACCTCGACGACCTGCGCCGCCGCGTGGAGACCGCCCTCCGCACCCCCGCCTGACCCACCCACCCCACCCCCCGGCCCACCCCCGGACCCTTCCGTCGATCATGAGGTTGACGGCGATGTCGATCTCCAGGACCGCGGTCAACCTCATGATCGACGGGTCGCCGGCGGGGCGAGGTGGGGTTGGGTGGGCGGGGGACAGGGCGGGGGACAGCGCGCGGGACAGCGCGGGGCGGGGGCAAACGCGTTTTCGCTGCGCGTAAGGTCACCGTCCGCCGGGTCGCTGCCGTGCCGGATCTGCTGCACACTGGCGCCGTGGATCCTCGACAGGACAAGCGACGCGCGGCGCCCCACGGCGGTCTGCGCTCCGCCGTGGTGGTCAACCCGGTGAAGGTGACCGACCTCGACGAGCTGCGGCGGACGGTCCACGACGCCCTCGCCGCGGCCGGCTGGCCCGAGCCGATGTGGTTCGAGACCACGGTCGAGGACCCGGGCCGCGGCCAGACGCAGGAGGCGGTCGAGGCCGGCGTGGACGTCGTCTTCGCCTGCGGCGGCGACGGCACCGTGATGGCCTGCGTCAGCGGCCTGGTCGGCACCGACGTGGCGCTCGCCGTCCTGCCCCAGGGCACCGGCAACCTCCTCGCCGCCAACCTGGGCCTCTCGGGTGACCTGGCCGCCGGGCTGGAGGTCGCCGTCGAGCGGGGCCGCCGGCTGCTCGACGTCGGCGCGGTCGAGGACCGCTACTTCACCGTCATGGCCGGCATGGGCTTCGACGCCCAGATGCTCGCCGACACCTCCGAGACCACCAAGAAGCGGATCGGCTGGCCGGCGTACGTGGTGGGGGCCGCCCGGCACCTGCGCGACCGGCCGATGAAGGTCTCCATCCGCATCGACGACCAGCAGCCCATCCGCCGCCGGGCCCGCTCCGTCCTCGTCGCCAACGTGGGTCGCCTCCAAGGCGGCGTGCGGCTGCTCACCGACGCCGAACCGGACGACGGCTACCTCGACGTCGCGGTGCTCACCCCGCGTACGCTGCGGCACTGGCTCGCGCTCGGCTGGGCGGTCGTCCGCCGGCAGGACAGCGTGCCCCGGATGGAGGTCTTCCGGGCCCGACGGGTGGAGATCACCAGCAACCGGGCCCAGCCCCGGGAGCTCGACGGCGACCTCATCGAGCCGGGTCGCACCCTCAAGGCCGAGATCCGGCGGCGGGCGCTGTGGCTCTGCGTGCCGCAGCCGGCGCAGGATCCCGACCTGGCCGAGGACGCGCAGGCGGCCGCCGAGCGTGGTGAGCAGCTCATCGAGGACGCGCGCCGTGAGTAGCACCCGGATGGTGCCGGAGACCCGGCTGATGTCCGACGAGGAACTCAACGCCGACGACGCCTGGCACACACTGCGCCGGCAGGGCGGCTGGCACCTGCTGCGCGACGCGTTCATCCGGTTCCGCTACGGCGACGGGTTCAGCCACTCGCGCGCCTTCGCGCTGCAACTCTGCCTCGCCGTGGTGCCGTTCCTGATCGCGCTGACCGGCCTGATCAGCGAACTCGGCGTGGAGGAGGGCGGCCGGGTGGTCGCCGACACGGTGCTCGCGCTCACCCCCGGGGCGAGCGAACCGATGGTGGCCGAGCTGCTCGGCGAGGGCGACCGCACCGAACGCGCCGGCGAGCTGGCGCTCGGCCTGGGCATGCTCACCGGCCTGGTCGCGCTGACCACCACCATGGCCCAGATCGAGCGCGGCGCCAACCGGATCTACGGCGTGGAACGCGACCGGCCGGCGCTGTGGAAGTACGTCCGCGCCAGCGTCCTCGCCCTCACCGCCGGCGTGCCGGCGCTCACCGGGTTCCTGATCCTCGTCGGCGGCGGCCCGATGGGCGACTCGGTGCAGCGGCACTACGCCTGGGGCGAGTTCGCCAACGGCCTCTGGAACGTGGTGCGCTGGCCGCTCAGCCTGGGCCTGACCGTCCTCGCCGTCGCGGTGATCTTCCGGCACGCCCCCCGCCGCAAGCAGCCCGGCCTGTCCTGGCTCTTCTTCGGCGCCGGCATCGCCACCGCGTTGTGGTGGTTGGCCAGCCTGCTGCTCGCCGCGTACGTGCGGTTCAGCGGCGGGTTCGGCCAGACGTACGGGGCACTGACCGGGATGATGGCGCTGCTGCTCTGGGCCAACCTGACCGGCATGGCGCTCTTCGGCGGACTGTCCTTCGCCGCCCAGCTGGAGGCGCTGCGCATCGGGGTGCGCGAGCCCGCCCAACCCGACCTCTGGGAGCCCGAGACCCAGCGCCAGGAGATCCACGACACCGGCGAGATGAGCTCCCTGTAGCTCCGCATCGGACACCCCCCGGTGTACGCGGAGCGCCGATCGGGTAATGCGGCACGCCAGAAGCGAGAGGGAGGCTGCCGTGGGCGCGGTCAAAGAGGCGTTACGACGACCCTTGGGTCACTTCACCGAGCGGACCCTCGCCGGCCTGGCGATCGTGCTCGGTGCCGGGGTCGGTTTCGGGGTGCTCCTCGTCCTGGTCCGGACCCGGTGGTCCCCGCTCTACGACGTCGACCACGGCGTGGCCCAGTGGCTCAACGACCTGGTCGCCCCGCACGGGCCGCTGGTGACCGTGCTCAACGCGCTCACCGACCTGGGCGGGCGGGCGGTCATCGTCTGGCTGGTGTCGGTCGCCGTGGTCGGCCTGCTGATCCGCAAGCAGGGCCGGCTCGCGGTGTTCCTGATCGTCACCGGCGTCGGCGCCCTCGTCCTCGACCCGGCGCTGAAGACGCTGGTCGACCGGCTGCGCCCCGAGGTGGAGGTGCCCATCGGCACGTACGCCGGGGACAGCTTCCCCAGCGGGCACGCGCTGGGCTCGATGGTCGCGTACGGGGCGCTGCTGCTGGTCTTCCTGCCGGCCATGTCGCGCCGCTGGCGCAAGCCCGCGATCGCCCTGGTCGTCCTCGTCGTCTTCCTCATCGGCCTGACCCGGATCGCGCTGGGCGTGCACTTCGTCTCGGACGTGCTCGGGGCCTGGCTGCTCGGCGCCGCCTGGCTCGGCGTCACCGCGTACGCCTTCCGGCTCTGGCGGCTGGAGCGCGGCCGGCCGGTCCCGGCGCTCAGCGACGGGCTGGAGCCGGAGGCCGCGCACGACGTGGCGCCCGCCCCCGACGAGGCGCACCTGCTGCCGCACCCCCGGGCCGCCGTGTTCGAGCTGATCGTCGGCTGGGTGCTGATCCTCGGCGCGCTCTACGGCTTCGGCATGTTCGTCAGCTACCACGCCGGCGGCACCTTCTTCGCCACCCTGGACACGGACGTGCCGAGGTGGTTCGCCGAGCACCGCACCCCCGGCCGGGACGACTTCAGCTACTGGTGGAGCAAGGTCGGCGACACCCACGCCATCCTGCTCATCTCGCTGGTCTTCTGCCCGCTCGTGCTCGCGGTGTGGCGGCGCTGGCGGCCGGTGCTGTTCGTGGCGCTGACCATGTTCGGCGAGCTGACCCTCTTCCTCGCCTCCGCCGCCGCGGTCGACCGGCCGCGCCCGCCCGTCGGCAACCTCGACGGGCCGATGCCGACCTCCTCCTTCCCGTCCGGCCACATCGCCGCCACGCTCTGCGTCTGGGTGGCGATCGCGGTGATCGTCTTTCCGCGTACCGACCGGTGGTGGCGGTGGGTCTTCGTGGCGCTGGCGGTCGTGATGCCGGCCGGCGTGGCGATCAGCCGGATGTACCGGGGGATGCACCACCCCACCGACTTCATGGGCGCGATCATCCTTACCGCCCTCTGGATCGGGCTGCTCTACTGGGTGGTCCGCCCCAACGAGGACCTGCGCGAGGGCAACCGGCCGAGCATCGAGTCCGAGGACGTGCACACCCTCGACGACGAGCTGGCCAAGGCCGGTCGGGCGGACTGACGCCGCCGATGCTGCGGGCGATGACCTGGAACATCCGGACCGGCGGCCGGGACTCCGGCGGCGCCGACCGCCGGGACCTGCTGGCCCGGGTCGTCGCCGACGAGCGGCCGGACGTGCTGGCGTTGCAGGAGCTGCGGGGCTTCGACGCAGGCGACGTGCTCGCCGACTTCGCGGGCCGGGTGGGGATGCGTCCCCACCTGGCCCGTTCCTGCTTCGGCCAGCCGGTGGCGGTGCTGCTGCGCCCGCCGCTGCGCGCCCTCGCCGCGACCCGGGTACGCCGGCCGTTCCACCACGCCGCGCAGCGGGTCACCGTGGCGACCAGCGCCGGCCCGCTGACGGTGCTGAGCGTGCACCTCGACCCGTACCGGGGGCTGCGGCGGCGCGTCGAGGCGGGCTGGGCCGCCGCCGCGCTGCGCCGCGCGCCGGGGGAGCTGGGGCTGCTGGCCGGGGACCTGAACACCCTCGACCCGGTCGCCGACCACACCGAGCGCATCGCCCGGCTCCCGGCCGCGTACCGCCGCCGTCATCTGCGCCGGGACGGGCGGACGGTGGAGACCCGGGCGGTGGCCCGGCTGCTTGCCGCCGGCCTGGTCGATCTGTACGCGGCGGCGGGAGCATCCGACGGCGGGCTGACCGCGCCCACCCGGCACGGCGGCGGGGCGGAGTTCTCCGGGATGCGGCTGGACTACCTGCTCGGCACGGCGGCGCTCGCCGGCCGGGTGCGGGACTGCCGGGTGCTCCGGGGCGGCGGGACCGAGTACGCCTCCGACCACTACCCGGTCGTGGCGGACCTGGACCTCGACCCGGCCTGACGGCCTGACCGCCCGCCCTGTCGCCCCGGCAGCCTTGTCGGCTCTGGTCGCCTGCCGGCCCGGTCGCCTTGTCGGCTCCGGTCGCCTTGTCGGCCCGGTCGCCCGGTCGCCTCGCCGGCTGCGGTCCGCCCGGCCGGCTGCGGTCCGCCCGGCCGGCTGCGGTCCGCCCGGCCGGCTGCGGTCCGCCCGGCCGGCTCCGGTCCGCCCGGCCGGCTCCGGTCCGTGCGGCGGGCCGCGACGGTGGGGCGTTGCCGGTGCCGACTACCGTAAGCCGGTGATCAACCCGCCGAACCCGGAGCCGGGACGCACCGGGGCGCCACCCGCTCCGCTGCTGGTCGCCGTCGCCCGGGGGATCGCGCTGGTCGTGGTGGTGCCCCTGCGGCTGGTCTGGGAGCTGGTCGCCGCCGTCGGCCGTTGGCTGCACCGCTGGCTGCTCGCGCCGGTCGGCCGGTTCCTGGACCGCTGGCTGCTGCGCCCGCTGGGGTGGCTGCTGCGGATCCTGGTGTGGGCGCCGCTGGTGTGGCTCGGCCGCGGCCTGAGCTGGCTGTTCCGCACGCTGATCTGGGTGCCGACGGTGTGGCTCGCCCGTGGGCTGGCCTGGCTGGCCCGGACGGTGGTGTGGGTGCCGCTGGCCTGGCTGGCGTACCACCTGATCTGGGTGCCGCTGCGCTGGCTGGCCCGGCTCCTCGCGCCGCTCGGACGCCTGCTCGTGGTCGGGCTCGTGGCGGTCGGCCGGTGGCTGGCAAAGGCGGGCCGGGTTCTGCTGGGCGCGCTCGCGTGGGCCTGGTGGGCGGCCGGCCGGCTGCTCTGGTGGTGCTACGCGCTCACGCTGCGGCCGTTCGTGCTCGGGGCGGGCTGGCTGTGGCGGCACGCCGTCCGCCCGGTGGGGCGGGCGGTGGCCGCCGCGTGGCGGGCGACGGTGTCGCCGGCCGTCCGTTGGGTGCGCCGCGCCGTCGTGGACCCGGTTCGCCAGGCGACCCGTGAAGCGCTGACCGCCCTCGGCCTGCGCGGCTGACCCGCGCGCCGCCGGGGGTTGAGCGGCGCCCGAGCGAGATCTTGGCGCGGAACGGCCCCTCCAGGGGCACTCCCGTGCCAAGATCCCCGGAGCCGGAGCCGGAGCCGGAGCCGGAGCCGGAGCCGGAGCCGGAGCCGGAGCCGGAGCCGGAGCCGGAGCCGGAGCGCTACAGGAGCAGGTTGAGCAGGACGGTCAGGACTACCGACGCGACGATCGAGAAGAGGATCATCAGCAGGCAGCCCAGGCCGCCGCCGGCCGGCCGGATCTCCGTGTTGCCGATACGCATGTCGTCACCTGTTCGTCAGCGAGGGGGCGAGAAGGGCGCGTACCGCGCCGGCGACCTGCGCCGGGGCGGTGGTCACGACGTTGTGCGCGGCACCCGGCACGGTGACCGTACGGGCGTGCGGCACCAGCCGGCTCACCTGCGCGCGCCAGGACGGCGGCACGACGGGGTCCCGGGAGCCGGCCACCACCAGGGTGGGCGCGGCGATGCGGACCAGGTCCGCCTCGATGCCGTTGCGCACCGAGTGCGACAGCGTCGCGTGCACCCGCCAGGGGCGGGCGTCGAGGACGTCCCGGAGCAGGATCGGCGCCTGCAACGGCGCCTCCCGCAGGGTGTCCACCAGCCAGCGCCCGAACTGTCCCCGCCGGGATCGGGCGGCGGGATCGCTGGTCGGGCCGGCGAGCACCACCGCTGCGACCGCGTCGGGGTGCCGGGCGGCCAGCGCCGCGACGACCTCCGCGCCGAACGAGTGCCCGAGCAGGCAGACGGGCGGCATCCGGTACGCGGCCAGCCAGGCGGCCAGGTGCGCGGCGTGCTCGCGGACGTCGTACGCGCGGCCGGGGCGCTCGGTCAGCCCGAAGCCGGGCAGGTCGGGCGCGTACACCGGATGGGTGTCGGCCAGCGCGAGGGCGAGCGGGGTCAGGTAGCGGTGGGACACCGCCAGCCCGTGCACCAGCACTACAGGAGTGGCGGCGGTGCCGGGGTCGCCGGCGCGGCGGGTGTGCGTACGGAGCCCGTCGACCAGCCGCCACTCGCTGGTCAGCCCGGCGGCCGGCTTCGGGGCGGCCAGCGCGAGGCGCAGCTCCGCCGGACCGAACCGGCCCGGCGGGCTCACCCGGGGCCGCCGGCCCGGTGTCGCCCTCACAGCTCGCGCAGCCTCGGCAGGAGCTGCTCCTGCGCCCAGTCCAGGAACATCGGCTGTGTCTCGCCGCCCACCTGCACGATCGCCACGTGGGTGAAGCCGGCCTCGACGAACTTGCGGAACGCCTCGACGTGCCGCTCCACGTCGGGCCCGCAGGAGATCCCCTCGGCCACGTCCTCCTCGCGGACGAACTGGGTGGCGGCGGCGAACGACTCCGGCCCGGGCAGGTCGGCGTTGACCTTCCAGCCCATCCCGAACCAGCGGAACTGGTCGTGCACGATCTTGCGGCACTCCGCCTCGTCCGGGCCGTAGCAGATGGCCACCTGCCCGTAGCGGGGCTGCCCGGCGCCGCCGGCCTCGTCGTACATCCCGATGATGTGCGGGTCCGGTTCGGTCGCGACGAGGCCGTTGCCGTACTCGGCGGCGAGGGTGACCGACTGGCGGCCGGAGGCGGCGACGGCCATCGGCACCGGGCGGGCCGGCCGGTCCCACACGTAGGCGTCGGGCACGTCGTAGTGGTTGCCCGAGAAGGTCAGCGTCTCCCCGTTGAGCAGGGGTCGGATGATCTGGAGGGCTTCCTCGAACATCTCGTGCCGCTGCTGCACGTGCGGCCAGCCGCCGACCACGTGCTCGTTGAGGTTCTCGCCCGCGCCTAGGCCGAGGGTGAACCGGCCGTCCGAGAGCACCCCGATCGTGCTGGCCTTCTGCGCCACGACCGCCGGGTGGTAGCGGCGGATCGGGCAGGTGACGAAGGACATCAGCTCCGCCCGGCTGGTGGCGTGCGCGACCGCGCCGAGCACCGACCAGGCGTACGGGGAGTGGCCCTGGGAGTCGAGCCAGGGGTAGTAGTGGTCGGAGATGACGAGCTGGTCGAAGCCGGCCGCCTCCGCCCGCACCGCGTAGTCGACCAGTTGCTTCGGACCGGCCTGCTCGCACATCAGGGTGTAGCCGACGTTGACCATGGGTGTCTCCTTCCGACCCGGGCGGATCATCCCCGGATACCCCTGCCAGGTCGGGTCAACCCTCGCGTCCGGTGTCGGCAGCCGGCCGCTTAACCGGTTCATTGCGTGACCGGCCCGACCCGCCTACGCTGATCCCTGCGCCGCCGGGAGCCGGGCGGCGGCTGTCGGGCTGCAGCCGCCATCCCCTGTGACGTCCCACCCCCACCTGGGCAGCGGGGGTCCTCCCTCTGAGGAAGGCCATGAAGAAGAGACTCACCGCCGCCGGTGCGGCCCTGCTCGCGTTGCTGGTCGCCGTGCTGGCGTTCGGCCAGCCCGCGCGGGCCGCGACCGGCTTCTCCGTCGCCGACGGCAAGCTCTACGACGCCAACGGCAACGAGTTCGTCATGCGTGGCGTGAACCACGCGCACACCTGGTACCAGCAGCAGACCAGCTCCTTCGCCAACATCAAGGCGCTCGGGGCGAACACGGTGCGGGTGGTGCTGGCCAGCGGCCAGCGGTGGGCGAAGAACGACACCGCCGACGTCGCCAACGTCATCTCGCTGTGCAAGGCCAACCGGCTGATCTGCGTGCTGGAGGTGCACGACACCACCGGCTACGGCGAGCAGAGCGGGGCGGCCACCCTGGACCAGGCGGTCGACTACTGGCTCAGCGTCTCCGGCGCCCTCGCCGGCCAGGAGAAGTACGTCATCGTCAACATCGGCAACGAGCCGTACGGCAACCAGGGCTACGGCACCTGGGCGACCGACACCGCCAACGCGGTCAAGCGGCTGCGCACGGGCGGCTTGACGCACACCATCATGGTCGACGCCCCGAACTGGGGTCAGGACTGGTCGTTCACCATGCGCGACAACGCCGCGTCGGTCTTCGCGGCCGACCCGCAGAAGAACACGGTCTTCTCCATCCACATGTATGGCGTCTTCGACACCGCCGCCGAGATCAGCGACTACCTCGGCCGGTTCCGCGCCGCCAAGCTGCCGATCGTGGTCGGCGAGTTCGGCTTCGACCACTCCGACGGCAACCCCGACGAGGACACCATCCTCTCCTACAGCCAGGCCAACGGGATCGGCTACCTGGGCTGGTCCTGGAGCGGCAACGGCGGTGGCGTCGAGTACCTCGACATGGTCACCAACTTCAACCCCGCCGCGCTGACCACGTGGGGCCAGCGCCTCTTCAACGGGGCGAACGGGATCAAGGCCACCGCGAAGGAGGCGACGGTCTTCGGCAGCACCCCGCCGCCGACCACCCCGCCGCCGACGACGCCCCCGCCCACCACCCCGCCGCCCACGACGCCCCCGCCGCCGTCCACCCCGCCGCCGGGGGGCTGCACCGCGACGTACACGGTGACCAACCAGTGGCAGGGCGGCTTCCAGGGCGAGGTGAAGGTGACCGCCGGCGCGGCGGCGATCACCGGCTGGACGGCGAAGTGGACGTTCGCCAACGGCCAGACCGTCAGCCAGTCCTGGAGCACCGTCCTGAGCAGCAGCGGGGCGACCGTCACGGCCCGCAACGCCGACTGGAACGGCCGGCTGGGCGCCGGTGCCAGCACCAGCTTCGGCTTCATCGCCAGCTTCAACGGCACCAACGCCACGCCCGCGGTGACCTGCACCGCGAGCTGAGGTAGCTCGTACCACCGGTGGCCGGGCCCGCACGGGCCCGGCCATCGCCGTCGTGCCGCCAGTCGACGGGAGGTGGCGGTGCCGGAACGGCCGCTCGCGGGACCGCCGGGCCGGCTCCGGGGGCGGGCCGCCCACGTGCGCCGCCCGGAGGGGCGCCGACCGTAGGAGCGGCACGGAGACAGCGCAAGACATCGACGATGTGGGATATGCCACCGTCGACCGGGCGGCGGTCGACGGTGCGGGTGCCTACGGTGACCCTGCGATCGCCGGTCTGGTGGTCGCGAGTCCGCAAGGGACACGGGGGTCCTTGTCGTGCACGATCGTTCGCGATCGTGCCCAGCCGCGCGGCTGGGCACGAGTCCTCATGGCACCACGCCCGGCCCTACGCGCCGGGTGTCCGTGAGAGCGCCGTACGCCACGCCGTAGTCGAGTTCCGACGCCTGTCGTCGCGTCGTACACGGCCCCTGCCAGTTGATCCAGAAAGGATCGTCTGTGCCATCGTCGTACCCTCGGCGAGCAGCCCGAACCGCCGGCCTGCTCGCCGCCACCCTGCTGGCCGGGTTCATCGGCGTTCCGCCGGCCCAGGCCGTCACCGGAGGCGCCGCCGTCAGCGACGGCTCCTTCGCCTTCGCCGCGAAGATCGAGGTGGGACCCGGCTCGCGTGCCTGTAGCGGCGCGCTGGTCGACCCGTGGTGGGTGCTGACCGCCAAGAGTTGCTTCAGCGTCGACGGGCAGCCGGTCGTCGCCGGGAAGCCCGCGCAACCGGCCACCGTGACGGTCGGACGACCCGATCTCACCACGTCGACCGGCGCGGTCGTTCCGGTCTTCCGCATCGTTCCGCACCCGGACCGCGACGTGGTGCTCGTCCGGCTCTCCGCGCGGGTCGACGTGGCCCCGGTGCCGCTGGGCGCCGCCCCCGCCGTGGGCGAGCAACTGACCGTCGCCGGCTTCGGTCGTACGGCCACCACCTGGGTGCCGGACCAGCTGCACACCGGCACCTTCGCCGTGCAGGGCGTGAACGCCGGCACGCTGGAGATCCTGGGCAGCGGGCAGGCCGCCATCTGCAGGGGTGACCTGGGCGGGCCGACTGTCCGGCTGGTCGGCGGCAAGCCGCAGCTCGTGGCCCTGCACCACACGTCGTGGCAGGGCGGGTGCCTGGCCGAAACCGCGACGCGCCGCGACGCGGTGGAGACCCGCGTGGACGACCTCGGCGCCTGGCTGGCCGCGAACATGCCGCAGGGCCCGGCGGTCGACCGGTACGAGGACATCAACTTCCTCTACGTGTACGCCGACGGCGACGTCGCGCCGCAGACCTTCCCCGCCACCGCCACGGGCGGCTTCGACGCCCCCCTCGGCGAGTGGAAGGGCGGCGCCAAGGCGTACGGCACGGACCGGGTCAAGGTGCTCAACGACGACTTCGACGGCGACGGCATCAAGGACGTCGCCGTGATGTCGACCCGCACCGACGGCAGCTTCGCCCTCGACACGTTCGTCACCCGCCCGGACGGCAAGCACGGCGCGCCGATCAGGTCCTGGACGTACGGCAGCAACTTCGGCCACCTGGCCAGCATGAAGATGACCTCCGGCGACTTCAACGGCGACGGCCGGGCCGACCTGACCGCCTTCTACGGGTACGGCAACGGCGACGAGGCCTGGATCAACTGGCTCGCCCGCCCGGACGGCGGATTCGACGCGCCGATCGAGGCGTGGCGAGCCGCCAACTTCGGCCACTGGTCGAGCACCTCGGTCTTCGCCGGCGACGTCAACGGCGACGGCCGGCACGACGCCAGCCTCTTCTACGCGTACGGCAACGGGGCCATGGCCGTGATCACCTGGCCGGGCCAGGCCGACGGCAAGTTCGGCACCGGGTACACCTCCTGGTCCACCCCGGCGGACAAGCCGTTCGGGGCGCTCGCCTCGATGAAGCTCGCCGAGGGCGACTTCAACGGCGACGGCCGCGACGACGTCGCCGTGCTCCTCGCCGACAACGGCCTGCGCCTGTTCACCTGGACCGCCAAGGCGGACGGGAACTTCAACGCCCCGCTGGCCTCCTGGACGTCGACCATCTTCGGCCAGTTCGCCAGGAGCAAGCTGGTCTCCGGCGACTACGACGGCAACGGGCGGGACGACCTCGCCATCCTCTACCAGTACACGGACGACGGCATCGGCCTGCACACCTTCACGGCGAAGCCCGACGGCGGCTTCAACGTGCCCTTCGGGTCGTGGCGCGTGGACCGTGCCGTCTACGGCTGGTGGCCGAGCATGAAGATGGACGGCGAGTGACCCGGACCGCCTGAGGCGGCCCCCTGCGCCCACGGCGCGGGGGGCCACGTTCACTCCCCGGTCGCCCGGGTCGCCAGCCGGGCGGCGCGCATCGTCAGGTACCGCTGCTCGGGCAGGCTCGTGGTCAGGGCGGCGGCGGCCCGGTACGCGGCCACCGCCCGTTCCCGCTCACCGGCCATCTCGTGCAGGTGGGCGCGGGCGGCGGGCAGCCGGTGGTGCCCGGCGAGCCGGGGGTCGGCGTCGAGGGCGTCCAGTGCCGCCAGGCCGGCGGCCGGGCCGTGCACCATGGCGGTCGCCACGGCGCGGTTGAGGGAGACGACGGGGTTGCCGGAGGCGCGTTCCAGCACCTCGTACAGGGCGAGGATCTGCGGCCAGTCGGTCTCGGCGGTGCTGGGCGCCTCGTCGTGCAGCGCGGCGATGGCCGCCTGGAGCTGGTAGGGCCCGACCGGCCCGCGCGGCAGCGCCCAGGTGACCAGGGCGACCCCCTCGGCGATCGCCGCGGCGTCCCACCGCCCGCGGTCCTGGTCGGCCAGGGAGATCAGCTCACCCGAGGGCCCGGTGCGCGCGGCGGCGCGGGCGTCGGTGAGCAGCATCAGGGCGAGCAGCCCGGCGACCTCGGCGTCGTCGGGCAGGAGCGCGCGCAGGGCCCGGGTCAGCCGGATCGCCTCCTCCGACAGGTCCACCCGGCGCAGGTCGGCGCCCAGGCTGGCGGTGTGCCCCTCCGTGAAGATCAGGTAGAGCACGTGCCGCACGGCGGCCAGCCGGGCCTCCCGGTCGGTGGGCTCCGGCATCCGGAACGGGATGCCCGAGGCGCGGATGCGCTGCTTGGCGCGGCTGATCCGCTGGGCCATGGTGGCCTCGGGCACGAGGAAGGCGCGGGCGATCTCGGCCGTGCCGAGGCCGCCGACGGCGCGCAGCGTCAGCGCGATCGCCGACGCCGGCGTGAGCGTCGGGTGGCAGCAGAGGAAGAGCAGCGTCAGGGTGTCGTCCCGGTCGGCGGTCAGCTCCTCGTCCGGCGGCGGCGCGGCGCGCCGGTCGTCCGGCTCGCGGCGGGCGACGAGGTCCTCACGCCGCCGCCGGGCCGTCTCGCCGCGGACCAGTTCGACCATCCGCCGGTACGCGACCTGGATCAGCCAGCCGCGCGGGTTGTCGGGCGTCCCCTCGACCGGCCACTGGGTGGCCGCCGCCAGCAGCGCCTCCTGCACGGCGTCCTCGGCGGTGGCGAAGTCGCCGAATCGGCGGGTGAGCACGCCGAGGACCTGCGGCGCCAGCTCGCGCAGCAGGTCCTCGACGGGTGGGTCGGCGGCGGCCAGTCGTCACATCTCCTGCGGCGGCGCCGACATCACGGGGCGCACCTCGATCGGCATGTTCAGCGGCCGGCCGCCCGGGCCGGGCGCGGTGGAGATGTGCGCGGCGAGCGCGACGGCCCGCTCGGGGCTGTCGCAGTCCACGATCCAGAAGCCGGCGAGGAACTCCTTGGTCTCGGCGAACGGCCCCTCGGTGACCACGGGGGCACCGCCGGCGCCTGCCCGGACGATCTTCGCCTGGGCCGGGGCGGCGAGCCCCTCGCCGCCGACCAGCTCACCGTCGGCGATCAGCTTCTCGTTGACCTCACCCATGAACGCGACGTGCGCCCGGATCTCCTCGGGCGCCCACGTCTCGATCGGGGGGAAGTCCGTGCCGGCGGCGCTGAACTGCATGAGCAACATGTACTTCACGTCTGGCTCCTCACGACTGCGCACCATCATCGGTGCTCTCACCCGTCGGTAGAAGCCGGCACCCCGGTTCTCGACATCCCCGCCGGAGATTCTCCGAGAAATCCGCCCGCCCCGCGGTCGACGGCGGTGACCTCCAGCAGCACGGTCTGCTCGGGGTGCAGCGCGGGCATCTGGAGCCCGACGGTCGCCAGCACCGCGCCGCTCAGGGTGACGCCGCCGTCGGCCAGCCAACCCGGGGCGGTCAGTTCGAGGGTCGCGGGCTCCGGCACGCCCGCGGCGGGCCGCACCGCGTACCGGCGGCGGGGGTGCAGGCCGGGAAGCCGGACCGGACCGGGCGTCTGGGTCACCGAGGTGGCCAGCCGGGCCACGGCGTACACCGCGCGGGAACCGTCATGGGCGACCACGCCGTGCGCCCAGACGGCCGGGTCGGGGTGGTCGACGCGGACCACCCGGCCGGAGTGCAGCAGCGGGCGGAGCCGCTTGTGCAGCGCGACCCAGGCGGCCAGCTCGCGGCGCTGCACGAAGCCGATCGCGCCGATGTCCCACTCGATGCCGTGGTGGCCGAAGAGCGCGGTCGCCGCCCGGAAGCCCAGGTCGTGCACGCGGTGGGTGGTGTGCGAGCGCTCCGGCCCGATGTGGCTGCCGACCAGCTCGGGCGGGAGCAGCAGCCCCGTCCAGCGCTGGATCGCCAGCCGTTCCAGGGCGTCGTTGCAGTCGCTGGCCCAGACCCGGTCGGTGCGCCGCAGGATCTCCAGGTCCACCCGGCCGCCGCCGGAGGCGCAGCTCTCGATCTCCACGCCCGGGTGGCGGCGGCGCAGCTCGTCGAGGAGCCGGTAGACCGCGAGGGTCTGCCCGTGCACGCCGGGGCGGCCGTGGTGGCCCGCCTCGGTCAGGTCCCGGTTGTGGTCCCACTTGAGGTAGTCGATGCCGGGGTACGCGTCGAGCAGCGCGTCGAGCCGTTCCAGCAGGTGGGCGTACGCGGGCGGGTGGGCCAGGTCGAGCACCTGCTGGTGCCGCCACTGCGCGGGCAGCCGGCCGGGCGCCGACAGCACCCAGTCCGGGTGGGCGCGGAACAGGTCGGAGTCGGGGTTGACCATCTCCGGTTCGACCCAGAGCCCGAACTGCATCCCGTGCGCGCGTACGTGGTCGACGAGCGGGTGCAGGCCGTCGGGCCAGACGGTGTCGTCGACGTACCAGTCGCCGAGGCCGGCGCGGTCGTGGCGGCGGCCCCGGAACCACCCGTCGTCGAGCACGAACCGCTCCACCCCCACCTCGGCGGCGTGGTCGGCCAGCGCGCGCAGCCGGTCCAGGTCGTGGTCGAAGTAGACGGCCTCCCAGACGTTGAGGGTGACCGGGCGGGGCGCGGTCGGGTGCTGCGGGCGGGCGCGCAGGTGGGTGTGCAGGACGTCGCTGAGCCCGTCCAGGCCCACGTCGGAGAAGACCGCGTGCAGCAGGGGGGTGGCGTACTCCCCGCCGGGGTCGAGCACCATCTCGCCGGGGGCGAGCAGCTCGCCGCCGCCGAGGACCGACTCGCCCGTCGGCCGCCGCTCGGCGAAGGTCACGTGGTCGCCGCTCCACGCCGTGTGCACCGCCCACACCTCGCCGTGGCCGAAGCCGAACCCGGCCGTGCCGGCGACCAGCAGCAGGGTCGCGTCGTGCCCGGTACGGCCGTGCCGGCCCTCGCGTACCCAGGCGCCCATCGGCCACGGGTGCCGCTGCGGGGACCGCTCCCGGCACCACCGGCCGGTCAGGTCGAGCAGCTCGGTGGCGACCGGCGGCACCGGCAGGACCGGCGTCAGCTCCCGCAGCTCGTACGGGCGGTCGCCGGTGTTGCGCAGCCGGTGCCGCAGCAGCACCAGCCCGGTCGGGTCGAGCGCGATCTCGACGGTCAGCGACAGCCCGGCACCGGCGTCGGCCGCCCGGACGGTCACCCGGGCCGGCGCGGCCGGGTCGTCGTCGGTCACGTCGACGCCGTCCAGCCGGAAGGCGGTGGACCAGTCCCGGCGGTCGCGGTGCCCGGCGAGCGCCGGCCGGCCGCCCCAGCCGGCGGCCGCCTCGGGCAGCAGGGACAGCACCGTGGGCGCGTCGAAGCTGCTCGGTACGACCGGCGCGACGGTGGCGTCGACGAGGGCGGGCAGGTCGCCGTCGGGAACCGGGCCGAGGTCGGCGCCCCAGTGCGTGACCCGGGGCAGCCCCGGGCCGCGCGCGTCGAGCACCAGGCTGGTCCGGGCGCGGCGGAGGTGGACGATGGTCATCCCTTGGAAGCCCCCAGCGTCAGGCCCCGGACGAACTGCCTCTGCAACAGGAAGAAGATCACCAGGGTCGGGATCGCGACCAGCACCGAGCCGGCCGAGACGAGGTTGTTGTCGGTGAAGAACTCGCCGCGCAGGTTGTTGAGCGAACTCGTCACCGGGAACTTGTCCCCCGTGCGCATCAGCACGGTGGCCCAGAAGAACTCGTTGTAGATCCAGGTCACCTCCAGGGTGGCCAGCGCGGCCAAAGCCGGCCGGCACAGCGGCATGGTCACCTGCCAGTACTGCCGCCAGACGCTCGCCCCGTCGACCATCGCCGCCTCGTAGAGGTCGCGCGGCAGCGCCTTCATGTAGTTGCTGAGCACGAAGACGCAGAAGCCGCACTGGAAGGCGACGTTGACCAGGATCAGCCCCCAGTAGCTGTCGTAGAGCAGCTCCGAGTCGCTCATGAACGCCGGCAGCGGCACCTGCGTGAAGAGCCGGAACAGCGGGATGAGCAGGGCCTGCTGGGGCAGCAGGTTCGCCGCGGTGAACAGGCCGAGCAGGACGATGTTGGTCTTCCAGCTGAACCGGGCGATGACGAACGCCACGCACGAGGCGAGGAAGAGGGTCAGCAGCACCGCCGGCACGGTGATGTAGACGGAGTTGAGGAAGTGCCTGCCGAACTCGGCGGTCCGCCAGGCGGTGACGTAGTTGTCGAGGGTCCACCCGCCGAGCGAGACGTAGCCGTTGGTGGCCGTGTACTCGTAGGAGCGCAGCGAGGTCAGCACGGCCCAGAGGATCGGGAAGAGCCAACCGATCGCCACCGCCGCGAGGAACACGTGCAGCACCACCCGGGCCGGGCGCGGCGGCGGGCGGCGTTCGGGCGCGGGGGCGGTCCGGTCCTCCCGGGGCACGGTCGCGGTGCTCATCGGCGTCCCTCCCGCAGCACGGTCGCCAGGTAGACGGTGATGAAGACCAGCGAGACGACGAGCATGATGGTGGCCAGCGCCGAGCCGAAGCCGATGCGGCTCGCCTCGCCGACCACGTTCTGGGTGACCAGCGCCGAGATCAGTTCCAGGCCGTTGCGGCCCTTGTTGATGACCCAGACCAGGTCGAACGCGCGCAGCGACTCGATCACCGTCACCACCAGCACAATGATGTTGATGGGCCGCAGGACCGGGAAGATCACCTTGAAGAACGTCCGGCCCTCCGACGCGCCGTCCACGGCGGCGGCCTCACGCAGCGACGGGTCGACGCCCTTCAGCCCGGCCAGGTAGAGCAGCATGATGTAGCCGACGTGCCGCCAGCCGGCGGCCACCAGCACGGCCCAGATGTTGACGTCCGGGTCGCCGTACCAGTCGACGTCGGTGCCGAGGACGGCGTTGACCAGGCCCTGGTCGCGGGAGTAGAGCAGCTGCCAGACGAAGCCGATCAGCGCCAGGGAGAGCACCACCGGCAGGTAGAGCGCGGTCTGGTAGAAGCGGGTGCCGCGCAGCTCCTTGTCGAGCAGGACGGCCAGGAACATGCCGAACGGGGTGGCCACCACGAACAGCGCCGCCAGCCAGAGCATGTTGTTCTGCACGGCCGGCACGAACGGCGGGTAGTTCTGGACCACGTCCGCGTAGTTGCGGCCGCCGACCCACTCGATCTCGGAGACCGGGCCGATGCCGTCCCAGTCGGTGCCGGAGAGCAGCACGGTGGCGCCCGCTGGCAGCCAGACCAGGCCGACGACGAGCAGCAGCGGTACGGCCACCATGAGCGCGACGACCACGCGGTCGGTGCGGGACAGCAGCCGTACGCGCCGGCGGCGACCACCCGTGGAGGTGGCCGCGGCCGGCGGCGGCGCGGCGCGATCCGCTTGGATCAGGGGCAGGTCGGACACGGTGCCCTCACCCTCTCGCCGTCAGTCGGTGAAGATCGACTTCTTCTGGTTCTCGATGCTGGACGTCAGCCCGTCGACGTCCTTCGGGTCCTTGATGAACTGCTGGAGCGCCGGGATGATCACCGTGGAGGCGAAGTCCGGGCGGGTATCGCGGTCCAGGAACTGGGCGATCTCGGTGGCCGAGCCGACCAGCTCGGCGGCCTTCTTCTGCAGGGCGCTGTAGCCGCTGGTGTCGGCCTCGCTGTTGGCGACCAGCGTGCTCGGGTCGCTCTTGACGGTGATGTCCGCGGCCGCCTTCGAGCCGACGTACTCCAGCAGCTTCCTGGCGTTGGCTTCCTGCTTCGGCTTGCGGGCCATCATGTAGCCGTCGATGGGCGCGTCCAGGGCCTTGGCGCCGATCGCCGGGTCGATCTCGGGGAAGGTGAAGAAGTCGAGGTCGGCCAGGTCGGCGCCGTCGAACTGCTGGCCGACGAAGAGGCCGAGCAGGTACATGCCGCTCTTCTTCTGCTGCAACGACTGGGCGGCCTCCTGCCAGGTCCGGCCGAGGCTGTCGGGCTGGTGCAGGGGCAGCAGGCCGCGCCAGGTGTCGAAGACCTTCTTCACCTTGTCGGAGGTCCAGGACTCCTTGCCGGCCATCAGGTCGATGTGGAACTGGTAGCCGTTGATCCGCAGGTTGAGGATGTCGAAGGTGCCCATCGCCGGCCAGCCGTCCTTGTCGGCGAAGGCGATCGGGGTGAGCCCGTCCTTCTTCATCTCCCCGGCGAGCGCGGTCAGGTCGTCGAGGGTCTTCGGCACCTGGTAGCCGTTCTGCTGCCAGACCGACTTGCGGTAGAAGACGGCCCACGGGTAGTACGACGACGGCACGAAGTACTGCTTGCCGTCGTCGCCGGTCGACGCCTTGCGGAACGCGTCGGACATCCCGGAGAGCTTGCCCCAGACGTCGCTGAGGTCACCGGCGAGGCCCCGGGCGGCGAAGAAGCGCATCCGGTAGCCGGCGAACCACATGAACACGTCGTCCGGCTTGCCCTGGAGATAGTTGTTGATGTTCTCCTGGAACGTGTTGTGGTCGACGGTGTTGACGGCGACCTCGAGGCCGGACGAGGTCCGGAAGCCGTCCATGACCTTCGCGATCACCTCCTTGGGCTTCGGGTCGGACTGGTTGGAACCCAGCGACACCGTCTTGGCGCCGGACCCGCCGGAGTCGGAACCGCAGCCGGCGATCAGGCCCGTGCCGAGCAGCGCGGTGGTGCCGGCCGCGCCGGCCAGCAGCGAACGACGGTTGAGGCCGGCCACGGAGGGGGGTACGAGCCGGGCGAGGTATTCGGCTCGGGTGCGGGGACGGGACATGGTGCCTCCTGCGGATGAAGAGGTGCCCGAGGGCCGTCGGTGACGGTGCCCCGGCAACCGTGAACACACACCCGGATCCATCGCGAATCCACATTGGCGAACACGAATTGCCAGTGGCGCCTCAAGCTACTCGTCCTCCGGGCGCTGTCAAGGGGGCGGCAATCTCCCGACAACCCCGTCACGACAAGGCCGTTGAGAGGTAAACGTTGTAAAGATGATCGATGTTGGAACGTGTTGACTTGGCCGCCTCGGCCGGGCACGCTCTGCATTCATGCGGCGATGGCAGGGTGACGACATCTGGTTCGGTGCCGACTACAACCCCGAGCAGTGGCCCGAGTCCACCTGGGCCGAGGACGTCGCGCTGATGCGCCGGGCCGGGGTCAACCTGGTGTCGGTGGGGATCTTCTCCTGGGCGCTGCTGGAGCCCGCCCCCGGCGCGTACGAGTTCGGCTGGCTGGACCGGGCGATCGACGTGCTGCACGGCGGCGGGATCTCGGTCGACCTGGCCACCGCCACCGCCAGCCCGCCCCCGTGGCTGGCCCACCGGCACCCGGAGACGCTGCCCCGACGCGCCGACGGCGCGATCCTCTGGCCGGGCGGCCGGCAGGCGTACTGCCCCAGCTCGCCCGTGTTCCGCGAGCGGTCGCTGGCCCTGGTCGAGGCCCTCGCCACCCGGTACGCCGACCACCCCGCCGTGGTCATGTGGCACGTCTCCAACGAGCTGGGCTGCCACAACGTGCACTGCTACTGCGACGTCAGCGCCGAGGCGTTCCGCCGCTGGCTGCGCGAGCGCTACGGCGACCTGGACGGGCTCAACCACGCCTGGGGCACCGCCTTCTGGAGCCAGCGCTACGGCGACTGGGCCGAGATCAACCCGCCGCGCACCGCGCCGACCTTCGCCAATCCCACCCAGCAACTGGACTTCCTGCGCTTCTCCTCCGACGAGCAGCGCGCCCAACTGCGCGCCGAGCGCGAGGTGCTCACGCGCCTGGTCCGCCAGCCGGTCACCACGAACTTCATGATCGGCACCGGCATCAAGTACCTCGACTACCACTCCTGGGCGTCCGACGTGGACGTCGTCGCCAACGACCACTACCTCACCGCCGCCGACCCGCGTGCCCACGTCGGGCTCGCCCTCGCGGCCGACCACACCCGGGGCGTCGCCGGCGGCGACCCGTGGCTGCTGATGGAGCACTCCACCAGCGCCGTCAACTGGCAGCCGCGCAACGTCGCCAAGGCCCCCGGCCAGTTGCGCCGCAACAGCCTGGCGCACGTGGCGCGCGGCGCCGACGGGGTGCTCTTCTTCCAGTGGCGGGCCTCCCGCGCCGGGGCGGAGAAGTTCCACTCCGCGCTGCTGCCGCACGCCGGCCCGGAGACCAAGGTGTTCCGCGAGGTGTGCCGGCTCGGCGCGGACCTGCGGGCCCTCGCCGAGGTACGCGGCAGCCGGGTCGACGCCGAGGTGGCGATCCTGTTCGACTACGAGGCGTGGTGGGGCGCCGAGCTCGACTCGCACCCGACCGTCGACGTCACGTACGCCGACCGCCTCGGCGCGCTGCACGACGCGCTGTGGCGGGCCGGGATCACCGCCGACGTCGTGCACCCGTCCACCGACCTGTCCCGCTACCGGCTGGTGCTGGCGCCTACCCTCTACCTGGTGCGCGACGCGCACGCCGCGGCGCTGCGCGCGTACGTCGAGGCCGGCGGCACCGCCCTGGTCACGTACTTCAGCGGCATCGTCGACGAGCACGACCACGTCCGCCTCGGCGGCTACCCGGGTGCGTTCCGGGAACTGCTGGGCGTCCGCGTCGAGGAGTTCTTCCCGCTGCGGGCGGGGGAGCAGGTCACCCTGGACGACGGTTCCGTCGCCGACGTGTGGACGGAGTGGCTGCATCCCGAGGGCGCGCGGGTGCTCGCCGCGTACGCCGACGGGCCCCTGCCGGGCGTGCCGGCGCTGACCCGGCACCCGGTCGGCGCGGGCGCGGCCTGGTACGTCGGCACCCGGCTGGACGCGGCGGCGACGGACCGGCTGGTCGCCCGGCTGGTGGCCGAGTCGGGGGTACGCCCGGCGGCGGAGGTCCCCGCCGAGGTGGAGGTGGTCCGGCGGCGCGCCGGCGACCGCAGCTGGCTCTTCGTCATCAACCACACCGACGCCGACGCCCGGCTCGACGCGACCGGCGTGGAGCTGCTGACCGGCACGAGCTGCGGCGGTGACCTGGTCGTGCCGGCCGGCGGGGTGGCCGTGGTCCGCGAGGGCCCGAGCACCGACGCGGCCCGGTGACGGCCCGAAGGAGGTCATCCGGATGCTGGCGCGACAGCGGCAGACCGCGATCCTCGAACTGATCCGGCAGCGCGGCGGCGTGCGGGTCAGCCACCTCGTGAGCCGGTTCGGCGTCTCCGACATGACGATCCGGCGGGACCTGGAGACGCTGGCCGAGCGGGGGCTGATCGACAAGGTCCACGGTGGCGCGACGCTGGCCGGCCTCGGCTCCGCCGAGGAGCCCGGTTTCGCCGCCAAGTCGGCCCGGCAGCAGGCCGAGAAACGCGCCATCGCCGAGCGGGCCGCCGCCCTGGTCGAGCCCGGCATGGCCGTCGCGCTCTCCGCCGGCACCACGACCGCCGCGCTGGCCACCCTGCTCGCCGACGTACGCGGCCTGACCGTGGTGACCAACTCGATCCCGGTCGCCGACGCCCTGCATCAAAATCCCCGCGCCGACCAGACGGTCGTGCTGACCGGCGGCATCCGTACCCCCTCGGACGCCCTGACCGGGCCGGTGGCCGAGGCGGCGATCGGCTCCCTCAACGTCGACGTGCTCTTCCTCGGCGTGCACGGGATGAGCCCGCGCACGGGGTTCACCACCCCGAACCTGCTGGAGGCCGGGACGAACAGGTGCCTGATCGACGCGTCCCGGCGGCTGGTGGTGCTGGCCGACCACACCAAGTGGGAGACGGTCGGGATGGCCACGATCGCCCCGCTGTCCGAGGCCGACATGCTCGTCACCGACGCGGGCCTGCCCACGCAGGCGCGCGCTCAACTCGCCGAGCTGGTCGGCGAGCTGGTCGTCGTCCAGGCCGGCTGAGACCCCTCAGGTGCCGTGCGTGCCGCGCTCAGCGACCGCGCTCGCGATACTCCTGCGCGGACATGCCGTAGGTCGCCCGAAAGAGCCGACTGAAATGCGCTTTATCCCGAAAACCCCATCGCGCGGCAATGGCGTGGATCGGCTGTCCCGCCTTCAATGGACTGACCAGATCACGGCGGCAGCGCTCCAGGCGCTGCCGACGGATCAGTTCCGCGACCGTGAACTCCTCGCCCTCGAAGAGCCGGTGCAGCGACCGCAGGGAGACGTGATGGGCGGCAGCGATCGCGCCCGGGGTCAACTCCGGGTCGCCGAGGTGCTTCTCGACGAAGCTGCGGATCCTCATCCGCAATGTGCGCTGGTGAACCTCGTCCGGGAGCAGCTCCGCGGCATCCAGGCGCTGGGCCAGCGTGCCGGCCACCAGATCCAGCGTCACCGCGCCCAGGACGACGGCGTCGGAGGCCTGGTACTGCTCCGGATACCTGACGATGCGATGTACGAACTGAGCCAGCAGCGCGGCCATGCCCGTGTCGGACGGAATCGACGTGGCGAGCAACCGTCGAGCCTTGTCCGCCGGCAGTGGCAACGTCTGATGTGGGATCACCACGGAGATGGAGCCCGCGAGCCCCGGCCCGGTGGAACGTTGGCGAGCGGCGAACGGCCTGCAGTTGTCCAGGAACGTGAACGACGCCGGTTCGACGGCCGAGTGGTTGCGATCCTGGCTGATGGCGCTGTCGCCCGCCGTCGTCAGGACGAACTGGTAGTTGTCCGGTTGGCTCGTGCGCACCAGTTTCGAGGTCCGCGTGGTGTCCAGGGTCGGGTATCGCAGTGCGGCCAGCTTCACGTTTCCCAGATCCACACTCTTGGCTTGAGCGACGAAGTCGTCCAGGTGCGGGCTGCTGATGCGAGCAGGAGCCGCCTCCGACTCGATCACCTCGTACCAGCAGGCGAACCGATCGCGTGGTGGAAGCAGCGACGTGTCGAGAACCTGGCATGGCAGCACTCGTCACCTCCTCGTCCTCACGTCCGCCGATCTCGGCGAGCGTACTCAGGCGCATCACGTGTTAGTTGCCTGGACGAAGCCTGGTAACCGTCCCCTGCCCCTGTTCGTGCAGCGACCGCCGGCGGGCCGGGAAGGGTCACGAGTCCGACCGCCGGGGCGGCCGAGTGACGGGTTGAGGCGGGTCGCCCGCGAGCCGGACCCGCTTGCGCCACCGGTGGCGGCGCCACACGGCGACTGTGACGGCCACGGCGACGAGCAGCGCGGTGGCGCCCTTCCAGGCGCGCTCGAACCACCATCTGTCGCTGCCGAACGCCGCGTCGCCGGCCGCCATCAGCCACAACCCCACCCACGCCCACTGCCAGCCGCGCGGCCGGGAGAACCTGTCCGGCGGGCCGGAGAAGGCGATGTGGACAACGGATGCGACGCCGACGACGACGATCAGCGGTATTCCGACGCGCGAGGTTGCCTCCCACAGCGACACGAACCGATCATGGCACATCCGGACGACCGGGCCCCGTGGCCCGCGGGCCCCTCGGAGGGAGCGCGGCGACTGGTCACCAGAGCCGCCGGCCCGGCTCGGATCCGCCCCACGATACGGTTCGATCCGTGCTGCCCGGCCGCGCCGACCGCCCCTTGGTCTTCCTCGACGTGGACGGACCGCTGATCCCGTTCAGAGCCCGGCCGGTGGGCCGCAGACGTTCCTCGGGCGGCGCGGTCGCGGCGCCGGACGGCACCGGCAACCCGCTGCTCGACCGGCTCGATCCGGACGACGGTCGCCGGCTGCTCGCCCTGGGCTGCGAGCTGGTCTGGGCGACGACGTGGATGGCGGAAGCGAACGAGATCGTCGCACCCCGGCTCGGACTCCCCGACCTGCCCGTCGTTCAATGGCCGGACGACGACGAGGAGCCGAGGCACGGGCTGCACTGGAAGACCGAGCCGCTGACCCGGTGGGCGGCGGGACGCCCGTTCGTCTGGCTCGACGACGAGACAACCGGCGCCGACCGGCGCTGGGTCGCGGCTCACCACCCGGCGCGGGCGCTGCTGCACCGCGTCGACCCGTACGTCGGCCTCACCGAAGCCGACCTCTCCGCCGTCCGCCGGTGGCTCACCGCCGCCTGATCGCCTGCTCGTTCATGCCGGCTGTCGTACGGCCGTCGGACCCGCCGCGGCAGGCTCGACGCCGCGTCGGGTGCGCCGGCCTGCGGTGGGTGCTCTCGTCGGACGGCGCGCCTTCACAGGCACTTCACAGCGCCTCCGGTTAGGGTCCCGGGAAGTCAGCGACCCGCTCCAGGGTGGAGCGCGGTGTCTTTGCGCGGGAGTTCCGATGGTCTTCAAGAAGATGTTGAGCGCGTTCGGGGTGGGCGGGCCGAGCGTCGACACCGTCCTGACCAACCCGAACACCCGGCCCGGCCTGACCCTCGAGGGCCAGGTGAACCTGCTCGGCGGCGACGCGCCGGCCAACATCGAGCAGGTCGTCGTCGGCCTGGTCACCCGGGTCGAGATCGAGGGCCACGACACCGAGTACGCCGGCGTCATGGAGTTCCACCGGCTGCCGGTCAGCGGCCCGCTCCAGCTCGCCGCGAAGCAGCAGCTCGCCATCCCGTTCCAGCTCCCGGTGCCGTGGGAGACCCCGATCACCGACGTCTACGGCCAGCGGCTGCGCGGCATGACGATGGGGCTGCGCACCGAGCTGGCCATCGCCCGGGCGGTGGACAAGGGCGACCTGGACCAGGTCAACGTGCACCCGCTGCCGGTGCACGAGCGGATCCTGGAGGCGTTCCAGCGGCTCGGCTTCCGCTTCAAGCACGCCGACCTGGAGCGCGGCCACATCCGGGGCACGCAGCAGACGCTGCCGTTCTACCAGGAGATCGAGTTCTTCGCCTCGCCCCAGTACGCGGGCACCATCAACGAGGTCGAGCTGACCTTCGTCACCAGCCCGCACGGCGTCGAGGTGATCCTGGAGTGCGACAAGCGCGGCGGGTTCCTCACCCCCGGGCACGACGCGTTCGGCCACTACCGCGTCTCGCACACCGAAGCCGACCGGACGGACTGGGTCCAGGTGGTCGACGGCTGGCTGCGGGAGACGACGTCCCGCTACGGCAGCCTGCGTGGCGCGCACGGGTTCGGCGGCCACGGGCACGGTCACGGCCGGGGCGCCGGCATGGGCGGCGTCGTCGCCGGTGCCGCGATGGGAGCCGTCGGGGGCATGATCGTCGGCGACATGATCGGCGACGCCTTCGAGGGCGACGGCGAGGACTTCGGCGGCTTCGAGGAGTAGGGCCACACAGGACGGTGGCCTCCGGGACTGTCGTCCCGGAGGCCACCGTTTCTGATGGAGCGGTGCCCGGTCAGTGCCGGGCCTTGCGCTCCTCACCACTGCGCCAGTTGCTGCCGGCCTTGGCCAGACCACGGCTACCCAGGTACCCGATGGTCAGCAGCGTGATCATGAACCAGGCGTTGTCGGCCCGGAAGATGTCCACGCCGGCCGAGTTCCGGCCGACCAGCTGCGAGGCGGCCAGCACGCCGATCACGGCCGCGATGTAGACCCAGAACTCGGTCGTACGCAGCGACGGCTTGGTCTCCGTGCCGGGTGCCTGCATGGCCTCCCGGTGCCCGTCGTGCATCATCGGCATCGGACGGGTGGGCGTCTCCTGCATGGCCCGGTCCTGCATGGCCCGGTCCTGCATCGCCCGGTTGGGCGCGTCCTGCGTCGGCCGGTTCATCGGCCTGGTGGAAGCAGCCTGCGTGCTCATCTTGTCCTCCTCAGGATGCGATGAGTCGTACCTGCGTTCCCTCGCCCCGCTACCGCGTGTCGGCCACGGCACGGTTCGCGTTCATGGCGGGGGCACCCGCCGTCTACCCGAGCCGCCGGGGCCAGTAACCCCCACGGCTGCCCGAATAGTCCGCCCACCCGTGGCCCCGGCCCCGCCCCTGGCCCCGCGCCCTGGCCGTGGCCCCTGGCCCCGGAGGTCGGCGTCGACCATGCGGTTGTGGTGGGGGGCAAAACGCCCGAACGGGCATCTGCCGGGCACCACGACTGCATGATCGAGGCGTGGGGCGGGGCGTCGGGGCGGGTTTGCCGGGCCGGCCCTGGGGCACGCAATCCGGACCGACACTTCTGCGAGGTGATGGACGTGCGTGAGGACGACATGCGACAGGAAGCCGCCCGGCAGGCCGAGGACCGGATCGCCGGCGGCGTGTACGGCGAGGGCGCCCTCGACGAGGTGACCGTGCCCCGCACCGACGTGCAGCGGGTCATCCAGGACGAGGACCCGGACGACCCCGCCCACGTCCCGATCGACCCGGAGGTGCTGCGGGACGGCGGACCCACCCGAGGACAGGGCGCGGTCACCACGACCGGCGGCACCGCGGGCCCGGCCAGCGTGCGCCGGGTGGCGCGGCAGCCGGAGCGGCACCCCGGCAAGGTGGCCCCGACCACCACGGGCGACGCCACCACCGGCGGCCTGAGTACCCCGGCGGGCGGCTCCACCAGCGACCAGTCCGGCACCGCCAGCCAGGTCGGCGACTTCACCCCGGACTGACAGTCCCACCCCGGCCCCCTCCCGCCCCGACCCACCGGGTCGATCATGAGGGTGGCGGCAGCCGTAGAGATCAACATCGCCGTCAACCTCATGATCACCGGAGCCCGGAGCCCGGAGCCCGGAGCCCGGAGCCCGGAGCCCGGAGCCCGGAGCCCGGAGCCCGGAGCCCGAGCCCGGAGCCCGGAGCCCGGAGCCCGGAGCCCGGAGCCCGGAGCCCGAGCCCGGTGCCCGGAGCCCGAGCCCGGTGCCCGGAGCCCGAGCCCGGTGCCCGGAGGCCCGGACGCCCGGAGCCCGGAGGCGGGCGGGTGGGGAGGCCGGGTTGGGTGGGTCAGGTGGGGCGGAGGATGCCTAGGCGTTGGGTGGCGCGGGTGAGGGCGACGTAGAGGTCGCTTCGGCCCCGGGGCGACTCCGCCACGATGCGGTCGGGGTCGACCAGGAGGACCGAGTCGAATTCGAGGCCCTTGGCCTGGCCGACGGTCAGCACCACCACGCGACTCTCCAGCTCCGGGTCCTCGCCGACGGCCGCCTCGGGCAGGGCGGCGGTGAGCGCGACGCCCAGCTCGTCGACCCGGCCGGCCGGCACGATGACCCCGAGCCGGCCGTCGTCCAGGCCGGCGGCCTCCCGGGTGGTGGCGGCAACCAGCTCCGCCGCCAGGTGCTCCGGCGCCACCGCGCGGTCCCACGGCGGCACTCCGCTGGAGCGTACGGAGCGGGGTGGGCGCAGTGCCGGGTCGATCTCGGTGAGCACGTCGGCGGCGACCGCCATGATCTCGGCCGGGGTGCGGTAGCTGACGGTCAGCTCCTCCAGCCGCCAGCGCTGCGCCACGTACGGCTCCAGCGCGTCGGCCCAGGACGGGGTGCCGGACAGCGCGCCGGTCTGCGCCACATCGCCGACGATGGTCATCGAGCGGCTCGGGCAGCGGCGCATCAGCAGCCGCCAGGCCATGGGCGAGAGCTCCTGCGCCTCGTCGACGATCACGTGCCCGAACGCCCAGCGCCGGTCGGCGGCGGCCCGCTGGGCGGTGGTCAGCCGGTCGACCTCCTCCTGCCGCTCCAGCAGCCGGTCGGCGTCGAGCAGGTCGGTGACGCTGAGGATCTCGCCGCCCTCGGCCTCGTCCTCGACGTCGATGGAGCGGGAGCCCCGGGCGATCTCCAGCACGCCCTCGGCGTACTCGCGTTGCATGGCCCGGATCCGCTCCTGGCGGGCGGCGGCGGCCCGCTCGTCCTCGCCGAGCAGCTCGGCCGCCTCGTCCAGCAGCGGCACGTCGGCCGGCGTCCAGCCGCCCGGCTCGCGGTGCAGCATGGCCCGCTCGGCCTCGGTGAGCATGGGCGCGGCGGCGGCGATCCGCCTGGTGGAGGCGTACAGGTCGGCGAGCAGGCGCTGCGGGGTGAGCACCGGCCAGAGCTGGTCCAGCACGGCCTGCACCTCGGGCTCCTCGCGCAGCTCGCGGCGGATCTCGGCCACGTCGGCCTCGTCGAGCAGGTTCTCCCCGCCCAGCGGGTCCGCGCCGATCCGCTCGGCGACCTGGGCCGCGAGGGCGTGGACGATCTCGACGTCGAAGAGCGCCCGGGCCAGGTTGTGCGGCCGGTCGGAGCGGCGGGCCCGGTCCCGGGCGGCGCGCACGGTCTCCGGGTCGAGCAGCAGCACCTCCTGCTGCGGCAGCTCGATCTCCAGCGGCTCGTCGGGCACCCACTGCCGGTCCCGGACGGCGGCGGCCAGCACCTCGACCATCACCGCGCTGCCCTTGAGCGCGGCGGTCGCGGCAGGCTCGGCCCGGCGGGCGCTGACCCCCGGGAAGAGGTCGCCCTGGGTCCGTAGGAGCACGCCCGTCTCGGCCAGCGCCGGGAGCACCTGGGAGATGTAGCGCAGGAACGTGGCGTTCGGGCCGACCAGGAGCACGCCCCGGGCGGAGAGCTGCTCGCGGTGGGTGTAGAGCAGGTACGCCGCACGGTGCAGCGCGACGGCGGTCTTGCCGGTGCCGGGGCCGCCCTGCACGACCAGTACGCCCGGCAGGTCGGCGCGGATGATCCGGTCCTGCTCGGCCTGGATGGTCTCGACGATGTCGCGCATCCGGCCGGTGCGCCCGGCGTTGAGCGCGGCGAGCAGCGACGCCTCGCCGGTCAGCTCCTCGTGCGCGGTGGGGGAGGCGGTGTCCAGGTCCAGCACCTCGTCGTCGAGCGCGGTCACCTTGCGTTCCCGGGTACGCAGGTGCCGGCGGCGGCGTACGCCCTGGGGGTTGGCCGCGGTGGCGAGGTAGAAGGCGCGGGCCGCCGGGGCGCGCCAGTCCATCAGCAGCGGGTCGTAGTCGCCGTCGGTGTCGAAGATGCCGATCCGGCCGATGTAGTGGGGGCTGCCGTCGTTGGTGTCGAGCCGGCCGAAGCACAGGCCGCTCTCCACGGCGGAGAACTGCTCGACCTGGCCCGCGTACATCCGCACCGCGCTGTCGCGCTGGGAGAGTGCCTGGCGGGTGCCACCGGTCGCCCGCAGCTCGTCGCCCAGCCGGCGGGAGGCCTGCTCACGCAGCTCGTCCAGCCGGCGGTAGAGCATCGAGACGTAATCCTGTTCGCGGCCGATCTCGTCATCGGGCTGCAATTCGGCGGAATTGGCGGAATGCCTTGACAAGCCGTCTCCCATTCGAGTAGCATCTCTCTCGGAACGGCTTTGAGAGCCGTTCTTTTTTGTTGCCTGAACTGAGAAAGATACCGTGCGCCGGCCGTCGCGACCAAGCGCGCCGGGCCACGCCACGACCCGTACCGCGCAGACAGCGGGGGCCCGCCGCGTGGCGGGCCCCCGGACTGCCGATTCTCAGCCCCTGGCCACCTCGTAGAGCCGCTCCGGCGTCACCGCGCCGGCGATGAGCCGGCCGTCGTCGGTGAGCAGCGCGCTGAACAGCTTCCCGGTCAGCAGCCGGCCGCTGCCCCAGTCGCCGCTGACCTTCGGCAGCTTGCCGAGCAGCGCCGCCGGGTCGCCGGTCGACCCGTTCCCGGCGCCGCCGGGGGTGGTTCCGGCCCGGTCGGCGGGTGCGCCGGCGCCGTCGAGCCGCGCGACCACCACCGTGGCCCAGCTCTCGCCGACGGTACGCACGTCCGGCCGTTCGCCGTGCGCCGGCCGCTTCCCGGGCGCGTCGGCGGGCTGCCTGCCGGCGGTCTCCTCGGTCACCTTCACCCCGGGCGGCGGGTTGAAGGTGAACTGGTCGGCGGCGGGCCGGGCGTACGACACCTGGGTGAAGGCCATCTCGAAGGCCGGCTTGTCGCTGCCGTCGGCGAAGACCTCAAAGCGCAGCGGCACGTGCTGGCGCGCGTCGATGGCGATGCGCACCTGGTGCACCAGCGAGGCGGCGTCGCGCGGGGCGAGCACCAGCTCGTACGCGTCCCGGCCGGCGACCTTCGCGGACCGGCCGACGCTCACCTCGGTGCTCGGGCCGATCGCCGCCAGGGCCCGGTCGGCCGCCTCCCCGGGGGTGACCGGCAACTCCGGGGTCTCGGTCCCGGCGGCGCCCTCGGGCAGCGTGCGGTGGGTGGCGGTGTTGGACCGGCTGTTCCAGGCCCACACGTCCCGGCCGTTGCGGATGACGTCCCGCTCGCCGAGCGTGTCGACCAGCGCGATGCGCTGCCGGTCGGGCCCGGAGTGCCAGACCCGCAGCGTGTGCGTGCCGGTCAGCAGGCCGGCCGGACCGTCGCCGGCGACCAGGCCGGCCAGCGGCGGCAGGCCCAGGTCGGCGCGCTGCACCACCGTGCCGGAGAGCCCCTCCAGCCGGGAGGTCTGCAGGTCGACCAGGAGTTGGGCGGCGGTACGCGGCGGCAGGCTCGGCTCGGCCTGGGCGGCGAACGTGCCGAGCGCGGCGCCGCCGCCGATGACGGTCGCGACGGCGGTCACCGGGACCAGCCAGCGCAGGACGGGACGGCTCTTCAGGACGGACATGTGACACCTCCTGCCGGACATCCTGCCCCCTGGACGCTGTGAGGGCGCTGAGGACGACCGTACGACCGCCCGCCCGGGTGGCACCCTTGACCCCGTGCGGTTGCTGGTGGTGGAGGACGAGTCGCGGCTGGCGTCCGCGCTGCAACGGGGTCTGCAGGCCGAGGGGTTCGCGGTGGACGTGGCGGCGACCGGCCCGGAGGGGCTCGACGCGGCCCGGCACGGCGGGTACGACGCGATGATCCTCGACGTGATGCTGCCCGGCCTCTCCGGCTACGAACTGGTCCGCCGGCTGCGCGCCGAGGAGCACTGGCTCCCGGTGCTCATGCTCTCGGCCAAGGACGGCGAGTACGACCAGGCCGACGGGCTGGACTGCGGGGCCGACGACTACCTCACCAAGCCCTTCTCGTACGTCGTGCTGCTGGCCCGGCTGCGGGCCCTGTTGCGCCGCGGCGCCCCCGAACGCCCCACGGTGCTCGCGGTCGGCGACCTGCGGCTCGACCCGGCCCGGCGGCGGGTCACCCGGGCCGACGCCGAGGTCGCGCTGACCAGCCGCGAGTTCGCGCTGCTCGACTACCTGATGCGCCGCCCCGGCGAGGTGGTCTCCAAGACGGAGCTGCTCGACCACGTGTGGGACGCCAGCGTCGAGACCGCACCCAACGCGGTCGAGGTCTACGTCGGGTACCTGCGGCGCAAGATCGGCCGGGAGCGTCTGGAGACGGTCCGGGGCGCCGGCTACCGGCTCGCCCCGTGACGCGGGGGCTGCGCGGACGCCTGCGTGCCGCGCTCGGGCTGCGCGGGCGGCTGATGGTGGTCGGGGTGCTCGGGGTGTCGGGGGGACTGGCCGTCGGAGGGCTCGTCCTGCTCGCCGTGCTGGGCTGGGCCCTGCAACGCGCGGTGGACACCGAGGCGTTCCGGACCGCCGACGCGGTCGCGCTGCTCGCCGCCGAGGAGGTCCTGCCCGATCCGCTGCCGGTGGCCGGTGGACAGGTCCGGGTGCAGGTGATCGACGCCGAGGGCAGGGTGCGGGCCGCCTCGATCGACGCCGACCGGCTGGTGCCGATGGTGTCGCCGCAACGGCTCGACACCGGCGCGCGGCAGCGGCTGACGGTGTCTGGGGAGCGGGTCGGGCTGGCCGGGCCGGTGCGGGTGGTGGCCGTACCGGCGGGCACCGCCGCCGACCCGCGCACCGTCCTGGTGGCCCGGTCGCTGGCGGACGTACGGCACAGCGCGCACGTCGTCCGCACCATTCTGCTGGTGAGCTTCCCGCTGCTGGTGGCGGTGCTCGCAGCCGTGGCCTGGCGGGTGGTCGGCGCGACCCTGCGCCCGGTGGAGGCGCTGCGCCGGGGCGCCGAGGAGATCACCGGACGGGACGGGGGCGGGCGGCTGCCCGTACCGGCGTCGCAGGACGAGATCCATCGGCTGGCGGTCACGCTCAACGGGATGCTGGGCCGGCTGGAGTCCGCGCGGGACCGGCAGCGGGCGTTCGTCGCCGACGCCGCCCACGAGCTGCGCAGCCCGCTGACCAACATCCGTACCGAGCTGGAGGTCGCCCGGCGGCTCGCCGACCGGACGGACTGGACGGCGGTGTCGGCGAACCTGCTCGCCGATACCGAGCGCCTCGGCCGGCTCGTCGACGACCTGCTGCTGCTGGCCCGGCTCGACGAGCGGCCGACGGCGCGGGCCACCGGACCGGTCGAGCTGGGGGCGCTGCTGGCGGCGGTGGCCGCCCGGTACCCGTCGCCGCCGGTGCGCCTCGACGCGCCGGCGACGCCGCTGTGGACCGAGGGCGACCCCGACGAGCTGCGCCGGATCCTCACCAACCTGGTCGACAACGCGGTCCGGCACGCCCGAGGCGAGGTGGTGCTGGCCGCCGGGCCGGCCGCCGACCGTGCGGGCGGCGACCGGGCGGGTGGCGACGGCGGAACCGTCGGCGAGGGCGACGGCCGGGCCGCCGGCCGTGGGGACAGCGGGGCCGGGACCGTCGGCCACGGGGACAGCGGGGCCGGGACCGCCGGACGGAAGGCCGGCGGCGGCGCCGTGGCGTACCACCTGGTGACGGTGACCGACGACGGGCCGGGGATCCCGGCCGCGGACCGGGAGCGGGTCTTCGGCCGGTTCACCCGGCTCGACGACGCCCGCGCCCGGGACGACGGCGGCGCCGGCCTCGGCCTGGCCATCGTGCGCGAGCTGGTCCGCCGGGCCGGCGGCGGCATCGTCCTGACCGACGCCCACCCCGGCCGGGACGGCGGTCCTGGGCTGCGGGTACGGCTGCTGCTGCCGGCCCTGCCCGACGCGGAGCGGCCCTGACGGCCGTGGCTGCGCCGGGCGGCCGCTGGCGGACCGTCAGCCGCGGCGGGTGCAGACCTGCTGCGCGCGGGCGATCGTGTCGGTCGACCACACGACCGCGACCGTGAAGCAGTAGTCGGTGCTGCGGTTCAGGCCGTAGACGACGAAGGCGGTGGTGCCGGCGGGCAGGTTGGCGAAGGCCGTCTGCGCCTGGCCGACCCGGCCGCCCGAGATGACCACCGGGCCCTCCCCGCCGGCCGGGTACGTCCAGCGCAGCGCGACGTTGTCGCGGTTGTCCCGCAGCGTCACCGAACCCGGCGGGCTGCCGGGGGAGGCCACGGCCCCGGCCGTCGGGCCGGCGGCGGGCGGGGCGCCCGTGCCGGCCGGGCCCCCGGCCTGCGTGGAGGCCGGCGCGCCGGTCGCGGCCGGGGGCACCGGGTCGGGGTCACCGTCCACCCCGGCCACCCCGGCGATCACCGCGGCCGTGCCCAGCAGCACCACCACGACGCCGCCGACGACGAGCGGCAGCAGCCGGTTGCCGCGCCGCGACGGCGCGCGGTGCACCGGCACCGGCAGCAGCCGCGACGGCTGGTAGGGCTCCTCGGGCGCGCCGGGCTGGCGGACCCGGTGCACCCCGTCGGCCTCGTCGGTGGCGCCGCCGGCCAGGGGGACGACCGCCGGCGGCACGGCGCTGTCGGCCGGCCCGTCCCCGGCGTCGGCCTCGGGGGGCCACCAGCCGGGTGGCGGGTCCTCCGTGGGCTGCCGGGGCGTCGGCACCACGTGCGGCGGCCCGGCGTACGGGTCCGGCTCCGCCGGGCGGTAGCCCGGCTGCGAGGGGTGCTGCGCCGTCGTCGGCCCGTCGCCCGGGGGCGGGGTGCGCGCGGACGGCACGATCGGACCGTCCCGGCCGACGGGTGCGGTGTCGGCGCAGACGTGGTCCGGATTGGCCGCCGCCCGGGCGAGCGCCGCCACCTGCGCCGCCAGCGGGTCGTCGGCCGGCAGGTGCTGCCGGCACAGCTCCCGGGCGAGCGCCAGGTTGTCGTGCGCCTCGGCGAACTGCCCGCAGTCGCGCTGCATCGCCCCGAGCCGGGCCAGCATCTTGATGCCGCTGGGGTGCCCGTCGCCGTAGACCTCGCGGTGCAGCTCCCAGGCGTCCTGCAACCGGTCGCGGGCCACCTGGCACTGGCCGCGCGCGTACTCCACGGTGGCCAGGTCGGCGTGGGCGGCGAGCACCCGCAGTGACTCGGGACCGTCGAGCGCGGTCAGCTCGATGATCACTTCCTGGTAGAGCCGGGCGGCGCGGGACCAGCTGCCGACCCGGTGCAGCACCGCCGCGAGGGTGGCCGCGGCGGCGACCGTGCGCTGGTCGGCGCGCCCGTGCAGCCGGGTCGCGGCCGCGTACGCGAACGCGGCCCAGCCCCGGGCCGAGTGCGGTTCGCCGAGGGCGACCAGCACGCGGGCCTGGAGGCTGGCGGCCTCGGCCAGCTCGGGTGTCGCGTTGGCCGGACGCGGGTCGGCGTCGGTCAGCGCGTCGGCGAGCAGCCGTTGGGCGCCGGCGAGGTCGCCGGCGGACACCAGGTGGTGCGCCTGGTCAGTCAGATCACCGAAGCCGGAAGGCACGCCCCATCGTGCTCATCCGACGACGGTAAGTACAAGACCCGAGCGGGAGTGTATTGGTCAAGAACCGGTCAGGTGTGCGGCGAGCGTCTCGCTGATCCGGCGCAACTGGTCCACCTGGGCCGGGGTCAACGCGTCGAACAGGTGCCGGCGTACGCCCTCGACGTGGCCGGGCGCGGCGGCGGCGAGGGTGGCGAATCCCTCGTCGGTGAGGACGGCGATCTGCCCGCGTCGGTCGGTGGGGCACTCCTCGCGGCGGACCCAGCCGGCCGCCTCCAGCCGGGCCACGGCGTGCGAGAGCCGGCTGCGCGACGAGCCGCTGGCCTCGGCCAGGTCGCTCATCCGCAGCCGCCGCCGCGGCGCCTCGGAGAGCCGGACCAGGATCTCGTAGTAGGCGTGCGGCATCCCGGCGTCACGTTGCAGCTCCCGGTCCAGCGCCTCCATCAGCGCGCGGGAGGCGGTCAGGTACGCGCGCCAGGTGCGCTGCTCGTCGGGGTCCAGCCAGCGGGTCATGACGCCCATCATACGCCAGATGGTTGAACGTTCAACAAAACCGCGCTAGCGTCGGTGGCATGGGAATCCACCGCCTCAACCACGCCGTGCTCTACGTCAGTGACCTCGCCCGCAGCGTCGCCTTCTACCGCGACGTGCTGGGCTTCCGGCCGATCCCGATGACGCCGGACGGCTTCCGGGGCGCCGCCTTCCTCCAGGCGCCCGGCTCCACCAACGACCACGACCTCGGCCTGTTCGAGGTCGGCGCGGGCACCGGCCCCTCCACCGCCGGCCGCGGCACCGTCGGGCTCTACCACCTGGCCTGGGAGGTCGACACCCTCGACGAGCTGGAGGTGACCGCCCAGCGGCTCGCCGCCGCCGGCGCCCTGGTCGGCGCGTCCGACCACGGCACCACCAAGAGCCTCTACGGCCAGGACCCGGACGGGCTGGAGTTCGAGGTCGTCTGGCTGGTGCCCGCCGACCGGCTCGACGACGCGGCCCTGGCCGCCCGCAAGCGGATCGGCCGGCTCGACCTGGACGCCGAGCGGCGGCGCTACGGCGGCCAGACCCGTGGCGGCGTGGGCGTCTCCGTCCCGGCCTGACCCGACCGGGATCCGACGCCACCCCGACCACTCTCCCTCGACAACGCCTTCGCCGACGAGGAGCTGGCGGCGTGCCCGGGGACCGGACGCCGCCCCGACCGCGCGCCGCGCCGTCGGGTCCGGGTGGGGGAGCTGTGTCCGGCCCGGGACGGGCGTGCGGTAGAACGGCAGCATGCCGACCGACGCCGTCCTGCGCGAGCTGCTCGTCCGACACCTGGAGACCTGGCTGCCGGGGGCGCTGCACCGCGCCCGCCGGGCCACCCTGGCCCTGGCGTACGCCGGTGGCGACGCCGGCTCCGCGGAGGCCGCGCTGCGGGTGGTCGCCCGGCACGCCGACCGGCTGCGGGGCCGCCAGCTCACCGTGCTGGTGCTCGCCGACGGCACCGAGGAGCTGCCGGCCCGGCTCGGCGCCGTGGAGGCGGAGCTGCCGGCGGGAGTCGCCGTGCACCTCGTGCCCGGCGGCCCGGCCCGGCTGCCGGTGGCGGTCAAGGCGGCCGGCGCGGCTGGCGCGCCCCTGCTGTCCGTCGTGGACGACGACGCCACCGATCCCGCCGTGCTGACCGCCGCGGCCGTCGGCAAGCCGGCGGACGTGCTGCTCGCCACCGCCGCCGGCACCCCCGCGCGCGCCGCCCTCGCCGACGCCGGGTTCCCGCTGACGACCGAGGTGGAGCTGGTGCCCGCCGACGGGGCCCCGGCGCGGCTGCTGGCCTTCGCGACCGGGTCGGACAAGAGCCTGGAGGCGTTCAAGGAGGCGCTCTGGGCGGTCGACGGGGCCGCCGGCGTGCGCTACCGCGACCCGGCGGGGCGGCTGCTCGACGTCGTCCCGGACCCGGAGCCCGGCCCGCTGCGCCGCGAACTGCTGGCGGAGCTGGCGCGCACCGGCCCCCGTACGGTCACCGAGCTGCGCCGTCACGCCCTCACCGCGACGGTCTACCGGTCGTCCGACGCCGTCCGGGCGCTGACCGGCCTGCTCGACGCGGGGGAGGCGGCCCGCGACCCGGAGCACGGCCGGCTCGGCGGTGACGTGGTCGTCTCGGCCCGGAAGGAAGGGACGGCGTCCTGACGCGAACGCCGAGCGGGGTGCCGGTGGATCACCGGCACCCCGCTCGACCTCGGGACCTCACGCCCGGGACTTGTCCTGCTTCCAGGACAGCGGACCCGGCAGGTCGACCCGGTGCGCCTTGGCCCGCGAGTTCCAGGACCAGCGACCGATCTTGATGCTCCAGGAGGAGAAACCGTTCTCGGTGAAGTTCAGGATGATCGGACCGTACTTCTTGCGCTTGCGGAACATCAGACCCATCGTCGTGCTCCCTTCGATTCCCTTCCCTGCCCTGTCGAACCCGAACATGCCCGGATCGCCGAATCGTGAAACCCCCGCCCGTCCGCGGTGGACGGTGCCGAGGGGTGCCGACCCCTGCGCGTCCGAGGGCGTGCCGAGCCTCACCCGCCGGCATAGGGGTTCGCGACGGTGTCGGCCGACGTCGATCCCGCCCCCCGATAGGGGCATTGACCGGCGCCCCGGCCCCCGGCAGCATGGGGCGATGACGCAGCGGGACGATCTTCCCCACGCGGCTCGCCCGCCCGTCGACGCAGGGCTGCCCCGCACCCCCGGCGCCCACCCGGCCCCGGAGCCGGCGTGACCACCATGGAGTGGTCCCCGCAGGGCGGTGCCGACCTGCTGCCGGTGGACCGGGACCTGTTCCGGGCGCTGCTGCGCCGGCAGGCCGCCACCGTCACCGTCGTCACCACCGTCGCCCCGGACGCCGCCGCGCCGGCCCGCCCGGACGGCTCCGGCGAGCTCGTCCGGGCCGGCTTCACCGCCACGTCGTTCACGTCGGTCTCGCTGGACCCGCCGCTGGTCTCGTTCTGCCTCGGGACCGCCTCGTCGAGCTGGCCCGTCTTCGCCCGGGCCGAGCACGTCGCCGTGCACCTGCTCGGCGCCCACCAGCGGGAGGCCGCCCGGGTCTTCGCCACCGGCGGGATCGACCGGTTCGCCGCCTATCCGCACTGGACGCCGGGGCCGTTCGACGTGCCGCTGCTGACCGGGGCGCTGGCCCGGCTGCTCTGCCGGGTCGCGCACCGGGTGCCGGTCGGCGACCACACCCTCTTCGTGGCCGAGCCGCTCGCGCTGGGCGGCGGCGAGGACGGGGACCCGCTGGTGCACCACCGGGGCGGCTACACCACGACGGGCACGCCGGCCCGGCCCTGACCCGACCGGGCCACGCTCTCACCACACGGCCGGCGGGTGTGGAATGCGGACCGTGCCGCCGGTGACCGGGGGCGGGCGTCAGGCGGGGGCGCGGTCGACGACGAGCACGCGGGTCACGCCGCCGTCGTCCTCGGCGATGTCGCGTTCGTGGACGAAGCCGATCCTGCCCAGCAGCGCCAGCGAGGCGTGGTTGGCGTCGGCGACCGTCGCGTACACGCGGGGCAGGCCGAGGGTGTCGAAGCCGTAGCGGACCAGGGCCCGGGCCAACTCCGTGCCGAGACCGGCGCCCCAGGCCGGCTTCGCCAGCGCGTAGATGATCTCGTGGCCGTCGACCTGGTCCGTCCGCTTGATCTCGGCGTGCCCGACGTAGCGACCGTCGCGGCGCACCGCCCAGACGTCGAAGAGGTCGTTCGCGTAGACCTTCGTGAAGATCCGCCCGAAGAGGGCGCCGGCCTCCTCGGCGCTCAGCGGGCCGTCGCCCATGAACCGGCCCACCTCCGGGTCGGCGAGCAGGGACACGGCGTCCTCGGCGTCGTCCGGCCGGTAGGGCTCCAGCAGCAGGCGGTCGGTGTGCAGGACGGGGGTGGGCATCAGCGCGGCTCCCAGGCGTCGGGCAGGGCCGTCAACCTACGGACGTGGGCGGGCAGCCGGCCACTGATTATCTCCGCGAGGCTCACCTCGTCGACCACCCGCCGCACGGCGGCCCGCACGGCGACCCAGAGCCCGGGCAGGTTCTCCGCCGCGCCCTCGTAGCTGGTCTCCTCCGGGCGCAGCCCGCGCACCCCGGCCAGCGGACCCTCCACCGCACGCAGCACCGCGCCGACGGTCACCTCGCGCGGCGGCCGGGCCAGCGTGTAGCCGCCCTCGGCGCCACGCTGGGCGCGGACGATGCCGGCCCGCCGCAGGTCGGCCAGGACGGCCTCCAGGAACTTGCGCGGCATGTCCTGCTCCGTGGCGATGGCCTGGGTGGACAGCAGCCGAGGGTACGCGGTGGCGAGGCTCAGGGCCGCCCGTACCGCGTAGTCGCCGCGCGCGGAGATCTGCACCCCGACATCATGCCCCGCGCGGTCGGCCGGTCGCGTCGGCGGGCGGGCGGGGACGGACCACCGGCCCGGGTACCGGCTGCTCACGGGCCGCGCGGAACGCGCCCGGGCTCACCCCGACCTCCCGGGTGAAGAACCGGCCGAAGTTCGTCGGCTCGGAGAACCCCAGCCGCCGGCCGATCCGTGCGATCGGCTCGTCGGTGGCGGCCAGCAGCCGGCTCGCCTGGAGGGCCACCCGCTCGTCGACCACCTGCTTGGCGCTGCGCCCGGTCACCGCCAGGCAGGCCCGGGTGAGCGTACGCACCGAGCAGCCCAGCCGGGCGGCGTAGTCCTCGACCCGGCGGGTGTGCTGGTAGCCGCGCTCGACCTCGCGGCAGAGCCGGTGGAAGGTGGCGGTCTCCGCCCGGGTCGCCGGGTGGGCGCGTTCGGGCAGCAGCGACAGCCGGAGCAGCAGCACGGCGAGCTGATGGCGGAGCAGTCCGCGCGCGGCGGCCACCCCCCGGTGGCGCTCGCAGTCCACCGCCAGCTGGCTCACCTCGTTGATCACCGCGTCCTCGTCCTCGCCGGCGAGCTGGAGCCAGGCCGGGACGGCGTCCGGGTCGACGTCGAGCCCGCGCAGCGCCGCCGGATCCCAGCGCACCACCGTCGCGTCGAGCTGCGGACCGGCGCAGCGCAGCACCTGGCCGGCGCGCACCCGCAGCAGGGTGCCGGGTCGGCACGGCAGGGCGCGGAAATCCAGCTCGGCCGTGCCGTGTCCGCCCGTGGTCAGCACGAGCAGGTCCTTCTCCAGCAGCACCGGACGACGCCAGCGCGGCTCGGAGGCGAGGTCACCGAGGGCGACCGTGTCGATCTCGGCGGCGGCGGTCGCCGGGTTGCCGGGCGGAGCGGGGGAGAGCTGACCGGAAGAGACCATCGCCTGCGACGGTAGCCCGGGGCGACGACCAATGCATCCCGGGAGCGCCTCCCAGGTCACGCGCGCGGCCGGTCGCAGTGCGGGCCCGGCCCGCGGGCGCCCGACGGCCGAGCGGTGCGCCGGGGCGGGCGGGTGTGCGGCGGGCCGGCCCCGGGCCGACCGGCGGGGGTTGTCGAGGTCGCCGGGGCCGGGCTACGTTACCGAGCGGTAGCGCCGTCCGGTCGAGGCACGGCCGGAGCCGGTCCGCGCCGGTCGGGCCGCCCGCCCCGCCCCGGCGGCCCCGGCCGACTCGCGATGGGATGGGCATGACGGATCTGTTCTCGGTCGAAGGCAAGACGGTCCTGGTCACCGGCGGCTCGCGGGGGATCGGCCTGATGATCGCCCAGGGCTTCGTCCGGGCCGGCGCACACGTGATCATCTCGTCCCGCAAGGCGGACGTCTGCGAGGCCGTGGCCAAGGAACTCTCCGCCGAGGGGCGCTGCGAGGCCATCCCCGCCGACCTCGGCGACGACACCGGCGCCGAGGGCCTGGCCGCCGCCGTCCGGGAGCGGTACGACCGGCTCGACGTGCTGGTCAACAACGCGGGCGCGACGTGGGGCGCGCCGCTGGAGTCGTACCCGGAGAGCGCGTTCGACAAGCTCTGGGCCGTCAACGTCAAGGCGGTCTTCCGGCTCACCACCGCGCTGCTGCCCGCGCTGCGCGCGTCGGCCAGCGCCGACGACCCGGCCCGCGTGATCAACATCGGCTCCATCGACGGCATCCGGGTGCCGATGATGGAGGTGTACGCGTACTCGGCGACCAAGGCCGCCGTGCACATGCTCACCCGCGGCCTGGCCCACCAGCTCGCCGGCGAGCAGATCACCGTCAACGCGATCGCGCCGGGGCCGTTCGAGAGCAAGATGATGGCGTTCGCGCTGGACGACCCCGCGTCCCGGGCCGCCATCGAGGGGCAGGTGCCGCTGGGCCGCATCGGCCGGCCGGAGGACATGGCCGGCACCGCGATCTACCTGTCGTCCCGCGCCGGCGCGTACCTCACGGGTGCGGTGATCCCGGTCGACGGCGGCATCACCACCCACGGCTGAACCGGCGAAGGGCGGGAGGCGGTGCGCGTACCCCCTGGTGGGCCGGAGCCGCGCGGACTCGGCAGATCCGCGCGGCCCCGGACGGCCGGTGTGGCCGGTGGTTCAGCGACCGGCGAGCAGCCGGCTCACCGCGGTGTCGACGTCCAGGTGCTCGGCCTCGCGGCCGCGCGGGACGACGACGTAGGTCCGGCGCAGGAAACGCACCAGGACGCTGCGCGGCACCTCGAACAGGGCGTTGCCGTCGGGCGACGACAGCGCCAACGCGACGAAGTCCCCGCGCGGGGTGGCCCAGGGCCAGACCCGCACGTCCCCGATGCCGGCCGGCTCGTCGAGGCCCGTGACCAGCAGCTCCCGGGCGAACGACCAGCTGACCGCCTCGCCGCCGGCGGATTCGGCGTGGAACAGGACATGGACCGCATACGGATCAGCAGGGTCGTAACGCAGACTGGCACGCACCGGCAAGGCGGTGGCGTCAGGTGCGACGAGCCTTAGCGACGTCTCGACCTCTACGGTCGTCGGTCGGATGACACTCATGGACGATCTCCCCCCGGCACCGCTGCGGAACGCGCGTGTCCCGCTTTTCCCATACTCAGGTGCTACTCCTGGCTACGCTCCGCCATACGCTGACTTCACCCAGTGGTGGGAAGGGGGTCGGAAAGGCCGCGTGAATGTGAATATTCATGTAGGATTTCCGGTTCTGCCCAGTGCGTGATCCCGCCCGGCATCGGGTGGTTCAGTCGTCGACTTACTCCGGTAACGTCCAGTCGGCCGTTGCAGTGACGGGCGCGAGCCACACTGGGGGAGGAAATGGTTACGAAACGATCCTCAGTGGATCCGATGGCAGTGCCGGGCCCGCCGAACGTCGCGGCCCGGGGAGCCGAAAGGCGGGGGTACGGGGTGCCGACGGAGCAGCACGACCGGCCCGGTCGGCCGGCGACCGACCGGGATGGCGCCGGCGGCACGGCACTGGCCGAGCGGCGGCGGCGACCCCGCTGGCGGCAGCGGCTGGGCACCACCCTCGACCTGATCCGGGCCAACCCGACCGGGCGGGTCGCCCTCAAGATCTTCATCGCCATCGCCGGCGCCCTCGTCGTCACCATCGGCATCGCCCTCATCCCGCTGCCGGGGCCGGGCTGGCTGCTGGTGATCGCCGGCCTCGGCATCTGGGCCGTCGAGTTCCACTGGGCCCGCCGGCTGCTCGGCTTCACCCGCCGGCACGTGCACAACTGGACCCAGTGGGTGAAGGACCGCTCACTGGCCGTACGGTTCCTGCTCGGCACCGTCGGCCTGGTCTTCGTCGGCTCGGTGGTCTGGCTGTCGCTGAAGTACAGCTTCGGCATCGACGTGGTCGCCGAGGCGCTGCACTACCTGGCGACGCACTGACCTGGCGCTCCGCCGGGTCGACCGACCGCCGCGCGGCACGCGGACCCCGGATTTCCGGTCCGGTCCCTCGATCAGGTAGAGTCATCGGCGCTGAGGGCGATTAGCTCAGCGGGAGAGCGCTTCGTTCACACCGAAGAGGTCACTGGTTCGATCCCAGTATCGCCCACGCAGGTCAAAGGCCACTTCCCGGCTTCGGGAAGTGGCCTTTCTGCTGTCGTACAGCAGCGGAGTACAGCAGTTCCGTCAGCGGCCGAGCGAGTCGCCGAGGCGTTTGAGTGCGTCTCTGGTTGCTTTGGTCGATACCGGGGTGTAGATCTCCATCGTCACGGAGAAGCGGGCGTGTCTCAGCACCTGCATGGCGACTCTCGGGTGGACGTCGAGGTCGGCCAGGAGTGTGGCGCAGGTGCGGCGGGCGTCGTGGACGGTGATCGGCTTGACGTTGGACTTCTCGCACCTCGTCTGCCAGGAACGCTGGAAGTTGCGTGGCTCGATGGGTGTGCCGTAGCGGGTGGTGAATACGAGGTCGTTCTCGTGCCAGGCGTTGCCGGCGGCTGCTCGTGCCTCGTCGCGTTGTTGCTGTCTGAGCTTGAGGGCGCCACAGCCTGACCGCCACCGCACTACCGGCCTGGCGTGCCAGGCGGCGTGTCATCCGACGTCGCCAACGACGTGGGGCACCAGCGGCGGGTCACGGAGAAGTAAGGTGGGCGGTGATCTTCACCAGGAACCGGCGGTTCGGCCTGCTCTGGACCAGCACGCTACTGTCCAACCTGGGCAACTGGCTGATGATCGTCGCAGTGCCGGTCTACGTCTACACGATGACCGGTTCGACACTCAGCAGTGGTTTCGCCTTCGTCGCGCAGACCCTTCCCGCGATCGTCTTTGCGCCCCTGGCCGGGGTGCTGGCCGACCGGTGGGACCGGCGGGCGGTCATGGTCGGCGCGGACCTGCTGCGCATGGTCATCGTGCTGGCACTGCTCGTGGTCGACGATCCGGGCATGCTGTGGCTGCTCTACACGGCGATATTCTTCGAGAGCGCGATCGGGCAATTCTTCCAGCCCGCGGCCCGGGCGGTGGTGCCCGCCATCGTCGGTCGGGGCGGTGACCTGGAGGCGGCGAACGCCTGGAACACGGTTGCGGGCGGCATCGTCCGCCTCGCCGGCGCGCCCCTGGGCGGCGCGCTCTACGCCCTCGTGGGTTTCGACGGCCTGGTGCTGATCGACTCCGCGACGTATCTGCTGTCCGCCGTGCTGATCTTCGGAATGGGCCGGCTGCGGGTGGCCGACAATGGGCGCCAGCCGGACACGTCCTCCTGGTTGGCCGCCTTCTGGGAGCAGGTCCGGGAGGGCTTGGCCTTCCTCTTCAGGCACTCTGTACTCCGCGCGACGCTCATCGTCTCCAGCCTCTTCCTGTTGGCCAACGCCGCTCTGAACGTGCTTCTGGTGCCGTACGTCCTCGACGTCCTCGGCGGCGACGCCAGCGACGTAGGCATTCTGATGGCGGCACTCGGCGGCGGCTTCCTGGCCAGCGCGTATGTCGGCAACGTACTGTCCCGCAGCGGGCTCCTCCGGCTGTCGTTCACCGGTTGCCTGGCGGCGATCACCCTCTGCTTCGCCGGGCTCTTCCTCATCCACCACTTCGTCGCCGCGCTGGTCTTCATCGCCCTGGCCGGTCTGCCCGGCGGCGCGCTGCTGATGCTGGTGCAGGTCCAAGTCCAACGCCAGACCTCGGACCGCCAACTCGGTCGGGTCGGATCCGCCTTCTCGGCCGCCGAGATGGCCGCGACCGTCGTCGGCGCCTCGGCGGGCAGCATCGCCGGACAACAACTGCCCCTCACCATCACCGTCTGGCTCGTGATCGGCGTGTCGGCGGCCAGCGCGGTGCTCGCCGCCGCGCTGCTACCCACCCGACCCGGACCGGCGGCAGCGAAACCGGAGGCTACAGCGGAACCGGCGATGGCGAAAACCGGTGACAATGGCTGACCGGCATTCATTGGCGGTGCGGGTTCTCGCGTCGATCACCGCGACCCAATGGAGCCCACACTGACCTACTGGTGGTCCCGGCTGGCTCTGGAGTCCTCCCCCGCAATCGCCTCACACAGGCAGCTCGTCCGCCCTCCTAAGCCTCCTAGCGACCGAGCCGCCGCGCACAGAACGGGTTCTGCCGCCGCCACAGCCTGAATGCCACCACAATGCCGGCCTGGCGACCCAGACGGCATGTCAACCAACACCGTGAACGTTCGTGGTCACGGCACTAGCGAGCGCAGACGGGGGCGAGTTGGGCAGCGTTCAGGCTAAGTCCCCGGGCTTCACCCTCCCCTTCCCGAGAAGCTTTCTAGCGAGGAGCAGGCGGCCGAGGATGATCGCGTAGACATTGCCGATCAAAACCAGCGCAGCTGCGCCAAACTCGCCGTGACCGGCCAACATCAGGGCAGGGAGGCCGGCGAACAGCAGCACGGGCAACATGAAGAGCCACAAGGGGAACCGCAGGTAATAGAGAAGTGTGGGGGTCGAGGGTTTCGGCACGAAGCCATTAGAACGCACGCGGCCAAGGAAGCCCGCCCGTGGACTGAGTGACTAACCGGGTGACGACCGAGGTGAGCGAAGACGGACGCCTGCGGACTCTGGCGGACCGTTCGAGCAGGTCACCTCTGTCGGCCGCGCAGCTCGTTAGCCAGCGATGGTTCCTTCACACCGAAAGAGTCCGTGCCGGCCGGTCGGTGGGTTCACTTCGCCGGGCGGAACGGGCAAGATCGGCCATCGGGCCGAATCACCGAGACGCGGAGGCATCACTATGACCCCGGACGAGGCTGAGCAGCAGGCAAGGATCAGGTTCCTTCACGCCGGGACGGGATTTTTCCGCGCTGGGCAAGTGGCCGCCTGGGCGGGGGTGGTCTACGTCCTCGTAGCGGTGATTCAGCGAGTCAGCGGCTAACGGTCCGGGGCCGCCGACCGGTGCCACATCCGCACTCGGCAAGTTGGAGCCAGGACGCTAAGTGCTGCCGGTGCCACCGCCGCCGTTGAGCCTCATCCATGAGGTCATGGTCCTGGACCTACCACGAACTCCGATGTGGTGTGGGTGACTAACCGAGTGACGGCCGCCACGGACACCCACGGACTGTGGGGGACAGTGTAGGACTGTCTTTGCAGCTCAGCGTTCGTCTCATGCCAGTTCACGAGGCCGTGTAGGTTGCCTGGGGGTCAAGGAGTCGCCAGGGTGCGAACCGGTGGCCCTGTGCTGTCGACAGCAACGGTGACAGCAACAGGGCCGGATGCGGAGGGCCAAGTGCGGCGGTCTGCGGATCAGCGCCCGACGTCAGAGACGTGCGCGGACGCGCCCGGACAGAGCGCAGAACTTACAAGCGAGGGGTTGCGCCGTCCTGCTCTACTAATGGGATGCGTCATCGGTTCCTGCTGTACGCCGGCTTGCTCGTGTTGGGCATGTTGGCGCTAGGGACCGGACTCGTTGTGGCGTTGGGTTACATCGAGCAACCTGGGCCCTTCAACGAGGGGCTCTTGGGCGCGATCGGAGGGTCGATGACGGGGGTAGGTTTCCGCGGTTTGAGGAAGTGTCGCTCCTCCGGCTCGGGCACGGGACGGCTTGGAACAACAGCATCAGTTGACCAGTGAGCGAAGGCAAAGGGCAGCGAGGAGGCAGCGAAACAACCAGCAGCAGCCGGGAGGGTACGACACGGGGCGACGCGCCAGCCTGACTCTGTAGGGCAAGACGGCATCAGAAGCATCGAACGACGTCCATTCCCCGCGTTCGCACCGAAGAGGTCACTGGTTCGATCCCGGGGAGGTGCGGGCAACGGTACGCCCACTGAGGACCAGTGCGGCTGCCGCGATAAATGCGGGCACAAAGGACACTACTAGTCCGAGCTTGCCCAGGTCGACCCATGCTGGATACATTCGACCGAATGCGGCCGGAAGCGCTTCATCAATTTCTGTTGCTTCGTCAGATAGCCATAGCCGGCCCCCGGAGCAGCAACAGCAAAGCGCGCTAAGCAGGCTCGTTGCGAGGGCGACTACTCTCGCGCTCTGTTGACCCGTCCTGACCCACAACGCGACCCCAGCCGATGCAGGCGCGAAGAAAAGTGCATACCACAGGGTAAGCCGAGCTTCGAGACGGAAGTAGGACGCCTTGAGTGCGACTGAACTGCTGTCTACCGGGACGCTGGAACGACCCGCTGCGTCGTTTACGGCAGCGTTGATTCCCCCTTGGGCGTATATGGCGGAAATCGCCGCGAATATTAGCAACGACGCCTGAAGAGCCAACAATGTGCTTGCGATGTTGACTCCCAGCGGGAGCCGTCGAGGCGGCAGCCCGCCAGCCGGGTTCGTGCTAGTTGGAACCACGAGGTGATGCTAGATGGCGATCATCGCCGAACAATTGCCGACCTGTACGCCGGATTTCGCTAGGCCGACGGTTCGTGGAAGTAGACCGTGGCCGACCACCAGTCACCGTCGGCGTTGACCTCGTTGCGCAATATGACGTCCTGGACCTCGATGCCGGGCCGCTGTTCGATGCTGTCTGCGATGCGGCGTAGCAGCGCCGGGACACTGTCCTGGCCGGGGCCGGCTGGATTGCCTTGCGAGAAGTGCTTGATGGTCCACGATTCCGGTTCAGGCGACATGATGGCAGTCTGCCAAGCGTTTCGAACGCGGCCGTCTCCAGTGTGGGCACCACAGGGCACAAGACGTGCTCCGCGTCCGCGTTACGCCGAAGCAGTCGGCCCTGTTGCTGTCGCGACAGCAACGGTGACAGCAACAGGGCCGAACAGTGAGAGCCAAGGCCAGCCGGCGGCGGATCAACGCCCGACCTCAGAGACGTGCGCGGACGGGCCCGGAACTTGCTGACCCGGCTTGCTCTGGCGTGAAGAGCCGCTCGACGGTGGCGCGGTCGAGCAGGTCCCTGTCGTTCATGGCGCCGGCATCGGCAGGCTGACCGAGACCCGGGAACGGTTGGGGCGCTAGGTCAGCAAGAAGTCAGCAGTAGGTCTGGTGTCAGTCATTACGAGGCGACTTTGGTCGACGGCGGGGCGTACGTGACCGCGTTCGATGCTATCGGTCGAGGAGTAACGGTAGACGAGATCGAGTTTCACACCGAAGTGGTCCGGTCAGAAACAATGGCCGGGTGAGCTGGGAAGAGTTCCTGTGGCATATGGATCATCGGCTAGGCATGTACGTCGGTCGGCCAACGTACGAGCGAGCGTTTTCGGCGCTGACGGGATTTGACCTCGCGCGCGGCCGGGGCGAGTTGGCGGCCTTCCAGAAGTGGATGTCCGCCCGCCACCATGGCAGTAGCCTTGCCTTTTGGTCCTTGGTGCTGGTGGAGACCTTCGGTGAAGGTGCCACAGGGGACTGCCTTGTCAGCGATCACGACCACAAGCGGGCTGTCTTCAATCTCTGCCGGCTCTTCCGGATGTTTCTGGGTCAAGCGTCGACCACCGAGCGATAGCGTGGGCTCACTCCGGCGGCGGGGGAGCGAGCCAGGCGAGGGGCTGCCCGCTGAGAGCGGCGTCGGCCAGGCGGTGGGCGCTCGCGGTCCTGAGCGCCGCTCGTGAGCTGTCGATCCAGCGTTCGACGTTGTCGATGCCCTGGTGGCGGTACTCAACGGCTTGGACGAGACATTCCAGCTTGTCGGCGTCGCGAGCGACGACGGCTTCTGGTGTCTCACCCGCTTCGTATTCGGCGACGGCGGCGGTGATGACGTCGGCGACGGCTGGTGGGCAGTCGGCGACCTGGTCGGCGGTGACGGCGGCGTTGGGTGCGGCGGTCAGGTAGCGCTTGGCGATGTGCGGGATGTCGGTGATCCGGGTTTCCTGGGTGTCGTGCAGGATGCACAGCATCGACACCCGGGCCGGGTCGGCGCCTTCCATGGCGGCGAGCATCATTCCGATGAGCGCGGTCCGGAAAGAATGCTCAGCGATGGATTCGGGGTGCTTGACGCCGGCGAACCACCAGCCGGTGCGGGCGGCGCGTTTGAGGACGCCGGCTTCGAAGATGAAGCTCATCGCTCCGGCGGCGTCGTGGTCGTCGGTCATTTGCCCGTCCCTGTGCCGGTGATTCCGTCAGCCCGCAGGCTGTAGACGATAGAGGCTAGTTCCTGCCGGGACTGCGCGGAGATCTGGTCACTGTCCAGGAGCGGGACGCTGCGGTCGAGGAGTGCCCGAGTCGCGGCGGGGTTGTCGAGAGCGAGACCGCGTCGTGCGGCCAGCAGAGCCCAGACGTTGTGGATGTTGAGGTCGACGAAGGGGTGTCCTGGGTCCAGGCGCTGGACCAGGTGCCGAAGAAGGATCGAGCCGTGCCAGTCAGCGAGCGTCCCGGGCATGAAGGAGTCGTCGCGGTGGCGGTACGGGATCTCGCCCACCCAGTAGGCCGAGTAGTTGAGGGCTGCTCGCTCGCAGGCGTCGTCCGGGTGTGCGCGAGCGATGAAGTCCCGCAATGGTTCCGGGTCGCCCTGGTTAGCCAGGGACGTGACGACGGAGCGTGCGTCGGGCCACAGCGGTGACCAGGTGCGGAAGCTAGTCGCTCGGCGGGCTCGGGCGGTGGTCTGGGTGAGCCATCCGGCCGCTGCCTTGGTGGGGTCCATGCCGGCGAGGAAGCAGGCTTGCCGGTGTAGCAACACGTTCCGAGGCCGTCCGGCTGCGGCGCGATCGGCGAGCACATGAAGGTGAGCGAAGAACGCGCGTTGCTCGTCGACGGGCAGGGTCGGCCCGGAGGCAACCGGACCTCGGCGGGGACGGATAACGGGTAGCCCTCTGGCGAAGGTCGGTGTCTGCCCGAGGACGGCCCAGAGGATCAAGTCGGTCAGACGGTGGGTGAGTACGGACCAGCCCAGCGGCTGCTCGGCGATGTCACAGCGGTCGACCTGTCCGTCGAGGACCGTGGCGAGGATGAGATCCGCCTCGGCGGCGTCGTCGAGTGCGGCGAGCAGGACTGTGTTCGCGCCGAGCCGTCCGAGCCTGTGCCGGACGGCGATCGCTTGTCCGAGCGGCACCGCGGTGAATGGTCGGCGCCCGGATTCCCAGCTCTGCACGGTCACGCGGTCAACATCCAGGTCGGCGGCGAGCTGCTCCTGCGTGAGTGGGATGGACTCCCGGATCAGCTTGAACAGGTAGCCGGTCACCTCGCCGCGATGTGGTGCTGATCGTCCGCGACCTGTCATCCGTCATCCCTACGTTGACCGGTGGTCGATGTTCCCGCCATGACACCAATGCTGCGGCAGCGCATCTGACCTGCTCACTCGTACCACGGGTGAGTCCCACCGCCGTCGTCGTGATCGTAGCGTCGCAGTTACCGAACGTTCCAGATCCGGTCCCGTGGTTCGGGGTCGGCCAGGGAGTGCTGCCCGGCGGAGGGAGCGAGTGATGCGGGACAGGCCGCCACTGTGGCGACGAGTGTCCTACGACCAGTACCTGATCGCCGTCGCGATGACCATGGCACGGCGACACCGCCCGGCATGGTCGTGGCGGAAGTGGAGCTGGGTCTGCCGCTGTGGGGTCGAGCTGCCCTGTCGTAGCCGGCACCGTATCCCGATCAACCGGGGCCACTGGCCCGCCAAGGAGGAGCGATGAGCAACGAGGCGGAGCAGCGGATCCTGGTCGTGCATCTGCCGGGGCAAGGACGGCCTGTGCAACGGCTGCCGGGCGTGGTGGTCGCGGCCGACGCCGTACCCGTGCTGGCAGGCGGATTGGGCGACCAGTCGGCAGGCGCGGTGCCTGACTGCGGCGCTGCTCGGAGGCCGCGTATGACCACGCACGGCCCGGTGCTGCCGATCTGGAGCTGCGGCGGCTGCGACACGCCCTGGCCCTGCCGCACGCGGCAGCGAGAGCTACGCGCGGAGTTCGACGGCGCTTCGATTTCCCTGGCCCTCTACCTGGGTGCCCAACTGGTGCGCGCCTCCGAAGACCTGACCTGGGTGCCGGTGGAGGCGCTGCACCAACGCTTCCTCGGCTGGCTGCGGTGAGCATCCTGCGGCCCGGCGACGAGAAGTTCCACTACAGCGACGGCTCCCACAAGCGGATCCCGCCCGACCCGGACTACGACCAGGAGGTCTGGGACGAGCAGGTCCGCCAGCACAAGCTGGGCCATCTGAGGAACGAGCAGCCAAAGGTGCGTATCCAGCGCCTAGTGTGATGCCAGCAGTACAGCAGCGAAGTACAGCAACCGTGCCAGCCGAACCGAGCCGAGGCCGTCAGCAGGCCGTCTAAGCGCGTTACCGCGCCGTCGGCGGGCAGACGATTCGCTACCGCGCAAGCAGGGCGCGCATGACCCTGATGATCTCGTCCGGCGCTTCCTCGGCCATGAAGTGCCCGGCCGACGTGGTGCGGTGGTCCAGATCGGCAGCCCAGGTGTGCCACAGCGCGGCGGCGTCGTAGCCAAGTGCGGCCCCCCAGTCCTGCTGGACGACGGTGGCCGGCATGGGCAGCCGATTCCCGGCGGCTCGGTCGGCCTGGTCGTGTTCGATGTCGATGCCGGCCGAAGCGCGGTAGTCGGCGACGATGGAGGGGACCGCCTCGCGGGAGGCATTCAGGTACTCCGCCCGCAGGTCTGCGGGAATTGCCTGGGGGTTCTTGGTCCATACGTCGAGGAAGTAGCCGAAGAAGGCGTCCGCGCTGGCTCTGATCATCTGCTCGGGCAGGCCGGGTGGCTGGGCCATCAGGTACAGGTGGAAGGCGACAGCGGCGGAGGACCCGTGCAGGATTTCCCACATGTCCAGCGTTGGCAGGACGTCGAGGATGGCGAGGTGGGTGATCGTGGCGGGATGGTCGAGGCCGGCGCGGATGGCGACGAGGGCACCACGGTCGTGTCCGGCCAGGGCGAAGCGCTCGTGGCCGAGCCTGCTGGCGAGGGTGACGATGTCGGCGGCCATGGTCCGCTTGGAGTACGTGTCGACGTCGCGCGCGTCGGGCTTGTCGCTTGCGCCGTAGCCGCGCAGGTCGGGACAGATTATGGTGTGGTCGGTGGCCAAGTCGACGGCGACGTGCCGCCACATGACGTGGGTCTGCGGAAAGCCGTGCAACAACACGATCGGGCTGCCCGTACCCCCCACCGCCACGTTCATCGTCACGTCCCCGTCGACCGCGACGCGCTGGTAGTCGAAATCGGGAATGGTAATAGTCATGGTCGTCCTTTTCTCGTCGTCGGGTGGACGATCCCAGCGTGCCGGTCGCGGATGAGCAGACGATGAGCGCGATACGTTGAACGGAGGCGCGGAAGGGCGGTTCGACCAGTGCAGGTCAGGTTCGGTGTCCTCGGGCCGGTTGTCGCCTGGGACGGCGTCGGCGCGCCGATAGACCTGAAAGGGCCGAAACACCGCGCGGTGCTGGCGCGACTCCTCGTCGGGCGCGGTCGGGTCGTACCGGTCGACCGCCTCGTTGATGACCTGTGGGAAGAGCCCTCACCAGGTGCGGTGGGCAGCGTCCGCACGTTCGTGGCGGCGTTGCGGCGCGCGCTGGAGCCGCAGCGTCCACCGCGCGAGCCGGCTCGGTTGCTGGTCACCGAGGGCCCCGGCTATGCGCTCAGGGTGGCGCCGGACGCGGTCGACGCCTGGCGGTTCGAGGGCGAGGTCGCCGCCGCGTCCACCGCGCCGCCGCAAGAGGCACTCGAGCGGCTCGATCGTGCCCTGAGCTGGTGGCGGGGGCCCGCGTTCGCCGGCATCGACGACGAGCCGTGGGCGCGCGTCGAGCGTTCCCGCCTCGAACAGCTACGACTGAACGCGATCGAGCAGCGGGCCGAGGCGCGACTGGCTGTTGGGCGCGCCTCGGACGTCGTACCCGATCTCGACGCCCACGTAGCCGAGCATCCGTGGCGGGAGGAGGCGTGGCGGCTGTTGGCGCTTGCCCTGTACCGCGCGGGACGCCAGGGTGATGCGCTTGCGGTACTGCGCCGAGCCCGCAGCCTGCTCCTGGAACAGCTCGGCGTCGATCCGAGCCCGCGACTGCGTCGCCTGGAGACCGACATCCTCCGTCAAGCCGACCGGGTCGGCGACGGGCTGGGTTCACCGGGACCGCAACGGGTCTGGGCGGAGACTGCGGCGGCATTCGACCGTACGGTGGCGTCCGGCTCCGGGTCCCGACTGGAGTCGACGGTCGGCCTGCTGCGAAGTCTCGCCGTGACAGGGGCGAGCGGACTCGAGGCGGCGCGGGAACAGCGGATCGCGGCCATCGCCGCCGCCGAGCAATTGGGCGATCCCGATCTCACCGCCCGGATTATCGGCGGCTACGACGTACCCGCGATCTGGACGCGCTCGGATGCCCCGGCGCAGGCGACGCAGATCGTAGCGGCGGCCGAGCGGGCCCTGACTGCCTTTCGCCCTGGCTCGTCCGAGGCCACCCGAGCCCGACTGCTGGCCACGATCGCGGTGGAGTCACGCGGTACCCGCGCGGCGCGCGGACCCGAGGCGGCCCAGGAAGCGGAGCGGATCGCGCGCCGCCTGGGCGACCCGGCCCTGCTGGCCTTCGCCCTGAACGGCGTGTTCATGCAGACCTTCCACCGCGCGGGCCTGGCTCCCCAGCGGGACCAGATCGGTGCCGAGCTCGTCGCGCTCTCCGCCCAGCACGGCCTGGGGACGTTCGAGATCCTCGGTCATCTCGTCCGATTGCAGGCCCGCAGCGCGCTCGCGGACTTCGCCACCGCCGACCAGCACGCCACCGCAGCGGACCGGCTCGCCGAACGGCACGACCGCCCGCTGGTCGGCGTGTTCACCCAGTGGTACCGCGCACTGCGACTGGCCGCGACCGAGCCGTCGCCACAGGCCGCGGAAGCGGCCTACCGCAAGGGGGCGGCACAGCTCGCCAACGCCAGCATGCCCGGCGTCGAGCGGGGCCTCCTACCACTGGCCCTGCTGTGCCTGCGCGTGTCGCACGGCGAACCGGTCCGCTTCGACGATGAGACCGACTGGGGCCCTCACCTGCCCTGGGCGCGTCCACTCGTCCTACTGGGACGGGACCGCCCGGCCGATGCCCGTGCGGCGCTGCGTCAGACCCCGGATCCGCCGCGCGACCTGCTGTTCGAGGCCCTGTGGTGCCTCACCGCCCAAGCTGCGATCGCCCTGGACGATCGGACGGCGATGAGACGCGCCCGGATCGAACTCACGCCGGCCGCTGACGAGCTGGCCGGAGCCGGCAGCGGCATGCTCACCGTCGGCCCCGTCTCACGCCATCTCGACGACCTCGACGCGGCCCTCAGCCGCAGCCGATGAGCCGGAGAGCTGGGCCAGGAGATCCGGGTCGTCGCGGATCGCCAGGCCACTGCGAGCACGGCCCTCCCGCGGTGCGTTCAGCCCGCCGCCGACGACCGACAGCATGCCTTGATCACATATCCGGTTCCGCCGCAGGTCGCGCGCGACCCGGCCGATCCTCGCAGCCCGCACCGGCAAGACACGGGCGACCTCGGCGATGAACACGGCCAGTGTGTCTTGCGCGGCAGGCGAGGCAGGAGAACGCGCCGTCCGATCACCGCCAGACGGCTGGTCTCCGGTCGGGCCAGGCTTCTGTCATGAACAAGGCACTTGAGGGCAAGGTAGCTCTGGTTACCGGTGGTGGTCGTGGCATCGGCGCTGCGGTGGCGTTGCGCCTGGCGGAGGAGGGCGCCGATGTGGCGTTGACGTTCCAGCGGAACCAGCAACGCGCCGACGACGTGGTGGACCAGATCAAGGCCGCGGGACGGCGGGCCATCGCCGTGCAGGCGGACAGCGCAGACCCGGCGGCCGTGGTCGGCGCGGTCGACCGGGTCGCCGGCGAGCTGGGTCGGTTGGACATCCTGGTGAACAACGCCGGCGCGTTCCTGCTCGGACCGTTGGAGCAACTGAAGCTGGAGGAGTTCGAACTGACTGTCGCGGTCAACGTCCGGGCACCGTTCGTCGCCTCCCAGGCTGCGGTGCGACACATGTCGGCCGGTGGACGGATCATCAACATCGGCAGCAACATGGCAGAGCGGGCGGTCTTCCCGGGCTTCGCGCTGTACGCGATGAGCAAGACCGCTTTGACCGGCCTGACCAAGGCACTCGGACGCGAACTCGGCGGCAGGGCGATCACCGTGAATCTGGTGAATCCAGGGGCCACGGACACGGAGCTGAATCCGGCCGACGGCCCCAACGCGGACACGATCAACGGGTTCACCGCCCTCGGTCACTACGCGGACCCGGCCGACGTGGCCGCTGCGGTGGCGTTCCTCGCCAGCGCCGACGGGCGCTACATCACCGGGGCGACGATCAACGTGGACGGCGGCTTCACCATCTGATCACCGGCTCACCGCCGTTCTGGCCACCCCCGCACACAGCTGCGGCCCGTTCCTCCGTCGGGAACGGGCCGTAGCATTGCCAGGCACTCAGCATCCGAGCCGGACCACCCCGATTCGGCACGTACGGATGTCGTACACCGGTGAGCCGATCAGCCTGCGCCCCGCGCTTCGCGGCATGAGCGAGCGCCGGATCTGCACCTCGCGCCCATCGATGCAGCACGGCGGTTCAGGCTACGAGCAGGCGGAGGCCGAGCTCTGCCGTGTCGAGGGCGACGAGGTCGCGGTTGCGCTCGGCCCACCGGCCTGAGGAGAGGTCTTCGCGGAGAGTGTTGACGGCCCGTTGCTCAGCCTGCGGTCCGACTCTGGTCCATACCGACACCGCGCGGCGGACACGTTCGTCCAGGTATGCCTCGGGCCGGCGCCAGTGCGCCTCGAAGAAGCCGTCGGCGCAGTCCCACGGGACGAGCAACGGCTCCGCGCGTCCTCCGATCGCGCCGGTCAGGTCGGCCAGTGAGGGCCAGCCGACGAGAAGATCCGCGAATTCGGGCAGGTAGTCGCGGGTGAGCCAGAACCTTTCACGCCAGCCGGTGTCATCGGCGTCGTACGTGAACACCACCACGCGGCGGGCCACCCGCCGCATCTCACGCAGCCCGGCGACGGGGTCCGGCCAGTGGTGGACGGTGCTGACGGCCATCGCGGCGTCGAAGGACTGGTCCTCGAACGGCAGATTCTCCGCATGGGCGGCCACGCACGGCGCCGCGCCCACGGGACGCTGCGCCCGCATGACCGCCGACGGTTCCACCGCCGTCACGTCCCGGTCGGGTGGTTCGTAGGAGCCGGTGCCAGCCCCGACGTTCAGCACCGTTCGTGCGTCCCCCAGCGCATCCCAGATGCGTGCGGCGATCCGCGGCTCGGTGCGCCGCGTCGCTGGGTATGCAGATCCGATGGCGTCGTACAACTGCGCGCCGAACACCTTCAGTTGCTCCTCCGGCGTCGTCCTGATCCCCATCGCCCGTGCCTCCAGTTCCCTGTCTATGGCCGTCACCATGGCGGCAGCGCGGTCGCGCTGGTCCATCAGCAGGCCGCGCAGCCGGCACAGGTGCGCGACCGCGTCGGTGGCCGGGTCGTCGACCAGATCCGCGATCTCCCGCAATCCGAAGCCGAGCCGCCGGTAGGCGAGCACCTCCCGCAGCCGCTCCACATCGCCCGGGGAGTAGGCCCGGTGCCCGGCCGCGGTGCGCGTGGACGGCTCCAGGAGGCCGATCTCGTCGTAGTGATGCAGCGTGCGGACGCTGACGCCGGCCAATTCCGCCACGCGCCCCACGGTCAGGTGCTCCTCCACGCCCCCGACTATGTGGCATGACGTGGCGTGAGGAGCAAGCGCTCCGCTGCCGACGGCGGTCAGGCAGCGCGGCGGGCGCGGCGGCGGGCCCGGAGGAAGGCGGTGTCGCCGCGTACGCGGTCCCACCAGGACCACGGCACGCTGGTCATGTACCGGCCGATCGACGCGAAGACCGGCGCGGCGTCGGCGTCGCGGCCGGTGCGCGCCAGCCCGTACGCCAGGAAGTTCGCGTCATTGAGCCAGTCGGCGTGCCGGGTGGCCGGCTGGTGGAACCACCGGGACAGCGCGTTGTCGAGGTCGGACTGCATGACCGGATCCTGCCGCCACCGCTGGCCGATCTCGTCGGCAGCGCTGCCCTGGGATGCGCGCTCCTGCTCCCACAGGGCCCACTCGGCGGCGGCCCGCACCGGCAGCACGTGCAGCGGCGAGCCCGCGGGCGCCGCTTCGGCGACCGACCGGGCGAAGCCGAACATCGCCTCGTGCGAGCCGCTCCACTTCCTGCAGTGGTAGGTCAGCTTGAGGATGTGCCCCTGGTGGTGCCGGGGGTCCCGCCGGGTCAGCTCACGCCACGTCTCCTCGACCTCCTCCGGTGGCGCACTCTGGTCGATCATGAGGTCCAGCCGGCTCACCCACGGCGTGGGGTCCTCGGGCGCGAGCCGCATCGCCAGGTCGTTCACCTGCCGGGCCAGCTGCAGCAGGCGGTTGAACTCGGTCCACTGCTCTGGACGGACGTTGGCGGCCCAGTCCCCGCCGCGCACCTCCCAGGCTCGTGCCATCAGGGAATGAGCCCGTACGAGCTGGGCATCCGGATTGGTGGGTGTGCGCGCTGCCCAGCGGTCGGTCCAGGCGGCTGCGGTGTCGACCCGACCGGTCGTACGGTCGACCCGGGATCCCAGCCCACCAGCGGTCGATTCGGCCAGCACCCGGACGTAGCGTGCCCGGCGGTCGTAGTCACCTCGGGTGGCGGCCAGAGCCTTCCGGGCCGCTTCGATGTCGGAGCCGTACCGCGCCTGCGTGCAGGCCTCGCGCAGCACGGTGTCGTCCTGCGCCAGGTTGGTGTCGATCTGGCGGGTGAGCAGCCGCCACACGGTCGAGATCATAATCAGCGATGGTAGGCGTCGGCTGGCGTCCGCCTCCGGCCCGGACCGGCGTACGACATGCGCGCCGGCAGCCCGACGAGCCGGACCGTCCCACGCGCGGCGGCTGCGGCACGGCGCAGCGATAGCCTGCCGTCATGGCGAGCGCTGAACTGGATGAGTTGATCGTCGCGGACGCCGACGCCCTGCGCGCGTGGTTGTCGGCCAACCACGCCACGTCGCCCGGCGTCTGGCTCGCCCTGACCAGGAAGGGCGGCACGGTCACGACGCTGACCTGGCAGCAGGCGGTCGACGAGGCCCTGTGTTTCGGCTGGATCGACGGGCAGGCCCGTAAACGGGATCAGGAAAGCTCCTGGATCCGGTTCACCCCTCGCCGGCCCCGCAGTTCCTGGTCGCAACGCAACGTCTCCCACGTGGCCCGGCTGGAGGCGCAGGGGCGGATGCAGCCCTCGGGCCGCGCCGCGGTGGAAGCCGCGAAGGCGGACGGGCGGTGGGCGGCCGCCTACGCCCCGTCGTCGGAGGCCGAGGTGCCGGCCGACCTCCTCGCCGCGATCGCTGCCGACCCTGCCGCCCAGGCCATGTTCGACGTACTCACCAAGACCAACCGGTTCGCCCTCATCCACCGCGTCAACGCCGTCAAGCGGGCGCAGACCCGCGAGCGGAAGATCGGCGAGTTCGTCGCCATGCTGGCCCGTCACGAGACGATCTACCCGCAGAAGGCCAGGCCTCCACACTCGTCGTGACCGGCGTCGTCGTGATCATGTGCGCCCATCTGCCGCCGGCCGTGCGCGCGCTGTCTCAGCACACCGCTCACGCGAGGCCAGGATGGCGGCACTGAGCTCGTTCACGAACGCCCGGACGTCGTCGGCCCTGCCGGGGTCGGTGTCCTGGCCGGAGTCGTACCACCAGTCGCGTGCCCAGATGATGAGGTCCGCCCATCGGGGGCGGGCGGTGATGGTCCGGTCGGCGGCCCGCCGCTTGGACAGTTGCCGGCCGTGCTGCAGGCGCTGGAAGGCCCGGCAGAGGGTGAGCACCGCGTAGGACTGGGCTCCAGGGCTGCTCATCCGGGTCACCCAGATCGGCCAGTCGCGGACGTGGTCCAGCAGGGCCGAGCGGACGAGGTCGGGGTCGACGGCGGGTAGCAGCGTGCCGGCCGGTGGTCCCAGCAGTTTGTGGCCGTGGTCGTGGACGGCGGACCAGGTCACGAGGCGATGGGAGGTGGCGGGCAACAGGTGCAACGACTCCCCGGGGCTGACCCGGGCAATGACGTGGTTCCGGTCGGCGCCGCCGAGCGCTGTGTGGCGCACGGCGTCCAGTGACACGTATTCCACCTCGATCCTGCCGGCCCACTGCGGGTGCCGCCGCTCAAGCTCCGCGTGCAGTCGGGCGAGCACGCCGAGGAGCTTCTCGTCGGGGTCGCTGTCGAGTACCGCGAGCAGATCGAGATCGCTGCGGGTCGTGGCGAAGTCGCCGGCTACCAGCGAGCCGTGCACGTACAGGCCGAGGAGCCGGCCGGCCAGCGCGGGACCCCATGCTTCACGAAGATCGGACAGAACCATCCCGGACGGTGTCACCAGGTCATCCTGCACTGTGGGCCGAAAGCCCGCCACGGAGTAAACGCGGGTCGCCGCCGGAACGACCCGCACCGACCAAAGGCCTCGCCCCGGGGTGCCGCCGAGCGATTTCAATCCACTGTGGACTTAAGCTACGCTCTCCGCCGGGCCTGCCGACTTCGACCGGTACACGCGGCGGAGGCGGCCACCGGCAACGGTGGCCGGCACCGAACGCAACCCGGCTGACCTGCGGCGATCCGCGGACCCCGGGGCCGCACCCGGGTGGTCTCCCGCCGCCGCCACCTGCGCCGCCACATCACCGAAGGACCGATTCAGTTGTACGACGCGATCGTCATCGGCGCCCGCTGTTCTGGTGCGTCCACCGCCCTGTTGCTCGCCCGGCGTGGACACCGGGTGCTGGTGGTGGACCGCTCCTCGTTTCCCAGCGACGTCATCTCGACGCACTTCCTCTGGCCGCACGGGATGTCCTACCTGAACCGGTGGGGGCTGCTCGACGAGGTGTTGGCGGTCACCCCGGCGCACACCACGGTCGAGGTGGTCAACGACGGCATCTCGTTGACCGGCTCGGTGCCGACCGAACTGCTGCGCGAGTACTTCCGGGACCTGCACGGCGACGACTCGGGCGTGGTGCGGAGCTATGCGTCCGTACGGCGCCGGGTGCTCGACGAGATCCTGGTCGGCGCGGCCGCCAGGGCCGGTGCCGAGGTGCGGACAAGATTCACCGTACGTGAGCTGATCGTCGAGGACGGGCAGGTCGTCGGTGTCCGGGGGCGTACGGTCGACGGAGAGCTGGTCGAAGAGCGGGCCCGGATCGTGGTCGGTGCCGACGGCCGCAACTCGTTCGTCGCCCGCGCCCTCGCGCTGCCGAAGTACGACGAGCGGCCCCGCTGCACGTTCGCCTACTGGAGCTACTGGTCCGGCTTCGACCTCGGCCCGGCGCAACTGCACCGGCGCGGCCGGCTGGCCTGCGCGGTGGCGCCGACCAACTTCAACCAGAACATGGTCCTGGTCTGGGGGCCGAGCGAGTGGTCGCGGGAGTTTCGCGGTGACGTGCCGGGCAACTACCAGAAGGCGCTGGACTTCGTCAGTCCGGAGCTGGGCGACGTGGTGCGCACCAAGGGGACCAGGGAGGAACGCATCTACGGCACCCTGGACCAGTCGGCCTTCCTCCGGCCACTGCACGGGCCCGGGTGGGTGCTCGTCGGTGACGCCGAGTCGGCCAAGGACCAGTGCACCGCCATCGGCATCACCCACGCCTTCCGCGACGCCGAACTGGTCAGCGCCGCACTCGACCGGTGGCTGCGCGGTGACGCGTCGATCGACGAGGCGATGACCGCCTACGGGGACCGCCGCCGGAGCCAGAACGCTGCCGCCTACCACGACTACGTCTGCACCCTCGCCGAGATGCGCCCGTACCGGCACGACGAGTTGCAACTGTTCGTCGCGTTGCGGGGCAACCAGCAGGAGACCGACCGGTTCATCGCCACCCACGCCGACGTCGCGCCGGTGTCGGAGTTCTTCCAGGCCTCCAACCTCTTCCTGCTCAACGACGCCGCGAAGGAGTCCTCCGCCGACCACGCGGTCTTCGAGGACTTCGCGGAGACCTCCCGCAGCTACCAGCAGAACCTCTTCGCCTGATGATCCGACAGGGAGACGACACCGTGACCACCGAGCTGGACCAGCTTGAAGACGGCGAACTGATCGGGATCATCCTCAAGGCGGCACACTGCCGGGACTTCGAGACCATGGCGCGTACCGCGACCGAGGTCTCCGAGATGACCCGCAACTGGGCCACCCACATCCCGTGGGACGACCTCGCGTCGCTCGAAGGCGCCGACGACGAGCTGGCCCAGGTGGTCGCCGACCTCACCGAGATGTGGGAGCCGGCCCACCTGCGCAACCCCGTCGACCCCGACGAGGAGTACGCCCTCGACAAGAACGCGTACGACTTCTACCGCCCCGCCGGCCGCAACCTGCTAACCCGCACCGAGGACTTCTACGGCTGGGTGCAGGCCCGTCGCCGCACGGAGACGTGGCAGTACTCCCGGGTGCTGGAGGCGGCACCGGACAGCGTCGCCCAGATCACCAACGACCTGGGCCGGCGGGCCCGCGGCATCAACTTCAACTCGCAGGACTACCTGTCGTTCAACACCCACCCGGCGATCCGGGAGGCGGCGGCCAGGGCGATGCACGACTACGGGCCGCACAGCGCCGGCTCGCCGATGGTGCTCGGCAATACCCGCATCTCCGACGATCTGGAGGCGGCCCTCGGCGACCTGGTCGGGCTCGACCACGTGACGCTCTTTCCGACCGGCTGGGCGGCCGGCTTCGGCGCGGTCGTCGGTCTGGTCCGGCAGTCCGACCACGTCCTGATCGACCGGCTGGCCCACTCCTGCCTCCAGCAGGGGGCGCGGGCGGCCACCCGGAACGTGGTCCGCTACGAGCACCTCAACGTCGACGCGGTACGCCGGCACCTGACCGATATCCGGGCCACCGACACCCGCAACGGCATCCTGGTCGTCACCGACGGGCTCTTCTCGGTGGACGCGGACTGGCCGGACCTTGTCACCCTGCAACGCGTCTGCCGCGAGTACGACGCCACGCTGCTAGTCGACGTGGCGCACGACCTGGGCTCGATGGGGCCAGGCGGCACGGGCGTGCTGGGGATGCAGGGCCTGCTCGGCAGCGTCGACATCGTGATGGGCGCCTTCTCCAAGACGTTCTGCTCGAACGGTGGCTTCGTGGCCTCCAACTCGCCCGCGTTGAAGCAGTACATCAAGATGTTCGGCGGCTCGCACTTCTTCTCCAACGCGCTGTCGCCGGTGCAGACCGCGGTGGTGCGGGAGGCCACCAGGATCATCCGCTCGGCCGAGGGGGACGCGCTGCGGGCCCGGCTCTTCACCGCGATCCACGCCCTGCGCGACGAGCTGACCGGCCGGGGCCTGACCTGTATGGGTGAGCCGTCACCGATCGTGCCGCTCCTGATCGGCAACGAGAAGCTGGCGCGGACGGCGAACCGCCTGCTCTTCGACCGGGGGGTGCTGGCATTCATGGTCGAGTTCCCGGTGACCCCGACCGGCTCGTCCCGGTTCCGGCTCCAGGTGCAGGCCGGACATCGGCCCGAGGAGGCCCGCGAGGCGGCCCGGATCATCGAGGGCGCCATCGCCGACTCCCGGGCGTACCTCTCCAGCGCCTTCGGCAGTGCTCCCCGCTGAGGGACGCCTCGTAATCCGACAGCGGCGAGATGCCCGGCGCCCGACTGGACCGTGGCCGCCCCACCGCGGCGACCCTTTCACCTGCGGCAACAACTGTGTGGCTGGCTGCGCGAGTACGGTCACCACCACGGAGTTGCCGAGTTCACCGAGCCCACGTTCCCGCTTCAGCGCGCCGACGGTCACCGGCTCGCCCTGCTGGCCTCCGGCCTGACCGACCGGTGTTACTACCGCGGCCCGTACCCCGGCGGCGCGGCGTTCTTCCACCTCGACGACGCCCCGCCGCAGATCACCGCGCCGCTCCGGCCGGAGCGGCGCGGTGACCGTCCTGGGTCAGGTCATTCAGGGCTTCCCGGTGGACCTTCGAATTGCCGTGGAGTCGTTCCTGCGCCAGCAGTCGTGGCGCCTGGCCCCGGCGCCCACGTCGTTGACCGCGCACCGTTCCGACGGTTCGACTCTGCGCGTCGACATACGTGCCGGGCGCTGCTCAGCCCGCGTCGTCGAGTGGGCCCTCGCCGCGGGACAGCCGGATGAGCAGGTCCCGTAGGCGCCGCGTGTCCTGCGGGTCCCTGCCGCCCCCGTAGAGGCTGGCCACGGCGGCGCCGTCCGCAGCGAGTGTGATCAGTCGCGCGCGATCCGGGTCCAGCCCGTCGGCGTCCAGGGCCTCGGTCCAGCTCCGGTCGTCCTCCTGCAGGAACTCGGCCACGCCCGGTACGCCGGCCAGCGAGGCGGCCAGGATGACGTGCTCCGGAACGGTCGACCCGTCGCCCAGCCCGTCGAGAGTCGCCCTGACGTAACCGCGTACCAGCCGGCCCCGGGCGTGGTCGCGCGGATCGACGGCGGCGTGCACGGCGGCGGTGAACTGCTCCGCCAGGTCGCGGGCCAGCTCCAGCAGCAACTGTTCCCGGCTGCGGAAGTGGTGCAGCAGCCCGCCCTTGGAAACCCCGGCGGTGCGGGCGATGAGGTCCAGGCTGACCCCCGCGCCGTGTACGACGACGGCACGGGCGGCAGCATCCAGCACCGCCCGGCGGGTCCTGGCGGTGTCACGCTCGCGAGGCGGCATGCCGTGTCCTTTCGTTCCTGAATCGCCGGCCGTGCCGGCGGGTGTCGGGCGCATCACCACCTTAACCGACCAATCGGCTTGCACAGCCGACCATTTGGTCCGTAGCGTGGACGGCGTGAGCAACGCGGATCTGGCACCCGACCCCGCCACTGCCGCCGGCCCCGCCGGACTGCGGCAGTGGGCCGCCCTGTCCGCGTTGACCCTGGCCGTCACGCTGCTGGCCGTCGACGGCACCGTGCTGGCGCTGGCCGTACCCGCGCTGGTCGCCGAGTTGCAGCCCACCGCCACGCAGTTGCTGTGGATCGGCGACGCCTACTCCTTCGCCCTGGCCGGCCTGCTGATCAGCATGGGCACCCTGGCCGACCGCATCGGGCGCAGGCGGCTGCTGCTGATCGGCGTCACCGGCTTCGGCGCCGCGTCGCTGCTGGCGGCCTTCGCTCCCAGCCCCGGCTGGTTGATCGCCGCCCGGGTCCTGCTCGGCGTGGCGGGCGCGACGCTCATGCCCTCGACGCTGTCGATCGTCCGGAACATCTTCACCGACGCGCGCCAGCGCACCCACGCCGTCGCCGTCTGGTCGGCCGGCGCCTCCGGCGGCGCGGCACTGGGCCCCCTGGTCGGTGGGGCCCTGCTGGAGCACTACTGGTGGGGCTCCGTCTTCGTGATCAACGTCCCGATCATGCTGCTGGTGCTCGTCAGCGTCGCGGCCCTGGTGCCCGAGTCGCGCGACCCGCGTCCCGGGCGGTTCGACCTGCTCAGCGCTCTGCTGTCGGTGGCGGCGATCGTGGCACTGGTCTGGGCCGTCAAGCACGCCGCCAAGGCCGGCGTCGACCTGGCCGGCGTCACTGCGGCCGCGGCCGGCCTCATCGGCGGGGTGCTGTTCGTACGCCGCCAGCGCCGCCTGCCCGCCCCGCTCGTGGACGTCACGCTGTTCGCCCGTCCGGTCTTCACCGGCACCGTTGTCGCCAGCCTGATCGCCATCTTCGCCTTCAGCGGCCTGCTGTTCTTCTTCTCCCAGTACCTGCAACTCGTCCGCGGCTACTCGCCGCTCCAGGCGGGCCTCCGGGAACTGCCGCTGACCCTGGCGTCCATCGCGGTCGTCGCCATCGCCGCCGCCGCGCTCAACCGCCTCGGCGTCGGACGTGCCCTCGGCGCCGCGCTGCTGACCGCGGGCGTCGGCATGGTCGTCCTCGCGATCGGCGAGGGCCACGCGGGCTACGCGCCGCTGGCGCTGGGCCTGGTCGTCATCGGCCTGGGCGTCGGCCTCGCCTTCACCGCCGCCACCGACGCGGTGCTCTCGGCGGTGCCGAAGGACCGGGCCGGCTCCGCCTCGGCCATCTCCGAGATGGCGTACGAGTTCGGCGTCGCCCTGGGCATCGCGCTGCTCGGCACCCTGCACACCGTCCTCTACCGGTCGGCCCTGCCCGACCTGTCGACCTTGCCCGGCCCGACCGGCGACGCGGTGCACGAGTCACTGGCCACCGCCGACCGGGCCCTGACCGGCAACGGGCAGCAGGGAGCCGAGATCCTGGCCGCCGCCCGGGACGCCTTCGTCCACGCCATGCAGACGACCTCGCTGATCGCGGCGGTCCTGCTGATCGCCGCCGGCATGGTCGCCTGGAAGCTCGTACCGTCACCCCGCGACCGGTGACGCGGCACCGCGGCCGGCGTCAGCTCGGCCACTCGACCGGCGGGGCCCGCGGCGACTGAGCTCCGGCCGGCCGTGCGACGCCCCGCCCCTGCCCGCGCGGCGGGGTGGCCTCCGCGCGCACCGCCGGCCGGCCGGCCACAAACCTGGTCGCCACCGCGACGTGGCGTCGCCAGACTGTGCCGATGAGCGACGTGCGGGTGCGCCCGACCACCGACGAACGGCACATCGACGAGGCCGCCGGGATCTGGGCGGCGGCGACCGCGGCCCGCGACGGCGACACCGGGATCGCGCCGCTGCGCCTCGCTCGGCCCCTGATCGAGGCGGTGGTCGGCAGCACACCCCGCTCGTTCCTGCTCGTCGCCCTCGACGCGGATCGGGTCGTGGGCTTCGCCGCCGTCGAGCCCGTGCCGACGGACGAGTCGACCGCCGAGATCCGGTACCTCGGGGTCGCGCCCGACAGCTGGGGCCGGGGCGTCGGCCGGCACCTGCTGAGGGCCGCACCCACCCACCTGGCGGGCGCGGGTTTCGTCGGCGCCGAGCTGGGCGTCTACCTGGACAACCCGAGAGCGGTGCGACTGTACGAGAGCGCCGGCTGGCTGCCGCGCGGCGAGGCCGCACCGCACCCGGGCAGCGGTCGTCCGGAGCAACGGTACCGACTCGACTGGTGAGCCCACGGTCGCCCTCGTGGCCGCCGCCGGGGCGGGACCGGGCCGGCCGCCGGTCGTCGACACCGTGCCGCCGCCGGGCGCGTCGAAGGTGGACACCGCCGATCGCCGTACGGGGATAGGGTGCTCGCGACCGGCCCTCACGATCGGACACTCGGATGAATCCCGCCAGGACGACGGCCTTCCCGCATGGCGGCCGCCGATGATCGACCCGCGACAGGCCTCTGCCGTGGCTCACGCGATCGCCTCGGCGGTCCTGGGCCGAGACCCCGGCCCCATGACCGTCGCTGACAGCCTCTCGCACCACGTCTACCTGGGCGCGGACGTCGTCGTGAAGGTCATCGACGCCGGCCGCCACTCGCGACTGGACCGGGAGATCGCCCTCGCGCCCCACCTGCCCGCCGGCATCACGGCGCCGCTGCTCGACAGCGGGCGCTACGAGCTGGAGACCCGCGAGGTCCGCTACGCCTGCTACGCCCGCGCGCCAGGGACGACCCCCGGCATGGACATGCCCGGCGTCGACGAGGCGACCGCGTGCCAGTTGGCGGAGGAAGCGGTCCAGCGGCTGCACGTACTGCACAGCTGGACGCCTGCGGCCCCCGCCCGGCAGACGCTGGGGGAGACGCTCGACCACGGCGGGTTCGTCAGCCAGGCCGCGCTCCTCGCCGAGGTGGGACAGATCGCCGCCCTGGACCGGGACGGCATCGTCCCCCGCCCGGTGCTCGACGGCCTGAGGGCGATAGCGGAGGGCGGGCCGTCGCAGGCACGCGCGGACGTCCCGGTCCACGCGGACTGCCACTGGGGCAACTGGCTCGCCCGCGATCGCGGTGTGACGGCGCTGCTCGACTTCGAGTGGGCGCGCTTCGGCGAACCGATGGACGACTGGTTCTTCCTGGTCCGGTTCAGCGGCCCGCACATGGAGGCCGTCCTCGACGTCGTCGCCGACGCGACGGAGACGTCCCCGACCACCCTGCGCCGGGAGTGCGAGGTGCGCGAGGCGTGCTACCTCGCCTCGGATCTCCGCGTCGCGCTCCAACGCCCGGACACCCCCGCGCAGACGGTTGCCGAGAACGTCCGTGACCTGGAGGAACTCGTCGTCGCAAGCCCTTGGTGGCGCCACGCCCCGTGACACCGCCGCGGCAAGCGCGGGTGCCCGCGCGCCTGCGGCCGGGGCGCGTGCGCGTTCCGCGTAGCCAGGCGGGGCGCGAACGGGGGACGGAATGGACAGACTGGTCAGCGTCGGTATGGCGGCGACGCGGCGTCCACCGGGCGGTGCCGGGGGCGCGCGTCGTGCGATCATGATCCACATCGGAAGACAGTCGACTGTGGATGGGGCTTGCTGACCATGAAGAGAGTGTTCTCGACCCTGATGGCACTGGTGACAGTCGCGTCGGTGATGACGATCGGCGCACCCGCCGCTCAGGCGGCCGGCTCCTGCTCGGGCACGATCATCTACAGCCAGGTGCAGTCGTCGGGCCTCGGCGAACTGGTGATCTACTACAACAGCAGCAGCGGGGGCACCAACAGCGCGTGCTTCTACCACCGCGGCGCGGCCTACGGGAAGTCGGCACCGACCTTCGTGCAGATCTACCGCTGCGCCGAGCGTTCCGGTGAGGGCGCGCACTGCACCCGCTCGGGTGGCGCGGACACCGACTCCGGTGACTTCAGCTACCACGCCGGCCCGGTCGGCGTCACCGGCACGGCGTCCTACTGCGTCGAGGCGGTCGGCTACATCGGGTGGGCGGGCCAGCGCCACCAGATCTACAGCCGGCGGCAGGGCTGCTGACCGCAGCTCATCGGGCCGCGTACCGGCCGCCGCGACAGGGGCACCTCCCGGAGACGGGGGTGCCCCTGTCGCCGTTCGTGGCAGTTCCGCGTGGCGGCTGTGCCCTAGCCGCGCTCGTCCCATCGGTCGGTGTGGGGGAGGGCGAGCCGCCGTACGACGTCGCTCAGTTCGCCGGACGCGTCGTGCTCCCGCAGCACGGGCGGCGCGTGCCGTAGCACCCACATCGACAGTGCGAGGCACGGCGTGTCCTCCTCGTCGCGCCAGCTCGACCAGGGCAGGCGGTCGCTGAGCAGGTCGAACATCCACTCGTCGGCCGCCGCGCCCAGCCGCCGCCGCGCCGTCGGGCCGGCCAGCAGCTGCGCCCAGGTGTTCAGCCACGGGGCGAGCTGACCGGTGACCTCGGCGACGAAGGCCAGGGCCTCGTGGGCGGGTACCTTCGCCTCGGGGTCCACCAGGGTGTGCTGCCACCAGGCGTCCAGGAACTCCCGTACCGCGTCGCGTTGCGCGGCGGGCCAGTCCAGCCAGCGACCCCTGACGAACAGGCGGGACAGGGGGTCCATCCCGCAGACGACATCCACCTCACCCGCCACGAGGCGTCTGGTCACCGGGGGCAGGATGCGGCGCAGCAGCGGTCCCGGGTAGCGCCAGTCCGTGGTCCAGTACGTGCGGCGGAGCAGGTCCTCGTCGAGCGGCGCGTCCGGGGTCTTGAGCAGCGCCAGCTCCTCGGCGCTGCCCCAGTGGCACTCACAGTTGGTCTCCCGCCGGTGGGCGGTCATGCCCTGGAAGGTGGCGGCCACGCTTGCCAGCGCCGCGTCCAGGCGGCGGTTCACGTCGGTGAGGTCAGGGGTCACGGCGGGACCGCCTTCAAGGACTCCGGGGGCGTACGCCTGCCGAAGAGAAGGATCCTAGACCCGCGTCGCGGGCGGGCCGTCCGCCGGCCGGAGCGCCTGCTGCGGCGCCCTTGCCGGCAAGGACTGAATGATGGTTCAATCCTTGCGTGGTCTACCGGAGCACCGATCGCGTGAAGGCTCGGCTGAGCGCGTCCCGGGAGCGGATCATCGCCGCCGCGCTGGAGATCATGGCCGAGCACGGGTACGCCGGCTGCTCGGTCGCCGCCGTCGCCGAGCGGGCCGGGATGGCGACCGGCAGCGTCTACCGGCACTTCCCCACCAAGGCCGACCTGGTCGCCGAGGTGTTCCGCACGGCCTCGCAGCGGGAGGTGGACGCGGTGGCGCGGGCGGCGGCGCTGGAGGCCACCGTCGCCGAGCGGGTCACCGCCGTCATCGAGACGTTCTCCGGCCGGGCGCTGCGGTCCCCACGGTTGGCGTACGCCCTGCTCGCCGAGCCGGCCGACCCGGCGGTCGACGCCGAGCGGCTCGTCTTCCGCCGCGCCTACGCCGAGCTGATCGCCGGCCACGTCGCGCAGGGGGTGGCGAACGGCGAGCTTCCCCCGCAGGATCCCGAGCTGACCGCCACCGCGCTGGTCGGCGCCCTGGCCGAGGCGATGGTCGGCCCCCTGGCGGCCGGGGTCGCCGGGCCACGCACCATCGAGCACCTGATCACGTTCCTCCACCGCGCGCTGGGAGTTTCGCCGTGACGACGCACGAGGTCCTCAACCAGGTTCCGCCGCTGGCCGGTCACGACGCGGCCGACGACCCGGCGCTGCTCGACGCGCTCGACCGCGAGGGCGCCGGCTGGGCCGCCGCCGAGCTGCACGAGCTGGGCCGGCTCGGCGGCGACGAGCAGGCGATCGAGCACGGGCGGCTGGCCAACGAGCACCCGCCGGTGCTGCGCACCCACGACCGGCACGGCAACCGCGTCGACGAGGTGGAGTTCCACCCGGCCTGGCACGAGCTGATGCGTACCGCGGTCGAGCACGGCCTGCACGCGGCGCCGTGGGCGGACGACCGGCCGGGCGCGCACGTGGCCCGCGCGGCCAAGTTCTACACCTGGCGCCCCGACGCCGGCCACGGCTGCCCGATCTCGATGACCTACGCCGCCGTGCCGGCGCTGCGGCACGCCCCGGAGCTGGCCGCGCGGTACGAGCCGCTGCTCACCGCCACGTCGTACGACTTCGGGCTGCGCCCGCCGCTGGGCAAGCGGGGACTGCTGGCCGGCATGTCGATGACGGAGAAGCAGGGCGGCTCGGACGTACGCGCCAACACCACCACCGCCCGCCCCGAGCCGGACGGCACCTACCGGCTGCTCGGGCACAAGTGGTTCACCTCGGCGCCGATGTGCGACGTCTTCCTCACCCTCGCCCAGGCGCCGGGCGGGCTCACCTGCTTCCTCGTCCCGCGCGTCCTGCCGGACGGCACGCGCAACCCGATGCGGCTGATGCGCCTCAAGGACAAGCTCGGCAACCGCTCCAACGCCTCGGCCGAGGTCGAGTACGAGCACGCGGTCGCCTGGCGGGTCGGCGACGAGGGCCGTGGCGTGCGCACCATCATCGAAATGGTCAACCTGACCCGCCTCGACTGCGTCATCGGCGCGGCGGCCGGGATGCGCCAGGGCGTGATCACCGCCGCCCACCACGCCACCCACCGGCAGGCCTTCGGCCGGTACCTCGTCGAGGCGCCCCTGATGCGCAACGTGCTCGCCGACCTCGCGGTCGAGTCCGAGGCCGCCACCGTCCTGATGATGCGCCTCGCCGGGGCCACCGACCGGTCCGCGCGCGGCGACGCCGGCGAGACCGCGTTCAAGCGGCTCGCCCTCGCCGTCGGCAAGTACTGGGTCTGCAAGCGCTGGCCGGCACACGCCGCCGAGGCCCTCGAATGCCTGGGCGGCAACGGCTACGTCGAGGAGTCGGGCATGCCGAGGCTGTTCCGCGAGTCCCCGCTGAACTCGATCTGGGAGGGCTCCGGCAACGTCGCCGCGCTGGACGTGCTGCGCGCTCTCACCAGGGAACCCCAGGTCATGGAGGCGTTCCGGGCCGAGGTGACCGCCGCCGCCGGCGCCGACGCCCGGCTCGACGCCGCCGTACGCCGGGTGCAGGCCGACCTGTCCGACCACGACGACGTCGAGCTGCGGGCCCGCCGCGTCGTCGAACGGCTCGCACTGGTCCTGCAGGGCTCGCTGCTGGTGCGGCACGGTCACCCCGCCGTCGCCGACGCCTTCTGCGCCTCCCGGCTCGGCGGCGACCACGGCCAGGCGTACGGCACGCTGCCCCGCGGCGTCGACTTCGCCGCGATCATCGCCCGCGCCGTGCCCAAGGTGGGCTGACCGGAGGCGGCGGGGCCCACCGGGCCCGGGCCTGCGCGCGGGAGCCAACACCGGCGTCGACCCGCTCGCCGGCGTGGCGTCGCCCACACCCCGGCGGTCGGAAATCGTACGCCGATCGTCGGTGCCGCTCGTTAGTCTGCCGACGGACACTGCCGGTACGCGACAGGCCGAGGCACGGCTCGCGCCGGCCACCACGGGGACCCAGGAGAATCAGTGACACAGCAATCCATCGCGACCTCGGACAAACTCGACGCCTCGGTGCTCAAGGTGGCCGGGGTCGTCGTCCTCGGCGCGATCATGTCGATCCTCGACGTGACGGTCGTCACCGTCGCCCTGCCGACCTTCCAGCGCGAGTTCGACGCGTCGTACGCCGAGGTCGCCTGGACGATGACCGCCTACACGCTGGCGCTGGCCACGGTGATCCCGCTCAGCGGCTGGGCCGCCGACCGGTTCGGCACCAAGCGGCTCTACATGATCGCCATCGCGCTGTTCACGATCGGGTCGGGGCTGTGCGCCAACGCCGACACGATCGGGCAGCTGATCGGCTACCGCGTGCTCCAGGGCCTCGGCGGCGGCATGCTCCTACCGCTGGGCATGACGATCATGACCCGGGCGGCCGGACCGCACCGGATCGGCCGGCTGATGGCCGTCCTGGGCATCCCGATGCTGCTCGGTCCCATCGGAGGGCCGATCCTCGGCGGCTGGCTGATCGACGTCGCGAGCTGGCACTGGATCTTCCTGATCAACCTGCCGATCGGCGCCGTGGCGCTCGTCTACGCCGCCCTGGCGCTGCCGAAGGACGCCCCCGAGCCCTCCGAGTCGTTCGACTTCCTCGGCATGCTGATGCTCTCGCCGGGTCTCGCCCTCTTCCTCTACGGCGTCTCCACGCTGCCCGAGACCGGCACGTTCGCCGACACCGAGGTGTGGGTGCCCATGCTGGTCGGCGGCGTGCTCCTCGTGGCCTTCGTCCGCTACTCCTTCCGGACCCGGCACCCCCTGCTCGACCTGCGGCTGTTCGCCAACCGCAACCTCACCGTCGCGGCGGTGACGATGTTCGTGTTCATCATCGCGTTCATGGGCGCCGGCCTGCTGTTCCCGAGCTACTTCCTGCAGATCCGTGGCGAGACGACGCTGGCCGCCGGCCTGCTGATGGCGCCGCAGGGGATCGGGGCGATGGTGACCATGCCGGTGGCCGGGATGCTGGCCGACCGGGTCCCGGTCGGCCGTACCGTGCCGTTCGCGCTGGCACTCATCGCCGTCGGGTTCTTCACCTTCACCCAGGTCGACCCGCAGACCTCGTACGTCCTGCTCTGCGGGTCGCTGTTCATCATGGGCCTGGGCATGGGCGGCACCATGATGCCGATCATGACCTCGGCGCTGAAGACCCTGAAGGCCCACGAGGTGGCCCGCGGCTCCACCCTGGTCAACATCCTCCAGCAGATCGGCGGGTCCGTCGGCGCCGCCATGATGTCGGTGATCCTCACCAACGAGCTGAACGGCTCCCGGCCGATCCCCGGAGCGACCGACCCGAGCGGGGAACCGGTGACGGAGGCCGGCCTCGCCATCGCCGTTCAGCAGCAGCCGGAGCTGGCCGGGCAGTTCCCGGTCCAGCCGTCGCTCATCGAGCGCGGCCTCGACTTCGCCGCCAGCTCCTTCGCCACCACGTTCTGGGTCGCGTTCGCGCTGGTGCTGGTCACGTTCGTCCCGGTGGCGTTCCTGCCCCGGCGGCGGGAGCCGTCGCACCTGCTCGACGGCCAGCAGGAGGGGCAGGCGAAGGCGCCCGTCATCGTCCACTGACGCGACGTCCCGGCCCCCGGACATCGTCCGGGGGCCGGGGCTGCAGCGGGGTGGGGCGGCACCGGCGAGAAGGGGCTGCCGGTGGGCGTGTCGTCCTCCGGCCGCAGCGGGTCAGCGCTGCCGTGGCGCGGGGGCGTGGTCGTCGTGGTAACCGGCGGCCTGGAGGGCGAACAGTTCGGCGTAGCGGCCGCCGGCGGCGACGAGTTCGGCGTGACCGCCGGCCTCGACCAGCGCGCCGTCGTGCAGGACGAAGATCCGGTCGGCGTGCCGGACGTTGGCCAGCCGGTGGGTGATGAGGATGGTGGTCGCCCGACCCTGCCGGTCCCGGATGGCCTGGAACAGGGCGTCCTCGGCGCGCGGGTCGAGGGCGGAGGACGGTTCGTCCATGATCAGCAGTTCGGCGTCGCGGAGGAAGCCGCGGGCGGCGGTGATGCGCTGCCACTGGCCGCCGGAGAGGTCCTGGCCCCTGGCGAACGTCCGGTCGAGCAGCGTCTCGTACCCGTCGGGAAGGTCCTGGATCATCTCGTGCGCGACGGCACGGGCGGCGGCGGCCTCGATCCGGTCCTGCCGGGCCTCGCTCTCGACGTCGCCGACGGCGATGTTCGTCGCGGCCGTGAACGGCCACTTGTGGTATTCCTGCGTGACCACCGCGATGCGGGCCCGCAGCCCGTCGAGGTCCCACTCGGGCAGGGGCCGCCCGTTCCAGCAGATGACGCCGTCGGTGGGAGCGCGCAGGGTGGCGATCATCGCGGCGAGGGTGGTCTTGCCCGAGCCGTTCTCGCCCACGAACGCCACCGTCTGCCCCGCCGTGATCGTCAGCGTCACGCCGTCGACGGCGGGCGTGTCCCGGTCGGGGTAGCGCAGGCTGGCATCCCGAACGGCCAGCTCGCGCAGCGGGCCGGGGTCGGCGCCCGTGGTGCCCATGGCAGGGTCGGGCAGGTAGGCGGCGGCGCGGGTCATGAACCCGGTGTAGTCGCCGAAGTGCTGACCCTCGGTGTAGACGCGGTCGACCTGGAAGGTGGTGACGGCCAGCGAGCGCTGCGCGGCCTGCACCGCGACCACGCAGGTCGCCGCCGCCGCGAGCGGGATCTGACCGTCGACGAGCAGCAGCCCGAGCAGGAGGTAGACCGCGGCGGTGGCGATTCCGCCGATCACCGCCCCGACCGTGGTGGTCGTGGTGACCCGGCGGGCGAGGGCCAGCTCGATGTCGGTCTCGACCTTCATCACCCGGTCGTACTGGTCCAGCAGGAAGCGGCGCAGCCCGTAGGAGCGCAGCTCCGGCGCCGAGTCCCGCTCGGCCATCAGCCGGTGCAGCAGCCACAGTCGCCGTCGCCGCACCGAGCCGGCCGTGTACGTCCGGTAGCGCAGGTGCCCGGCCCGCAGCGACGCCCAGGCCTTGGGCAGCGTCGCGACCAGCAGCGCCAGCAGCAGCAGCGGGTGGATGACGACGACGGCGACCGCCACGGCGAGCAGGCCGGCCAGCCCGGCGAGCAGGTTCATCGACGACTCCACCAGGTCGACCGTCGACTCGGTGCCCCGGGAGGCCCGCTCCATGTCGTCGGCGAACGCGTCGGCGTCGAACGCCTCCAGCCGTACCGCCGTGGACGTCTCGAACAGGCCGCGTTCCACCTCCCGGCTCACCCGCGGGGTGAGCCCGTTCTGCGCGTACCCGGTGGCGATGCCCATGCCGGCGCGCAGCGCGGTCGCCCCTGCCAGCACGGCGAGCGCGGGCGTCGCGGCGACCACCTTCTCCGCGGTCGGGCCCCCGGCGAACAGCTCGACGAGCACCCGCTGGGTGGCCAGCAGCCCGAAGGCGGCCATCGCCCCGCCGCCGAGCGTCGCGGCGGCCACCACCGAGGTCCGGAGCCGGTCGGCCCGCCAGCTGGTCCGGACCGCCGTCCAGACCAGCCGGGGCAGCTCGGCGAACACGGTGAACAGGCCGGCTTCCGACCGCGCCTGCATTCCGGTCTCCCAGTACATCGTCCGCAGCTCCGGCAGGACCGACTCCGCCGGTGCCGGTGCCGACTGTGCCGACGTGGTGTCCCGTTCGCTTCGGGTGGCGGCTCCGGTCACGGGCGTGTCTCCTCGCTGCGCGGTGACGTGGTCGTCGGTCGCGGCCGGGTCGTGGCACGGCGGCGGCGGGGCTCGACCCCCACCACCGCCTCCACCCAGAGCATTCGACCAACTACCAATGGTCACCGCCAGTGACGCGCCGGTCCATCCCCTGGGCGGGGAGAATGGCGCGGATCGCGGCCGGTGCCGCCCCCCGGCGCCGGGGGGCGTCCTCCACCCCCGGCGCCGGGCCGCTCACGCCGCCGCGGTCGGCTGTCGCGTGGGGTCGGCGGCGGCACTGCCGCGTCGTGCGGCGACGAAGCCGAAGGCGGCGGCGGTGAAGAACATCAGGGTGCCGTAGATGGCCGACGGCATGGCGATGTCGCTGTTGTTGAGCAGGGCCGGGCTGAGCCCGATCGTGATGGCCAGGGTGGCGTTGTGGACGCCGACCTCGAACGACGACGCGACGGACTCGCGGTGCCCGACGCGCAGCAGGCGCGGCGCCGCGTACCCGATCGCCAGGCTGATCAGGTTGAACAGCAGGACGACGAGGCCGACCGCGCCGATGGTGGCGGCGAGTTCGTCCTTGATGCCGAGCAACGCGCCGGTGATCACCACGACGAGGACGACGATGGAGAGGATCTTCACCGGTCGCTGCATGCGCAAGGCGAACCCGGGCCGGCGCCGGCGGACGGCCATGCCGACCGCGATCGGGATGAGCACCAGGGCGAACACCTGGATCACCTTGTCGAACTGCAGCCCGAGGGAGCGGTCCGAGCCCATGAACGCGGCCACGGAGAGGTTGACGATCAGCGGCAGCGTGAACAGGGCGAGCACCGAGTTGATGGCGGTCAGGGTGACGTTGAGCGCCACGTTGCCCTTGAACAGGTGGCTGTAGAGGCTGGCGGTGCTGCCGCCGGGGGAGGCGGCGAGCAGCATCATCCCGACGGCCAGCTCCGGGCGCAGGTCGGCGACGAGGACCAGGCCCAGGCAGATGGCCGGCAGGATCAGCATCTGGCAGACCAGGGAGACGACCACGGCCCGGGGGTAGGCGACGACGCGACGGAAGTCGTCCACGGTCAGGGCGAGCCCGAGGCCGAGCATGACGATGCCCAGGGCGACGGGGAAGAGCACGATCGACAAACCGGAACTCACGGCGGCGGCCTCCTGATCGCGTGCGCCAAAGGACCACCGGATCCTCACACCGCGACCAGGCGGCGGGAATCTCCTGGCGTGCGGAGTTTGCGTCCGACGCAAGTTGCCGGGCGACGCGCCTCGCCGCAGCCGCTATGTGGGACGGCTGTTGCCTTCTCCTATAGGGCAAGTGGGGTTTGCGGCATGACGGCGACGAGGGTTCTCATCACCCGACGCCACGTGGACCTCGCCCGGTCACCGGTCATCCTCGCCATCCCCCGCACCAGCTCACCCGGGCACCTGGCCGAGAACGTCGCGGCGGCCCGGTTCCGCCTCACCGCCGACGACCTGGCCGAGCTGGCCGGATGAGCCGACCCGCCACCCGCCGTCCGGGGCCTCCTGAGGGCCGTCGCCCCGGTGCGCCCGGTGACCCGGCACGGACGGGGGCCGGCGGGCGTCGTGCCTGGTCCGTCGGCGGTGCCGGCAGGGCCGGTCGGGGCTGGACGCCCCGACCGGCCCGGTCGGCGGTCGGGCCGACGAGGTGTCGGCCCGCGCGAGTTTGCGGTCAGGCGCGCGACCACTTCTGGTTGGCGTCACCGGTGCAGTCCCACAACTGGAGCTTGCCCCCGTTGCCGGTGTTGCGGTCCCGCACGTCGACGCAGCGGTTCGCGCTGAGGTTGACCAGGTCACCGGCGGCGTTGAGCGTGAAGCGTTGCGCCGGGTTGCCGTTGCAGGTGACGAGGTTGACCTCGGTGCCGTTCGCCGTGCCGGCCCAGGCCGGGTCCATGCACTTGCCCATCGCCCGGACGGTGCCGTCGGAGGCGAACGTCCAGGCCTGCGCGGCGGTGCCGTTGCAGTCCCAGATCTGGAGCTTGGCCCCGTCGACCGGGTTGGCGCTGGGGATGTCGATGCAGCGGCCGCTGAGCGCGCCCCGGATCGCGGTGGTGCCCGGCGGCGGGTCGCCGCCCGAGGTGTAGCCCGAGACGCGCACGTAGTCCACGAGCATCTGCTGCGGGAACTGCGTGGAGCCGTCGGGGTAGCCCGGCCAGTTCCCGCCCACCGCCACGTTCAGGATCATGAAGAAGGGGTGGTCGAACACCCAGCGGTTGCCGCCCAGCCGGCCCGGGTCGACCCGGTGGAACTCGACGCCGTCGAGGTACCAGATGATGGAGTTCGGTTCCCAGTCCACCCGGTAGGTGTGGAAGGCGTCGGCGAGCGGCTGGCCGATGGTGCGGCTGCCGGTGATGCCGCCGCCACCCGAGTAGCCCGGGCCGTGGATGGTGCCGTAGACGGTGTTCGGCTCCCGGCCGATGTTCTCCATGATGTCGATCTCGCCCGCGTTCGGCCAGCCCACGCTGCCCATGTCGTTGCCGAGCATCCAGAACGCCGGCCAGATGCCCTGGCCGCGCGGGATCTTGATGCGGGCCTCGAAGCGGCCGTACGCCTGGGTGAACGTCGCCGCCGTGAGCAGCCGGGCCGAGGTGTACTCGCACCGGCCGTAGTGGCACTGGTAGTTGGCGGGGTTCTCCCGGCGGGCGGTGATCACCAGGTTGCCCTGGCCGTCGTGCGCGGCGTTGCTCGTGCTGTTGGTGTAGTACTGCCGCTCGTTGTTGCCCCAGCCGCCGCCGCCGATGTCGAAGCGCCACTTGCTCTGGTCGACGGGCGTGCCGGCGGCCGCGTTGAACTCGTCCTGCCAGGTGATCCCCCCGATGCCGGCCTGCGCCGGTTCGGGGTGGACCGGCACGGCGAGGGCCGTGGTGGCGCCGATGATCGCGGTCGCGGCGAGGGCGAGCGCCCACGGCCGGCGACGGGTACGGAATCTGAACATGTAGGACCTCCTTGGCATCTGCGCCGTCGCGGCGTTTCCCCGCGGCGTCGATCGGCCGTTCGGTGCGGGCGCGACGGCGGACGGATGTGGGCTCAGCCGCGACGCCACTTCTGGTTGGCGCCGCCGACGCAGTCCCACAGGTGCAGGCGGGCGCCGTCCGAGTTGATCCACTCCTTGATGTCGACGCACTTGTTCGCCTGCGGGTTGACCAGGTCGCCGGCCGCCGAGAGGACGAACTGCTGGGCCGGGTTTCCGCTGCAGTTGGCGATCTGGATGGCCGCGCCGTTGGCGGTGGATCCCCAGGCCACGTCCATGCACTTGTTGTTCTGGGTACGCAGCGTGCCGCCGGTGAAGGTCCACGACTGCGCGGCGGTGCCGTTGCAGGTCCAGGTCTGCAGGGGGACGCCGTCGGAGAAGTTGGAGTTCGGCACGTCGATGCAGCGGTTGTTCCAGTTGCTGATCAGCCGGCTCCCGTCGCCGCCACCGGTGGTCACCAGGGACAGCCCGTAGACGCCGAGGATCTCGTTGACCGGCTGGAACCAGGTCGTGCCGCCCGTGGAGCAGTTGCCGGAACCGCCGGACGTGACGCCCTGGGCCTGGTTGCCGGAGATCCAGGCCCCGCCGGAGTCGCCGCCCTCGGCGCAGGCGTTGCTGCGGGTCAGGCCCGACACCGCACCCTGCGGGTAGTTGACGGTCTCGTTGCGGCCCAGGATGGTCCCGCAGCGCCAGCCGGTCGTCCGCCCGGAGCGGCAGACCGAGCTGCCGATCGCCGCGTCCTGCGAGCCGGCGACCGTCACGTTGCCGCCGGAGTAGTTGTTCACCCAGGGCTGCGGCGTCCAGGAGCCGTTGGTGCGTACCCATCCGTAGTCGTTGCCGGGGAACGACGACCCCGCGAACGTGCCCTGGGAGACGTTGTTGAAGCCGAGGGTCGGGCTGCCGACGCCGCCGCAGTGGCCCGCGGTGACGAAGCCGCCGACGACGGCGAAGCCGACCGAGCAGAGGGTGTTGCCGTTGATCACGTACTGGTCGCCGCCGCGGATGTCGTAGAGCGGCCGGGGCGCGTCGGTGGCCGTGACCACCCGGATCGCGTCCGTGGGCACGCCGCTGGCCTTGGCGTACGCGATCGCCTCGTCGGTGGCGCCCGGCCGGACCGTCACGACCACGCTGTTGCGGGCGACGTCGACGTGCCAGCCGTGGACGTCGCGGGGGTCGGCGGCGGCGGTGCGCCGGTCGAGGGCGCGCTTGACCGCGTCGAGGGTGTGCTCGCTGCGGGCGACGACCGTGACGTCGGCGCCCTCGGCGCGGACGGTCCTGGCGAGCGCCGCATCCGTGACGGCGACGGTGAGGCGCTGCCCGCCGGACGGGATCCACGCGCCGGCGAACGCCGGGCCGAGCTTCGCCCGCAGGCGCCGCTCGACCACCGGCGCCGCCGCCTCGGTGCGCAGGCGTTCGTCGACCTGGGCGGGGGTGAGGCCGAGGTCGCGGCGCATCGCCTCGACCAGGGCGGGGCTGAGGTCGGGCGTGGCCGCCGCGGCGGGGGCCGGGGCGGCGGGGGCAGTGTCGCTCGCGTGGCCCGCCGCCGGGGTCAGGCCGAGGAGCAGGAGGCCGGCGGCGGCGGGGACGAGCATGCGCAGTCTTCGAGACAAGAGGATTCTCCCGGTGCGGCGAGGGTGGCAGACGGATCAAGAGAGCGCTCTCTGAAAGAAGTCTGTCGATATCTCGACACATCTGTCAAGAAGGTTGCCAGTTGTGGCCCGCGCGTCGCCCTCGGCGACGACCGGTGTGCCGTGGCCGCATCCGTCCCCAGTGCGCCCCCGGACCCGGGCCGCGCCCGCCTGCGGTGCGCACCCGGGCCCCGTCGGCGGGCGGCGGGGCGCCTGAGCGGCGTCGGTCAGGCGGTGGAGAGCAGGCCGCGCGCCGCCCGGACTTGGTCGACCGCCCGGCGGAGGGCGGCCACGATCCGGTCCTCGCCGGCGGCGTCCAGCCGGGCCACCGGCACCGACAGGCTGATCGCGTCGGACGCCGGCGCCGCCAGGGGTACGGCCGTCGCGAAGCAGATGATGCCCTCGGTGTTCTCCTCGCGGTCCACCGCGTAGCCGCGTTCCCGGACGGCGGCGAGCTCGGCGCGCAGCGCGTCGGCGTCGGTGACGGTGTGCGGGGTGAGCGCGGGCAGCGGCCAGGTCAGCAGCCCGTCGAGCGCGTCGTCCGGACGCTCGGCGAGCAGCGCCTTGCCCAGGGCGGTGGCGTGGGCGGGCAGTTGCCGGCCGATCGCGCTGTAGAGCCGCAGCGGGTGCACCGACTCGCGCTTGGCGAGGTAGACGATGTGCGCGCCGTCCAGGCGTCCCAGGTGGACGGTCTCGCCGAACTGCCGGGACAGGTCGTCGAGCACCCCGCCGAGCAGGCCCACGGTGTCGTCGCTGGTGAGGTACGCGGCGCCGACCTGGAGCGCGCGCACCCCGAGCCCGAACCGGGTGCCGGTCGGGTCGCTCTCGACCCAGCCGCGCTGGGCCATGGTGCGCAGGATGCCGTGCAGGCTGCTCTTCGGGATGTCCAGCGCGCGGGCCAGGTCGACCAGCGAGCGCCGCTGCGGCGAGGCGGCCAGCGCCTCGAGCACCTCCAGCGTCCGGGTGGAGGACTTCACGGGCTGGAACCCGCCGGGCAGCGTCATGGGCGCCACTCTAGCGGGGTTGACAGGCCGGGCGGCACGGCTAGGGTCACATATGTGACTGGCGTACAGAATGATGAACAGAGACATGCGGTCGTCGCGGCCGTCGGCGCGGCCCGGATCCTGCCGGTCGTCGTGCTCGACGACGCCCGCGACGCCGCCCCGCTGGCCGACGCGCTGGTGCGGGGCGGCCTGCGCTGCGCCGAGGTGACCTTCCGCACCGACGCCGCGGCCGAGTCGATCCGCGTCATGTCCGAGCGACCCGACCTGCTCGTCGGCGCCGGCACCGTGTTGACCCCCGCCCAGGTCGACCAGGCCGTCGAGGCCGGCGCCCGGTTCGTCGTCACCCCCGGGTTCTCCCCGGCCGTCGTCCGGCGCTGCCAGGAGTTGGGCGTGCCCGTCTTCCCCGGCGTCGCCACCGGCACCGAGATCCAGATGGCCCTCGACGCCGGGCTCGACACGGTCAAGTTCTTCCCCGCCGAGCAGCTCGGCGGCGTCGGGATGATCAAGGCGCTCGCCGCGCCGTACCGCTCGGTGCGGTTCATCCCCACCGGCGGGGTCAACACCGCCAACCTCGCGGACTACCTCGCGCTGCCCGCCGTGCTGGCGGTCGGTGGCACCTGGATGGTCGCCCCCGACCTGATCGCCGCCGGGCGTTGGGACGAGGTCGCCGCCCGCACCGCCGCGGCCGTCGAGGCCGCCCGACCCGCCGTGGAGAGCTGAGCCGTGCTGTCCATCCGACCGGCCGGCGAGTGCCGGTACGACCTGGTCTCCCTCGGCGAGATCATGCTGCGGCTCGACCCGGGCGAGGGCCGGGTCCGCACCGCCCGCACCTTCCGGGCCTGGGAGGGCGGCGGCGAGTACAACGTGGCGCGCGGCCTGCGCCGCTGCTTCGGCCTGCGGACCGCCGTGGTCACCGCGTTCGCCGACAACGAGGTGGGCCGGCTGCTGGAGGACCTCGTGCTCCAGGGCGGGGTGGACACGTCGCTGGTGACCTGGCTGCCCTACGACGGGGTCGGCCGCGCCGTGCGCAACGGGCTCAACTTCACCGAGCGCGGCTTCGGCGTCCGGGGCGCCGTCGGCACCTCCGACCGCGGCCACAGCGCCGCCAGCCAGCTCCGGCCCGACCAGGTGGACTGGGACCACCTGTTCGGCACGCTGGGGGTGCGGTGGCTGCACACCGGCGGCATCTACGCCGCCCTGTCGGAGACCACCCCGGAGACGATGGAGGCGGCGATGGCCGCCGCCGCCCGGCACGGCACCGTCGTCTCGTACGACCTCAACTACCGGCCCAGCCTGTGGAAGGCGGTCGGCGGGCAGGCCCGCGCCCAGGAGGTGAACCGCCGGCTGGCCCGCTACGTCGACGTGATGATCGGCAACGAGGAGGACTTCACCGCCTCGCTGGGCTTCGAGGTGCCCGACACCGACGCCTCGCTGTCCGAGCTGGAGGTGGCCAACTTCCAGCGGATGATCGAGGCGGCCACCCGGGAGTACGACAACTTCAAGGTCGTCGCCACCACCCTGCGTACGGTCCGCACCGCGACCGTCAACGACTGGGGCGCGATCGCCTGGGCCGACGGGAAGTTCGTCGAGGCGACCCACCGGCCCGGTCTGGAGATCATGGACCGGGTCGGCGGCGGCGACAGCTTCGCCTCCGGCCTGATCTACGGGCTGCTGGAGAAGGGCGACCTGGCCACGGCCGTCGAGTACGGCGCGGCGCACGGCGCGCTGGCGATGACCACGCCCGGCGACACCTCGATGGCCAGCCTCCGGGAGGTCGAGGCGCTCGTGCGGGGCGCCGGCGCGCGCGTGCAGCGCTGACCGACGGCGGGGCCCGCCGGCCGGCCCGGGAGCGATGCGCCTCCCGGGCCCCGGCGGCGGGCCGCCCGACGCGACGTGGCCGGCCTCCGGAGGGCGGCCGGCCCCGGCGAGGGGGTCGTCACCGGCGGCACCCGCCGGCCGTCGATCCGCTCACTCCCCGGTGAAGTGCGGTTCGCGCCGGTCGAGGAAGGCCCGGACCGCCTCGTCGTGGTCGCGGGTCTGGTGCGCCAGCGCCTGCATCGCGGCGGAGAGCTCCAGGACGCTGTCGAGGCTCTGGTGCTGGGCCTCGCGCAGCAGCTTCTTGGCCATCCGTACGGCGTGCGGAGGGTTCGCCGCCACCCGGTCGGCCAGCCGACGCGCCTCGGTGAGCAGCTCCCCGTGCGGCACGACCCGGGAGACCAGCCCCCACTCCAGGGCGGTCGCGGCGTCGACCCGGTCCCCGGTCAGCGTCATCTCGGCGGCCCGGGCGGCGCCGACGGCACGGGGCAGCAGCCAGGCGCCGCCGTCGCCGGGGATGATGCCGAGCTTGACGAAGCTCTCCGCGAAGAACGCCCGCTCCGAGGCGATCCGCAGATCGCACATGAGCGCCAGGTCGCAGCCGGCGCCGACCGCCGCTCCGTTCACCGCCGCGATCAGCGGCACGTCGCACGCGTACATCGCCCTGGGGATCCGCTGGATGCCGCGGCGGTAGCCGTCGCGCAGCTCCTGCGGCGCGCCGCCGAAGAGGCCGACCCGGTCCGCCATGTCCTTGACGTTGCCGCCGGCGGAGAAGGCGCTGCCGGCGCCGGTGAGGATGACCGCCCGCACCGCCCGGTCGGCGTTGACCGCGTCGACCCGGGCGACCAACGCGTCGATCACGTCGTCGCCGGAGATGGGGTTGCGGGCCTCCGGCAGGTTGATCGTCCACGTTTCCACGGGACCGTCCCGCTCGACGAGAACCGGGTCGTCCACGCGCGTCTCCTCGGTGTGCCGCTGATCTGGTCTGCCCCGAAACCAACCACACGCCCGTCCGGCCGGCAAGGCGGGGTACGCGACGGCTGACCGTGGCCCGACCGGGCCACCCGTCGGGCTGCGGCGCGGCGTCCCTGGTCGCGGCGACGATCGCGTACCGGACGCGGTGGGCCGCCGGGGGCGCGGACACGAGCCGGAACTATGGTCGGGCCATGACCTCGGACACCGGCAACCACGACGACTGGACCACGCCCGGAACGTTCGAGGTCGCCCCCGGCGTCCATCGGGTGCCGCTGCCCCTGCCGAACGACGGCCTGCGCGCCGTGAACGTGTACGTCCTGCGCGACGACGACGGCCTCGTGCTCGTCGACTCCGGGTGGGCGGTCGCCGAGGCGCGCTCCGCGCTCGACGCGGCACTCAAGGAGCTGGACTGCTCGCTGGGGGACGTGCGCCGGTTCCTCGTGACGCACGTCCACCGGGACCACTACACGCAGGCCGTGCACCTGCGCCGCGAGTACGGCATGCGGGTGAGCCTCGGCGCGGGTGAACGCGAGAGCCTGGCGGTGTCCATGACGCCGCACCGGAATCCGCTCGCCGAGCAGCTCGGCCGCCTGCGGCTGCTGGGCGCCGGCGAGCTGGCCGACACCCTGGCGGGGCTCACCGGGACGCGGCTGAGCACCGAGGACTGGGAGCTGCCGGACGACTGGTTCCACGACGGTGAGCAGATCAGGCACGGCGAGCGCACCCTGCACGTCGTCGAGACGCCGGGCCACACGCGCGGGCACGTCGTCTTCCACGACACCGGCGGGCACCTGCTGTTCGCCGGTGACCACGTGCTGCCCACCATCACGCCCTCGATCGGCTTCGAGGCCGCGTTGTCGGCGGATCCGCTCGGCGACTTCCTGGCATCGCTCGCGCTGGTCCGGCGGCGACCGGACGCGCGGCTGCTCCCGGCGCACGGGCCGGTGACCCCCAGCGTGCACGCGCGGGTCGACGAACTCGTCGCGCACCACGGCGCCCGGCTCGACGAGACGGAGGCCGCCGTCGCCCGGGGCGCGATCTCGGCGTACGAGGTCGCCGCGCAGCTGCGCTGGACCCGGCGGGAGCGCCGGCTGGGTGACCTCGACGTGTTCAACGCGATGCTCGCCGTCACCGAGACGGCGGCGCACCTGGAACTCCTGGTCGCGCAGGGTCGGCTGACCCGGTCCGACGTCGACGGGCTGCGCCGCTACGCCACCGCGTGACCCGCCGGGCCCGCTTCCGTCGGCGTCGCGTGGCGGCCGGGTCAGCGCGGGGCACGGCCGTGCCCCTACGATGCGGCGTATGGCGCTGCTGTACCGGGCGGAAATGCGCCCCACGAAGTTCGCACTCCTGGCGGCGTGGCTGCCCGGCCGACCGTGGTACCAGGGGCCGGCCGACGCCGACGTCGCGCGCGTGGCGGCCTACCGGTTCGACGATCCGGCCGGCGCCGTCGGCGTCGAGACGCTGCTCCTCAGGGCCGGCGACGGGCCGATCCACCAGGTCCCGCTGACCTACCGCGGCGCACCCCTCGACGGCGGCGACGACTGGCTCGTCGGCACCACCGAGCACTCCGTGCTCGGCCGCCGCTGGGTCTACGACGCGTGCGCGGACCCCGTCTACGCCGCGACGCTCGCCGCGGCCGTGCTCGCCGACGCCGGGCAGGCGCAGGAGTTCTTCGAGGTCGACGGCCGGCGGGAGTACCGCGAGCTGTCGATGGCCATCGCGGGCAGCGGCACCCGGGGCGCCGAGGTCCCGCCCGTCGGCGCCGTGCGCCGCGTAATCGACGAGGGCGACCTCACCCTCGTCGTCACCGATTCGGTGGAGCTGGCCGTCGTCCGCCGCCCCGACGGCGGCACCGCGTCGGACGGCGCCGTGTTGACCGGCACGTGGAGCGGCCAGCCGAGCCCGCTGCCGCTGGCGTACGCCCGCCGGCGCTGACCGGGGCGCACCGCGCCGGCCGTGCGGTGGTTCGCCCCGCGGGCCCGGTCGACCTCGTCCCGCGTGCCGCCGGCGTCGGGCAGCGCGCCGACCCCTTCGGCCCATCCGAGGGCGAAGGGGTCTTGTAATCCTACTGATCCGGTAGGAAAATGGGGTCATGCCGCGCGTACCGCTGCTCACCTCCCGCCGGGTCGTCGACCTGATGCGGGTCGCCTCGCAGCTCTGTCCCGGTCCGCGCCCGACGGCCTGACCGCCGATCGCGCCGCGCCGACGGCCTGACCGGTCGGTTCCACCGGGCCGGGGCCCGACGCGGCCCTTCCCCGCCGTGCCACCCGATCCGGCGCGCCCACCGCCGGCGCCGTCGATGCCGCCGGGCGCACCCGTGGCGTCGCCCCCACGTACGCCGGCCGCCGCGCCGGCGCCGGGATCCTCCGTTCCCCTCCCGCGCCTCCGCGTGCCCCTCTCCCGTCGACCCTGCCCGCGCGCGGTCGCCCCCTCCCAAGGAGCGTCATGAGCAGCGATCCGAGACCCCAGACCCCACCCACCGCCGACGAGTCCCGGCTCGCGTTCAACGAGGACTGGGCCGCCACCGTCCTCGGCCTCGTGCTGATCGCCCTGGTGCTGGTCGGCGCCGTTCCCGCCGGGCTGGTGCCCTGATGGCCGGCGCGCAGGAGCCCACTTCGTCCGGTGCCCGCACGGCGGCGGAGGAACCGACCCGCTCCGGCGCCCTGACGGCGGGGGAGGAGCCCGTCCGCTCCGGTGCCGGCACGGCCGCCGGCTCCGGCACCGCCGCGCCGGCCGGAGAACCCGCCCCGGTCACCGCCCGGCCGGGCGCGTTGCGGGCCTGGACGGGGCTGGGCCTGCTCGTGGTGCTGGCCCTCGCCGCGCTCACCCGCATCCTGGAGCAGAACGTCCCCACCTGGGCCGAGGGCAGCGCCGTCGAGGACGTCGCCGCGGCGGTCGAGTATCCCGTGTACGCGATCCTGCTCGGTCTGCTCGGCAACGTCGCGGTCACCCGGCTCGGGCTGCGCGACCGGATCGCCGCCGCGTTCCGTACCGAGTTCTTCATCAAGACCGGCCTGGTGCTGCTCGGCGCCTCGATCAACCTGGCGGTGATCGCCAGCGCGGCCGGCCCGGCGATCGCCCAGGCGGTCCTGCTGATCAGCGGGGTGTTCCTGTTCACCTGGTGGCTGGCCGGCCGGCTCGGGCTCGACGACAAGCTGCGCGCGCTGCTCGCCTCGGCGGTGTCGATCTGCGGGGTCAGCGCCGCGATCACCGCCGCGGGCGCGGTACGGGCCCGCCGCGAGCAGCTCGCCTACACGGCCAGCCTGGTCATCGTCTTCGCGCTGCCCTCGATCTTCATCCTGCCGTGGCTGGCCGACCTGCTCGGGCTGTCCGACGCGGTGGCCGGCGCCTGGATCGGCGGCAACATCGACACCACCGCGGCGGTGACCGCGGCCGGGGCGCTGGCCGGGGAGGAGGCGCTGCAGATCGCCAGCATCGTCAAGGTCACCCAGAACGCCCTGATGGGCGTGGTGGCGGTGGCGCTCACCGCGTACTTCACGCTGCGGGTGGAACGCCGGCCCGGGGCCGCCCGGCCGGGCGTGGGGGAGCTGTGGCGCCGCTTCCCCAAGTTCGTCCTCGGCTTCGTCGCCGCCTCGGTGATCGCCACCTGGTACCTCGACGCGGCGGGCGCGGACGGCAAGGCCACCATCGCGGTCGTCAACGACCTGCGGGTCTGGTTCCTGATCCTGGCCTTCGTCAGCATCGGTCTCGAGGTCCGCGTGACCTCGCTGCGGGAGGCCGGGTGGCGACCCGTCGCGGTCTTCGCCGGGGCCACCGTGTTCAACCTGGCCCTGGCGCTCGGGCTGGCGTCGCTGCTCTTCCACGGCTTCGTCGCCTGACCCGCTCCGGAGGGTCCCGATGGTCGTCGCGCGGCACGACACCGACCCCGCCGCCGGCCGCAGGCCTGACCGCACCCGTTCCCGCCGCGCCCTGGAGGAAAGATCCGGATGACCCTCACCTTCCACTGGTTCCTGCCCACCTACGGCGACAGCCGGGACATCGTCGGCGGCGGCCACGGCGTGCCGATCGGCACGGCCGGCGGCGCCCGCCCGGCGACCGTCGCCTATCTGGGCCAGATCGCACGGACCGCCGAGCAGCTCGGCTTCGTCGGCGCGCTCACCCCGACCGGCGCCTGGTGCGAGGACGCCTGGCTGAGCACGGCGATGCTCACCGAGGTGACCGAGCGGCTGAAGTTCCTGGTCGCCTTCCGGCCCGGCCTGCTCACACCCGCGCTGGCGGCGCAGATGGCCTCGACGTTCCAGCGGCTCTCCGGCGGCCGGCTGATGGTCAACGTGGTCACCGGCGGCGAGTCGCAGGAGCAGCGTGCCTACGGCGACTTCCTGGACAAGGACGCCCGGTACGCGCGCGCCAACGAGTTCCTGCACATCGTGCGGGCGCTGTGGCGCGGCGAGACGGTGGACCACACCGGCGAGCACCTGCGCATCGCGCGGGGCCGGCTGAACCGGCTGCCCGACCCGGTTCCGCCGATCTACTTCGGTGGCTCCTCCGCCGCCGCGCTGCCGGTGGCGGTGCGGCACAGCGACGTCTACCTCACCTGGGGCGAGCCGCCGGCCCAGGTGGCCGGCAAGCTCGACCGGGTGCGCGCGCTGGCCGCCGAGGTCGGCCGGGAACTGCGCTTCGGCATCCGGCTGCACGTCATCACCCGGGACACCGCCGAGGAGGCCTGGGCGCAGGCCCGCCGCCTGCTCGACGGCATCGCCGAGTCCGACCTGCGGGCGGCCCAGGAGGGGCTGCGCGGCAGCGAGTCCGAGGGGCAGCGCCGGATGCTCGACCTGCACGGGGGCTCCCGCGACGGCCTGGAGGTCGCACCCAACCTCTGGGCCGGCTTCGGTCTGGTCCGGGGTGGCGCCGGCACGGCCCTCGTGGGCAGCCACACGGAGGTGGCCGACCGGATCGCCGAGTACCACGCGCTCGGCCTGGACGAGTTCATCCTCTCCGGGCACCCGCACCTGGAGGAGGCGTACTGGTTCGGCGAGGGCGTACTGCCGATCCTGCGCGAGCGCGGGCTCTGGCGGCACCCGGCCGGCGGGCACCGGCCGGTGGAACCGAAGAGCCTCCCGTTCGTCCCGGAGCCGCCGGGTCGCCCCGTGGCGGTCGCCGGGTCGGCAGGCTGATCCACACCGGCGCGATCCGTCGCGTCGCGGCCGGCCCCGGGGCGAGGGGCCGGCCGCGGGCGTCGGTGCGGCGGGTCAGCCCCAGATGGCGGTCGCCCACTCCGGGTGGTCGACGAACGGGTTCCGGTTGCCCTGCCAGCGCTCGTAGATCCGCTGGTTGCGGCGCTTCTCGAACGTGTCCGGCGGGTCGGCCTGGTTCCACTGGAGCAGCACCGACATCTTGCCGTGGTACGGCGCGGTGCCGTTGTTGACCGACTGGTTCAGCTCAAGGTTGGGCCAGCCGTCGGTGCCCTCGTACCGGATCGCCATGTACATGATCATGCGTGCCACGTCGCCCTTGACCGCGTTGCGCGGCTCCCACGAGTCGGCGTCGGTGTAGCAGCCCGGCGCCTCGGCGACGGGGCTGCCGCCGTTGTCGAAGTCCTTGTTGCCGCGCGTCGAGTTGACCGAGACGTCCTCCGGCCTCAGGTGGTGGACGTCGGTGCCCGGGCCGGTCGCGGTGCCGAAGTCGCCGTGCGACTTGGCCCAGACGTGCTCGCGGTTCCAGTCGTTCACGCCGCCGCCGTTGCTGGTCTTGCTCTGGGACCGCCCGGTGTTGAGCAGGATGACGTTGTTGCTGTTGGCCGGATCCTGGTCGGTGTCCTTCAGCGCCTCCCACACCTGGTCGTAGGAGAGCTTCGTCTGCACCTTGATGATCGAGTGCAGCGAACCGCGCAGCGCCGTGCCGGACTTGCCGATCGCGTCGGCGTAGTAGGTGGAGTCGTAGTCGCCGCCGGGCACCGGGCTGGTCGTCGGGACCGGAGTCGGCGACTGGCTCGGCGAGGGCGCGGTGCCGCCGAGGGTCATCGCCGTCGGGTTCTTCAGGCCGCCGTGGCTGAAGTAGGCGGTGAGCGCACCGGTGGCGGTGATCCGCTGGCCCCGCAGGCCCGGGTTGGTGAGCAGCCCGAACGTGCTCCGGTAGGCGGCGGTGACCTGGACGTAGAGCATCCTGCTCGCGCCGGTCTCGGCCGCCGTGTCGGCGATCGCGATCGCGGTGTCCGAGGTGAAGCCGGACCTGAGCACCGTCGTGCTGCTGGTCGGCTGGCCGATGACGTAGCCGGTCACGGCGGCCGTCCGGCCGTCCTGCGCGGCGAGCGCCTGGGCCACGGTCAGGGTGGCGGCGGCCGACGCCGCGGCCGTCACCGCCACGGGCGCCACCAGGACGACGGCCAGCGCGAACGCCATCGCCAGCCTTCTGGGCCCCGAGCGGGTACTGCTCCTCGTATTCATGAGCAGCGATGCTATCGGTGCGCGGGTGAACGTCGGGAGATCGGGAGCGCAACTTTCGGCGGGGCGGCACCCGCCCGGCACGTGGGCGCGCCGGGCCGGCTACCGGGGCGACGGGCCCGCGCGCAGGTAGGTGAGGGCCGCCAGCACCCGGCGGTTGGTGTCGTCGCTGGGCAGCAGGCCGAGCTTCGCCAGGACGTTGCCGATGTGCTTGCCGATCGCCGCCTCGGTGACGTGCAGCCGCGCGGCGATCGCCGCGTTGGAGCGCCCCTCGGCGAGCAGCGTCAGCACCTCGCGCTCCCGGGCGGACAGGGCCGCGAGCGGGTCGCGCGGGCGGTGCAGCAGCCGCCGCACCACGTCGGGATCGACGACAGTGCCGCCGCCGGCGACCGTACGCAGCTGCCCGGCGAACTCGGCGACCTCCGCGACGCGGTCCTTGAGCAAATAGCCGACGCCCCGGCCGTCGCCGCTGGCGAGCAGGGCGGAGGCGTACTCGGCCTGCACGTGCTGGCTCAGCACCATGACGGCGAGCCGCGGCCGTTCGGCGCGCAGGTCGACGGCGGCCCGCAGCCCGTCGTCGCGCGGGCCGGGCGGCATCCGGATGTCGGTCACCACCAGGTCCGGCTCGTGCGCCCGGACGGCGTCCCGCAACTGCGGTGCCGTGCCGACGGCGGCGACCACCTCGAAGTCGAACCTCGCCAGCAGGCCGGCGAGGCCCTCGCGCAGGAGGACCTCGTCCTCGGCGAGCACGACGCGCGTCATCGGTGGCACGGCAACTCCACCCGGACGAGCGTAGGGCCTCCGGGCGGGCTGGCGAGCAGCAGCCGCCCGTCGGCCGCGGCGACCCGGTCGGCGAGGCCGGTCAGGCCGGTGCCCCCTGCCGGGTCGGCGCCGCCGCAGCCGTCGTCGGAGATCTCCACGACGAGTTCGCCGTCGGCCTGGACCAGCCGGACCTCGGCCCGGGTCGCCCCGGCGTGCCGGACGACGTTGCCCAGCGCCTCCGACACCACGAAGTAGGCGGTGCTCTCGACGAGTTCGGGCAGCGGCTGCCCGAGGTCGGCGTGGACGGTGACCGGAACGGTGGCCTCGCCGGCGAGTTCCCGTACCGCGCCGGCCAGGCCCAGATCGGTGAGGCTCTGCGGGCGGATGCCCTGCACGATCTGCCGGAGCTCGACCATCAGGCTCTTGGCCTGGTCGTGCGCGACGGCGAGCGGACCGGCGGCGGGGGAGTCCTCGGGCACGTCGAGCCGGGCCAGGCCCAGGTGGAGGGTGAGGCTGGTCAGCCGGGGCTGCGCGCCGTCGTGCATGTCGCGCTCGATGCGGCGGCGTTCGGTCTCGTACGCGTCGACCAGCCGGGCCCGCGAGCGGCTGACCTCCCGCAGGGCCACCCCGTCGGCGGGCCGGCCGAGCAGCCACCGCGCCACCGCGCCCTGGACCGCGGCGAGCGCGCCGAGCCCGTACCAGAGCACCGGGAGGAGCAGGACCCCGAGGACGGCGTACGGGACGGCCTCGCCGGCCGTGTCGACGGTGGTCCAGACCACGATGACCTCGTCGGCGTCGCCGGCCAGCCAGGGGCTGGCGACCAGCGTGAGGTCGAGCAGCACGAGCAGGGTGAACACGGCGTACCCGAGCGGCACGACGCCGCCCAGCCAGAAGGTGTGGGCGACCTCCCGCCACGCGGCGGCCTCGGTGTAACGCGCGGCCAGGCCCCACCACCGGTACGCCGGCAACGGCCGCCCGTCCACGAGGCCGAGTCGCTGCCGTTCCACGGCGGTCACCGCGATGCTCACGACCGGGGCCGACGCCAGCACCGCCAGCGCGCCGACGGCCAGGAACAGCACGAGGGGAAGCTCGACCGGGCGGTCCTGTCGGGCGGCGCTGACCGCCGCCAGCAGGGGCGCACCGACGACGAGCAGCCCGACGGCGAGCACCCCGGCGACCGGGACGGTGGTGAGCAGGTAGGCCAGCGCGCGCCACGGCCACGGCGAGAGCAGATATCCGGGCCGGCGCAGCGCCTCGGCCAGGCACAGGGGGCGGGCAGTCGTCATGCCGCTGACGCTAACCGTGGCCGACGCGCCGACCCAGCCGTCTGGAGGTAGTCCCCGGGTAGGGCCAGCACTACCCCGCCCGGCCGGCCCACCACGGTGGACACGGCGCCGGACGGCGGCGGACCGGAACGGTGCGGCGCCCCGCCGGGGGTAGGCTGACCTGCGTGGATCACGAAGACCGCATCGCCCTCTTCCTCGACTACGAGAACCTCGCGCTGGGGGCCCGCGACCACCTCGGCGGCGTGGCCTTCGACTTCCGGCCCATCGCCGACGCCCTCGCCGAGCGCGGCCGGGTGGTGGTGCGCCGGGCGTACGCGGACTGGTCCTACTTCGACGAGGACCGGCGGATGCTCACCCGGTCGCACGTCGAGCTCATCGAGATTCCCCAGCGGATGGGGGCCTCGCGCAAGAACGCCGCCGACATCAAGATGGCCGTGGACGCGGTGGAGCTGGCCTTCGAACGCGGTTACATCTCGACCTTCGTGATCTGCACCGGCGACAGTGACTTCACCCCGCTGGTCCACAAGCTCCGCGAGCTGAACAAGCGCGTCATCGGCGTGGGTGTGGAGAACTCGACCTCGGCGCTGCTGCCGCCCGCGTGCGACGAGTTCCTCTACTACGACCGGTTGGAGGGCGTCGACATCCCGCCCGCCCGGGTCCGGCGGGGCCGCCCGGCCCGCCTGCCCAGCCCCGACGTGCCGCGGGTGGAGCAGGAGCCCGAGCCCGAGCCGCAGCCGGCGGTCGAGGAGGCCGGCCGGGACGTCGACACGCTCGCCGTGCTCGTGGCGCAGACCGTCGCCGGCCTCCAGGGCAGTTCCAGCGGCGAGGTGACGGCCTCGACGTTGAAGCGCACCCTGCTGCGCAAGGACCCGACGTTCAGCGAGTCCGACTACGGGTTCCGCACCTTCGGGGAACTCATGCGGCACCTCGCCCAGCACAACGTGGTCGAGCTGGCGGAGGGGCCCGCCAAGGGCGACCCCGAGGTCTCCCTGCCCGAGCACGGCGACCGGGAGGTGGCGTTCGGGCTGCTCGGCTCGGTGGTGGCGGATCTCGCCGGCGACGAGGGCGCGGTGGCCCTCTCCGGGCTGAAGAACCAGCTGCGCCGGGCACGGCCCGACTTCAGCGAGAAGAAGCTGGGCTACCGCAGCTTCCTCCAGTTCTGCAAGGCGGCCGCCACCAGCGGCGTCGTCGACCTGCGGTGGAGCCCCGAGGCGGACGACTACCTCCTCACCCCCCGGGCCGCCTGACCGGTTCCGGTCGGTGCCGGAGGGCGTCACCTCGTCGTGGGCGTCGCGACCACCGGCCGCGAGGGCTGACCCCGCCGTGCCCGGCCCGTCGCGCGGGGTCGGGCCGGGCACGCGGGTGGTCGGTCAGGGGACGGTCACGCCGTACGCGGCCAGGATCTCCATGATCGGCTGGTAGTAGGTGGTGCCACCGCTGGTGCAGTTGCCGCTGCCACCGGAGAGGATGCCGAGGATGGTGCCGGTGCCGGCGGCGTAGAGCGGCCCGCCGCTGTCGCCCGGCTCGGCGCAGATGTTGGTCCGGATCAGGCCGGTGACGCTGCCCTGGGCGTAGTTGACTGTCGCGTTGAGCCCGGTGACCGTGCCGCAGCGCACCCCGGTCGTGGAGCCGCTGCGGCAGACCGCCTGGCCGACGTAGGCGTTGCCGGCGCCGTTGATGGTGAGCAGGCCGGGGTAGGTGTAGACGGCGCTGGGGTGGGCGACCAGGCTCGTGTAGCGGACCAGCCCGTAGTCGTTGCCGGGGAAGCTGCTGCCCGTCCGGCTGCCGAGGACGGTGGTCTGCGCGCTGTTGGCGTACCAGGTCGCGCCGGCGGTGGTGCAGTGGCCGGCGGTGACGAAGTAGTAGGTGCTGCCGCTGCGGACGTTGGCGCCGAGGGAGCACCGTCCGCCGCCGCCGTAGATCGCCTGCCCGCCGGCGATGAGGGTGCGCAGCTGACCCGGCTCGCGGCGGAGCACCGCACCGGCCCGGTCGGCGGTCGCCCGCAGCGCGGCCACGTCCCGGGCGGAGACGGTGTCGTCGACGGTCAGGGTCATCCGGCCGGTGGCGGGGTCGAGCCCCCAGGCGGTGCCGGTGGTGCGGACCTGCGCGAGCGCGGCCGCGGCGCGGCCGGTGTCGTGGTCGGGGGCGGCCCCGCCGTTATCGGGGGCGGCGTGGGCGGGCGCCGGCAGGCCGAGCAGCAGCGCGGCGAGCAGGAGCAGGGCGGGCGGGAGACGACGCATCGAACCTCCATAGATTCGTTTCTGTCGATTCCCTACAGGATCCACCCCCGGATGCGACCCGGACAAGCGCCGGACCGCACCGCCTCAGTCACGACGGCGGTGCGGTCCGGCTACGGCAACGGGTGGGAGATGCCCCGGGCGTGGTCGGTGAGGGCCGCGCCGACCACCGTCGCCTCCAGCGGCAGCACCTCCAGGCAGCGGCGTACGGCGGCGGCCATCAGGGCGTTCGGCACCCGCATGGACAGCGTGCAGTGCGGCACCCAACGCCCCGGCTGGTAGTGCTCGACCAGCCCGATCCCCGCCTCGGCCAGCCGGCCGTGCACCCGCGCGTGGTGCGCGAGCAGCTCGGCGGTGGGGGTCGGGCCCAGCCACAGCACCCGGCCGACGAACTGCCCGGCGTGCTCGAAGCTCAGCCGCAGCGGAGCGGCGACCACCGTGCCGCGCAGCGCCGCCGCGACCCGCTCCGGGTCGAAGCGGGGCGCGACGGCGAGCGAGACGTGCGGCCGGTGGCGCTGCTCCAGCAGCGACCGCATGCTCTGCACGCCCTCGGACTCCAGCGCGTCCCAGAGCACCCGGATCCGTCGGGTGGCGTCGGTGTCCAGGTAGAGCTCCAGCGCCGCGACCACATGATCACTCTAGGGTCGCGGCGGTCACGGCACGACGACGGCCCGGCCCTCCAGCGTGCCGTCGCGCATCTTCTGGTACGCGACGACCGCCTCGTCCAGCGAGAAGGTGCTGGCCTTCGGCCTCACCAGGCCCCGGGCGCCCAGTTCGAGCACCTCGACGAGCTCCGGCCGGCTGCCCCAGTATGTGGTCTGGATGCTCACCTCGTACGGCACGGAGAAGAAGCCCACCGGCAGCGTGCCGCCGCCGATGCCGACGATGGTCAGGTCGCCGACGGTGCGGGCGGCGGCGGCGCCGAGCGCGAGGGTCGGGTCGGCGCCGACGAAGTCCAGGACCACGTCGGCGCCCCGGCCGCCGGTGGCCCGGCGGATCTCCTGGGCGGTGTCCTCGCCGGAGAGCATCGTCAGGTCGGCGCCGCACTCCGCACCGAGCTTCAGCGCCTCCTCGCGGGTGTCCACCGCGATCACCCGGGCCGCGGTGGTGGCCTTGAGGATCTGCACGCCGACGTGCCCGAGCCCGCCCACGCCGATCACCACGGCGGTGCTGGTCGGGCCGAGTTTCGCCCAGGAACGGCGGATCGCGTGGTAGGGGGTGAGCCCCGCGTCGGTCAGCGGCGCCGCCAGCACCGGGTCGAGCCCGTCGGGCAGCGGCAGGACCTGCCGGGCCTGCGGCACCAGCATGTACTCGGCCATGCCGCCGTCCAGGCCGAGGCCGCCGCCCCCGCCGGGCACCGGCGCCTCGGCGGTGTTCTCGCAGTACGGGTCGACGCCCACCCGGCAGCGGGCGCAGGTGCCGCAGCCCCACGGCCCGTACACGGCCACCGGCTGGCCCACCGTCAGCCCGCCCACCCCGTCGCCGAGCGCGTGCACCCAACCGGCGTTCTCGTGGCCGAGGGTGAACGGCGGGTTCCAGGGCACCGTGCCGGCCTCGAAGTCGTGCATCAGGTGCAGGTCGGAGTGGCAGGCGCCGGCACCGCCGATCTTCACGACCACCTGACCCGGGCCCGGGGTCGGCTCGTCGACCTCGACCAGTTCGGGCGCCGACTTCCAGTTGGGCAATCGCAGTGCGCGCATGACGTCTCCCGTTCTCCCGCTTCCGGTCCGCCTGCCGGCTGCCCGTTCAGCGGCAGCCCAAACGGCCCACCGCGGCGCCCCGGTTCACCCCGTGCGGGCGAACCGCCGGGAGCGTGGCCCCGTCAGGGCAGGGCCGTCGCGTCGGGCCGGGCGGCCTCCGGGACGGTCGAGGTGGCGTCCGGGCTGGTCGAGGTGGCGTCCGGCGCCGCGGCACGGCGGCCCAGGCCCCGGTCGACGGCGACGAAGAGCAGGCCCAGCAGCCAGAACGCGGCGGCGAAGAAGACCGCGCTGACGGCCACCCCGGCGTAGCCCAACTCGCCCGCGTCGACGAACGGGTACGGATACCGGTCCACCACCAGCCCGCGGAGCAGCGCGAAGCCGAGGTATCCGAGGGGGAACGCCAGCCACCAGGCCGCGTAGCGCAGGCGGAGCCGGCCCCGGCGGTCGAACAGCGCCCAGTCCGCCACGGCCAGCAGGGGCACGACGGTGTGCAGGAACTGGTTGCCCAGCGCCTCGCCGAGCGTGCGGTCGGCCGGCGGCATCGCGAACGGGCTGGCCGGGTTGGCCAACACCAGGTGGTAGACCACGCCGGTGATGGTGATGTAGAGCGTGACCGCGCCCTTGAGCGCGGAGGGCGGCTCGGGCCGGTCCTGCCGGGCCAGCCAGGCGGCGTATCCGGCGAAGAGCCCGACGGCGAGGTTGCTCTGGATCGTGAAGTACGGCAGCAGGCCGGTGACCGTGGCGGAACCGAGCGCGGTGAGCACGATCCCGGCCAGCACGCTGATCACGATCGCCAGGCGGAAGGCCACCGCCACGCGTCGACGCCGCAGACTCATCGGGGCAAGCTACCAGCCGCCTCCGCCGAGGTCACCGGCCGACGACGCGCCACCGGAAGCCCGGACGGTCACCCGCGCGCAAACGCGGGCCACGCCGCCGGCACGGCGCGCCGGCAGGGACGCGCCCGCCCGCCGGCCGCCCGGTCAGCCCGCGTCGCCGCCGCTCGGCGCGGCGGTGTGGCGCCCCTGCGCCGGCGAGACCTGGACGGGGTCGGGCCGGGCCGATCGTGCGGCCGTGGCCGACGGCGACGCCGTGGGCGGCCCGGTCCGCCGGACGGTCGGCTCGGCCCCGGGTCGACCGGTCGGGTCGGCTCCCGGTCGGCCGGTCGGGTCGACCCCGGGATGGCTGGTCGGCGTGACCGCCGGTCGGCCGGTCGGGTCGACCCCGGGACGGCCCGTCGGGTCCGCTCCGGGGCGGCCGGTCGGCGTGACCGCCGGCCCGCCGGACGGGCTGCCGTGCGGGCTGGGGTCCTTCGGCTCGTCGGCCAGCACCCGCTCGCAGTAGCCGGCCACCTCCCCGGGGCCACCGGCGGCGTCGACGAGGTCACCGAAGGTGGCGTCGTCCGGAGAGCCGCCCGGCCGGTCGCCGGCGTCCGCCCGGTACGCCCGGCACAGCTCCCGCAGCTTCGCGTCCGGCTCCGGCCGACCGTCCGCCCCGCCCGTCGGGGCGGACGGCGGATGGCGGGTCGTCGTGGAGGAGGCGTCCGTGGTGGGGGCGGGCGCGGGAGCGGCGGTGGTGGGCGCCGGACCCCGCAGCGGGAGGGGCAGCGCGCCCCCGGTGGCGGCGAGGGCCACCCCGCCCGTGAGGGCGAGGGCGGCACCGGCCAGCGCGGCGCGGACGCCGAACCCCGCGAGGGCGGGACGGCGGCGCGGCTCCGGCGGACCGAGCGGGCTGCCGGCCCGGGCCAGCCGGTAGGCCCGTACGGCCGCCTCCTCGCCGGCCAGTTCGCCGGCCCGGCCCGGGGCGCGGACCGCCGTCAACAACGACGTGACGGGCTGCGGGCCGTCCTGCGGGTCGAGGACAGGACCGTCGAGCAGCCGCTCGACGGTCTCCTGGTCCATCCGGTGTGCTTTCATCTCGTGTCCCTCAGCGCCACCGGCCCCCGGACCGTCACACGCGTCGGGGTGTGACGTCCCACAAACGCCGGCTCGGGGAGGAGGCGGGGACCGGGTTTCTGGGGCGGCCCACGGTCCTGGCGTCGTCGACCGCCTCGCGGCTGCCGCTCCGGTTTCGTCGCCGAGCCGGATGCCGGCGGGCAGCCCGGCTGCCGGTTTTCCGCCAGCGGTTGCCGATTCGTCCGGTCCGCGGTGCACTGAATCACATGGGTGTGATCAAGGTGGGCACGTCGTCCTGGGCGGACCAGATGCTGCTGCGCTCGGGCTGGTATCCGCGCGCGGCCAACACCCCGGCCGGCCGGCTCGACTTCTACGCCGGGCGCTTCCCGCTGGTCGAGGTGGACACCTCCTACTACGCGGTGCCCGTGCCCGAGACGACGCGGGGCTGGGTCGACGCCACGCCCGAGGACTTCACCTTCGACGTCAAGGCGTTCAGCCTCTTCACCGGTCACCCGACACCGGTGGCGGCGCTGCCCCGCGACCTGCGCCCGGCCGGTGGCCCGAGCCGGATCCGCCGCCGGGACCTCCCCGCGGCCGCGTACGACGAGCTGTGGGACCGGTTCCGGGCGGCGCTGGACCCGATCGCGGCGGCCGACCGGCTCGGCGCGGTCCTGCTCCAGTTCCCGCCGTGGCTGGCCCGTGGGGCCGCCGCCGAGCGGCGCATCGCCGAGCTGGCGGAGCGGTGCCAGCCGTGGCGGGTCGCCGTCGAGCTGCGCCACGGGTCGTGGTTCGACGGCACGGCGGCGCTGGACACGCTCGCGTTCCTGCGGGAGCGCAGGCTGTCGTTCGTCTGCGTCGACATGCCGCAGGGGCATCCCTCGTCGGTGCCGCCCATCCTGTTCGCCACGGCGGAGCTGGCGGTCGTCCGGTTCCACGGGCACAGCACCGCCTGGGAGACCGGGGACAAGCAGGAGAAGTTCCGCTACGCGTACGGCGACGAGGAACTCCGCCGCTGGTCGGAACTCCTGGCCGAGCTGGCCGGGCAGGCGGGGGAGCTGCACGCGCTGTTCAACAACTGCTGCGGCGACCAGGCCCAGCGTGACGCCGCCCGACTCGCGGAGCTGCTCGGGGTCCGGCCGGCGGGACGCGACCGGGCGGGAGCCGGTTCGCCGTCCTGAGCACGCGCCGGGATCGTCGGCGCGGCGGCGAGGTTTTCCCGTCGGCCGCCCGGGTACCGGCGGGGGCGTGAGCGACGGAAGGGGACGCGGTGATGAGTGAGCAGCGGCAGGAGCGCCCCGGAGAGGCGACGCCGGGCGTGCCGGGGGACGCGGCGGCGCGCGAGACCCGGGAGGCGCAGGAGGCACACGGCGGCAGCATGGCGCCCGGTCTGGTGGACGACACCGGTCACCCGGTGGCGGCGGACCCCGCCGAGGTCGCCGAGGAGGACACCGCCGGCGGCTGACCTCGTGGCGGGGGCCCAATTCCGTGGACCGGGTCGGCGCCCTCGGGCATGATCGCCGGATGGCGGCAACCTCCCGTGCACTCCTGCGCTGGCAGTTCGACCTGACGTGGTCGCTGTTCGAGTACCACCTCGAGCGTCTCGACGCGGCGGACTTCCTCTGGGAGCCGGCCGCGATCTGCTGGACGGTGCGTCGCGACCCCGCCGGCGGGTGGACACCCGACTGGGCCGACACCGAACCCGACCCCGTGCCGGTCCCGACGATCGGCTGGCTGTCCTGGCACATCGGCTGGTGGTGGACGGTGGCCATGGACCATCTCGGCGGACGGCCGCCACGGCAGCGCACCGACGTCGGATGGCCGGGCGCGGGCGAGCCGACAATCGCCTGGCTGCGGGGCCTGCGCGCCGAGTGGCTCGGGCACCTCGACCGCCTCACCGACGCCGACCTCGACGCCACCGCGCCGTTCCCGTGGCAGGACGACGCGGGGCACACGGTGGCGCACATGCTCGGCTGGGTCAACGCCGAGTTGATGAAGAACGCGGCCGAGATCGGTCAGCTCCGGCTGCTGAGGGCGGCGGGGCGCGCCTGACCGTCGGCGTTCGGCGCGGGGCCGTCCCGTCCACGCGCCGGGGCGTACCGGTCAGGAGCGTCGGCCCCTGGTCCGCAGCGCGTCCTCCGTCCGCTCCTCGACGTCGGCGGCGTCGGGAAAGGACCGCCGGGCCGGCGCCGGGTCGGGCGGCGCGCCGGGGCCCGCCGGCCGCGTGGGTGTCGGTTCGACCGGGCCGAAGCCGTGCCGCCCGGCGGGGCCGGACGGTCCCGCCGGCTCGTCGGCCCGACGCTCCCCGCGCCGCCCCTCCGGTACGGCGGTCTCCTCGCTGCCCTCGTCCATGGGGTCGTGCTCACCGACGCCCCACGGCGGCTCCACGTCCATGCCGTCCCTGGTCACCCAGGGCGTGGTCGCCTCCGGTGCGCGTCGGTCCCCGCCGCGTCCCTCTCCTGCCGTCATGGCCACCTCGCTGCTCGGTCCGCCGGTACCGGCCCCGAATGCCCGTCACCGGGGCGGTCATGCCTCGCCGGCGCCCCCGGGCGCGGTCCCGGCGGGTGGGGACGCGCGGCAACGGCGCCCCGCCGCCGAGGAGTCGGCGGGACGCCGTCCGGCGGCACGTCGGTCAGCAGCGGCCGGACTTCGCCATCCGCTTCTGCCGGGCCCCGCCCATCGCCATGAGCGCGCCCATCCCCTTCGGGGCGTTCCGCATGCCGCCGACGCGCCCGAGCATGCCCCGGAACACCTCGCCGGGCTTCTGCTGCTCGCCCATGTACGCGGTCATCACGATGAGCGCCCCGGTCATCGCCGGGATCGCCCACTGGAGCATCCGCATCTGCCGCTGGCACGACGCCACGTTCGACGGCGTGTGCGAGTTCGGCTCGGTGACCCCCTCGACCGCCGGGCCGCCGGCCTTCTCCAGCTTCATGCCGAGCAGCCGGCTGTAGCCGGTCACCGCCAGCGCGCCGACGGTCAGCGCCGTCTTCAGCGTGCTGGCCCGGGCCACCCCCGACTGGGCGGCCACCCGGGGGCTCTCCGTCACCAGTTCCCCGACGGCCCCCGCCAGGTGGGCGCCGATCGCCGCGGCGTTCACCGGGGTCCACCGGGCCCAGCCGGCAGAGGCCATCGGCAACCGCTGGGTCGAGTCGTTCATCTGTGCCGCCGCGCCGTTGACGCCGAACGCTCCCATCAGGGAGCCCCCGAACCAGGCCGCCAGGCCCAGGTCGTGCATCGAGCGCAGTGCGGTGTGCCGTTCGGACATCTGATCCCCTTCCACCGTGTCGGGCGGTGCGGCATACCCGCCGCCCGGCCGGCTAATCCCGCCCGTCAGCTGCTGATACGCCGCGGCGGCACAGATACCGGACCGGGGCGTCGTCGCGGGGAGACGACGGGGACGGGCCGGGAGGAGTCGGCGGGGCAGGTGCGGGTAGTTGGTCGGACGACCCGAGCGAGAGGGGAAGCGGATGTCGCAGCCCGAGGAGAGCCGGGAGAAGACCGCGTCGACCGACGCGGTGCTGATGCACCCGGACAACGATCCGCGCAAGACCACGGCCCAGGTGCCGCCGCCCGCCGAGCTCGGCGAGACCCGCGTGGAGCGGGACGGCGAGATGGTGCCCGTCGACACCGACGAGTGAGCGTCTCCGTCCCGGGCGGCGGGGCGCCGCCCGGGACGCGTCGCCGCGGCCGTGCCGCCCGTCGCCGGCGTCGGGCGGCCGGGCCGGCCCGACCAGTCGCCCCGCTCGTGCCGCGGCCCCCGGCGAGGTCAGCGGGCCGGCAGGTCGGCGGCGAAGCGGGCCACCCGGGCCGCCAGCGGGGCGCTCGCGCGTACCCAGGTGAAGTGGTCCATCCGGGCGCCGGCCTGCGCCGGGGTGTAGCGCTCGCGCACGACGGGCGCCGCGGCCAGCTTCGCGCACAGGTGGTCGACGGTCTCGTGCGGGGTGTACTGGTCGTCGTCGACGCTGACCGCGAGGACGGGGGTCCGCAGCGCCCGCACGGCCGCCTCGGCGTCCACCCCGTCCAACTGCGGGAAGCGCCCGGTCCGCGCGGTGTGGGCCCAGTCCCGGATGACCCCGCGCGCCTGCCGGCCGCCGAAGCCCCAGCCCGGCCAGACGCCGAGCAGCCGGGCGGTCGCCGCGATCCCCTGGGTGTACGGCAGGACGCCGTACCCGCGCAGGCCGGGGTAGCTGCGCCACCACGGCACGCCGACGGCGACCAGCGCCAGCCCGTCGACGTCGTGGTCGCCGTGCACGGCGAGGTGCAGCAGCGCCGCCTGCCCGCCGAGGGAGTGCCCGAGCAGCAGCGTCCTGCGCCCGTCCCGCCGGGTCTTCAGCGCCGCCAGCGCGGCGCCCACGTCGGCGGCCAGTTCCGGATAGCCGTACCGGCAGGCGCGGCTCGGCTTCGGGGTGCTCTCCCCGGTGCCGCGCAGGTCGGCCACGGCCACGGCGAGGCCAGCGGCGCGCAGCGCGGCGGCGAACGGCCGGTAGTAGCGCGCCCGGACGCCCATCGCGGGCGTGATCAGCACCAGCGGGGCGTCGGCGACGCCGTCCGGATCGGGATACACCTGTAGCCCGATGCGGGCCCCGTCGACCTCGACGAACTCCTGCCGGTATTCCCCCGTCGCGTTCACCGCCCCAGGCTACGACCCGAGGCTACCGACGGGTAACCGTGGGGTGGTGGGCGTCACGTCCCCGGCGTCGACCGCGGACCGCCGACCACCACCCGCGCTACGCCACCGCCGGGGCGGGGCGGCCGACGGTGCTGACCGTGGCGTAGACCGTGCTCAGCTGCTCGGCGCAGCGCTTCCACGAGTACCGGTTGCGGATCCGGTCCAGCGCCGCCGTGGCGTACGCGAAGCGACGGACCTTGTCGGCGAGCAGCCGGCGGACCGCGGTGCCGAGGGCCCGGGGGTCCCGGGGCGGCACGAGGTCGCCGGTCAGGCCGTCGACCACGGCGTCGGCGATCCCGCCGACGTTCGTGCCGACGACCGGCACCCCGCACGCCATGCTCTCCAGCGGGGCGAGCCCGAACGGCTCGTACCAGGGGGCGGCCACCAGCAGGTCCGCCGAGCGGTACCACGGGGCCAGCTCCTCCCGGGGTAGCCCGCCCAGCAGCTTCACCCGGTCGGCGACCCCGCAGGACTCGGCGAGCGCGCGGAGCCGGCGGGCGAAGCCGTCCGCGGGGAGCAGCTCCGCCGGCGGGCCGCCGACCACCACGCACTCGGCGTCCGGCACGGCCGGCAGCGCCCGGATGACGTCCTGGATGCCCTTGCGCTCCACCATCCGGCCGACGGTGATGATCCGGGGGCGGGCCGGGTCGCGCGGGGCGACGGGCCCGTCGGGGCGGAACAGCTCCTGGTCGACCCCGGCGGGGACCAGCGTCATCCGGGACCGGGGCACGCCGAGCCGGACCAGCTCGCCGACCTCGTCCTGGCACTGCACGATGACCCGGTCCGCGGCCCGGCCCAGGGCCCGCTCGTAGCCCACCCGGCCCGGTGGACTGGTGTCCCGGGCGCCCGGCAGCCGCCGCTTCACCGAACCGAGGCTGTGGTACGTCAGCACCACCGGCACCCCGGTGCGCCGGCCGGCGTGCACGGTGGCCAGCCCGCTCGTCCAGAAGTGGGCGTGCGCCACGTCCGGCGTCCAGCCGCCGTCGCGCCACTGACCGGCCAGCCAGCGTCCGAACTCGCCCATGTGCGGCAGCAGCTCGTCCCTCGGCACCCGCAGCGCCGGACCGGCCGGCACGTGGCACACCTGGTAGCCGTCCGGGGTGACCACGGAGTCGGGCGGGACGGTGGAGTCCCGGCGGGTGTAGACGCGGACGTCGTGCCCCTCGCCGACCAGGGCGGCGGCGAGCTCCGCCACGTGCGTGTGCTGACCGCCGGACTCCTCCACCCCTCCGACGGCGAGCGGACTGGCGTGCTCCGAGATCATCGCGATACGCATGTGCTTCCTCCATCGGCCGGCCCGTCGGCGGGGACCCGGTCGAGCCCCGGGGCGTCTCCTCGCCGCCTGGCGGACCCCGCCGCAGGAGTCCCTACCCCCGACCTCACCTCCTAACCGCCGCCCGCCCGGCTCGTCCTGGTGAGCTGTCCGTCGGGTGTGGAGGAGCCGGCGGGCGGTGGGGCGAACCACCTCACCGCCCGTGGCCGGCCGATAACACCTGGTCAGGACCGGTCGTCGTGGAGCATGCCCGGCCCGAAGACCTCGTAGGCGATCCGCTCCACCGGCACCCCCCGGCGCAGCAGGCCGCCCCGGACGGTGTTCATGAACGGCAGCGGCCCGCAGAGGTGCACGTGGGCGTCGGGGGAGAGCGGGATCAGCGCCGGGTCGACCCGGCCGGCGATGACCTCGGCGGTCACCCCGGCCAGTTCGCCGTCGGTGAGGTCCTCGTACCAGAGGGCGGTGCGCAGGTTGGGCAGCGCGGCGTGCAGGCGCGGCAGTTCGCCGCGGAACGCGTGCGCCGCGCCGGCCCGGTCGGCGTGCACCAGCACCACCGGACGCTGCGGCTCGGTGGCGGCCAGGTGCTCCAGCGCGGCCATCGCCGGGGTCAGGCCGATGCCCGCGCTGACCAGCAGCAGCGGGCCCTCCCCGGCCACCGCGCTGACCTCGCCGAACGCCGGGCTGAGCCGGAGGGTGTCGTCGACCCCCACGCGCTCGTGCAGGAAGGTGGAGACCATGCCGTCGGGGGCGTCGCCGGTGCCGCGTACGCGCTTGACGGTGATCCGCCAGTGCTCGGCGCCGGGGCAGCCGGAGAGGCTGTACTGGCGGATCTGCTGACCGCGCCCGCCGTCCAGGTCGACGGCGACCGAGGTGTACTGGCCCGGGACGAAGCTGGGCACCGGCCCGCCGTCGGCCGGGACCAGGGTGAACGACACGACGTCCAGCGCCTCGGTGGTCCGGGCGACGACCCGCCAGTCCCGCCAGACCGACTCGCCCTCGGCCAGCCCGGCCACGGTGTAGAGGCGGGCCTCCCGGGCGATCAGCTCGCAGGCCAGCAGCCAGTAGACCTCGTCCCAGGCCGCCGCCACCTCGGCGGTGACGGCGTCGCCGAGCACCTCGCCGACGGCGGCGAGCAGGTGCCGGCCGACGATCGTGTACTGCGTGGCGGTGATGCCGAGCGAGGCGTGCTTGTGCGCGATGCGGTCCAGGATCGGCCCCCATGGCGCGCGGCTGCCGCCGGTCAGGTGCTCCGCGTACGCGACCACGGCGGCCGCGAGGGCGGCCTTCTGCGTGCCGGTGGCCTGGTTGCTGCGGTTGAAGATGTCGAGCAGTTCGGGGTGCGCGTCGAACATCCGCTGGTAGAACCGGCCGGTGATCGCCTCGCCGTGCGCCTGCACGGCGGGCAGGGTCGCCGTCACCACTGCTGCTGAGGACTCCGAGAGCACGGCTTTCTCCTTCTGAGATGAATCGCTCGAACGACGACAGCAAAACAGGTATTCGAGATACCTCTTCAGGGCCGAAGGTCCCGGGTCGGGGGTCGTCCGGATCACATCCCGGGTCCGGTCGACCGTGGTGAGGGCTCGACCGCGGTGGCTAGGGTCGGGACGTGAAGCTCAACCGGTCCACCGACATGGCGCTGCGCATCGCCATGCTCGCCGCCGCGGACCCGCGACGGATGACCGTGGACGAGCTGTCCGACCAGCTCGACCTGCCCCGCAACCACGTCGCCAAGGTGGTGCAGCGGTTGCAGCGGCTCGGGGTGCTCGTCACCATCCGGGGCCGCTCCGGCGGGGTGGCCTTCGCCGAGGGCGGCGGGAACGCCACGGTCGGGCACGTGGTGCGGGCCTTCGAGGGCGACGACGAGGTGGTCTCCTGCGACGAGCCGGCCTGCTCGCTGCGCGCGGCCTGCCGGCTGCGGGGCGAACTTCGCCGTGCCCGGGACGCCTTCCTCGCCGTGCTGGACGACGTGACGCTCGGCGAGCTGGTCGCCGGGCCGACCGGCCCGGCGCTGCTCGCCCTCGGCCTGCCCCGCCCCCGACCGGCCCCGGTCGGCCGGCGGGCCGTACCCGATCCGGTCTGAGGAGCGACGATGTCCCGTGGTGCGGTCTCCCACCCGGTGTTCGCCCGGGTGTTCGCGCGGGCGAGCGTGGCGATGGACGCCGCCGGCGCGGCCGCCCACCGCCGCCGGCTCGTCGCCGGCCTCGCGGGCCGGGTGGTCGAGGTCGGCGCCGGCAACGGCCGCACCTTCGCGCACTACCCGGGCACCGTCGAGCGGGTGCTGGCGGTCGAGCCGGAGCCCCGGCTCCGGGCGGCGGCCCGGGCGGCGGCGGCCGGGGCGCCCGTACCCGTGGAGGTGGTCGACGGCCTCGCCGAGGCGCTGCCGGCGCCCGACGCCGACGCGGACGCGGTGGTGCTGTCCCTGGTCCTCTGCTCGGTGGCCGACCAGGCCGCCGCGCTGCGCGAGGCCCGCCGGGTGCTGCGGCCCGGTGGGCAGGTGCGCTTCTTCGAGCACGTACGCGCGCAGACACCGGGCCTGCGCCGCGCGCAGCGGCTGGTCGACGCGACCGTCTGGCCGTTGCTCTGCGGCGGCTGCCACACGGGCCGCGACACGGTGGGCGCGATCCGGGCCGCGGGCTTCACCGTCACCGAGCTGGACGCGTTCCGCTTCCCCGACGGCCGACTCCCGGCCCCCGCCGCCCCGCACGTGCTCGGCGTGGCCACCCGCGACTGATCCACCCCGTCGGCGGCCCTCGGCGCTCGCCCGCGACCACGCCGGCCTTCCGCGGCCGCGTCGGCGTCGGCGTCCTTGACGCTGTCGGCCGCCCGTGACCGCGTCGGCCCGCCCGGCCCCGGACGCGGCGGAACCCCGCGCCGAGCGGCACGGGGTTCCGGGACGCGGTCGCGGTCAGGAGACCGTGATCGAGCCGTCCCCGGCGCGGACGCAGGCCACGGAACGCGCACCGGTGGTGGCCGCGCCCGTCAGGCACTGCCCGAGCACCTGGTGGCCGGCGGCGTTCGGGTGCCACGACTCCTGGCAGGTCTGGAAGTAGCTCACGCAGGTGTTCGCGATCCGCTGGATGGCGATCTTGTCCTTGCCGGAGAGGCTGGTGACGAAGACGCCGTTCGGCGGGCTGTCCTGCAGGCGGATCGGGGTGGCCAGGGTGCCGGCCGGGCTGGTCCCCGACTCGCAGAGCCGGGCGCCGTCGAAGGCCCGCTGCACGTTGAGGTAGACCAGGTCCGCGCCGGGGAACTCGGCGGCCAGGGTGTCCCGGGTGGACTTGACCAGGGTGCCCAGCCCCTGCGAGAAGCGGTGCCCCGGCAGCAGGCTGGCCCGGTGGATCGGGCAGCCGGCCGCGTACCGCTCGGCGCCCAGCGCGCGGAACTTGTCCCGGGTGTCGTCCCGGCTGTCCTCCTCGTGGAAGCGCGCCTCGAGGTCGAGCGGCAGCGGGTTGGTGTAGTCCTGCAGGACGATCCGGTGCTGACCGTCGGCGTCGATCTCGCGCAGCGTGGTGAGCAGCTGGCGTACGGCCGAGGTGGTCTCCGCGGTCGCGGCGCTCCACTGGGCGGCGGTGGCCAGGTCGGCGTCGGTGCAGGGCTTCTGCTCCACCGGGCCGCCCAGGTAGGCCCAGAACTCCCACCAGCCGGTCCAGGCGTCGGCGATGAACCGGTTGGCGCACTTCTCCGCGACGTTGCCGAAGGTGAACGAGCTGTTGTTCGAGCCGAGCCCGAGCAGCACCAGGTCGATGTCGTGGGTCCGGCCGACCGCGCGCAGCTGGTCGAGCTGGGCGGCTACCTGACGGCCGTTGGTCCGGGCCGAGGAGGCGGCGGCGATGTCGTGCGGCTGCCCGCCGGAGCAGGCGAGGTTGAACCGGTCCTGGATGCCCGGCAGGTTGGCCCGGTGCAGCGAGGCGTTGGCCGAGCGGTGGCAGAAGAACGCGTTGTTGTTCGCGGCGGTCCAGCCCGGGAAGCCCTGGGCGACCCCGTTGACGTCGGCCACCGGGGTGTACGCCCCGGCGCCCTCACCGCTGATGAAGCTGTCGCCGAGCGCCACCGCGGCGGTGGGCGGGGCTGCCGAGGCCGGGGCGCTCAACCCCACGGCGGTCGACAGGGTGGCGGTGGCGACGGCGAGCGCCGCCGCGAGTGCGGTACGACGGAACCTGGACATGACGTCCCCCATCTGTCCATCGAAACGTGAAAGATCCTCCGAGGGCGCGATCAGATCACCCCGGCATGACGGGCGTCAATGGCCCGTAACAAAATCTTTCGCAAAGGGACACACCCGCCCCGTCCGGGCCCCGCCGGCGTCGGCGGTCGGAGCGCCCGGTCCGAAGGCGTCGGTGGCGCGGTGCCCGCGGCCGGTGGCGCCGGCCACCCGGTGCCCGGGACCAGGCGTCCTTGCCGCTGGGGAAGGTCGGCCACGGCCTCGTTGTTGTCCGGAGGGAAGCGCCCGCGGCCGACTCGTCCGCAAACCGGTCACGGTGGCGCCGATACGCCGGAACCGGACGGAACGCGTTACCCTCCCGCCCGGGGCCCGCCCCACGACGAGGCGCGTGCCTCGCTGCGGGGCGCCGTCGTCCTGTCGCATCTCCCGGTTAGGCTCGCTGCGGCGCGCCGGCCGACCGACGACGTCGGACGCGGCACCACATCGCCGAGACCTGGGAGTACGACCAGTTGACCGCAGAGCCTGAGACCCTGTACGGGGCCGACGACCTCACGCACCTCGAGGGGCTGGACGCCGTCCGCAAGCGGCCCGGCATGTACATCGGCTCCACCGACAGCCGTGGCGTGGGTCACCTCGTCAACGAGATCCTCGACAACTCCACGGACGAGGGCGTCGCCGGCCACGCCACGAAGGTGGAGGTGACGCTGCACGCCGACGGCTCGGTTCAGGTCGACGACGACGGTCGTGGCATCCCCACCGACGTGCACGCCAAGTCCGGCATCTCCGGCGTCGAGCTGGTGCTCACCCGGCTGCACGCGGGCGGCAAGTTCGGCGGCTCCGGCTACAAGACCTCCGGCGGTCTGCACGGCGTGGGCGCCTCGGCGGTCAACGCGCTGTCCCGCCGGTTCGACGTCACCGTCCGCCGGGGCGGCAAGGTCCACGCGATGTCGTTCCGGCACGGCGTGCCGGGAGTCTTCGACGGTGACGGCCCCGACGCCGCGTTCACCCCGGGCCCCGGGCTCCAGATCGTCGGTGCGATGAAGCGTGGCCAGCGCACCGGCACCTCGATCCGCTGGTGGCACGACGCGCGCTACTTCGAGACCGGCGCCACCCTGGACGCCGACGCCGTGCGGACGAAGCTGCGCAACACGGCGTTCCTGGTGCCGGGCGTGAGCTACACGCTGCGTGACCACACCGGCGAGGAGCCGACCGAGGAGAGCTTCCACTACCCCAACGGGCTGACCGACATGGTGGAGTTCCTCGCCCCGACCGGCGACCGGCCCGTCTCCGGCATGCTGGTGGTCACCGGCGAGGGCACCTACCGGGAGAACGCCGCCGACGCCAACGGGGTCATGCAGTCCAACGTGCAGCGTCGGGCCGAGGTCGAGGTGGCCTTCCGCTGGGGCACCGGTTACGAGCGCACCGTCGAGTGTTTCACCAACACCATCCGCAACGCGCACGGCGGCACCCACCGCAAGGGCTTCGAGCGGGGCCTGGCGCGTACCCTCGCCGACGCCGTCCGCAACACCCGTGGCCTGCTCAAGGCCAAGGAGGACCCGCCCACCCTGGACGACGTCCTGGAGGGCATGACGGCGGTCGTGCACGTGCGGATCCCGGAGCCCCAGTTCACCTCGCAGACGAAGGACGAGCTCTCCACCGCCGGCATCACCAAGGTGATCCAGGCGCTGGTAGAGCAGCACCTGAAGGCGTGGCTGGAGGACCGCAGGACCAAGGCCGAGGCGCGTACGGTCCTCCAGAAGATCGTCGACGCGGCCCGGGTGCGGCTGACGCAGAAGCAGCAGAAGGACGCCGCCCGGCGCAAGACCGCCCTGGAGGGCGCGTCGATGCCGCCGAAGCTGGTCGACTGCCGGGCCGCCGGCATCGAGCGCAGCGAGCTGTTCATCGTGGAGGGCGACAGCGCCCTCGGGACAGGTCGACTTGCCCGATCTGCCGAATATCAGGCGCTTCTTCCGATTCGGGGCAAGATCCTCAACGTGCAGAAGGCCAACCTCCAGCAGGTGCTGGACAACGCCGAGTGCGCGGCCATCGTGCAGGTGCTCGGCGCGGGCTCCGGCCGCACGTTCGACCTGTCCGCGATGCGCTACGGCCGAGTGCTGATCATGGCGGACGCCGACGTGGACGGCGCGCACATCCGCACCCTGCTGATCACGCTCTTCGCCCGCTACATGCGGCCGCTGATCGAGGCCGGCCGGCTCTACGCGGCGATGCCGCCCCTGCACAAGATCACCACCAGGGGGCGCAACCCGCAGACGATCTACACCTACACCCAGGCGGAGATGGAGGCGACGGTCCGCAAGCTGGAGAAGGCCGGCAAGCAGATCGTCACCCCGATCCCGCGATTCAAGGGTCTCGGCGAGATGGACGCCGACGAGCTGTGGGAGACGACGATGAACCCGGCCACCCGGGCCGTCCGCCGGATCACCCTCGACGACGTCGACGCCGCCGAGCGGATCCTCGAACTGCTGATGGGCGAGAAGGTCGAGCCGCGCCGCAACTGGCTGATCGACTCCGCCGACCGGGTCGACCGCGAGGCGATCGACGCATGACCAGGCCCGCCACCACCCGCCGGGAAGTGAGCTGAACGATGGCACGCCGCAAGGACGACCGCGCCAAGGTGGACCTGTCCGCCTTCGACCAGGCCGGCGCGCGGGTCTTCGACAATCCGCTGGTCACCGAGGTCTCCGACTCCTACCTGGAGTACGCCTTCTCGGTGATCCACTCCCGGGCCCTGCCCGACGCCCGCGACGGCCTCAAGCCGGTGCACCGGCGCATCCTCTGGTCCATGTACGAGCAGGGCCACCGTCCCGACCGGGGGCACGTGAAGTCCGCCCGCATCGTCGGGGATGTAATGGGCAAGTACCATCCGCACGGCGATACCGCGATCTACGACGCGATGGTGCGCCTGGCTCAGGACTTCTCGCTGAACGCGCCACTCATCGACGGGCACGGCAACTTCGGCAGCCCGGACGACGGGCCGGCGGCGTCGCGCTACACCGAGGCCCGGATGTCGCGCGAGGCGATGCTGCTCGTCGGCGAGCTGGGCGAGGACACGGTCGACGTCGAGCCCAACTACGACGGCTCGCTGACCCAGCCCACCGTGCTGCCCGCCGCGTTCCCCAACCTGCTGGTCAACGGCGCGTCGGGGATCGCGGTCGGCATGGCGACCAACATGATCCCGCACAACCTCGGCGAGGTCGTCTCCGCCGCCCGCTGGCTGATCAACCATCCGGACGCCACGCTCGACAAGCTCATGGAGTTCGTCCCCGGTCCGGACCTGCCCACCGGTGGCGTGCTGCTCGGGCTCGACGAGGTGCGTCGCGCCTACGAGACCGGGCGCGGCGTCGTCCGGATGCGGGGCAAGGTCGAGATCGGCCCGCTGGAGGGCAGCCGGGGCCGGCAGGCGATCACCGTCGTGGAGCTGCCGTACGGCATCGGCGCGGAGAAGGTCATCGCGGCCATCACCAACGAGGTCAACAAGACCAAGCGGCTCACCGGCATCGCCGACGTCAAGGACCTCACCGACCGGGAGAGCGGCACCCGCCTGGTGATCGAGTGCAAGGTGGGGGTCAACCCGCAGGCGCTGCTCGCCGACCTCTACCGGCTCACCCCGTTGGAGCAGTCGTTCGGCGTCAACAACCTGGTGCTGGTCGACGGGCAACCGCAGACCCTCGGGCTGAAGGCGCTGCTGGAGGTCTTCCTGGCCCACCGCTACGAGGTCGTGACCCGGCGCAGCTCGTACCGCCGCCGCAAGCGCCAGGAGCGGCTGCACCTGGTCGACGGCCTGCTGGTCGCTTTGCTCGACATCGACAAGGTGGTCAAGCTGATCCGGGGCAGCGACGACGCGCAGGCCGCCAAGGACGGCCTGATGCGCCAGTTCGGCCTGTCGGACATCCAGGCCACCTACATCCTGGACACTCCGCTGCGCCGGTTGACCAAGTACGACCGGATCGAGCTGGAGGCCGAGCAGGAGAAGCTCCGCAAGGAGATCGCCGAGCTCTCCACCATCCTCGACGACCCGAAGGTGCTGAAGAAGGTCGTCTCCGACGAGCTGGCGGCGGTGGTGAAGCAGTTCGGCGCGCCGCGCCGCACCACGCTCGTCGACGGGGACCTCAAGGAGGTGCTGGCCGCGTCTGCGCCGGCCGGCCCGCTGGAGGTCGCCGACGACCCCTGCCAGGTGATCCTCTCCGCGACCGGGCTGGTCGCCCGGACGGCGGCCGAGTCCGAGGAGGCGTCCGAGGGGCGCCGGCGGCACGGCCGGGTCAAGCACGATGCCGTACGCGCCGTCGTGCACTCCACCGCCCGGGGGCGGGTGCTGCTGGTGACCAGCGCCGGCCGGGCGTTCAAGGTCGACGTGCTGCCGCTGCCGGTCCTGCCCGAGCAGGCGGGGACGGTGTCGCTGCGCGGTGGAATGGCCGCCGCCGAGTTGGTGCCGCTGGAAGCGGGGGAGACCGTGGTCGGGCTGGCGCCGCTCGGGGCGGCGGCCGAGGGCTCCCCGGGTCTCGCCCTGGGCACCCGGCAGGGCGTCGTCAAGGTCTGCGCGCCGGAGTGGCCCGTCCGCTCGGACGAGTTCGAGGTGATCGGCCTGCGGGAGGGCGACGAGGTGGTCGGGGCGACCTGGCTCACCGACGGCGCGGAGACGCTCACCTTCGTCACCTCGGAGGCGTCGCTGCTGCGGTTCGCCGCCGGGCTGGTCCGGCCTCAGGGGACCAAGGGCGGCGGCATGTCGGGCATCAACCTGCCCGCCGATGCCCGCGTGGTGTTCTTCGGTGCGGTCCGCACCGACGACCCGGGCCACGGCGAGCCGATGGTGGTCACCTCCACGGGCGCCACGGTGAAGGTCACGCCCTTCCAGGCGTACCCGGCGAAGGGGCGGGCGACCGGCGGGGTGCGCGCCCACCGCTTCCTCAAGGGTGAGACCGACGTGGCCGTCGCCTGGGTCGGGCCGCGTCCGGTGGCCGCCACCGCCACCGGCGAGCCGGTGGAGCTGCCGGCGGCGGACCCGCGCCGCGACGGCTCCGGCTTCGCCGTGATGCTGGGCCCCACCGTCGTCGGCCACCAGATCGAACGCGACTGACCCGTCAGCAGGGAGGGCCGGCTGCCCCGCAGCCGGCCCTCCCTGCTCCCCGCGCCCCACCCAGCCCCGCTCGACGGGTCGCTGGCACTCCCACCCACCCCACCCCACCCCACCCCACCCGCCGGCTCACCTGCCGCCGTCGATCATGAGGTTGGCTGGTCGGAATCGGGCATACCACCCCGCTAACCTCATGATCAACGCTGCCGGAGGCGGGGCGGGCCGGGGCGGGGGTGGGTCAGCGGGTCGGGTTGGAGTCGGGGGTCGGGGTGGGGTCGGGGGTGGGGGTGGGGGTGGTGCCGCGTAGGTGGGCCACCAGGCGCATGCCGTGGTAGACGGCGAGGGCGGCTGCGGTGCCCAGGGCGATGCCGTTGAACGAGAGGTCGCCGGCGGTGAGGGTGTAGTTGGCCGCGCCGACGATCACCGCGACGGCGGCGGTCAGCAGGTTCACCGGGTCGTGGAAGTCCACCCGGTTCTCGATCCAGATCCGCGCGCCGAGGATGGCGATCAGGCCGTACAGGGCGGTGGTGGCGCCGCCGAGCACGCCGGCCGGCACGGTGAGGATCAGCGCGCCGAACTTCGGGCTGAGCCCGAGCAGCACCGCCGTCAGGCCGGCCACCCAGTACGCGGCGGTGGAGTAGACCCGGGTCGCCGCCATCACGCCGATGTTCTCCGCGTAGGTGGTGGTGCCGGAGCCGCCGCCGGAGCCGGCGAGCACCGTGGCCAGTCCGTCGCCCATGAACGCCCGGCCCATGTCCCGGTCCAGGTTCCGGCCCGTCATCGCGGCGACCGCCTTGACGTGCCCGGCGTTCTCGGCGATCAGCACCAGGATCACCGGGATCACCAGCACGACCGCGCGCAGGCTGAAGCTCGGCGCGTGGAACTCGGGCAGACCGACCCACGCGGCGTCCCGCAGCCCGTCGACCGCCTTCGGATCCAGGTCGCCGAGCACGGCGGCGAGCACCCAGCCGACCACCACCCCCAGCAGGATGGACAGTCGGGCCAGGAAGCCCCGGAAGGCCACCGTGGCGAGCAGGATGGCGGCCAGGGTCACCACCGCGATCAGCGGCTGGGCCTTCACGCCGGTGCCGCTCCCGTCGCCGTCCCAGGCGACGGGGGCGAGGTTCAGGCCGATCAGCGCGACGATCGCCCCGGTGACCACGGGCGGCATCAGCGCGTCGATCCAGCGCGACCCGGCGAGCTGGACGACCAGCCCGACGGCGGCCAGCGCCACGCCGGCGACGACGATGCCGCCGAGCGCCGGGCCGATGTCGCCGCCGGCCTTGGCCGCCAGCACCGGCGCGATGAAGGCGAAGGACGAGCCGAGGTACGAGGGCAGCCGGTTGCCGGTGATCAGCAGGAACAGCAGCGTGCCGAGCCCGGAGAAGAAGAGCGTGGTGGCCGGCGGGAAGCCGGTGATGAGCGGCACCGTGAAGGTGGCGCCGAACATCGCGACGACGTGCTGCACGCCGACGCCGAGGGTGCGCGGCCAGGAGAGGCGTTCGCCGGGATGGACCACGTCGCCGGGGCGGATGGACCGGCCGTCGCCGTGGACCGCCCACGCGGACCAACGGGAGCGCGGCTCGGTGGAGGACTGGGTCATGGAACGCCCTTCGCGTCGTGAAGAGGTGACGGGGGCGCAGGTGAAACCCAGGAGTCGTTTCTAGCAGAGGCCCGGCGCGGCCCGGCCGGTGGCCCGGCAGCGGTCCGGCCCTCGGGCTGGCAGAGGCCGAGCCCCCGGGCTGGCAGAGGTCCGACCGGTGGCCTGGCTCGGCCCGGCCACTGGGTTGGCAGAGGCACGGCAGCGTGGCCTGGGCGGAGCCGTTCCGGCCCACGGTGGGTTGCCGCCCGTCGGGCGGGTCAGGCGACGCCGGCGGGGCGGAACTGGACGCTGACCCGGGGGCCGACGGGGCGGGTGGTCTTGGGTACGGCGTGCTCCCAGGTGCGCTGGCAGGAGCCGCCCATCACCACGAGGTCGCCGTGGCCGAGCGGGAAGCGCAGGCTGTCGCCGCCACCGCGGGGCCGCAGCAGCAGTGAGCGCGGCGAGCCGAACGAGACGATGGCGACCATGGTGTCGGTGTGCGCGGAGCGCCCCTGGGTGTCGCCGTGCCAGGCGACGCTGTCCCGGCCGGAGCGGTAGAGGCACATGCCGGCGGTGACGAAGGGCTCGCCGAGCTCGCCGGCGTAGTGCCGGGTGAGGGCGGCGCGCGCCTCGGTGAGCAGCGGGTGCGGCAGCGGGCGGTGCCCGGCGTACCAGCAGAGCAGCCGGGGGACGTCGACCTCGGCGTCGTACATCGTGCGGCGCTCGGCCCGCCAGGGGACGTCGCGCAGCAGGACGTCGAAGACCTGGGCGGAGCCGGTGACCCAGCCGGGCAGATGGTCGACCCACGCGCCGCGGGTGAGCGGGTGCCGGCGCAGCCGGTCGGCCAGCGGGCTCAGCGACGGTCCGGCGGCGGTGAGGTCGAACATCGACGGCTGGTAGGCGGCCCCGGTCATCCGCCCAGCGTACCCGCCATGTTGGTACAGGTGTACGGAAGGAGGCGGCGCCTCAGCGGTTCAGCATCCGGCGCACCCGGCCACCGATCACCTGCTTGACCCGGGCCTGCAGGCGCTGCCCGCGCAGCGTCTCCGTCTCCTTGCGCAGCTCGACGTTGCGGTCGCGCAACCACTGGATCCGCTCCAGCAGCGCGTCGGGGGCGGTCGCGGCGGCCGGGCGTACGGCGGGCGGGAAGGTGGTGGACCGCACCTGCGCGTCGAACCGGGCCGCGCTGTCGCCGTCGGCGAAGGCGTTGCCCAGGTCGTGCTTGGCGAGGAAGGCCAGCATCGTCTCGTAGCGCGACTTGTGGCCGGCGTTGAGCGCCGTGTAGTCGGCCTCCTCGTAGAGCTGGGCGGCGTCGACGTCGACCGGCACCTCCTTCATCACCCGGTGCGGGATGTCGAAGTAGCGGGCGAGTTCCAGGGTGCGCGAGTCGTGCGCGAAGAGGTAGCCGGGGGTGCCGGCGACCAGCGCGGTGATGGTGCCGTGGATGCGGGTGCCGAACGCGAACTCGAACCCGGAGAGGTAGTCCATCCAGGTCCAGGGGTCGACGAACATCCGCACCTTGTCCTCGGTGAACAGCGGGTGCGAGGTGTGGATCGGGATCTTGCTGGTCCTGCCCCGGTCCCCGGGGGCGTCGCCGTAGAGCAGCGTGCCAAGCGTCTTGAGGTCCTGCGGCAGGTAGCGCAGGTTCGGGTACCGGGCGTGGTGCCGGGCGATGATCTCCGCCATCGACGTGACGTACGGCGAGACGGTGAGCGCGAGCCTGTCGTCGGGCGACAGCGACGCCTTCCTCTTCTCCACCCGCAGGCTGTCGCCGTGCAGGAACATCGACGGGCAGCCGATCACGTCGACGGCCGAGAAGCCCAGGGTGCGCAGGTAGTCCCGGGTGATCTCGCCCCGGACGCCGATGCTGTGCGAGCGGTCGAGGACCGCCCGTACGAACCGGGTCACCACGTCGTCGATCGGGCGGAGGTACTCCCGGTCGCCGTTGACGTCGGTCTGCACGCCGACCCCGAGCACCACCACCGGGATCTTCAGCTGCTCGATGAGCTTCGTCATGGCCTCGACGCGGGAGGCGTAGCTGCGGCGGAAGGCGTTGGCGAGCGGTACGACGTAGACGTCGTACCGCTCGTTGATCATGTCGGCGTCGCGCGGGTTGATCCTGAACTCGGTCGAGGTGATCTCGGCGGTGGCGGTGCGCAGGAGCTTGTGGGCGGCGTGGCTGAAGACGAGGTTGCCATTGTTGTCGCCGATCCAGTTCCGCTCGTGCGTCTCCTCGGGCGAGTAGACGTCGAACGGGCCCTTCTTCGCCCGCATCAGGATCCGCTGGTGCATTCGTCCCCGCCTCTCGTCACCTCAGGGTCTGGGAATACTAGCCACCGATCGGCCGCAACCCGGATGGCCGCCACCCGCAGTCACGTACGGGGACGCAACGGTCACCCAGGGACGACAGGAGCGGGGACTCCCCCACGGGACAGAACGGGCACTCATGGACGGGACGGAACAGAGCCTCAGGTCCGGCGGGTAGGGTGCCCGGCGGGGCGGCGCCGACCGGTGGGCCGCCACGGGGCCCCTCGGGGCGCCTGAGGACGGGGTCGAGGAGGAGACGTACGTGCTGGTGACCCTGCGGATCGTCGGGATGCCGGCATGAACGACGCCGCGACCGCCGCGCCGGCCGTCCGTCCCGCGTCCCCGGCCAGCCGCCTGCCGTCGCTGACCGGGCTGCGCTGGGTCGCCGCCCTGCTCGTCTTCGGGTTCCACGTCGCGACGATGGGCATCATCGCCGAGCCCGGCCAGAAGGCCGTCGTGGACTGGGCCTTCGCCCTCGGCCTGTCGGGCGTGCAGTTCTTCTTCATCCTCAGCGGCTTCGTGCTGGTCTGGTCGGCCCGACCCACCGACACCCGTCGGGCGTTCTGGCGGCGCCGGGTGGCCAAGATCTGGCCGAGCCACGTGGTGCTGTGGGCGGCGGCCCTTGCGGTCGCGGCCTGGTTCGCCGACCCCGTGGACCGGTTCGTCGCGGTGGAGAACCTGTTCCTCCTGCAGGCGTGGGACCCCCGGCCGGGCCACTTCTACAGCATCAACACCGTCAGCTGGTCGCTGTCCTGCGAGTTCTTCTTCTACCTCTGCCTGCCGTTGGCGCTGCCGCTGATCCGCCGGGCCCGACCGTGGGCGCTGTGGGCCGTCGTGGTCGCGGTGCCGCTGCTCATCCTGGCGCTCTGGCCGGCCCAGGCGCTGGTGCCGGAGGAGAGCCGCTGGTGGTTCACCCAGATCTTCCCGCCGGTGCGGTCGCTGGAGTTCTGGATGGGCGTGGCCGCCGCCGAGCTGATGCGGCGCGGCCGGTGGCGTGGGCCGGGCCTGCCGCTGGCCAGCCTGGTCTTCGTGGCGACCTGGGTGGTCGCCGCGCAGTGGGTCCGCGCCGAGCTGTGGGCGGCGCTGCTCTCGGTGGCGTACATCCTGGTCATCGCCGCGGCGGCGGACGCGGACGTGCGCGGGCGGCGCTCGCCGTGGCGGTCCCGTCCGATGATCTGGCTGGGCGAGGTCTCCTTCGCCTTCTACCTGGTGCACGTCCTGGTGATGATCACCGTCCTGCGGCTCACCGGCGACTGGGGCGTCGGCTTCACCGGCTGGCGGGGGCCGGCGGTGGTGCTCGGCTTCCTGCTTGTCAACCTGGCCCTGGCCGGCCTGTTGCACCGGGTCGTCGAGACGCCGATGATGCGGTTGCTCACCCCGCGCAGGCCGGCCCGGGCGACGCCGCGGGACGGGGGCGACGCCGGGACGCACTCCGGCGGCCCCGGGGCGACGCCGCCGGGGGAGCGGGGCAACGCCGTGCCGCGCCCCCGGGCCGCCGATCCGCACGACGACCACCGACCGGCGTACGTCGACTCGCGCTGACCGCCCCGGCGCCTCCACCAGCCGCTTCAGCTCGGCCCGCTCGACCGCAGGGCCCGCCGACGAAATCCCGACCGTTTGGGTGACGCCGGTCACCCCGTCGGCGAACCGGTCATCCGGCGCGGCCCGGTCGATTCCCGCCGGAGTTTCGGCGCCGATGTCCGCCACTCGTCCCGTTGTCACCCGGGGGTGCCCGCAGAAACGGTCGTCCCATTGAGTCGCGTCAGTGGCGAAGTGCCCGCAAAATTGTCTCCCGATCAAGGTTTAAGCAGGTGGGACGGGGTTGGCAGGGCGCGGAACGGCCAGTAATGTCGGCGCGTCCGGTGCGGTACCCGATCGCCAGAGGCGACGCCGCGCCGACCCGCCTAATCGTGAACGACGAACCGGGGACCCAGTGCTTGTTGGGGTGAATCCGTGGGCCGTGGGCCCGTGGTAGGGCGTTCTTCCCGCCCGAATCCGTCAGCTAACCCGGTCGGCGGTGTCGGAAGGAGTTCCATCCTCATGCCACACCCGTCCACCCCTCGGTTGTTCCGCCGTCTCCACGGCGCCGCGGTGCCCGCGCTCGTCCGCCCGCAGGTCACGAGCTGACCCACCGGTCACCGTCCGTCGCCCGGCATCCCGGGCGCATCCCCTGAGTGGTCCACCACCCGCCCGGACGCCCGTCCGCGCGGTCGGTCCGTTCTGCCTCGGCGCGGACCGACGGCCGCTCACCCCCGAGCCCGTGGAGGAAACCGTGAAGCACCACCTCAAGCGACAGCTGCGTCGCCTCACGTCCGAGCGTCCGTACCAGCTGGCCGCCGCGTCCGCCGCGGCGCTCGTGCTGGCGTCGGGCACGGGCGCGCTGCTGGCCGGAGCCGACGAGGCCCCCGCCGCCGCGCAGGCCCCGGTGGCCGCGACCGAACTGCGGGACGACACCGCGGCCTCGCGCAGCCAGGCCAGGGTCGCGACCGCCCCGTCCAGCGCCGCCCCGGCCGCGTCCAGCGCCGCCCCGTCGGCCAGCGCCTCCAGCGCCGCCCCGGACCCGGACCTGACCCGCAAGCCGGAGCCGCCGAAGCCCCCGGCCGCCAAGACCCTGGACTACGACTACCAGGCCCAGACCACCTTCTACAACTGTGGTCCGGCGGCCGTCCGGCACGCCCTCAGCGCCGCCGGCATCGCGCGTAGCCAGGACGCCCTCGGCGCCCAGTTGGGTACCGACCAGATGGGCACCGACTCGGCCCAGGACACCACCCGCGTGCTGAACGCGGTGGTGAAGGGCGACCCGTACCGGACCCGGATGATCCCTGGTGGCGCGGCCACCCCGGCCCAGATGGACCGGCTGCAGGCCGACGTCGTCGCGGCCATCGCCGACGGGCGGGGCGTCGTGGTCAACGTCGCCGGCAGCGCGACGGACACCGACGGCGGCTGGCACTCCTTCCCCGGCGGCCACTACATCGCGGTTGTCGGCTACCAGGACGAGGGGCGGCTGGTGAAGATCGCCGACTCGGCGAACCCGGCGACCGCCTCGTACTGGATCAGCACCATCGCCCTGGCGAACTGGGCCGCCACCCGCGGCTACTCCGCCTGAGCGACACCGTCGGGCGTCGGCCCCCGGATTCCGGGGGTCGGCGCCCGGTGTCGTGTCCGGGTCACGGCCCTCGCCCACGGCGTCCGGTGGGTGGCACACTGCGCCCATGGTCGATGAGTCGGGTGACCGGGACGGCCGGCGGGTGCTCCTGTTGCTGCACGGCATGGGTACGACCGGCGACGTGTGGCTGCCCTGGGCGCCGCTGCTGGAGCGCCGGTGGGCGGGGCGGTGGCTGGCGCCGGACCTCGCCGGCCACGGCTGGTCGCCGCCGCTGCCGGAGTACTCGTTCCCGGGGCTGGCCGCGCGGATCGCCGCGGGGCTCGCGGCGGGGGACCGGCTCGTCGTGCTGGGGCACTCCCTCGGCGGGGTGGTCGGGCTGGCACTGGCCGCCCGCAGCGCCGGGCTGCCCGTCGACGCCGTGGTCGGGCTCGGTATCAAGGCCGTCTGGTCGCCGGCGGAGCTGGCGAAGGCGGGTGAGTTGGCGGCCCGGCCGGTGACCTGGTTCGCCAGCCGGGACGAGGCCGCCCGCCGCTACCTGCGGGTGGCCGGACTGACCGGGCTCTTCGCCCCGGACCATCCCGTCGCGGAGGCCGGGCTGCGGCAGGTCGACGGCCGCTGGCGGCTGGCGATGGACCCGGCCGCGTTCGGCGTGGGCGCGCCGGACCTGCCCGCACTGTTGGCCGCGACCGACGTGCCCGTGCTGCTGGCCCGCGGCGAGCACGACCCCATGGTCACCGACGCCCAGCTCAAGGAGCTGGGCGTGCCGGTGGCCACCCTGCCCGGCCTCGGGCACAACGCGCACGTCGAGGCCCCCGAGGCGGTCCTGGACCTCGTCGACCCCTACCGCTGACCGTTCCCACCCGAGGCGGGGCGTCAGGTGGCGGGGGAGAGCGTCGCCTCGTCCGGGTCGAGCGGCAGGTCGGCCCCGCCGGCACGCGGGGCAGGTGCGTTCCACTCCCCGTCGAGCTGGCGCCGCGCGGCCTCCAGGAACGCCTCGGCGTACGACTCGGCGGGGAAGTCACCCAGGTAGCGGCTCCGGGTGGCCCATCGCGCCGGGGCCAGCGGATCGGTGTCCAGCAGCGCGGTCAGCACCTCGTCCGCGTTGGACATGTCGCGCCGCAGCACGTAGCCCGACCCGGCGAGCGGGAACTGCTCGGGGAACTGGTCGCCGGAGTCCACCATGTCGGTCACCGCGTACGGCTTGCCGGAGTAGAGGTAGTCGGAGATCACCCCGGACACGTCGGAGATCAGCGCGTCCGAGCGGTTCACGCACTCGGTGAGGGTCAGCTCCCGGCTCGCGGCGGCGCCGAAGACGTGCTGCCGGCCGCTGCGGGCCCGGTCGGCGGCCAGCAGTTCCGTGAGCCGGCCCAACTGCCGGGCGGAGGCCGGGTTCTGCGAGGTGTACGGGTGGGCGCGCAGGATCACCGTCGCGCCCCGGTCGAGTAGCCGGCGCAGCAGGGTCTCGGCCACCGGCAGGGAGCAGTAGTTCGCGTCCGCGTTGTGCCCGGTCCAGGTCGGGGTGTAGAGCACGGTCGGGTTGCTCCGGCCGTGCGCCGGCTCGGGGCGTACCTCGATCGACTCGACCTGCGGGCGGCCGACGACGACGAACTTCTCCGCCGGGATGTCCACCCCGGCGCGGGCGTACCGGTCGATGGCGGCCTGGCCGGCGACGAAGATCCGGTCGAAGATCGCCGAGACGGGGTTGGCGCTGGGGGCCTTGTCGCTGTCGCCGTGGTGCAGCTGGACGTGGGTCAGCTGGGTGAAGCGGATGCAGTGGCTGTTCTTCGCGCCGTGGTTGACGTAGAACGCCACCCGCAGGCTCGGCACCAGCGCCTCGTCCATCGCCCTGGTGGTGGGGCAGTAGACCACGGGCGCGCTGGTGGCCGCCGCGATCAACGGCAGGAACTCCGGCTCGCGCACCATCACCAGGAACGGCCGGCCGATCCGCTCCAGGTAGGGCAGCCACATGGTGACCTGGTACTCCGAGCCCGGCGGCGCGGAGAAGTGCAACAGGAACTCGGGCCGGTGCCGGCGCAGCGCGCGGGACACCGCCGAGCCGCCGGCGCCCGGGCGGAACCGGCGCCGGGCCAGGTCCAGCCCGATCGCCCCGGCGCCGGCGGCCACCAGCAGCACGGCCGCCAGCGCGACACCGGCCGGCAGGCCCGCGACGGCCGCCAGCGCCAGCAGGGCGAGCAGCCCCGCCAGGGCGTCGCCGAGGCGGGCGGCGACCAGCGGCGTCCAGGAGCGCACCGGCAGGTTCGCGGCGCGCACCTCCAGGCCGCCGGCGTCCCGGAGCGGATTGACCAGCAGCACCAGCCCCAGCAGGACCAGGGCGGTGACGGCCAGCGCGGGATCGAAGCCGGCGTCGAGGCGGCGGGCGTACCCGACCAGGATCGCCGCCGCGACCAGCGCGGTCTCGGCGGCGTTGTCGGCGCCCGGCCGAACCCGCCGCTCCCAGGTGGCCGCCGCGAGGGCGGCCACGGCCAGCCCCAGCCCCCAGCCGGTCGCGCCGGTCAGCGCGACGACGAGGAACGCCAGCACCGCCAGGCCGGTGGCCAGCGCGCGGGCGAGCAGCTTCCGAACCAGGTCACCACGCATGTCGGCTCCGTTTCCCGCCGTGGCCCGAAATCCGCGTCAGCCGGCGTCGGCCGGGCTGGCGTCCCGCTCCACCCGCGCCGGCCCCGGCTGGGCCGGCACCTCGCCCGGCGCGCGACGCACGTCGATGACCTGACCGGTCAGGTCGGAGATCAGCACGTCCAGCGACGACCGGGCGACGGTCTCGGCGGCGAGCAGGGTGTGCTCCGGCTCCTCGCCGAACGCCTTGGTGCGCATCGGGGTCGCGGTCCGCTCGGGGTTGACGCAGTTGACCCGTACGCCGAACTCCGCCCACTCGTCGGAGAGCGCCTGGGTGAGGTTGACCAGGGCCGCCTTGGTGGAGGAGTAGAGCGCGTAGCGGGCCCGGCCCCGGGTGTAGGAGCTGGAGGTGTAGAGCAGCAGCTGCCCCTTGGTCTGCTGGAGGTAGGGCAGCGACTGGCGGGCCACGATGACCGGCCCCACGAAGTTGACCTGGAGCACCCGGTCCATGGTCTCCTGGTCCATCTCGGCGAGGGCGCCCTTCTCCAGGATGCCGGCGGTGACCACCACGTGGTCGATCCGGCCGGTGGCCTCGAAGGCGGTCTTCAGCGCCGCCTCGACGTCCTCGGCGCGCTCGACGTGGGTGCCGGTGCTGGAGCGGCTGAACGGGAAGACCTGCGCGCCGTAGCGGCGGGCCAGCTCGGCGAGGTCGTGGCCGATGCCGTAGCTGCCGCCGAAGATCACGATGGTCCGGCCGGTCAGCTCCTCGGTGTAGCTGCGCTCGTCGGTCACCCGGGGCGCCTGCGCGGCGGCGAGCTGGAACAGCTTGTCCGCCAAATGCACGTCGACCGGGTGGGTGACCTTGATGTTCTCGTCGGAGCCGTCGATGACCTTGATCGGCGTGCCGGGCAGGTAGCGCAGCACCACCCCGCAGTCGTCGGTGGCGGCGAAGTGCGGGTCGCCCTCGGCGAGCCGGTAGGCCTCGCGGATGGTGCCCGAGCGGAACGCCTGCGGGGTCTGGCCCCGGCGCAGCGAGGAGCGCACCGGGATGTCGGTGATGCAGTCGTCCTCGTCGACCTGGACGATCGTGTCGGCCGACGGGATGGCCACGTCGACCGCCGAGTACGTCCAGAGCGCGTTCACGCACTCCCGGACGATCCGGCCGCTCACCAGGGGCCGCACCGCGTCGTGGAAGAGGATGTTGCAGTCGCCCTCGCCGACGGCGTCGAGCGCGATCCGGGTGGTGGCGTTGCGGGTGTCGCCGCCCTCGATCACCTTGGTGACCTTGCGGAAGCCGGCCTTGTCGACGATCTGCTGGGCGTCGGCGACGTGGCCGGTGGCCATCAGCACGACGATCTCGTCGATCTCGGGCGCGGCCTCGAAGACCGCCAGGGTGTGCTCGATGATCGGCTTGCCGGCGATCTTCAGCAACTGCTTCGGGATGCCGAGGCCCAGCCGGGTCCCGGTGCCGCCGGCCAGCACCACCGCCACCGTCCGCGAGGGCCGCCACGGCGCCGGGTTCTCCGGTGCGGCGTCCGGGCCAGCGGTGTGGTCCTGCGTCATTGCCGAAGCCTCACTCTCAGGGTGCGTGAACAGAAGGTTCCGCCCGCGCGGCGACCGGATGAACCTTAACGCGCGGACCGCGCCGCCCCCACGGGGCGACGCGGTCGGCCGGCACCGGGCGGATGCCGTACGTGCGCCGGGGCGCTACTTGCCGCTGAACGCCTCGTACTCGCGGACGACCTCGTCGGTCGGGCCGTCCATGCGCAGGACGCCCGATTCCAGCCAGATCGTCCGCTCGCAGGTGTCCCGGATCGAGGAGAGCTGGTGGCTGACGAGGAACACCGTGCCGGCGCCCTCCCGCAGCTCCCGCACCCGCCGCTCGCTGCGCTTGCGGAAGATCTTGTCGCCGGTGGCGAGGGCCTCGTCGATGAGCAGCACGTCGTGCTTCTTGGCCGCGGCGATGGAGAAGCGCAGCCGGGCCCCCATGCCGGAGGAGTAGGTGCGCATCGGCAGCGAGGCGAAGTCGCCCCGCTGGTTGATGCCGGAGAAGTCGATGATCTCCGGGGTCCGCCGCTGCACCTCCTCGGGCGACATGCCCATGGCCAGGCAGCCCAGCACGACGTTGCGCTCGCCGGAGAGGTCGTTGAGCAGGGCCGCGTTGACCCCGAGCAGCGACGGCTGCCCCTGCGTGTAGACCGCGCCGCGGTTGACCGGCAGCAGGCCGGCGATGGCGCGCAGCATGGTCGACTTGCCGGAGCCGTTGCTGCCGATCAGCCCGATCGCCTCGCCCCGGTACGCGGTGAAGCTGACCCCCTTGACCGCGTGCACCTCCCGGATGTTCGGCGCCGAGGTGCGGCTCATGATCCGCTTGAGCGCGCCGACCGGGCCGCCGCCCCCGCCGGCACCCTTGTGGATCCGGTAGATGACGTGGGCGTCGTCCACCACCACGGTGGGGATGCGCTCCCGCACCTGGGGCAGCGTCACCGTCACGTCGTTGGACGACTCGAAGTGATCAACCACGGCCGTACTCCTGTTCGCCTCGCCAGAAGTAGATGAAACCTCCGACGCCCATCACGATCGCCCAGCCCAGCGCCGTCACCCAGAGTTGGAGCAGGGAGGAGCTGAGCGTCGGGGTGTCCTCCAGCAGCGAGACCCGGGCCAGCTCGATGTAGACCAGCGCCGGGTTGAGCTCGACCAGCCGGGAGGCCCAGGACGGCAGCTGCTCGCTGAAGAGATCCACGCTGTAGAGCACCCCGGAGCCGTACATCCAGGCGCGCATGACGAAGGGCATGACCTGCTTGAGGTCCGCCAGCTTCGAGCCCAACCGGGCCATCGCCATGGTCAGCCCGGCGTTGAAGACCGTCTGGAGCAGGATCGCCGGCGGCAGCATCAGCCAGGCCAGGGTGATCGGCTCGCCGGTCACCAGCACGATGAGGACGAGCACCACCATTGAGCCGAGCAGCTGCTGGAACTGGGTGATCGTCACGGCCAGCGGCAGGCAGGCCCGGGGGAAGTGCAGGGCCCGGATCAGGCCCAGGTTGCTGGTGATCGACTGCGTGCCGTTCTGCACCGCGGTCTGGGTGAAGTTGAAGATGAACAGACCGGTGCAGAGGTAGGCGATGAAGTTCGGGGTCCTGTCCTGCTCCAGCACCACGCCGAAGATCAGGTAGTAGACCGCCGCGTTGGTCAGCGGGGTGAGCACCTGCCACAGCTGTCCCAGCCGGGCGTTGCTGAACGACGCCACCAGCTTGGCGTTGGCGTACGCGGCGATGAAGTGCCGGTAGTGCCAGAGCTGCCCCGCGTATTCGCCCAGGGACGGCCGTTCGCCGGCGAACCGGAGACCGTACCGCTTGGCGAGCTGGGCCCCGGTGAGCCCGGAATCCGGGTCCGCCACCGTGGTGTTGGCCATGGTTAGGCGCTCCGATCTCTTTCGTGCCAACGGGTTGCGCGCGACGACGGGAGAGCGTGGCCAGTGCGGAGCGCCGCCTCGTCGCCGGGCGAACCGTAGTGGAAAACACGTCGGGACGCAACCGTACCGTCGCTGCGCTACATTGTTGCACGTGAAGACCGATAAGAGGCGGGTGCCGGCCGGTGCGGCGGTGCTCCGTGACGACATCACCACGGCCATCCGCCGCGCGGTCACCCAGGAGCTGGCGGAGGTCGGCTACGGGCGGTTGTCGATAGAGGCGGTGGCCCGGCGGGCCGGGGTCAGCAAGACGGCGATCTACCGCCGGTGGCGCTCCAAGCTCGAGCTGGTGCTGGACATGGTCTCCGCGGTCGCCGGGCGCAAGCTGCCGATGGTGGACGCCGGGAGCCTGCACGGGGACGTGGAGCTGCTGCTGCTCGTGGCCGCCGGTGCGCTGCGCCACCCGCTGGCCTCGCAGATCATCCCGGACCTGCTCGCCGAGGCGGCGCGCAACCCGCAGATCGCCGAGACCCTCCAGCGGGCGCTGGCCGGCTACCAGGACCGGGTCGGCGAGCTCGTGATCGGCCGGGCGGTCGAGCGGGGCGAGCTGCCGGCGGGAGCGGACCGGCGCGGCGCGGCGGATCTGATCGTCGGGCCGGTCTACTGGCGGCTGGCCATTTCCCGGACACCTCTTGACACGCCGGAGATCACGCGCATGGCCGCCGCGATCGTCGCGGCCCTGCGGGTAGCATGTACCGGTCCGTCCCTCGACGAGCCAGCGGTGTGGGACACCCGGTCCCTGACCGCTTCTGAACCCCACCGGGCCGGTGCGTGAACGTTGACCTCGTCGGTCTCGGCCTGATTCGCAACGGGCTAGTATCGCACCCCGAACCCCCACCCGAGCACCATCTGACACAGGAGGATGCCCCATGGCTGGGCCGCACCCAGAGTTCATTCCCCCAGCGCGGCCGATCATCGGCGAGGCCGAGATCGAAGCGGCTGTCCGGGTGCTCCGCAGCGGCCGGGTGGTGCAGGGTCCCGAGGTCGCGGCCTTCGAGGAGGAGTTCGGCGAGCTGGTCGCCGGGCGGCACTGCGTCGCGGTGAACTCGGGCACCTCCGCCCTGCAGCTCACCCTCATGGCCCTGGGCTTCGGCCCGGGCGACGAGGTCATCGTGCCGTCGTTCTCCTTCGCGGCCAGCGCGAACGCCGTCCGGCTGGTCGGCGCCGAGCCGGTCTTCGTGGACATCGAGCCGGGCAGCTTCTGCCTCGACCCGGAGGCGGTCGCCGCCGCGGTCACCCCGCGCACGGTGGCGATCATGCCGGTCCACCTCTACGGCCACCCCGCCGCGATGGACCGGATCATGGCGATCGCCGAGCGGCACGGCCTGGCCGTCGTCGAGGACGCCGCCCAGGCGCACGGCGCCGCGCTGCACGGCACCCCGGTGGGCGCCTTCGGCACCGCCGGCTGCTTCAGCTTCTACCCCACGAAGAACATGCACGCCCTGGAGGGCGGCATGGTCAGCACCGGCGACGCCGAGCTGGCCCGCACCCTGCGGCTGCTGCGCAACCAGGGCATGGAGCAGCGGTACGCCAACGAGATCGTCGGCGCGAATATGCGGATGACCGACGTCGCCGCGGCCATCGGCCGGGTCCAGCTGGGCCAGCTCGGCGAGTGGACCGAGCAGCGCCGGGCCAACGCCAAGTTCCTCGACTCGAAGATCACCGGCATGGTCACCCCGCCGGTTGCCGACGCCGCCAGGCACGTCTACCACCAGTACACGGTGCGGGTGCAGGGCGACCGGGACGCCGCCCAGCAGCGCCTGACCGAGCTGGGCATCGGCAACGCCGTCTACTACCCGACCCCGATCCACCGGCTCAAGCCCTACCTGACCGAGGACGGCAAGCCCGGCCCCTGGGACCTGCCGGAGACCGAGCGCGCCGCCGCCGAGGTCGTCTCCCTGCCGGTGCACCCCTCGCTGACCGAGGCCGAGCTGGAGCGCATCGCCGAGGGCGCGAACCTGGCCGGGGGTGCCCGGTGAGCGCCGGCCGCAAGCTGCGCGCCGGCCTGATCGGCCTCGGCGCGATGGGCCGCAACCACGCCCGCGTCCTCGCCGGCCTGGACGGTGTCGAGCTGGTCGGCATCGTCGACCCGGCCGGCGACACCACCGGCACGCTGCGCGCGCCGGTCGTGCCCGAGCTGGGCGACCTGCTCGCCCTCGGCGTCGACTACGCGGTGGTGGCCTGCCCGACGGCGCTGCACGAGCAGGTCGGCCTGGAGCTGGCCGCCAACGGCGTCAGCGCCCTGATCGAGAAGCCCCTCGCGCAGAGCGTGGACGCGGCGGTACGGCTCGTGGAGGCCTTCGAGGCCGCCGGCCTGGTGGCCGGGGTGGGGCACATCGAGCGCTACAACCCGGCCCTGCAGAACCTGCGCACCCGGCTGGAGGCGGGCGAGCTGGGCGAGGTCTACCAGGTCGTCACCCGCCGGCAGGGCCCCTTCCCGCACCGCATCGCCGACGTCGGCGTGGTGATGGACCTGGCCACCCACGACATCGACCTGACCAGCTGGGTGACCGGCCAGGAATACACCTCGGTGTCGGCGCGGACGGTCTCCCGCAGCGGCCGGCTGCACGAGGACATGGTCGCCGTGGTGGGGCAGCTCGCCGACGGCACCATGGTCAACCACCTCGTCAACTGGCTCAGCCCGCTCAAGGAGCGGTCCACGGTGATCACCGGTGACCGGGGCTGCTTCGTCGCCGACACCCTCACCGCCGACCTCACCTTCTACGCCAACGGCGCCATCGACACCGAGTGGGAGGCGCTGCGCGCGTTCCGGGGCGTCGCCGAGGGCGACATGGTGCGCTACGCGATCGCGAAGCGGGAGCCGCTGCTGGTCGAGCACGAGCGCTTCCGGGACGCGGTCGAGGGCAAGGAGAGCGACATCGTGACCCTGCGCCAGGGCCTGCGTACGGTCGAGGTGGCCGGCGCCGTCCTGCGCTCCGCGACCGACGGCAGCACGATCGCCGTGGGCACGGGCACCCCGTCCCCGGCGGGGGACACCCTCTCCACCCGCTGAACCCGGGCGACCGCGGTCCGCGTCCGGCGGACCGCGGTCGGGCACCCTCCACCGCCAGCCCTCCTCCACGAAGGACAGCGCATGTCAACGCCCCGCCGAGCGCCGCGGCTCGTCGTACTGGTCGCCAACGGCATCACCGGCGACTCCCGCGTACAGAAGACCGCCATCGCCGCCGCCCGGGACGGCTGGGACGTGGTCCTGGTGGGCCGGAGCAGCCGCAAGAAGGGCGAGCCGGAGCGGTCCGCCATGGGACCGATCCAGGTCATCCGGGTTCCGGTGCCGCAGACCCTGTCGCGCCGGCCCGCCCGCGAGCACCGGATCCGCCGCACCCTGACGCAGTTCGGCATCCCGGACAAGTCCGCCCTGGCCCGCTACCGCGCCTCGCACCAGGCCTGGCTCCGGTCGCAGACGGCGAAGCGCAACCCTCCGCCGCGCGCCTGGCTGCGCGCGCACGAGGCGGTCCACCAGTTCCGGCTGCGGGCGTGGGGCTGGGAACAGTTCCACAGCACCCAGCCGCTGCCGCCGACCGGCGACTGGCGGACCGACTGGCCGACGCTTGTCGACATCGACCTGGCGTTCGGGCCGGTGCTGGAGGAGCTGGAGCCGGACGTCATCCACGCCAACGACATCAACACCATCCCGACGGCGGCGATGAGCGCCGCGCGGTTGCGGGCGCGCGGGCGCGGCTGCGTCTGGCTCTACGACGCCCACGAGTACGTGCAGGGCGTCGCCTGGCCCAAGCCGCAGCAGGCCAGTGGCGTGCGGGCCGCCGAGCGGGAGTTCATCGGCCGGGCCGACGCGGTGGTCACCGTCTCCGAGCAGATCGCGGTGAAGCTGCAGACCGAGTACGGACTGCCGAAGACCCCGATGGTGGTGGGGAACTCGCCGGTGCGCGAGGGCATCCGCAGCGGCGCCGTGACCGCCTCCGTGCGGGAGCGCGCCGGCGTCGCCGAGGGCGTGCCCCTGATGGTGTACGCGGGCTGGATCGGCAAGGAACGCGGGCTGGACACCGTCATCGCGGCGCTGCCGCAGCTGCCGGAGCACCACCTGGCCCTGGTCAGCGGCCGGATGACTCCGCTGCTGGAGGACCTGCTCGCCCGCGCCGAGGCGGCCGGCACGCGGAACCGGGTGCACGTGGTCCCCTACGTCGCGCCGTACGAGGTCGCCGACTACCTCAGCTCCGCCGACCTCGGCCTGATCCCGTTCCAGCGGACCCCGAACTGCGAGCTGTCCCTGCCGACGAAGGTCTCCGAGTACCTGCACGCCGGCCTTCCCCTGGTCACGAGCGACGTGCAGGTGGTCCGGGCGTTCGTCGAGGGGCACGACATCGGGGAGACCTTCACCTCCGGCGACGTGGCGGGCTTCGTGGCGGCGACCCGGCGGGCCACCGCCCGCCGGGCCGAGCTGGCCGCGCACATCACCGAGCCGATCCTCGACGAGCTGTCCTGGGAGCGGCAGAGCAGCAAGCTGCTCCAGCTCTACCGGGACCTCTCCGGCGTCGCGCCGGCCGGCCCGCGCGAGGTGCCCTGGACGGTGCAGGAGCGCCCGGTCACCGCGCCGTCGACGGGCACCGCCGAGGCGCGGCCCCTGGGCGGCTGGCGCGAACTCGGCGACACGCCGATCCGCCTCGGCCTCGGCCCGGCCAACTACGCCGGTCAGGCCGCCGCCTTCGCCAGGGCCATCTGCCGGGACAACGCCGACGTGTCGGTGCAGGTGGTGATGAACAAGCTGCCCGGCTCGTTCGACTACCCGGCGGACGTCTACCTCGACTCGCTGCGTCAGCCGGAGCTCGACTTCCAGCTGGAGCAGCTCAACCGGGTGCTCAGCCAGTACACCCACGTGCTGGTGGACGCGTTCATGCCGCTGTTCGGCCAGCTCAACGGCGACAACATCGAGGGTGACCTGCCGGCGCTGCGCAAGGCCGGGATCAAGGTCGCGCTGCTGGCGCACGGTAGCGAGATCCGGCACCCGGACCGGCATCAGCAGCGCCACGAGTTCTCCCTGTTCCGGGACGCGCCCGACGGCATCGCGGCGAAGCTGCGCAAGAAGGCCGAGCGCAACCGGCGGGTGGCCGAGGAGTCCGGGCTGCCGGCCTTCGTGACCACGCCGGACCTGCTCGAGGACCTGCCGTGGGCGACGTGGGCCCCGCTGGTGGTGGACGTCGACGCGTGGGCCTGCGACCGGCCGGTGATGCAGCGGGCCCGCCCGCTGGTGCTGCACGCGCCCTCCAAGCGGTGGACCAAGGGCACCGACCGGATCCTGCCGGCGATGCAGGCCCTGCACGACCGGGGCGTCATCGAGCTGCGGCTGGCCGAGGGGGTCGCCTGGGCGGAGATGCGCGAGCTGGTCCGCGACTGCGACCTGGTGCTCGACCAGTTCACCACCGGCAGCTTCGGCACCTTCGCCGTGGAGGCGATGGCCGCCGGCAAGCCGGTGGTGGCCTACCTCAGCGAGCAGGTCACCAAGACCGTCGGCGGCGACCTGCCGATCGTCAACGCCACCCCGACCGACCTCACCACGGTCGTCGAGTCCCTGCTCGACGACCGGGAGGCGACCGCCAAGATCGGCCTCGCCTCCGCCGAGTACGCCCGCACGTACCACGACGGCACCTGGACGGCCCGCCAGCTCACCTCGTTCCTCGGCTGAGGCACACCGCTCCGACGCGACGGCCGCCCGTCCCCCGCCCACGCGGGGAGCGGGCGGCCGTCGGCGTGGCGCCCCCGACCCACGAACGACGGCGGCCCGGACGATCGGAATCGTCCGGGCCACCGTCGGCGCTGCCGGCCGGGTGTCGGTCAGAAGACCGCCCGCACGTACGGGATCCGGGCCGCCACCATGGAGACGGCGAAGGAGATCACCAGCACGGCCGGGTAGGTCAACCCGATGACCTCCAGCGACCGCCCGGCCTCCACGTCGGGGATCAGCTGCCGGAAGACCTCGAAGACCAGCAGGTGGATCAGGAACACCCCGAACGAGGCGTCGGAGAGGCGGGTCACCAGGCGGCCCACCGCGGGGCGCCAGGTGACCCGGGACCCGATGCTCACCGAGGCCATGAAGATCAGCAGGGTGGCGGCGGCGACCAGCGTGCCGGTCGCCATCACCGGGAAGGTGGCCTGGAGCAGGCGGTGCTGGGGCGCCACCCCGAACTGCCAGATCGCCTCGGCCAGCAGCAGGCCGGCGCCGAGCAGGGCGAGTGCGGTCCAGAGCCGGTTGAGCACGACCCGGCGCAGCGCCCAGCCGGCGATGAAGAAGCCGACGTACGGCCACCACCGGTTCCAGCTGGTCAGGATGTTCGGCCGGGAGTCGCCGAGGATGAGGGCGATGCCCGGGATCATGTACGCGACCATGGTCCAGCCCAGCGCCACCGCGGCGGTGACCAGCGCGCGGTGCCGCCCGCCGGCGTGCAGGAACGGCGCGAGGACCGGCGCGAGCACGTAGAGCCCGGCGATCAGCCAGAGGAAGTACAGCGCGGTGAAGACCTTGCCGTCGATCAGCAACCGGGTGAGCAGGGTGAGGCTCACCTCCTCGCCCCGCATCGCCATCCGCACCACGACCACGTACACCACGTGCCAGACGATCATCGCGGGAAGGATCCGGGCGAACCGCTTGCGGTAGAACGCGGCCGGGCCGGCCCGGTGCGCCCGCGGGTCGAGCACGAACGCCCCGCTGATCATGATGAACGCGGGCACGGTCCAGATCGCCCCGATGTCGATCGCGGTGGCGACCCACCAGCCGAGGTTGCCGCGCAGGTCGTCCTGGCCGACGATGACGCCGAAGACGTGGATCGCCACCACGCCGCAGATCGCCACGACCCGCAGCGCGTCCAGCCCGTACTCGCGCGGGGGTGGTCCGGCGGCCCGGCCCTCCGGGCCCGCGGTGGCGACGGCTCCGTCCGACCGGTGCGGGGCCGGCGACGGTACGGGGCCGGCCCCGACGGCCGGCGCGACGTTGACAGGGTGGGAGGCGGTCACCGGGCCATGCTAGTGCCCCGGGCGGCCCCGTCGACCGCCCCGGCGCACCGGGAGCGTGGCGTCCGGGCGGCTGCCGCTGCCGTACACTCGCCGGGGCCCGACGGGGCCGCACAGACGGAGGAGGCACCCATGACCGACGGCGCCGCCGGACCGGCCGCCCCCGCCACCCGGGGCCGGGTGGTCATGCTCGTGGACAACGGCGTCGAGGGCGACTCCCGGGTGCAGAAGACCGCCGCCTCCGCCGCCGAGGCCGGCTGGGACGTGGTCCTGCTGGGCCGCTCGGCCACCGGCAAGGTGCAGACCTGGCAGCTCGGCGGCGCCGAGGTCCGACTGCTGCCGATGAACACCTCGCTCGCCCGGCCGCCGCACGAGTTCCGCCGCCACTGGGTGCGCGGCCCGCTCGCCTACCCGCCCACCGGGATCGCCGCCCGGCGCGAGCAGGAGGTGCGCGCCCGCCGCGCCGACCTGGAGGCGCGGCTCGGCGCGCTGAGCCAGGCCCGGGGGGAGGGTCGTTCCTCCGCCGGGCTGACGCTGAGCCGGCAGCTGCTGCGGGGCGAGCTGCTGGCGACGAAGGTGTCGCGCCGCTGGGTGTCGCTGCGTCGCCGCCAGCTCAGCCGGGCCCAGGAGGTACGCAAGGACCTGGCCACCCCCGTGGACAAGCTCTACACCCGGTTCTGGCAGACGGTGGCCGGCGACCGCGCCTGGCGCCGGCTCGACCCGGCGCTGTGGGACTTCGAGCTGGCCTTCGGGCCGGTGGTCGACAAGCTTCGGCCGGACCTGATCCACGCCAACGACTTCCGGATGCTCGGCGTCGGCGCGCGGGCCAAGCTGCGGGCCGCCGCCAAGGGTCGGCGCGTCGCGCTGGTCTGGGACGCCCACGAGTTCCTGCCCGGCATCCGGCGCTGGAACGACAGCCCTCGGTGGCTGCCGGCCAACACGGCGCACGAGCGGGAGTACGCCCCGTACGCCGACGCGGTGCTCACCGTCTCCGACGGGCTGGCCGACCTGCTGCGCGAGCGGCACCACCTGCCCGAGCAGCCCACCGTCGTGCTGAACACCCCGAGCAGCGCGGACGCGGCGGGCGGCGGCGACGGGGTGCCCGACATCCGCCAGCTCTGCGGGATCGGGCCGGACGTGCCGCTGCTGGTCTACAGCGGTGCCGCCGCGGAACAGCGGGGCCTCGGCATCATGGTCGAGGCGCTCACCGAACTGCCCGGCGCGCACGTGGCGCTGGTGGTGCCCCGCCCGGCCGCCCCGTACGTGAAGGGGTTGGTGGTGCGGGCGGGTGAGTTGGGGGTGGCCGAGCGGGTGCACGTGTTGTCGTACGTGCCGCATCATCAGGTGGTGCCGTTCTTGTCGGGGGCTTCGGTGGGGGTCATTCCGATTCATCATTGGCCGAATCATGAGATCGCGTTGATCACGAAGTTCTTCGAGTATTCGCATGCGCGGTTGCCGTTGGTGGTCAGTGATGTGCGGACGATGGCGGAGACGGTGCGGTCGACGGGGCAGGGTGAGGTGTTCCGGGCGGAGGATGTGGGGGACTTCGTGCGGGTGGTGCGGGGTGTGTTGGCGGATCCGGGGCGTTATCGGGAGGCGTACGAGCGTCCGGGGTTGTTGGAGTCGTGGACGTGGGAGGCGCAGGCGCGGGTGCTCGACGGCGTCTACTCCCGGCTGCTGCCCGACCACCCGCCCGCCCCGACGCACGGCCCCGCCCCCGAGCCGTCCCCGCAGGTGGGGGTCTGACCGCACGACCGTGCCGCCGGCGGCGGCGGGCGGCGACGCGGCCGCAGCCGGGGGCACTGTGGAGCATGTCGCCATGAGTAGGATCGGGCACCGTGACCGCAGCGCAACCCCCGGCGACCGACCTGTCCACCGACGCCGCCGAGGAGCGCGCGCCGGCTGATCCGCCCCGGGAGCCCCGCCGGCGCCGGCCGGACCTCGTCGCAGTGTTCGTCCTCCTCGCCGGCGCGCTCTGGGTGACCGGCCGGGGCTGGCGCGACGTGCGCGGCCGGGTGCTCGGCGCGCAGCCGGCGGACCAGGACTTCAACGAGTGGATGCTGGCCCACGCGGCGCACGCGGTGGCCAACCTGGAGAACCCCTTCTTCACGAGGTTGCAGAACGCGCCGGACGGCGTGAACCTGATGACCAACGTGGGCATCCAGCTGCCCGGCGTCCTGCTCGCGCCGGTCACCCTGCTCGGCGGCGCCGCGCTGTCCTACCTGGTGCTGATGACCCTCAACCTGGCCGGCACCGGATTCGCCTGGTACTGGGTGCTCTCCCGGCACGTGGTCGGCAACCGCGCGGCGGCGCTGGTCGGCGCCGCCTGCTGCGCCTTCGCGCCGGCCCTGGTCTCGCACAGCAACGGTCACCCGCACATCACCGCGCAGTGGCTGGTCCCGCTCATCGTGTGGCGGGTGGCCCGGCTGACCCGCGGCGGGCGCCCGCTGCGCGACGGGCTCATCCTCGGCGGGCTGGTCTCCGCGCAGTTCTTCGTCAGCGTCGAGATCCTCTTCATCCTCGCCCTGGCCTGCGTGATGGCGCTGCTGGGGCACGTGCTGTTCCGGCCCCGGGCGGCGCTGGCCGCGGCGCCCCGGGCGCTGGCCGTGCTGGGTGTCGCCGGCGCGCTGACCCTGCTGGTGACGGCGTACCCGCTCTGGATGCAGTTCCTCGGCCCGCAGCACCGCAGCGGACACCCCACCGACCCCGACAAGTACGCGCTGCGGCTCGCGTCCTACTTCAGCTACGCGACCGAGTCGCTCGGCGGCGGACCGCAGGGCGACCGCCGGCTGGCCGCCAACGTGACCGAGGAGGCCAGCTTCTACGGCTGGCCGCTGGTGCTGGGGGCCGTCGCCGCGGTGGCCTGGCTGCGCCGGGAGCACCTGGTCCGGGTGCTGGGGTTCACGGCGCTGCTGGCCGCGCTCTTCTCGCTGGGCAACACGATCAACTGGGCGGTCCGCGGGCCCGGGGTCCCCGGCCCGTTCCGCCTGTTGAACGGCCTGCCGGTGGTCGACGCGATGGTGGTGGCCCGCTTCGCGCTGATCACCACGGCCGCCCTCGGGGTGCTCGTCGCGATCGTGGTGGACCGGATGCTCGCCGGCCGGGTCCCGGCCCGGGTGGGCGTCGTGCCGGTCCGGCCGGTGGTCGCGGTGGCGTTGGCCGTCGCCCTGGTGCCGCTGCTGCCGACCCCGCTGCCGGCCGTGGGACGCCCGGCGGTGCCCGACTTCGTCACCGCCGGCGGGTGGCGGGACCACGTGGCGCCCGGGCGGACGCTCGTGCCGGTGCCGGTGGAGAACATGACCTCGGTGCGCTGGGGCGCCGCCGCGGGCGTCGGCTTCGCCGTGCCGCAGGGCTACTTCCTCGGACCGACCTCGCCCACCGACGACACCGGCCGGTGGGGGGTGGACCCCCGGCCCACCGCGGTCCTGCTGACCGAGGTGGCCAACGGGGAACGCCCGGCACCGGTCACCGTCACCCCCGAGGAACGCGCGCAGGCGGAACGGGACGTCCGGCACTGGCGGGCGGACGCCGTGGTGCTGCCCCGGCATCCCCGCGCCGAGGCGCTCCGTTCGGCGCTGGACGCCTGTTTCGGCCCGGGCCGCCGCGTCGACGACGTCTGGCTCTGGGACGTCCGCCCGCTGACCCGCTGACCGCCCGGGCGGTTCCTACGCCGGGGGCGGCCCCTCCTCGCCGGCGGTGTCCCGGGCGGGCCGGGCGGGTCTGCCCAGCAGCATGGCGAGGCCGACCACCACCGGCAGCCAGATGACCAGGACCAGCCGGTCCGCCTCGGACTCCTTCGGGTGGGCCACCAGCGTGAGCAGCCCGGTCGCTCCGGTCGTGGCGAAGAGCAGCGCGGCCCGGCCGGGCAGCGCCCGGAACAGGGCGGCGAAGCCGATCAGCAGCAGCGCCAGGAACGGCGAGGCGGCCAGCGGCGCGCCCCCGTTCCACCAGGCGTTGAGCTGGGCGGGCCAGAAGTCCCGGTTCAGCTCCACCAGGCGGGGCCACGGGTCGGGCACGTCCGGCCGGGTGAAGTGCACGGTGAACTTGTCCTGAAGTGTCTCCGCGGCGCCGGGGATGTCCAGCGCGGCGCTGAGGCCGAGCCAGACCGCCGTGGCCACGCCGCAGGCGGCGGTGAGCACGACCAGCCCCGGCTCCCAGCCGGCGCGGCGGCGGCGGGCCAGGGTCAGCGCGCCGAGCACCGCCGTCAGCGCGCCCGACAGCAGCAGGCCGGTGGCCGGCCGGGTGACGGTCGAGGCGAGCAGCCCGGCCAGCACCGCGCCGCCGAGCAGCAGCCGACCACGGGTCGAGCCGCCCGGCCGCAGCAGGGGCACGGCGGCACAGAGCGCGGCCAGCGCGAACGCCGTCGCGCCGGCCTCGGCCAGCAACCGGCTCAGCCAGAAGCCGGTGGGCAGCAGGAAGAGCAGCGTGGTGGCCGCGAGCGAGCTGACCAGGCCGCCGCCGAGCAGCCGTACCGCCAGGGCCGCCAGCACGCCGGCCAGTACGGCGAGCGCGGCGGTGGCCAGCACCATCCCCCGCTCCCCGAAGACCAGCACGAACGGTGCCGTGGTCAGCGAGTAGCCGGGTCGGGTGGTGAAGATCCGCTGGTAGCGCGGGGGCATGCTGGCGGCCCACTGCCGGGTGGCGGTGACGCAGGAGACGCCCGGGCGCGGACTCGGCATGCCCTGGCGGCAGACCAGCCGAGCGGCGAACCGGTCCGCCTCGGCGGAGGGCGTGCCGGTCATCGTGACCGCCTGCCGGGCGTACCAGTAGGTGTCCGGGTAGGCGTGCTGCGGCGCGGTCTCCCAGCGGCCCCACCACAGCAGGCTGCCGAGCGCGGCGGCGGCGAGCAGGCCGAGCACCAGCCGGACGCGGGCCCGGCGGGCGTCCGGCGCGTCCACCGGTGCGCCACGGAGGGTTTGGTTACTCGACATCTCGCCCTACTTCTGGCGGAAGGTATCCGGCTGACAGTTTCCTCGCGCGGGGCGCGCAACGACGCGGTCGGCGCCGGGACGGACAGCGGGGAGGGTACGCTCCGGGGCGCGCGGAGGCGATGCCGACCCGCGCTTTCCCACAATCCATGGTGCGGGGGCGCCGGCCGGCGGTCTCGTACAATCGCTCGGGATCCGGGCCGGGTGACCCGGCCGGACGGCACCGGGCAGAGGCGGAGTAGCAGACGATGGGGCTGAACGGCGGCGCCGGCGCCCGGGGGCGTGTTGTCATGCTGGTCGACAACGGGGTCAACGGTGACTCCCGGGTACAGAAGGCCGCCCGTTCGGCCGCCGACGCCGGCTGGGAGGTCGTCCTGCTCGGTCGCACAGCCGCCGGGCGCTCCCAGAGTTGGCGACTCGGCGACGCCGAGGTGCGCCTGCTGCCGATGCCCGAGCCGCTGGCCAAGCGCCGGCACGAGTTCCGCCGTGGCTGGCTGCGCTGGCCGCTGGCGTACCCGCCCACCGGGATCGCCGCGCACCGCAGCCAGGCGATGAAGGCCTGGCGGGCGGACCTGACCTTCCGGCGGGCGGCGCTGACGGTGGCCGCGCGCGACGGTGGCGCCCGCCGCCCGTCACCGCTGCGGTGGCACGCGCTGCGCGCCGAGGAACTGGCCGCCGGGGTGGCCCGCCGCTGGGTCTCGTTGCGCCACTGGCAGCTGACCCGGTCCCGGCAGGGCCGCAAGAAGCTCGACGGCCCGCTGGACCGGGCGTACACGAAGTTCTGGCAGACCGTGCAGGGCGACGGCGCCTGGCGGCGGCTGGAGCCGGGGCTGTGGGACTACGAGCTGGCCTACGGCCCGACGGTCGACGAACTGCGGCCGGACCTGATCCACGCCAACGACTTCCGGATGCTCGGCGTGGCCGCCCGGGCCAAGCTGCGCGCCGCCGCCGAGGGCCGCCGGATCGCGGTCGTCTGGGACGCCCACGAGTACCTCCCCGGCGTGCAGGCGTGGCGCGACAACGTCCGCTGGCTGCCGGGCAACATGGCGCACGAGCGGGAGTTCGTGCCGTACGCCGACGCGGCGATGACCGTCTCCGGCGGGCTGGCAGACCTGTTGCGGCAGGAGCACGGCCTGGCCGAACGGCCGGAGGTCGTGCTCAACGCCCCCTCGCTGGCCGAGCTGCCCGGCCCCGGTGACGAGCCCGCGCCGGACATCCGCGAGCTCTGCGGGATCGGGCCGGACGTGCCGCTGCTGGTCTACAGCGGCGTGGCCGCCGCGCGGCGGGGCCTCGACGTCATGGTCGAGGCGCTGCCGCAACTGCCCGGGGCGCACGCCGCCTTCGTGGTCAACAAGCCCGACTCCGCGTACGTGAAGGGGTTGGTGGTGCGGGCGGGTGAGTTGGGGGTGGCCGAGCGGGTGCACGTGTTGTCGTACGTGCCGCATCATCAGGTGGTGCCGTTCTTGTCGGGGGCTTCGGTGGGGGTCATTCCGATTCATCATTGGCCGAATCATGAGATCGCGTTGATCACGAAGTTCTTCGAGTATTCGCATGCGCGGTTGCCGTTGGTGGTCAGTGATGTGCGGACGATGGCGGAGACGGTGCGGTCGACGGGGCAGGGTGAGGTGTTCCGGGCGGAGGATGTGGGGGACTTCGTGCGGGTGGTGCGGGGTGTGTTGGCGGATCCGGGGCGTTATCGGGAGGCGTACGAGCGTCCGGGGTTGTTGGAGTCGTGGACGTGGGAGGCGCAGGCGCGGGTGCTCGACGGCGTCTACTCCCGGCTGCTGCCCGCCGGTCGCGGTGCCGGCGGTGACGACACCACGCCGGGCGCCGAGCCGCCAGCCCTGCGGGTCGGCGCGTGACCACGCCCGACGTCACGGTGGTGACGGCCGTCTACAACACGATGCCGGACCTGACCCGGTGCCTGACCTCCCTGGTGGAGCAGACCATCGGGCTGGACCGGCTGGAGGTCGTCGCGGTCGACGACGGCTCCACCGACGGCAGCGGCGCCGAGCTCGACCGCTTCGCGGCGGCGTACCCGGGCACCGTGAAGGTGCTGCACCAGGCCAACTCGGGCGGCCCGGCGGCCCCCAGCAACCGCGCGCTCGACCAGGCCACCGGCCGCTACGTCCTGTTCATCGGCGCCGACGACCACCTCGGGCCGGAGGCGCTGGCCCGGATGGTGGCCGCGGCCGACGAGTGGGGCTCCGACGTGCTGCTCGGCCGGATGGTCGGGGTCAACGACCGCTACGTCCACCAGGCGATCTTCGAGAGCACCCGGGCCGAGGTGGACCTCTTCGCCTCGGCGCTGCCGTTCGCCCTGTCGAACACCAAGCTGTTCCGGCGCGACCTGATCGAGAAGTACGCGCTGCGTTTCCCGGAGGACATGCCGGTCGGCAGTGACCAGCCGTTCACCCTGGAGGCGTGCCTGCGGGCCGGGCGCATCTCGGTGCTGGCCGACTACGACTACTACTACGCGGTCAAGCGGCTGAACGCCGGCAACATCACCTACCGCAGCAACCACCTCGCCCGGCTGCGCGGCGTCGAGCGCGTCGTCGAGGTGGTGGCGGAGCTGATCGAGCCCGGCGAGCGGCGCGACGCGGTGCTGTACCGGCACTTCACCTGGGAGATCGCCAAACTGCTCCAGGACGACTTCCTCACGCTGGAGCCCGACGTCCAGGAGCAGGTCCGCGCCGGCGTGGCGAACCTGGCCCGCAAGCACCTCACGGACTCCATCCGCGACCGGCTCGGCGTCACCGCCCGGGTGCGGATCGGCGCCGCCTGGCTCGGGTCCCTCGCCGACGTGCGGGCGGTGATCAGGCAGGACGTCGAGGAGGGTCTCCCGCCCACGGTGGTGCAGGACGACCGCTGGTACGCCCTGTACCCTGGCTTCGGCGACCCCCGTTCCGCCCTGTCCGAGGAGTGGTTCGAGGTCAGCCGGTCCGACGCCAAGTGGCTCGCCCGGCTGGAGACGGTCTCCGCGACCTGGTCCCCCGACCGGGGCGGGGAGAGGACGTTGACGGTCGCCGCGCGCAGCCCCTGGCCGGAGCTCGCCGAGCTCGCCGACGGCGGGCTCACCTTCAAGGTGGGCTCGGCCACCGGTAGCATCACCGGCCTGACGGAGGACCCGCTGGGGACGACCGTCCGGGTCACGTTCCGGGCCGCGGACCTGCTCGCCGGGCTGCCGCCGGGTGGGCGGACCCGCACCGTCCGGGTCACCGCCGTGGCGGCCGGGGAGAGCGGTTCCACCCCGCTGCGCGGGCCACGTCCGCCGGTCCGGCAGCGGGTGCTCCACCGACACGGCGGACAGCTGTACGTGTTCACCACGACCACGAACCACAAGGGCCACCAGGTGATCGCCGTCTCGCCGGTGACGCTGCGCCGGGTGGTGGCCCGCCTGCGGCGCAGGCTTCCACTAGGAGGAAAGTAGTTCCATGAACATCTGCGTCGTCGCGCTGGGGAAGATCGGCCTGCCGCTCGCCGTGCAGTTCGCCACGAAGGGCCACCGGGTGATCGGTGCCGACGTCTCCGAGCGGGTCGTCGGGCTGGTCAACGACGGGGCGGTGCCCTTCCCGGGTGAGACCGACCTGGACGTCAAGCTCAAGGAGACGGTGGCCGCCGGGCTGCTGACCGCCACCACCGACACCGCCGCCGCGGTCGCCGAGTCCGAGGCGGTCGTGGTGGTCGTGCCGCTCTTCGTGGACGCCGAGGGCGTGCCGGACTTCGGCTGGATGGACGACGCGACCCGCGCCATCGCCGCCGGCCTGAAGCCGGGCACCCTGGTCAGCTACGAGACCACCCTGCCGGTCGGCACCACCCGCAACCGCTGGGCGCCGATGCTCGAGGAGGGCTCGGGGCTGACCGCGGGCAAGGACTTCCACCTGGTCTTCAGCCCCGAGCGGGTGCTCACCGGTCGGGTCTTCGCCGACCTGCGCCGCTACCCGAAGCTGGTCGGCGGCATCGACGAGGCGTCGGCGGAGCACGGCGTCCGCTTCTACGAGGCGGTGCTGGACTTCGACGAGCGGCCCGACCTGGAGCACCCCAACGGCGTCTGGGACCTCGGCTCCGCCGAGGCGTCCGAGCTGGCGAAGCTGGCCGAGACCACCTACCGGGACGTCAACATCGGCCTGGCCAACCAGTTCGCCCGGTTCGCCGACACCGTCGGCGTGGACGTCACCAAGGTCATCGCGGCGTGCAACACCCAGCCGTACAGCCACATCCACCAGCCGGGCATCGCGGTCGGCGGGCACTGCATCCCGATCTACCCCCGGATGTACCTGTGGAACGACCCGGCGGCCACCGTCGTCCGCTCGGCCCGCGAGGCCAACGCGGCCATGCCGGAGTACGCGGTGGACCTGCTCGCCGCCGCCTACGGCGACCTGACCGACGTCGGGGTGCTGGTGCTGGGCGCCGCCTACCGGGGTGGGGTCAAGGAGACCGCCTTCTCCGGTGTCTTCCCGACCGTGGACGCGCTGCGGCGGCGCGGTGCCCGGCCGTACGTCTCGGACCCGATGTACACCGCCGAGGAACTCACCGCGCACGGCCTGCCGCCGTACGAGGGTGAGCCGCTCGGCGCGGCCGTGGTGCAGGCGGACCACGCGGAGTACCGCACCCTCAGCCCGTCCGACCTGCCCGGCGTGACCGTCCTGGTGGATGGCCGCCGGGTCACCGACCCGGCCCGCTGGGCCGGCGTGCGGCGGGTGGTCATCGGCGGCTGATCCGCCGTCGCGTCACGGGGCCCCGGTCGACAACGGCCGGGGCCCCGTCGCGTCGAGGGGGGCGCCGCCGTGGCCCGCCGGTTGGCCACGCGACACCCCGGCAATACTCGAAGGACATGCCACGTTAAGGTCGCACCTGCCCGGATTCGCCGGTGATCGACAGGGGAGAGTGTCTTTGTTCAGCAAACTGCGCAAGCAGCCGGACGCCGGCCTCATCGGCGCGCTACTGCTGTCGTACGCCGTCATGGTGCTGGCCGGGGCCCTCGGCTGGATGATCCCCTTCGCGGTCGCCGGCCTGGCCGTGGCCGCCGGTGAACTCACCCTGCTGCGCCGGCCGACCGGCGGGGAACTGCTGGAGAAGGCCGGCATCGGGCAGCTCCACCGGCACCTGGCCCGGGACCTGGCGGTCGTCCTGCTGATGGTGACGACGGTCCGCCCCGGCCCGACGGCGCTGGTCCTGGTGCTGCTGCTGCCCGCGGCGCTGCTGGCGCTCGCCCTCGGCACCGGGGTGCTGGCGCGCCTCGGCGAGCGTGGCGCCGCCGCCGTCGCCTTCGTCCGCAACATCGACGTCGGGCGGTCCTCCGGGGCGCCCCGGCCGCCGGCCTGGGCCGTCGCCGTCGAGGGCGACCGGCTGCCCCTGCTCAACCTGCTGCTGGTGCCGGCGGCCGTGGTCGCGGTGCTGGCCGACGACGTGACGCCGGTGGTGCTCACCGCGGCGGCCACCCTGGTGGCGGGGGCGCTGGTCGCCGCCGTGCTCGCGCTGTCCTGGCTGCGCGGGCGCGGCCGGGCCACCTCGGCGCTGCCGACGGTGCAGAGCTGGCTCGCCCGCGAGCAGCCGGATCTGGCCCTCTACTTCGCCGGCCCGGTCAAGGACGTCTACCAGGCCAACATGTGGCTCGCCCCGGTCGAGGCGACGGGCCGGCGGGCGGTGGTGCTGATGCGCCAGGAGGAGGCGTTCCGGGCGCTCGCCGACACCCGCCTGCCGGTGATCTGCGTACCGGCCGGCACCGACTTCATGAACCTCGAACTGGGCAGCCTCCGGGCCGCCCTCTACGTGGCGAACGTGGGCGCCAACATCCACCTGCTGCGCGAGCCGGGCGTGAAGCACGTCTTCGTCGGCCACGGCGACAGCGACAAGCAGGCCAGCGTCAATCCCTACAGCAAGGTGTACGACGAGGTCTGGGTGGCCGGTCCGGCGGGGCGGGAGCGCTACGCCCTCAGCGGCGTCGGCGTGCTCGACCGCGACATCGTCGAGATCGGCCGGCCGCAGCTGGCCGGCGTGCACACCTTCGGCTCGGCGGCCACCGGCCGGCCGTTCACCGTGCTGTACGCCCCGACCTGGGAGGGCTGGCTGGAGGAGGAGGTCTACCACACCTCCGTGGTGCTGATGGGCGAGCGGATCGTCGCCGGCCTGCTGGCCACCCCCGGGGTGCGGGTGATCTACAAGCCGCACCCGCTCACCGGCAGCCGGTCGGCCAAGGCGCGGTCGGCCAACGACCGGATCGTCCGTCGGATCCGGGCCGCCGGCGGGCAGAGCGACGCGACCTCGCTGGCCGGCGACGCGCACCTCGTGGTCACGGGTCGGGCGCCGGGGCTGTTCGACTGCTTCAACCAGACCGACCTGCTGGTCAGCGACATCTCCAGCGTGGTCTCGGACTTCACGCAGAGCCAGCGGCCGTACGTCGTGGCGAACCCGGCCGGGCTGCCCGAGGACGAGTTCCGCCGCCGGTACCCCACCGCGCGGGCCGCGTACCTGCTCGGTGCGGACTGCGGCGAGCTGCCGAAGATCGTCGCGGTGACCCGGGCCGGTGACGACCCGATGACCGAGGCGCGTCGGGAGCTGAAGACGTACCTGCTGGGCCCGGACGAGCCGAACGCGATGGACCGCTTCCGGGCGGAGGTCGACCGGCTCTGCGGCTGACGCGTCGACGCGGGGGCGGTGTCCGGGCGGTGCCGGTCACCGCCCCCGCGTCGTCCGTTCAGCCCCGCTGCGGCGGGTTGTCCACGTCCCGCGAGACCACCTCGCCGCGCTCGTCGACCCAGCCCTTGGGGCGCGCCGGGTTGCCGGCGACGAGCTGGTACGGCGCGACGTCCCGGGTCACCACGGACCCGGCCGCGATCATCGCGTACTCGCCGACCTCGATGCCGCAGACGAGGGTGGCGTTGGCGCCGATCGAGGCGCCCCGGCGGATGAGGGTCGGCGTGATCGTCCAGTCCGGATTCTGCGCCCGGGGCCGGAAGTCGTTGGTGAAGACCGCGCACGGACCGACGAAGACCTCGTCCTCGATCGTGACGCCCTGGTAGACCGAGACGTTGTTCTGGATCTTGACCAGGTCGCCGACCGTCACGCCGGCGTCGACGTACACGTTGCGGCCGATGACGCAGCCGGCGCCGACCTGCGCCGAGGAGCGGATGTGGGCCAGGTGCCAGACCTTCGTGCCGTCGCCGACGCGGGCACCCTCCTCGACGTCGGCCGTCGGGTGGACGAAGACGGAGGGGGACGGGGAACTGCTGTCAGTCATCCTTCAACTCGCATGGCTCGGGGCGCGGCGTCGCGCCGTCGGTGATCCGCGTCGGCGTACGCCGGGCGGGCGTCGATCGCGCGGATCGGTTCTGCCACACCCGCCCCGGGGCGCGCGGGCGAGGCCGGGGGAGCGGACTCGGCGTAGCATAGCGACCCCGTCAGGCGAGCAGCGCCGCCACCGCGTCGGCGGCCGGCAGGTCCGCCGGCAGCGCGTCGGCGGACACCACGGCGGGCACCGGCAGCGGGCCGTACAGGTGCGGGAAGAGCGCGCCGTCGCGCGACGGCTCCCAGCGCAGCGCGTCGCCCAGCCGGTCCGGGTCCACCGTCAGCAGGGTCAGCCCGGTGGCGCCGGCGAAGTACCGCCGGGCCGTGCCGACCACATGGTCGGCGCCGGAGAGGTGGATGAACCCGGACTGCCGGTCCAGCGCCGTACCGTCGAGGTGGCCGGCGGCCAGCGCGTCGTCCCACTCGATGGTGGTGAGCAGCTTGTAGATCACCCCGGCAGCCTACGCGCGGCCGGTCCCGCCGGCGGCCGTCCCGGTTTCCCGGTACCGCCCCGGCGCCCGCCGCCGCCCGGCATGCTCGGGGCAGCGGGTCGCGGAGGGATGGCGATGGAGAGCTACGACGAGGACTGGACCGACAGCCAGCGCGCGCTCTACGACGAGTGCCACCGGGCGGGCGGCGAGTGGGCCGGCGACCCGGACACCCCGACCGAGGACGTGCAGCACGTGATCAACCTCGGCCAGGCGGACGACGACACCCTCCCGGACGCCGAGATCGACTATCCGCCCCTGGTCGACGCGGTCACCCAGGCCACCGGCGAGATCGTCACCAGCGTGCCCGCCAGCCACGACGACCCCGGCTTCCGCGGCTTCGTCGACGGGGTCCGCGACGCCACGGCCGACGAGGTCTTCGGCCTCTGACCTGCCGATCGACCCGCCACGGGCGCTCGGGCGCCGGCTGCTGCGAGCGCCGGCTCGGAACCGGCCCTCCCGTCGCGGGCGTACTTCTGCCACCATTCGGGGTCGACGGACCGACGAATGGGGGCCCCGGGTGCGCATCCTGCTGGTCGAGGACGACCGCCGGGTGGCCGCCGCGCTCTCCTCCGCCCTCACCCGCCGGGGGTACGAGGTGGAGCACGCCGCGACCGTCGCGGCGGCCCTCTGCGCCGCCCCCTGCGACCTGGTGCTGCTGGACCTGACCCTGCCCGACGGCGACGGCACCGACCTGTGCCGGGAGCTGCGGCGGCGCAGCAGCCAGCTCGGCATCATCGCGGTGACCGCCCGGGGCGAGGAACGGGACCGGGTGCTCGGCCTGCGGCTCGGCGCGGACGACTACGTGGTCAAGCCCTTCTCCATGACCGAACTCCAGGCGCGCATCGAGGCGGTGCTGCGCCGCGCGGCGCACGCCGTGCCGGAGCGCAACCTGATCGAGGTGGGGCCCGTACGCGTCGACGTGGCCGCCCGGACGGTCACCGTCGAGGGCCGGCCGGTGGCGCTGACCCGCAAGGAGTTCGACGTCCTGCTCTCCCTGGCCCGCCAGCCCGGCGTGGCGGTGGCCCGGGAGCGGATCCTGCTCGACGCCTGGGGCACCACCTGGGGCGACGGGCACACGGTCGAGGTGCACGTCGGGTCGCTGCGCGGCAAGCTGGGCGATCCCGGCCTGGTGGAGACCGTACGCGGGGTCGGCTACCGGCTGCGCGGCGAGTGAGGCGACGCCGTGCGACGTCGACTGGTGATCAGCTATCTGCTGTTGATGGTGCTGGTGCTGATCGCGCTGGAGACCCCGCTGGCGGTCACCCTGGCCACCCGGGAGACCGACCGGGTACGCGCCGACCGGCTCGCCGATGCCACCCGGTTCGCCTCGCTGGCCGGCCCGGCGCTGCGGGGCGGGACCCCCGGCCCGCTCGACAACGAGCTGCGCAGCTACGACGACCTCTACGGCATCGGCGCGGCGGTGGTCGACCGGGACCGCCGGACGGTGGCGGCCTCGGAGAGCTGGCAGCCGGCCCCCGGCTCCCACGAGGCGCTGGACACCGCGCTCTCCGGGCAGCAGGCCAGCGGGCCGGAGTCGGTCTGGCCCTGGGTCGACGGGCCGATCGTGGTGGCGGTGCCGATCAACGACGGCGGTGAGGTGCTCGGGGCGGTGGTCATCACCACCCCGGCCGACCCGGTCCGGCGGGCCGTCACCGTCTGGTGGCTGGCGCTGGCCGGAACCGGCCTGCTCGCGGTGCTGGCCTGCGTGCTGACCGCGTTCGGGCTGGCCGGTTGGGTGTTGCGCCCGGTCACCGAGCTGGACGCGGTCACCCACGAGATCGCCGAGGGGGACCGCGGCGCACGGGTGCAGCACCGGCTCGGCCCGCCGGAACTGCGTCGCCTGGCGACCAGCTTCAACCACATGGCCGACGTCGTCTCCGACGTGATGGACAGGCAGCGGGCGTTCGTCGCGCACGCCAGCCACCAGCTGCGCAACCCGCTGACCGCGCTGCGGCTGCGGGTGGAGGAGCTGGGCCCGAGCCTGACCGACGCGGACGGGCGGGCCGAGCACCAGCTCGCCCTGGAGGAGACCGACCGGCTGGCCCTCGTGCTGGACGCGCTGCTGACCCTGGCCCGCGCCGAGCGGCGGGAGAACCAGCGGGTCACCGTCGACGCGGCGGCCGTCGCCGCGTCCCGGGTGGCCGCCTGGGAGCCGCTCGCCCGGCACCGCCGCATCACCCTCCGACTCATGGTCGAGGACGCCCCGGCGTACGCGCGGACCGTGCCGACCGCCATCGACCAGGCCCTGGACGCGCTGATCGACAACGCGGTCAAGTTCAGCGACGCCGGTGGGGAGGTGACGGTGACCGTCCGGCACCACGACGACGGCACCGCGCTGGAGGTCCGGGACACCGGCCCGGGCATGACGGCGAGCCAGCTCGGGCAGGCGACCGAGCGGTTCTGGCGTGCCCCGGAGGTGCAGAACATCGACGGGGCCGGGCTGGGCCTCACCATCGTCGCCGTGCTGGTCGACGCCTCGGACGGGCGGCTCACCATGCGCGGGGGCGAGCCGCGCGGCCTGGTCGCCGGCCTCTGGTTCCCCGCTCCGGGCGATCCCGCAGCCGCTGATCCCGCCGATCCCGCTTCCGGCGCCCCCGCTTCCGGCGGTCCCGCTTCCGGCACCCCCGCTCCCGGCGACCCCGGCGCATTGGCCCGCGACGACGCTTCCCCGGCGCCTGCGGCGGAGGCCGACGCACCGACCTTCGCCGGAATCCCGTCGGCCCATCGGCCACCGCAGCCACCGCAGCCGACGCGGCCGGCGCGAGCGGCTGAGCGCTGAGGCCGGGCCGGCGCGGACCGCGCTCGGTGGCGGTGCGGTCGGTCCCTGTCGAGCTGCCCATCCATGAACCCGCCCCGCCCCACGGGGCAGCTCGACAGTGATGCCGGGGTGGAAGGCCAGGGCAGGGCAGGGCAGGGCAGGGCGGTGCGGTGCCGGTCGCGGTGCCGGGGTGCGCAGGGGATCAGGTTTGGCGGGCGGCGCCGGTCGGCGGTGCCGGGGTGCGCAGGGGTCAGGGTTTGGCGGCGCGGTACCAGTCGGCGGCGCCGGGGTGCAGCGGCAGCGGGGCGGTGGCGATGGCCGAGCGGGGGCTCATCCGGCCGGCGGCCGGGTGCGCGGCGGCCAGTTCCTGGCGGCGTTCCATCAGCAGCCGGGTCACCTCCCGGATCAGCGGCGTGGGCAGGTCGGCCCGGACGATGAGGAAGTTCGGGTTGGCCACCGTGGTCACCGGGTCCGTGCCGTACACCGAGCGGGGGATGTCCCGGGAGACGTAGACCTCCGGGTTGCTCTCGCGCAGCGGCCCGGTCCACTCGCCGAGGTCGACGATCCGTGTCGCGCTGTCGTCCGTGAGCTGCTCCAGCGCCCGGACCGGCAGCCCGCCGGAGAAGAAGAACGCGTCGATCGTGCCGGCCCGCAGCGCCGCGACCGAATCGTCGAGGCCGAGCCGCTCCTGGCGTACCCGGTCGCCGCCCAGGCGCGCCACCTCCAGCAGCCGGACGGCGGTGATCTCGGTGCCGGACCCGGGCGCGCCGACGGACACCCGCCGCCCGCGCAGGTCGGCGAGCGTGCGGACGGGACCGCCGGCGGTGGTGACCAGGTGCAGCAGGTCGTCGTAGACCCGGGCGACCGCGACCACGGACGGGTGCGCCGCCGGTGCCGCCGGCAGCACGTCGGCCTGGGTGAAACCCAGCTCGGCCTCGCCGGCGCCGACCAGCCGGACGTTCTCCGCCGAGGCGGCGGTCACCACCACGCTGGCCCGAACGTCCGGCAGCTCCCGGTTGAGCACGGCGGCCAGGGACTGCCCGAAGGCGTGGTAGACCGCCGTCGGGCTGCCGGTCGCGATCCGGATCCGTACCGGCGGCTCGGGAGCGTCCTGGCAACCGGCCACGCCGGGCAACGCCACCACCAGCAGCAGCGCCAGCAGCGCCGGCGGGCGGAAGGGGCGCGGGCGGACACGGCGGAACCGGGTGCGACTCACGCGCTGCACTCTGCGCCGTGCGGGCCGTCGCCGCAACCCGCCGCCCACCGACCGGGCTAGGACCCCGGGGGCGCGTCGACGACGATGGTCAGCTCGCTGCGGTACGCGACCGAGGCCGGAGCGATGCCTCCGGTCGGCTCGCCGGCGCCCCGCCAGACGCGGACCGCGCGGTAGGCGTACCCGTCCTGCCGGGCGGGTTCGGCGACGAACGACACCACCTCACCGCGGGTCAGCGCGCGGTGGCCGGGCACGTCGAGCGTGGAGAAGTGCACCCAGCAGCCGCCGGGCACGGTGTCGGCGTCGATGACGCCCCAGCCCTGCCCGGGGTGGTACTCGCGGACGACGCCGATCGCGTTCATCCGGCCGACCGGTCGGGCACGTGGGTGGGACCCAGCGCGGTGCTGTGCAAAATCCGCTGGCGGTCCGGGCCGTCGGCGACGCAGACGAGGTAACAGCCGGTGCCGGGGCGCAGCAGTGCCGGAACGTCCAGCAGGGCGGCCCCGCGCACCAGGATGGCGGCCAGCTCCCGGTCGGTGATCCGGACGCCGAGGATGTGTCGGCGGACGTGCCGCCCACCGGCGAGCAGGGCGGCCCGCCAGGCGGCCGCGGCCAGCCGGGGCCGCCACGCCCGCCGTACGGTCGACGCGCCCGGGACCGGCCCGCCCAGCAGCTCGCGCCGGCCCTGCCGCCAGCCGGCCTCCAGCGCCCTCGCGTACGCCGGCCGGTGCTGGTGCGGCACGGAGAGCCGGTGCAGCTGGTAGCGGCGGCGCAGCCCGCCGACGGTCACCTCGTGCTCGATGGGGACGTCCAGCCGGTGAAGGAGCTGACGCATGCGGTGCGCCGCCTCCTCCCGGTTGAACTCCACCGACGGGGGGCGGTGCTCGGGCGCCGGCCGGCGGGTGCTGGCGACGGCCGGCGGGGGCGTGCAGCGCAGCAGGCAGGCGGCCTCGAACGCGTCGGCCAGGGTGGACCAGTCCAACGGCGGCGGGGTCGAGGGCAGGCGCGGCCGGTCGAGCAGGATCTGTTCGGGAGCCAACTCAGGCACTCCTTGTCGGCGTCGGGGGTCCCTCTACCGTGGCCCGTCGACGCCGCCGGGGAAACCGATCGGCCCCAGCCTTGAGGAAATCTTGCGGCTCTCCTACAACTCCGTGACGACCACGTCGACCTGGCGTGGCCGGCCGGCCGGGGTGGGCTGCTCCAGCACCGGATACTTCAGGTCGCGCAGCGCGGTCAGCAGCCCGCCGACGGTGCGCGGCCGGGCGCCTACGGTCAGCAGGTCGCGGACCAGCCGACCCTTGGTCGCCTTGTTGAAGTGGCTCACCACCGACCGGACGGGCACGCCGTCGACCTCCCGCTCGTGCAGCACCCGGACGGTCACCGTGCGGTCGGCCACCTCGCCCCGCGGCGCCCAGGTGGCCGCGTACGCGCCGGAGCGCAGGTCGAGCACCGGCCCGTCGCCGGCCGCCGCGGCCATCGCCGGCGCGAGCGCCCGCCGCCAGTACGTCGACAGCGCGCCGAGCCCCGGCAGCCTCGCCCCGATCGGGCACCGGTAGGGCGGGATCCGGTCGGTGAGGCGTACCGCGCCCCAGAGCCCCGAGCTGACCAGCACCGACCGGCGGGCGGCCCGCTGCGCGGTCGCCGGCAGCGAGGCGAGGTCGAGCGCCTCGTAGAGCACCCCGGTGTAGACGCGGCCGGCGGGCGCGGTGGCGGCCACCCGCAGCCGGGCGTTGCGGCGCAGCTCGCCGCGCTGGCCCTCGCTGATCCCCAGCGCCGTCAGGGCCGCCTCCTCGTCGCCGTCGGCGCTGAGCGCGACCAGCGCCGTCAGCACCTCCTCCCGGGCGCCGGTCAGCTCCGGCAGGGAGAGCCGGGCGAGGTCCAGCCGCCGGCCGGTGCCGGCGTCGGCCTTCCCCTCGGAGGGCGGCAGCAGGATGAGCATCGGTGACTCCTCGGCTCGGCGCGGCGTCCGCGCGCCGGTCCGGTCAGCGTACGGGCCGGCCCTACCGCCACGGCCGCACCGGCGTCTCCGGGTGGTACACGCGATACCCGCCCACCTCGGAGACCAGCGCGGCGTCGGCCCGGTCGCCCAGCAGCGCGCGCAGCCGCCGCTCCGCCGCCGAGCCGGCCGCCAGCACGTACCCTGGCCGGTCGGCACGCCCCACCTGCCGCCAGTACGCGGGGTAGCGGTTCTGCCCGGGGGTGAGGTCGCCGTCGAGCACCGCGCACGTCACCGCCTCGGCCGTGTTGAAGATCAGCCGGTTGCAGGTCCAGTAGTCCCCGTACACCTCGCGGGGCCCACCCGCGCGAAGCGTGTCGGCCAGCTCGCGGGCCTGCCGCTCCTCGGTCCGGGACGCCTCGGCGCCGGTGGTTGCGAACAGCACGGTGACCACCAGCGTGGTCGCGGCCAGCGCGGCGAGCACGGCGGTGGCCAGCGCACCTGCCAGCCGGCCGAGCGCGCCGACCGTGCCCCGCCAGCAGGCGACCGCCGCCACCCAGAGCGGCCAGAGCACCGCCGGCAGGGAGAGCTGGAGCACCGACAGGTAGCGGGCGTTGTCCAGCGGGCTGGTGGCGGCGAGCGGGCTGCGCACGTACGACAGCAGGGTCAGCGCCGCGCCGACGACCAGCGCGAGGTGCACCACCGGGCCGACCCGCTCGCCGCGCGGGGCGCCCGCGGCCCGGCGGTACGCGAGGACGGCGAGCGCGGTGGCGACCGCCAGCAGCACGGGGTAGAGCAGCCCGAACCAGCCCTGCCAGCGGGCGCAGCCGTCCACCGGGCAGAGGCCGGCGGCGAGCGGCACCCCCTCCAGCAGCCCGCCGTCCAGCCGCCGCGACAACGGCGGCGACGGGCCGGCCTTGGTGCTGATCTCGCGGAACACCGACAGCGAGTCCTCGCCGGGCGGGGCGAGGAGGTTGTCCCGGATCATCGGCGCGATCCCGATCGCGAACCCGGCCAGCAGCAGCAACCCGGCCCAGCCGAGCAGCTCCCGGCGGGCCACCCAGAGCAGTGCCAGCGCGGCCACCGCCAGGTAGGGCAGGATCAGCCAGTCCGACCAGGCGGCCACCCCGGCGAGCAGGCCGAAGAGTCCCACGGCCGACCGGCGGTGCCGCACCGTTCCCCGCGCGAGTCCGACCGCGATCAGCAGCATCAGCAGCACCGCGACCTTGACCTCCGGGCGGCCGCCGACGACGGTCAGCTGGTCCCGGACGACCCGTTCCCCGCCGAGCGCCAGCAGGCCGACGACCCCGGTGGCGAACCAGGGCGAGCAGATCCGCCGGGCCAACCGGTGGATCAGCCAGAGGAAGAGGGCGTAGAGCAGCAGCAGCGGCAGGCGCAGCAGCGGCCAGCCCGGCCCGGCCACCGCGATCAGCGGCGCGGCCAGGTACGACTCCAGCATCCCCATGTAACGCTGCCCGTAGAGGAAGACGGGCAGCTCGCGGCCCTGCGCGATGTGCAGCGCGGCCAGCCCGAACGTCGCCTCGTCGCTGTTGGAGACGGGCACCGTGTGCAGGGTCAGGACCAGCCGGTAGCCGACCCCGGCGAGCCCGAGCAGCAGCGCGACGAGCGCCGGCCGGTCGAGCTGCGGGCGCCACCGCCCACGCTTGTGCACTGGTTGCGACACGACCAACGCCCCCGTCGTCGTCCCGACCGGAGTGTTTCACGCCGTCGGGGCCGACCGGGGCGGATCGGCGCAGCCGGCCGGTCGGTGCCCGCCGGCCCCGTCGACCCCGACGACCAGTGGCGGGGAAGATCGCCTCGCGTGGCCGAGGTGGCCGGGTTGTGGCAGGGTTGCTGGCGTGCCACCCACTCCCGCCGGCCAGTTGGCCGTACCTAACCTGCACCGGGCCGCGCGGATCGAGGACGCCGTGCACCTGCTGGTCGAGCGCCGGCTGCGGCGCACCGGCTGGCGGACGAACGTCATCGCGTACACCGGCTACGGCGCACCCGGCTGGGTGCGGGTGATGTGCCGGGTGCTGCTGGGCCGGCCGGACACCCGCCAGCGCGGCCGGCTGGAGAAGGTGCGCGGGTGGCGCAGCTTCACCACGCTGCCGGCCAAGCACGTCACGGTGAGCATCGAGGCCGGCGGGGAACGGCACGAGGCGCGGGCCGACCGCAGCGGGTTCGTCGACGCCGTGGTCAAGGCGGACCTGCCGCCGGGCTGGGGCTCGGTGCGGATCAGCCTGCCGGACGCCGAGCCGGTCGAGGCGCCGGTACGCATCCTCGACCCGGAGGTGCGCTTCGGCATCCTCTCCGACATCGACGACACGGTCATGGTCACCGCGCTGCCCCGGCCGCTGCTCGCCGCCTGGAACACGTTCGTCCTCGACGAGCACGCCCGCAACGCCGTTCCCGGTATGGCGGTGCTCTACGAGCGGCTCGTCACCGCGCACCCGGGCGCGCCGGTCTTCTACCTCTCCACGGGTGCCTGGAACGTCGCGCCGACGCTGACCCGGTTCCTGTCCCGGCACCTCTACCCAGCCGGGCCGCTGCTGCTGACCGACTGGGGACCGACCGCCGACCGCTGGTTCCGCAGCGGGCGGGAGCACAAGCGGGTCACCCTGGCCCGGCTCGCCAAGGAGTTTCCCGAGGTGAAGTGGCTGCTGGTCGGCGACGACGGGCAGCACGACCCGGAGATCTACCGCGAGTTCGCCGCCGCCCACCCGCAGAACGTGGCCGGGGTGGCGATCCGTCGGCTCTCGCCCACGCAGGCGGTGCTGGCCGGTAGCCTGCCCACCCCGGGCGGTGAGTCGTCGGCGGGGCCGGTGGGGCAGAAGTGGCTCTCCGCGCCCGACGGCGCCGGCCTGTGGAAGCTGCTGCGCGACGCCGGCCTGGTCTGATCCCCTGACGCCGAGCGGCCCGGCGCGGCTCGCGTCGCCATCGGCCTGACGAGGAGGACGCCCAGCCAGCGCGCCCGCTCGGCGGCCAGCCGAGGTTGTCAGCGTGCGTACGCTCACGTCCATGCCTACTGCCATGATCGAGATGGATGACGGTGCGCAGCTGCGCACGTGGACCACCGGCTCCCTGGATCACGCCGCCATCCCCTTGGTCATCCTGCACGGAGGGCCGGGGCTGCCTGACTATCTCGGCCCGGTCGCCGGCATGATCGAAGACCTGTGCCTGGTCCATCGCTACGACCAGCGCGGCACGGGAGGATCGGGCTGGGAGGGGGAGCATACGATCGCCCGCCACGTTCGAGACCTGGCGTTGTTACTCGATGCGTGGGGACATGACCGGGCCGTTCTGGTGGGGCACTCGTTCGGAACCAACCTGGCCGGCTACTTCACGCTGGCGCATCCCGAGCGCGTGGCGGGACTGATACAGATCGCCGGGCCCTTCCTGGACCCCTGGCGCGATGCCTACCGGGCGGCGCAGCGAGCACGACGTACCGACGAGCAGCAGGACAGGCTCGACGAACTCGAAGCGCTCGCATCGCGGACCGACGCCGAAGAGATCGAGTACCTCACCCTGTCGTGGTTCACCGACCACGCCGACCGGGCCCGGGCATGGGATTGGGCACTGGCATCGGCCCGCGCGTGTCGACCCGTCAATTACGCGATGAACAGCCAGCTCAACGCCGCGAAGAAGGCGGACCCGCTCGAATCGCACGTGGATGAACTCCGCGAGTGCCTTCCCGCCGGCACTGTGATCATCGGCGGGGCCGACGACAGCCGCCCCGCCGAAGCCCTGCGACGACTCGGAGCACACCTCGAGTGCGAGGTCGTCCTCATCCCGAACGCGGGCCACCATCCCTGGCTGGAAGCGCCGGACCAATTCACCGCGGCGTTCCGCGCCGCAGCGGCGAGGCAAACCCGAGAGCATGCCTGACGAGTCGCCGGGACATCGGCGGTAGCTCAGATCAGAATGCACTCAGTTCGACAAGACCGCGTGCAGGGTGCCGTCGCGCTTGTACCAGGTACCGCGACGCGGGGGCCGTGGCAGATCCGGCTGTCTGATCGAGGTGGATCGGTGTTCGGCCGGTAGTGCCTGCGAGCAGTAGGTCACGTGTGGGGATGGCTGGTGATGCCGTCCAGGATGGCGATCAGGTTGTGGTGGAAGGTCTCCTCGGCGTTGAGGTGGGCGCCGTCGGTGACGAGCCGGGCGACGGTGGGGTAGCGGCCTGTGTCGAGCATGCGTGTCAGGTAGGGCCCGAGGGTGGCCTGCCAGGCGGACACGTCGGTGCCGGTCGAACGGGCGGTGCGTCGCTCGGTGACCTCGCTGCGGAGCGCCCCGACGATGAACGCGTTGAGCGCGCCCACAGCCCGCTGGAGATCGTCGATACCGCGCACGCCGGGGGCCTGGCTGAGCGCCGCCGCGATCGATTCGCCCACGGCGAGCGCGTGAGGTCCCAGGTGTGGCCTTGCGCCGAGCAGGTCGGCGAACCACTCGTGCTCAAGAGCGGCATCGCGGGTCCGGTGGACGATGGCCAGTAGCGTGGCGCGCCACTCGGAGTGCTGATCGGCCTCGGCGATCTGGGCGTACACAGCGTCGACCATCAGATCGAGCAGTTCGGACCTGTTGGTCACGTAGTCGTAGAGCCGCATCGGACCGACGCCGAGATCCTTGGCGATCTTGCGTACCGACAGCCCGTCGAGGCCGTGTGCGTCGGCGAGTCGGATGGCCGTGGCGGCGATCTTCGCGCGGCTCAGCGGCACCGGCGCCGCCCGCGGCTGAGGCTCGGGGCGTTCCCAGACGGGCAGCGGCGCGCTACCGTACGGCGTATCCATGAGATACAGCGTACGGTAACGGAGATGTTGATGCGAATTGCGATCGCCGGCGGTGGCCTCGGCGGCCTGACGCTGGCCCGGATCCTGCACCGGCACGGCATCGGCGCGGTGGTGTACGAACGTGAGGCGAGCCGATCCGCGCGATCGCAGGGCGGATCGCTCGACCTGCACCCGGAGTCAGGGCAACGGGCCCTGGCCGATGCGGGGCTCGCCGGCCGGTTCCGATCCGAGGCGCGGCCGGAGGGCGAGGAACATCGCATCCTCGACCCGGCCGGACGCACCCTCGTGCACCACAGGCCACAACCCGGCTCATTCTCCGGGCGCCCCGAGATCGACCGCGCCGCACTGCGTGATCTTCTGCTCGACTCGCTCCCCGGCGACGCGGTGGCCTGGCGGCGCCGGCTCGTCGCGGTGACGCCACGACCCGACGGAGGATTCGGGCTGACGTTCGATGGCGGCCACAGCGCCGACTGTGACGTCCTCATCGGCGCGGACGGCGCGCGCTCGGTCGTCCGATCGCTGCTGACCGACGTGGGACTGTCCTGCGTGGCCACCCTGGTCGAGCTGAGCATCGGCGATGCCGACCGGCGACACCCGGATCTCGCCGATCTGGTCGGCCCCGGAAACCTCTGGTGCGTCGGCGTGAGCCAGATCCTGGCGGCACAACGCCTCGGCGACGGCAGCATCCGGGTCGGAATCTCCCTACGCGCGGACGATCGTCACCTGGACACCTACCGCAGCAAGCGCGCTCTGCTGGACATGTTCGATGGCTGGGACCCCAGCCTCACCGCACTCATCGAAGCCGGCGACAGCCCGCCGAACCCACGCAGGATCGAGGCGATGCCCACCGGCACGCGCTGGGCCCACCAGCCTGGCATCACCCTCATCGGTGACGCCGCGCACCTCATGCCGCCGGTCGGCGAGGGCGCCAACCAAGCCATGCTCGACGCCGCCCAACTCGCCGCCGAACTCGCCAACAACCCCGCCGACCCCGACTCGGCGATCCAGGCGTACGAGGAGGCGATGTTCACCAGAACCCATCCGATCGCCGAGATGTCGGCACGAGTCCAGGCAATGATGCTGTCCCCCACCGCGGCCGACGACATCGTCCGCTTCTTCGCACCACGGCCCACCGAGCCGGCACCCGCGGATTGACAGCGCGCAGCGCCGCGGCCTCGCCCTGCATCGTGGGCCGCCCCTCGCCGTCCGGTGCCGAAGCGACTCCGGTCGGTAAAACTCGTGAAGGATACTTGCGCAACGGGCCGGCAACATTGAACATCTTTTCGTGCGCAGAGACTATGGTCGATACCTGTCCGGGTTGGCGTTGGTGGCGGCGCTGGCGCTCGGCGCGGCCCTCCCCACGGCCGCCCCCGCCCCTCGGCCCGCCGCGCCGGACACCGTGCCGGTCGCCGCCCAGGCGGCCTGCGTGACCGATCCGGCCACCCCGAAGCGGCAGCTGCGCGGCATGTGGATCGCCAGCGTGGCCAACATCGACTGGCCGAGCCGCACCGGGCTCACCCCGGCCGCCCAGCAGGCGGAGTACCGGGGCTGGCTCGACCTGGCCAAGCAGCGGCGGATGAACGCCGTCGTCGTGCAGATCCGGCCCGCCGCCGACGCGTTCTGGCCGTCGACCTACGAGCCGTGGTCGCAGTGGCTCACCGGCACCCAGGGCGGCAATCCCGGCTACGACCCGCTGGCCTTCATGGTGGCCGAGGCGCACGCCCGCAACCTGGAGTTCCACGCCTGGTTCAACCCGTACCGGGTGGCGAACCACACCGACCTCAGCAAGCTGGCGGCCGGCCACCCGGCCCGCAAGAACCCGGGCTGGACCGTCACCTACGGCGGACACATCTACTACAACCCCGGCATCCCCGCCGTCCGCGCCTTCGTGCAGGACGCGATGATGGACGCCGTACGCCGCTACGACATCGACGCGGTGCACTGGGACGACTACTTCTACCCGTACCCGGTCAGCGGGGTGGCCTTCCCCGACCAGGCCACCTACGCCCAGTACGGCGCCGGCTTCAGCACCATCGGCGACTGGCGGCGCAACAACGTCAACCTGCTGGTCCGGGAGATGCGTGACAAGATCCGGGCGGCCAAGCCGTGGGTCAAGCTCGGCGTCAGCCCGTTCGGCATCTGGCGCAACGCCGGCACCGACCCGCTCGGCTCGCGCACCACGGGCCTCCAGTCGTACGACGCGATCTACGCCGACACCCGCCGCTGGGTGCGGCAGGGCTGGGTCGACTACATCGCCCCGCAGGTCTACTGGCACATCGGCCACCCGGCGGCCGACTACGCCGAGCTGGTCCGCTGGTGGTCCGAGACGGTGACTGGCACCGACGTGCAGCTGCTCGTCGGGCAGGCCACCTACCGCGCCGGGGCGTCCGGGCAGGACGCCGCCTGGCAGGACCCGGCCGAGCTGACCGATCACCTGACGCTGAACCGCAGCCACCCGAGGATCGTCGGCGACATCCACTTCAGCGCCAAGGACGTCCGCGCCGACCGCATCGGCGCCGTCTCCCGGGTGGCGACCGACCACTACCGCCGCCCGGCGCTCGCACCCGTCGGGGTGGGCGGCGCCGCGCCCGCCGCGCCGAACCTCACCTCGGCGGTACGCGGCACCGGCGGCGTGACCCTCACCTGGCAGCGCGGCGCCACCGGCAGCACGGCCGCGTACGCGGTGTACCGGCTGCCCGGCGACGGCGCGGTCGACGCCTGCGACCTGGCCGACGCCCGGCACCTGCTCGGCACGGTCCGCGCCTCGGGCAGCATCGGGACGTTCACCGACGCGACCGCCGCGGCCGGCTCGACGTACCGCTACCTGGTGACGGCGCTGGACCGGCTGCACCACGAGAGCCCCGCCAGCAACGCGCGGGTGGTCACCGGCAGCGGCGGCACGTTCAGCGTGATCGTGGACAACGCCACGGCCGGCGGCTTCACGGCCGCCAGCACCTGGGGCACGTCGTCGTACCTCCCGGCGCGCTACGGCGCCAACTACCGCTTCGCCAACCCGCAGGCGGTCAGCGACCCGGCCTGGTTCAGCGCGACGCTGCCCGCCGCCGGCTCGTACCGCGTCGAGGTCTGGTACCCGGCCGACCCCGGCTACAACAGCGCCACGCCGCACCTGGTGGCGACGGCGAACGGGAACGTGACCGTCACCGTCGACCAGCGCAGCGGCGGCGGCCAGTGGCGGGTGCTGGGCACCTACGACCTCGCCGCCGGGACGCGCCAGGTCGTCGCGGTCAGCCGCTGGACCAGCACCCAGGGGTACGTCGTCGCCGACGCGGTCCGGATCACCCGACTCTGAGCGAGCCGACAGGTTGGAGATCTTGGTAGGAATCGGTCCCTCCAGGGGCCGATTCCTACCAAGATCTTCCGTGCGGTCGGTCGTGGCCCCGGCTGGTCTCGGGAATGGGGCCCTGGGCGTGCTGCGGTGTGAGGGCGACGCCCGGCTCAGTCGCGGCGCAGCCAGAGCACGCCGAGCGGGGGCACCCGCAGCGCGGCGGAGGCGGGCATCCCGTGCCACGGCACGTCCTGCGCGTGCACCTCGCCGAGGTTGCCCACGCCCGACCCGCCGTAGTGGTGGGCGTCGGTGTTGAGCACCTCCGCCCACGTGCCGCCGGCCGGCAGCCCCACCCGGTAGTCCTCCAGCGGCCGCGCGGAGAAGTTCGCCACGCAGACCAGGGTCGCGCCGTCGGGGGCGATCCGGACGAACGAGACGGTGTTGTTGGCGACGTCGTCCCCGGCGATCCAGCGGAAGCCGGCCGGCTCGGTGTCCTGCGCCCAGAGCGCCGGGGTGTCCCGGTAGACGCGGTTCAGGTCGCCGACGAGCCGCTGCACCCCGGCCCGGGCCGGGTCGTGCAGCAGGTACCAGTCGAGGCCGCGCTCCTCGCTCCACTCCCGGTCGTCGGCCAGCTCGCAGCCCATGAAGAGCAGCTGCTTGCCCGGGTGCGCCCACATGTACGCCAGCAGGGCGCGCACGTTCGCCAGCCGCTGCCAGGTGTCGCCGGGCATCTTGCCCGCGAGGGAGCCCTTGCCGTGCACCACCTCGTCGTGGCTGATCGGAAGCACGTAGTTCTCGCTCCAGGCGTACGCCAGGGAGAACGTGAGCTGATGGTGGTGGTGCTGCCGGTAGACCGGGTCCTTCGAGGTGTAGAGCAGGGTGTCGTGCATCCAGCCCATGTTCCACTTGAACCCGTACCCGAGCCCGCCGGCGTCCGTCGAGCGGGTGACCCCGGGCCAGGCGGTGGACTCCTCGGCGATCAGCACCACCCCGGCGTGGTGCTTGTAGACCGTCGCGTTCACCTCCTGCATGAACGCGATGGCCTCCAGGTTCTCCCGGCCGCCGTAACGGTTGGGCAGCCACTGCCCCTCCTGCCGGGAGTAGTCCAGGTAGAGCATCGAGGCCACCGCGTCCACCCGCAGCCCGTCGACGTGGAACTGCTCGCACCAGTAGAGCGCGTTGGCGACCAGGAAGTTGCGCACCTCCGGGCGGCCGAAGTCGAAGACGTACGTGCCCCAGTCGGGGTGCTCGCCCCGGCGCGGGTCGGGGTGCTCGTAGAGGGCGGTGCCGTCGAAGCGGGCCAGTGCCCACTCGTCCTTGGGGAAGTGCGCCGGCACCCAGTCGAGGATCACGCCGATCCCGACGGCGTGCAGGGCGTCCACGAGGTGACGGAACTCGTCGGGGTCGCCGAAGCGGGACGTCGGGGCGTAGTAGCCGGTGACCTGGTAGCCCCAGGAGCCGCCGAACGGGTGCTCCATCACGGGCAGGAACTCCACGTGGGTGAAGCCCAGCTCGGTGACGTACGCGGTCAGCTGCTCGGCCAGCTCCCGGTAGCCCAGCCCGGGGCGCCACGAGCCGAGGTGTACCTCGTAGACGCTCATCGGCTCCTGGTGCGGCTGCCGCCGGGCCCGCCGCGACAGCCAGTCGGCGTCGCCCCACTCGTACGTCGAGTGGTGCACCACCGAGGCGGTGGCCGGCGGCACCTCCGCGTACGCCGCAAGGGGGTCGGCCTTGTCCCGCCACCGCCCGTCGGCGCCCAGGATCCGGTACTTGTAGCGGGCGCCCGCCCCGACGCCCGGGACGAACAGCTCCCACACCCCGCTGCCGCCCAGCGAGCGCATCGGCCAGCCGTCGTCCGGCGCCCAGCCCGCGAAGTCACCGACCACCCGGACCCCGCGCGCGTTCGGCGCCCAGACGGTGAACGCCACGCCCTCGTCGAAGACCCGGGCGCCGAGCGCCTCCCAGAGCCGCTCGTGGCGACCTTCGCCGATCAGGTGCAGGTCCAGCTCGCCCAGGGTGGGCGGGTAGCGGTACGGGTCGTCGTGGCTGCGGCCGTCGACCTCGACGCGGTAGTCGAGCACCTCGCCCTCGACCTCCGCCTCGAACACGCCGACGTCGTGCACCCGCCGCATCCGGTGCCGCTCGCCGTCGACGAGGAGGGCGACGTCGGCGGCGCCCCGGCGCAGCGTCCGGACGACCGTCCGCCCGTCGGCCGGGTGTGCGCCGAGGACGGCGTGCGGGTCGTGCGTGGCGCCGGCGATCAGCTGGTCCATCGGTCGTCGTCCTTCTGGGCGGGAGCGGTGGGGGCGGTGCCGCCCGAGAGGTCGTCGGGAACGTCGGCGACGGTCAGGTCCGGCGCCCCGGTCGCCGACGCCGGGCCGGCGGTGGGATCGGAGGTCGGCCGGCGCACGGTCAGCACGTGCGCCGGTTGCAGGTACGGGTCGAGGCGCACGGCGTTGCGCTGCCCCCAGTCGTAGCTGGCGCCGGTCAGCTCGTCGCGCACCGTGAACCGGTCGTGCCAGTCCAGCCCGAGCGCGGGCATGTCCAGCGTGGTGTTGCCCCACTGCACACCCTGCGGGTCGAACGAGCAGACCACGAGGACCGTGTTGCCCGTGTCCGGGTCGTGCTTGGACCAGCAGAGCAGCGCCGGGTTGTCGATCTCGTGGAAGACCAGGTTGCGCAGCTGGTGCAGGGCCGGGTTCTCCCGGCGCACCCGGTTGAGCACGGCGATGAACGGGGCGAGGGAGCGGCCCTGGGCCTGCGCGCCGGCCCAGTCCCGGGGGCGCAGCTCGTACTTCTCGTTGTCGAGGTACTCCTCGGCGCCGGGGCGGGCGGTGTGCTCGAACAGCTCGTAGCCCGCGTACATGCCCCAGGAGGGGGAGAGCAGCGCGGCCAGCACCGCCCGGATCTTGAACATCGGCGGGCCGCCGTGCTGCAACGACTCGTGCAGGATGTCCGGCGTGTTCGGCCAGAAGTTGGGCCGCATGTAGGCGGCCGCCTCGACCAGCTCCTCGCAGTACGCCCGCATCTCGGCCGCCGACGTGCGCCAGGTGAAGTACGTGTACGACTGGGTGAAGCCGATCTTGCCCAGCCCGTGCATGATCGCCGGCCGGGTGAACGCCTCGGCGAGGAAGAGCACGTCCGGGTCGACCTTCTTGACCTCGGCGATCAGCCAGTGCCAGAAGTCGAACGGCTTGGTGTGCGGGTTGTCCACCCGGAAGATCCGGATGCCCTCGCCGACCCAGTGCAGCACCACCCGCAGGACCTCCGCCCGGATGCCCTCCGGGTCGTTGTCGAAGTTGAGCGGGTAGATGTCCTGGTACTTCTTCGGCGGGTTCTCCGCGTACGCGATGCTGCCGTCGGCCCGGGTGGTGAACCACTCCGGGTGCTCGGTCACCCACGGGTGGTCCGGCGCGCACTGCAACGCCAGGTCCATCGCCACCTCCAGCCCCTGCTCGGCGGCGGCGGCGACGAAGTCGCGGAAGTCCTCCGGCGTACCCAGGTCGGGGTGGATCGCGTCGTGGCCGCCCTCGGCGGCGCCGATGGCCCACGGCGAGCCGACGTCGTCGGGCCCGGCGGTGAGCGCGTTGTTGCGGCCCTTGCGGTTGACCCGGCCGATCGGGTGGATGGGCGGCAGGTAGAGCACGTCGAAGCCCATCGCCGCGACGCCCGGCAGGCGCTCGACGGCGGTGGCGAACGTGCCGGAGCGCGCCGGGGCGTCGACGGTGGCCGGGATCGCTCCCTCCGAGCGGGGGAAGAACTCGTACCAGGCGGAGAAGAGCGCCCGCCGGCGGTCCACCCACAGCCGGTGCTCCTCGCCGGCGGTGACCAGCTCGCGGACCGGGTGCTCCCAGAGCAGGGCGGCCAGCTCCAACGCCGGGGCGACCCGCCGGGGCAGCTCCTTTTCGGCGTCGCCCAGCGCCGCCACCGCCGCGCGGACCCGCCCCGCGTCGCCGGCCGGCACCAGCTCGACAGCGGCGGTCAGCACCCGGGCGCCCTCGGCGAGGTCGTTGGCCAGGTCCTCCGGTCCCTGCCCGGCGGCGATCTTCTTGGTGACCGCGTTCTGCCAGGTCAGGTACGGATCCTGGAACGCCTCGACGGTGAAGACCCACTCGCCGACCGCGTCGGGGCGGATCACCGCGTGCCAGCGGTCCTGCCCGGGCTCGCCGGGGCGCATCCGGGTGAACGGCCGCGCCCGCCCGTCGGGGCCGCGCCAGACCACGTTGCAGCCGAGCGCGTCGTGCCCCTCGCGGTAGGCGCGGGCCGACACCGGCACCGGCTCGTCGACCACCGCCTTGGCCGGGTAGCGACCGCAGGAGACGACGGGGGAGACGTCTTCGATCGGGAACCGTCCAGTCACCGGTTCAACCTACTGCGCGAGATCCTTTCGCGCGCGGCCAAGCACCCCATCGCCCTCCCTCCTGACTTGTTCGCAGAGGTCCGGTCAGGACCCGGCGTACACCAGGCGCCCGCAGCCGCTCAGGGCGCGGCGGCTGGCGGGCGTGGGTAGTGGCGGCGTAGATCTTGGTAGGAAAGGGCCCTTCAAGGGGCCGTTTCCTACCAAGATCTACTGCTGTCCCGAGCTTCGGAACGCTTTGCCCAGTGGGTGGAAGATTGGGATTCAGGCGGGCGGTTCGGGCGCCACGAACGAGCCCTTGCCCTGGTGCACCTCGATCCAGCCCCGCTCATCCAGGATCCAGAGGGCCCGTTTGATCGGGTTGTCGGACGAGTTGTACTGGCGGGCGAGTTCGGCGATCGTGGGCAGCTTGTCGCCGGGCTTGAGTGTGCCGCTTCGGATCGAAGTGGTGATGTCATCGACCACCTGCTCGTAGACAGGCTTGCGGGGCATGGGGGACCACCTCTCGTCAGCCCGTCCAGCGTCTCACTGCGCGCGACACGGTGTGGACCCTGTGTTGACTCTGGCTACTAAGGGTCCTAAGTTGCGAGTGGCAGGGGTTCTCTCGTCAGCAGCGGAGTGCCCCCGGGCCGGGCGAGGGAACGCGGACCGTCCTCGCCGCCCGAACCGCCCTGATTCACACCGCATGCTTCGCGCACCTCGTTCTGACCGCACGTTTCGTACTCACCCGCAAGGAGGCTCACCATGCAGGAGCGTCCGCATGACGGGCCGCTGCCGGCGGCACACCCGGTCCCGGGTGCCCTCGCTCGGCACCCCGACGGGGATCAGGTGCCCTGTCCGCCCCGCCCGCAGCGCGCGCCGCTCACCCGTCGCCAGTACGCCTACGGCATCACGGTGACGCTGCTCGTACTTGTGCTCGTCGTGGCCGGGATCCTGCGGTGAGCGGGACGGGCCGGCGGTGACCGGCCTGCCGGTGGGCCGGCGGGTCGCCCAGTGGCGGGTGCGGCGCAACATGACCCAGCAGCAGTTCGCCGACCGTCTCGGCAAGTCGAAGAGCTGGGTGGACAAGGTCGAGCGCGGAGTGCGCCCGCTGGAACGGATGTCCAACCTGCGGGAGGTCGCCGAGGCGCTGCGGATCGACATGGAGGTTCTGCTCGCGGAGCGGATCGGGCAACCGGACGTCGCCGTTGCCGGTGTGGCGCGGATCCGGGCCGCCCTGGCCCGCTACCACGTCGAGGTGTCGTCCCGGCCGCCCGACGTCGCGAAGGTGCGGGCCCGCCTCGATCATGCCGAGCAGAGCTACCGGCACGCCCGGTATCCGATCCTGCTCGGCCTGCTGCCCGGGTTGCTCGACGCCGCCCGCGAGGCGCGGGTTGCCCGCCCCGGCCGGGCTGCCGACGAGCTGCTGGTGTCCGCGTACGGGCTCGTCGCCCTGGCGCTGGTCAAGGTCAGTCAGGGGGAGTTGGCGTGGCTGGCCGCCGACCGGGGGATGGCCGTGGCGCTGGCCACGGACGACGGGCGGCTGGCCGCCGTCGCCACCGTACCGCTGAGTCAGGCGTTGCGGGCCGTCGGCCGGCGGCGCTCCGCGATGGAGACGGCGCTCGTGGCCGCCCGCCGTCTCCCGCGCGAGTCGGCCGAGGGTGTCCTGTCGCCGGGCGGTGACAGGGCCCCGTCGCTGCGCGTGACGTTGCTGCTCCAGGCGGCGCTCGCCGCTGCCGGCCGGGGAGACGAGCGTCGGGTGGCCGGCCTGCTCGACCAGGCCGCGGCAGCGGTCGGCACCGTCGGCGGCGGCTTCGGCAGGGCGTCGGTCGAGGCGGCGCGGGTGGTGGCCGAGGCCGCCGTCGGAGACGTGCAGGCGGCGACGGTACGGCACGAGCGGCTGGTCTGCGGTGAGCAGTGGCGGTGGCTGCCGCCCGAGCACCGGGCGGCGTACCTGCTCGACGTGGCCCGCGTACACGCTCTCGCCGGCGACATGGTCCGGGCGGGGCGGGCGCTGCTGGACGCCGAACGCACCGCGCACAGCGAGGTGCACGACCGGCCGGCGGCGCGCGACCTGGTCGCCACCGTGGCCCGGTACGCCGCCGCTCCCGCCAGCCTGGCCCGCCTCGCTGCCGCCCTGCACGTCACCTGAGGCTGCCTCGTGGCCTGCCCGAACCCATTCCCCGACACGTACCGGTTGTATTACGTGGTAGAGGGGGGCGTCATGAAACTCAACAGCAAGGGCCAGGTCACGATCCCGGCCGCGTTGCGGGCTCGACACGGGCTGCACGAGGGCGATGAGGTCGACGTCGTGGAGGAGGGCGGTGTGCTGCGGATCGTCCGGGTGAGTGGCGCGGAGACCAGGGGCCAGCGCCTGGTCCGGCACATGCGCGGTCGCGGCGGTGCGAAGCAGACCAGCGGTATGTCCACCGACGAGCTGACGGAGCTGCTACGTGGGGAGTGAGCGGCTCCGCGCGCTGGCACCGCGGCCCGCCGGCCGACGCCTTGCACGAACCACCTTCCACGTCACCTGACCTCGGCACGCACGCCGTACGCGGCCAACCGGTGCGCCCTTCCTTACACCAGCAGCGAGCGGTAGAGCTCGAGAGTTCGGGCGGCGATGGCGTCCCAGGAGAAGTGTTCGACGGCGCGCCGCCGCCCGGCCCGGCCGAAGTCGGCGGTCCTCACCGGGTCGGCGAGCATCTCGTTGATCGCCGCCACCAGGTCGGCCACGAAGCGGTCCGGGTCCAGCGGCCGGCCCGAGCCGTCGGTGGCCTGCTCGATGGGGACCAGCAGCCCGGTCTCGCCGTCGGCGACCACCTCGGGGATGCCGCCGGTGGCGGTGGCCACCACCGCCGTCTCGCAGGCCATCGCCTCCAGGTTGACGATGCCCATCGGCTCGTAGACCGAGGGGCAGACGAAGACCGTGGCGTGGGTGAGCACCTGGATCACCTCGTGCTTCGGCAGCATCTCCGCGACCCACACCACCCCGGAGCGCTTCGCCCGCAGCTCCGTCACCAGGCCCTCCACCTCGGCGGCGATCTCCGGGGTGTCCGGTGCCCCGGCGAGCAGCACCAGCTGGGTCTCCGCCGGCAGGTCCCGCGCCGCGCGCAGCAGGTAGGGCAGGCCCTTCTGCCGGGTGATCCGCCCCACGTACACCACGCTCGGCCGGGCCGGTTCGATGCCGAGCCGGTCCACCACGTCCGTGCCGTGGTCCGGGGCGTACTGCGCCGTGTCGATGCCGTTGTGCACCACCCGGACCCGGTCCGGGTTCACCGCCGGGTAGGCGGTCAGCACGTCGCGCCGCATCCCCTCGCTGACCGCGACGACCGCGTCGGCCGCCTCGAACGCCGTGCGCTCGCACCAGGAGGAGAGCGCGTAGCCGCCGCCGAGCTGCTCGGCCTTCCACGGCCGCAGCGGCTCCAGGCTGTGCGCGGTCACCACGTGCGGCACGCCGTGCAGCAGCTTCGCGGCGTGCCCCGCCAGGTTGGCGTACCAGGTGTGGCTGTGCACCAGGTCGGTGCCGGCGCAGGCCGCGGCCATCTCCAGGTCCACGCCCATCGTCCGCAGCGCGGCGTTCGCGCCGGTCAGGCCCGCCGGTTCGGCGTACGCGGTGACACCCGCCTCGGTGCGCGGCGCGCCGAAGCAGTGCACCCGCACGTCGGCGAGCCGGCGCAGCTCCCGGGCCAGGTACTCGACGTGCACACCGGCGCCGCCGTACACCTCGGGCGGGTACTCACGGGTCAGCAGGTCGACGCGCAGCCCGGCGGAGTCGTTCATGAACGGCACCCTAGTGCAGAACGCGCCGCCGCACCGGGCTGTGGAACTGTGCCGTACGAGTGGTGAAGTGACGGCGGGGTAGATAGCGTCTGGACATGGCTGCCAAGGTGCTCGCGATCGTCCTGGCCGGCGGAGAAGGCAAGCGCCTCATGCCGCTCACCACGGACCGGGCCAAGCCGGCCGTCCCGTTCGGCGGGATGTACCGCATGGTCGACTTCGTCCTGTCCAACCTGGCGAACGCCGGCTATCTCAAGATCGTCGTGCTGACCCAGTACAAGTCCCACTCGCTGGACCGGCACATCACCAAGACATGGCGGATGTCGACCCTGCTCGGCAACTACGTCACCCCCGTGCCGGCCCAGCAGCGCCGCGGCCCGTGGTGGTTCGCCGGCTCCGCCGACGCGATCTACCAGAGCTTCAACCTCATCCACGACGAGCAGCCCGACCACGTGATCGTCTTCGGCGCCGACCACATCTACCGGATGGACCCGCGCCAGATGGTGGAGGACCACATCGCCTCCGGCGCCGGCGTCACCGTGGCCGGCATCCGGCAGCCGCTGTCGATGGCCGACCAGTTCGGCGTCATCGAGGTCGGCGAGGACGGCCGGCGGATCCGGGCGTTCCGCGAGAAGCCCACCGACGCGGTCGGCCTGCCCGACGCGCCCGACCAGATCTACGCCTCGATGGGCAACTACGTGTTCAGCACCAGGGCGCTCTGCGAGGCGGTCGAGCGCGACGCGGAGGACAAGACCAGCAAGCACGACATGGGCGGCAGCATCATCCCGATGCTCGTCGAGCGCGGCGAGGCCAACGTCTACGACTTCCGCGACAACGAGGTGCCCGGCAGCACCGACCGGGACCGCGGCTACTGGCGCGACGTGGGGACGCTCGACTCCTTCTACGACGCCCACATGGACCTGATCAACGTGCACCCGGTGTTCAACCTCTACAACTTCGAGTGGCCTATCTACACCGGGCAGCTGACCTACCCACCGGCCAAGTTCGTGCACCAGTGGGGCGAGCGGGTCGGCCGGGCGGTCGCCTCGATGGTCTCGCCCGGCGCGGTGATCTCCGGCTCGCTGGTGGAGAACTCGGTCGTCTCGCCCAAGGTGAAGGTGCACTCCTGGGCGCACGTGGACGGCGCGGTGCTCATGGAGGGGGTCGACATCGGCCGGCACGCGGTCGTGCGCCGGGCGATCCTCGACAAGAACGTGGTCGTGCCCGAGGGCGCGGAGATCGGCGTCGACCTGGAGAAGGACCGGCAGCGCTACACCGTCTCCGACAACGGCATCGTGGTGATCGGCAAGGGACAGAAGGTGGAACCGTGAGCAGTCATCCCCGGGCCGGCAAGCCCGCCCAGCCCGCCGACCTGGTCGACGTGCCGCGGCTGGTGACCGCCTACTACGCCGAGCACCCCGATCCGCAGGACCCGGCGCAGCAGGTCTCCTTCGGCACGTCCGGGCACCGCGGGTCGAGCCTGCGCCACGCGTTCAACTCCGACCACATCCTCGCGGTCACCCAGGCGCTCTGCGACTACCGCCGCGAGCAGGGCCTGGACGGCCCGCTGTTCCTGGGCCGCGACACCCACGCGCTCTCCGCCCCGGCCGCCGTGGACGCGCTCGAGGTGCTCGCCGCCAACGAGGTCACCGTGCTGCTGGACGGCCGCGACGGCTACACGCCCACCCCGGCGGTGTCGCACGCCATCCTCGCCCACAACCGGGGGCGCACCAGCGGGCTCGCCGACGGCATCGTCATCACCCCGTCGCACAACCCGCCCGACGACGGCGGCTTCAAGTACAACCCCACCCATGGCGGCCCGGCGGACAGCGACGTCACGAGGTGGATCCAGGACCGCGCCAACGCGATCCTCGCCGACGGCCTGAAGGAGGTCCGGCGGATCCCGTACGCCCGGGCCCGCGCCGCCGACACCACCGGGTCGTACGACTTCCTCGCCCGCTACGTCGACGACCTGCCGGCGGCGATCGACATCGACGCGATCCGCGACGCCGGGGTGCGCATCGGCGCCGACCCGCTCGGCGGCGCGAGCGTGGCCTACTGGGGCGAGATCGCCGAGCGGCACCGCCTGGACCTGACCGTGGTCAACCCGACGGTCGACCCGACCTGGCGCTTCATGACCCTGGACGGCGACGGCAAGATCCGGATGGACTGCTCCTCGCCGAACGCGATGGCCTCCCTGATCGCCGCCCGCGCCGACTACCAGGTCTCCACCGGCAACGACGCCGACGCCGACCGGCACGGCATCGTCACCCCCGACGGCGGCCTGATGAACCCCAACCACTACCTCGCGGTGGCGATCGGCCACCTGTTCCGCACCCGGACGCAGTGGGGTCCGGCCGCCGCGGTCGGCAAGACCCTGGTCTCCTCCTCGATGATCGATCGGGTCGCCGCCGACCTGGGTCGCCCGCTGCTGGAGGTGCCGGTCGGCTTCAAGTGGTTCGTGCCGGGGCTGCTCGACGGCGCGGTGGGCTTCGGCGGCGAGGAGAGCGCCGGCGCGTCCTTCCTGCGCCGCGACGGGGGCACGTGGACCACCGACAAGGACGGCATCCTGCTCTGCCTGCTCGCCGCCGAGATCATCGCGACGACCGGCCGCACCCCCAGCCAGCACTGGGCGGAACTGGCCGAGCGCTTCGGCGCGCCCGCGTACGCCCGCATCGACGCGCCGGCGACCCGGGAGCAGAAGGCCGTGCTCGGCAAGCTCTCGCCGGAGCAGGTGACCGCCACCGAGCTGGCCGGCGAGCCGATCACCGCGACCCTCACCACCGCTCCGGGCAACGACGCGCCGATCGGCGGGCTCAAGGTGACCACGGAGTCCGGCTGGTTCGCCGCCCGGCCGTCGGGCACCGAGGACGTCTACAAGATCTACGCCGAGTCCTTCCAGGGCCCGGAGCACCTGGCCCGGATCCAGCAGGAGGCGAAGGACCTGGTCTCGGAGGTCCTCGAGCGGGCCTGAGCACCCGGCTCGCCTCCCACCGGAGCCGACACCGGTACACGGCCGGCGGGTCAGCGCGGCGGGGGTAGCTCGCGGCGGTTGAACCTCTCCCGCATGCCCTCCGGGAGCAGCTCGCGCAGCTGTTCGGGCAGCAGCGGCAGGTCCAGCAGGCTCAGCTTCAGCTGGTTGCGTTCCTGGTAGCGGCGCGGGTCCAGGCGGACCACCAGGCCGGCGTCGTGCCGGTAGCGGATCTGCACGACGCCCTCCGTCGCGGCGTCCCGGATGACCAGGCCGTCCACCTCCACCGCGACCGGGCCGGAGCCCTCGCGCAGTTGCAGGCGGACCGTCTCGTGGGGGGAGAGCACCAGCGCACGGGAGATGCCGGCCATCGGGGCGGACGGGGTCACCACCACCGCCTCGGTGGCCGGCGAGACGAGCGGGCCGCCGGCGGCGTAGCTGTAGGCGGTCGAGCCGGTCGGGGTGCTGACCACCAGCGCGTCGCAGCGGTAGTACCCGTACTGCTGCCCGTCGACGGCGAGGGAGGCGCTGACGAAGCCGGAACCGGGCTGGCGGATCAGCGCGATGTCGTTGAACGCGACGAGGTCGTCGCCGCAGACGTCACAGGCCAGGCAGCTGTGGCTCTCCACCGTGAAGTCGTGCGCCACCAGCCGGTCCAGGGCCCTCGGCAGCTCCGGCGGCTCCACCTCGACGAGGAAGCCGAGCTTGCCGACGTGCACGCCGAGCACCGGCTTCGGATCGTGCACGGCCGACCGCAACGCGCCGAGCATCGTCCCGTCGCCACCGATGGCGATCAGCGCGTCCGACCGGACGGCCACCTCGCCCACCGGCAGCGGCTCGACCGTGGCCGGCACGCGGTGCCGGTCCTCGGCGCGTACGGCCAGGGAGATGTGGTGCCGGGCGGCCCAGGTCACGATGGTGTCGACCACCGCGGAGACGTCCCGGGTGGGATGCAGCACCAGCCCGAGCCGGCTCCGGTCCATGCCTACAGCTCATCACATCCCGGGGCCCCGGGACGGGCGTACCGCGAGGCGGGCGGGTGACCGCGTGGCGTGCCACTTCGTCACGTCCGGGGCTTTCCGCGTGACGCGCCGGTGCACGGGTCGTTGGTGCAGACGGGAGCGGGTCCGCAGGGGCCCGATGTCCCGAGCCCGCGTGCAGGTGGCGCGCCGGGCGGGAACCACGAGGAGGATCTTTGAAGATCGTCGTTACCGGTGGCGCCGGTTTCATCGGCTCCAACCTGGTACGCGCCCTCGCCGACGCGCCGCGGGTCACCGAGGTGGTGGCCGTCGACGACCTCTCCACCGGGTCGCTGGACAACCTGCTCGACCTGCCGGTGCGGCTGTTCACGGGGACGATCCTCGACCACGACCTGCTCGACGAGGCGGTCAGCGGGGCGGCCAGCGTGGTCCACCTCGGCGCCCTCGGCTCGGTGCCCCGCTCCATCGACGACCCGCTGCGCAGCCACCACGCCAACGCCACCGGCACCCTCAGCGTGCTGGAGGCCGTCCGGCGCCACGGGGTGCCCCACGTCGTGGTCGCCTCGTCGTCCTCCGTCTACGGCGCCAACCCGGTCCTGCCCCGCCAGGAGACGCTGCGGCCGATGCCGGTGAGCCCGTACGCGGTCTCCAAGCTGGCGACCGAGGCCTACGCGCTCGCGTACGCCTCTTGCTACGGCATCGGCGTGCTGCCGTTCCGCTTCTTCAACGTCTACGGGCCCCGCCAGGCCGCCAACCACGCGTACGCGGCCGTGGTGCCGAGGTTCGTCTCGGCGGCGCTGGAGGGCCGGCCGCTCCAGGTGCACGGCGACGGCACCCAGTCCCGCGACTTCACCTACGTCGGCAGCGTCACGGACGTGATCGTCGACGCGGTCCTGCGCCGCGTCTGCGCCCCGGACGTGGTGAACCTCGCCTTCGGCGCGCGGCTCTCCCTGCTGGAGCTGATCGCGGAGCTGGAGGAGGTGCTCGGCCGCCGGCTGGAGGTCGTGCACGGCCCACCGCGGGCGGGCGACGTGCGCCACTCCGACGCGGACGACGGGGTGCTGCGCGCGCTCTTCCCCGACGTGACGCCGGTGCCGCGCGCCCAGGCCCTGCGGGCGACGGTGCAGTGGTACGAGGCGCACGCGGAGCAGCTTGCCTGACGGCGGACCGGCCGCCGGCCGGGTGCGGGCGGCGGTGGCCCGGTACCCGCCCGAACGGGTTGGCGGGAGCCGCCGGTGCGACGGCACGCCGTCCTGATACGCAACCGTGACCTTGGGTGTTGCTTGTCGTTGACTGTCAAGAAGGGTGCAAAAGGGTAATTTCGCCTAGTTGACGCCGGTGAGGCGGCAACACGCGACATCGGGGGAAACAGTTGAAGATCGTGGTCAGCGGCGGGGCCGGTTTCATCGGTTCGAACCTGGTCCGGGCGCTCGCCGAGCAGCCGCGGATCAGCGAGATCGTGGTGGTCGACGACCTGTCGACCGGCTCGCTGGACAACCTGCTGGACGTGCCCGTCCGGGTCCTCGTCGGCTCGGTCTGCGACCCGGACGTGTTGGACGACGCGCTACCGGGCGCCGCGAGCGTGGTGCACCTCGGTGCCCTCGGTTCGGTGCCCGGCTCGATCGACGATCCGGTGCGCAGCCACCACGCCAACGCCACGGGAACGGTGGGCGTGCTGGAGGCGGTGCGCCGCCACGACGTGCCGCACGTGGTGGTGGCCTCCTCCTCCTCGGTGTACGGATCGGCTCCGGGGATGCCCCGGCACGAGGCGCTGCGGCCGATGCCGGTGAGCCCCTACGCGGCCTCCAAGCTCGCCACCGAGACCTACACCCTCGCCTACGCTGCCTGCTTCCACCTCGCCGTGCTCCCGTTCCGCTTCTTCAACGTGTACGGGCCGCGGCAGGATCCCGAGCACCCCTACGCCGCCGTGGTGCCGAGGTTCATCACCGACGCGCTCGACGGCCGACCCCTGACGCTGCACGGCGACGGCCAGCAGACCCGCGACTTCACCTACGTCGCCGATGTCACCGACATCATCACCGACGCCGTGGTGCGCCGCGTCGGCGCGGCCGACGTGGTCAACCTGGCGTTCGGCACCCGTACGTCGCTGCGGGATCTGGTCGCCGAGCTCGAGGTCGTGCTCGGCCGGCGGCTCGAGGTGGAGCACGGCCCACCGCGGCCCGGCGACGTCCGCGACTCGCAGGCCGACTGCACCCGGCTACGCGAGCTGTTCCCCGCCGCCCGGCCGCACCCGCTGCGCGCCGGTCTGATGGCGACCGTCGAGTGGCAGTCCGCTGCCCGCGCGCTGAGTCCGGTCTAGGGCGGCCAACCACGATGCATCCCGCCGTCACGGAGTCGGTCGACGCCCGAGCCCCGCTGGTCGATCCGGCGGTGGCCGACCGGGGCCGCGACCGGAGGCTGGTGGCCGGCATCGCGACGACGGTGGGCAGCCGGGCGGTCGGGGCCGTCGTGCCGCTGCTGCTGCTCCCGCTCACCCAGCGGTATCTCGGCGTGGAGCTGTTCGGCCTGTGGCAGGCGGTGACGGCACTCACCGCGATGGCGGCCTTCGCCGACCTCGGCCTGGGCAACGGGCTGATGACCAAGCTGGCGGACGCCCATGCCCGGGGCGACACCGTGCAGGCCAGACGCTACGTCTCCACCGCCTACCTGACCCTGGCCGGCGCGGCGGTCGCGGCCTGCGCTGCCCTCTGGATCGGGGCGCTCGCCATCCCGTGGGCAGCCGTGTTCAACCTGCCCGGCTCCGAGCTGGTGCCGACGGCCCGGGCCATGACGCTGGTCTGCCTGACCGTCTTCATCCTCAACGTGCCGATGTCGCTGGTCGTCCGGGTGCAGTACGGCGTCCAGCAGGTCGCCCGCGCCAACTCGTGGCAGCTGGCCGGGTCCCTGCTCTGCCTCCCGCTGACCCTGGTCGCCGTGGCCCTCGACGCCGGGCCGGTGCCCCTGGTGGCCGCCGCGGTGAGCGGCCCGCTGCTGGGCAACCTGGTGAACAGCCTGTGGCTGTACACCCGACGGATGCCCGAGCTGGCCCCGTCACTGCGGTACGTGGAGGCATCCGCCGCCCGGGCGTTGCTCCGGCTGGGCGGGATGTTTCTGCTGCTCACGGCCGTGCTGACGGTCGCGACCAACACCGACCCCCTGATCGTCGCCCAGACCCGCGGCCTGGCCGAGGTGGCCGTGTTCGCCGTGGCCGCCCGCCTGTTCGCCCAGTTGGGACTGCTCATGTCGATGATGACCACGGCGTTGTGGCCGGCGTACGGTGAGGCGCTGGCCCACGGACGGGTGGACTGGGTCCGTCGCCTCACCGGCCGGATGACCCTCATCGCGGCGGCAGCCGTCGGGTTGCCGACCGTCGTGGTGGCGCTCGTCGGTGGGGAGCCGCTGGCCACGCTGATGGGGATGGCGCAGGCACCGGACCGGTGGCTGCTCGCCGGCCTCGGTGCCTGGTGGATGGTGCTCGCGGTGGCCTCGCCCTGGTTCATGGTGCAGAACGCCGCCGGGGTGGTCCGCCCGCAGCTCGTCGGCTGGACGGCGTACCTCGTCCTGGCGGTGCCGCTGAAAGGGTGGGGCGCCGGGGCGCTGGGGATGGCCGCGGTGCCGTGGCTGGGTGCGGCTGTCGGGCTGGTGACGGTCGTCCCGGCGGCGCTGCTGGGCTACCGCCAGGTGCTGGCCCGGGCCCGACCGGCGGCGCACGGGCAGCGGGTGACGGCATGAACGGGCAGAGGGACCGGCCCCGCGTCCTCGTCGTCGGGGCGGAACCCTTCCGGGCCGCCACGGGCAGCGGCGTCACCCTGGCCAACCTCTTCGAGGGGTGGCCCCGGGACCGGCTCGCGCAGGTCTACACCGCCGCCGCGGAACCCTCCACCGAGGTCTGCTCCCGGTTTCACCGCGTCGACCCGCGCAGCAGCCCGATCGACCACCACGGACGGCGGTTGCTCAGCCGTGGCGGCTCGCCGTGGGGGCGGGGCGACGCGGCGATCGGGGCGGTACCGGTGTCGGCGGGGGCACCCTCGTCGGCCCGGCTGCACGCCGAACTGCGGGCCCTGGCCGACCTGAGCCCGCTGCGGGTCGCCGGCCCGCTGGTCGAGTGGGTCCGGGCGTTCCGCCCGGACGTGGTCTACTCGATGCTGGGCAGCGTACGGATCATGCGGCTGGCCGACCGGCTGGCCGAGTGCAGTGGCGCGCCCCTGGTGCCCCACTTCATGGACGACTGGCCGGCGACCCTCTACGCCTCCGGCGAGCTGCTCGGCTACGGGCGGCGCTCGGTCCGGCGCCACCTGGACCGGGTCATGCGACGCTGCGTCAGCGGCCTGTGCATCAGCGACGAGATGGCCAGGGAGTACGAGCGGCGGTACGACCGGCCGTTCGCGGCGTTCGCCAACTGCGTCGACGAGAGCGCCTTCGCCGACCCGGTGGACGCCTCGGCGCGGCCCGGGGCGCTGCGCCTGAGCTACGTGGGGGGCCTGCACCTCGACCGGTGGGCCGCGCTGCGTCAGGTCGGCCTCGCCCTCGGCGAACTGCCCGGGGAGCTGCCTCGACCGCGGTTGACGGTGCACGCGCCCGAGGCGGACCTGGCCCGCTACCGGGACCGGTTCGCCGACTGCCCGCAGGTCCACTTCGGGGCGTCCCTGCGCGGCGCGGAGGTCACCCGCGCGTTGGCCGAGGCCGACGTCCTGGTGCACGTGGAGTCGTTCCGGGCGGAGCTGCGGCGCTACACCCGTTTCTCGCTCTCCACGAAGATCCCCCAGTACCTGGCCGCCGGGCGGCCTGTCCTGGCCCACGGCCCGGGGGAGCTCGCCTCCATGCGGCACCTCGACGCCGCCGGGGCCGCGGTGGTGGTGGGCGTCGACGACCAGGGACAGCTGCGGCACGCCCTCGAACGGCTCTGCCGGGACGCCGCGCTGCGCGGTCGGCTGGCCCGTGCCGGGCACGACTGGGCGCGGCAGCACCACAGCAAGGGCCAGGTGGCCCGGGCATTCGCCGCCCGCCTGGCAGAAGTCTCCGCCGTACCCGGCCCGGTGCCGGAGAGGACGATGCTATGACGGATCCATCCGGATGGGTGGCGTACGTGGGGCCGTTCCGCTACCCGTGGGGCGAGGCCTGCTCCCGGCGGGTCGACGGGATCGCCCAATCGCTGGCCCTGGCCGGCCGGCACGTGGTGGTGGTCGGCGGGGAGCACACCCCGGCCGAGCCTCGACCGGTCGACGCCGTGGCGGGCCCGGGCACGATATCCCACGTCGGGGTGGGCGAGTTGCCGCCCGCCGGGGCGAGCCCGGCGGCCAGGGCGACCCAGGTGCTCCTCCGCTGGGGGGCGCGGACCGTCGCCTGGCTGGCGGCGCAACCGACCCGACCGTCACATGTCGTGGTCTACGGCGGCGGGACGCCGTACATGGTCCACCTGCGCCGGTGGTGCCGGCGCCACGGGGTTCCGCTGGTGGTCGACGTGGTCGAGTGGTACAGCCCTCGGCAACTGGTCGGCGGAGCGCTGGGCCCCCTGCACCTGTCGGCGAAGCGCGCCCTGCGTCACCACTATCCGCGCTGCTCGGGCGTCATCGCCATCAGCACCCTGCTCGAGGAGCACTTCCGGCAGCGGGGCTGCCCGGTGGTGCGGGTGCCACCGACCCTCGACGTGCGGCAGTTGGCGGGCGCGCCGGAGGCCCCGGCCACCGGGCGGGACGGGCTCACGCTGGTCTACGCCGGCACCCCCGGTCGCAAGGACCTGCTCGGCACCGTCGTCGAGGCGGTCGAGGCGGTGGCGCGCTCCGGTGCGCGGCTGCGGCTACGGGTGGTGGGGCCGTCCCGCCAACAGCTGCGGGACCTGCTCGGCGGCGACCCGCCGGAGATGGTGGAGGTGATCGGCCGCGTGCCGCAGTGGACGGTGCCGCAGCTGCTGCGCGAGGCCGACTTCAGCGTCCTGCTCCGGCCGCCGGCGCGCTACGCCAACGCCGGCTTCCCGACGAAGGTCTGCGAGTCGATGGCGAACGGCACCCCGGTGATCTGCAACCTGACCAGCGACCTGGGCCGCTACCTGGAGGACGGCGTCAACGCCCTGGTCTGCGCCGACCACTCCGTGGCCGCGCTGACGGCGATGCTGCACCGGGCGGTGCGGTTGACCGCCGAGGAACGGCTGCTCATGCGCAAGGCCGCCCGGGAGCAGGCGCTGGACTCCTTCGACGTCCGGGCGTACGCACAGCCGCTGGCGCGGCTACTCGATTCTGTGCAGGAGGTAACGGGTGCCGGACACCGGGGACACTGAGATGCCGGAGCGGATGCGGGTGTGCGTGGTGGGGCCGCTGCCGCCACCGATGGGAGGCATCGCCCGCGGGGTGGCGATGCTGGTCAATCGGTTCCGCGACGACCCGGCGGTCCGTATCGAGGTGGTCGACATCGCCCAGCAGTGGCGCGGCGTGCACGACCTCGGGCGGGGTCGGCGCCTGACCGCGGGCGTACGCCAGCTCACGGCCGGCGCCGTGACACTGCGCCGCGTCCTGGCCGCAGGCCGGACCGACGTCGTGCACCTGCACTCGTCCGGTGGCCCCGGCGTCCTCCGGGACCTGGCGTTACTGCTCATCACCCGGGTGTACCGGCGACCGGCCATCTACCACCTGCACTTCGGGCGGATTCCCGAGATCGCGGGGCGCGGCAGCCGGGAGTGGCGGTTGATGGCCCCGGCAATGCGGCTGGCGACGGCCGTTCTGGTCCTCGACGAGGCGTCCGAGGCCACCGTCCGCAACCAGCTCCCGACGGTGTGGGTGCGGCGGATGCCGAACGGAGTGGACCTCGACCGGCTCCCGGCGCCACACCGGGACCCCGCGCCGGCGGAACGCACGGTGCTGTTCGTCGGCTGGTTCCTGCGCGCCAAGGGGGTCGAGGACCTGCTGGCCGCGTGGCGGACGGCCGCGCAGCCGGGCTGGCGGCTGCTCTTCGTCGGCCCCGCCGACCCGGCCTACCTGCGATCGGTGACCGAGCAGCACCAGCCGCCGGCGTCGGTGTCCTTCCTGGGCGAGCTGCCGCACACGGACGCCCTCGCCATGATGGCCCGCTGCGACCTGTTCGTCCTGCCCAGCCACACCGAGGGGTTCCCCAACGTGGTGGTCGAGGCGATGGCGCTCGGCTGCCCGGTCGTCGCCACCGACGTGGGGGCGACCGCCGAGATCCTCGGCGACGACAGCGGGGTGGTCGTCGCGCCCTCGGACCCCACCGGCCTCGCCGCGGCGCTGCGGGAGCTGATGACCGACCCGGTGCGCCGTGCCGAGCTGGCCGACCGGGCCCGGGACCGGGTGCACCGGCTCTACGGGCTACAGAGCGTGCTGCGCCAGCACACCGACCTGTGGCGTCGGGTCGCCGCTTCCCCCCGGCACGACCGCCGATCGCCGGCCGCCGCGCGGGGAAAGCACCCCGTCGGGTCCTGACCGGCGGGCCCTGCGGTGGTGCCGGCCGCCGGTGCCCTGTGGCCGGTCGACCGCGAGGGCGGGCACGAGCGAGAACAACGCCAGCGGTAGCCAGGCGGCCAGGGCGGCCTCCCAGTGGCCGGTGAGCCAGATCGGCAGGAACATCACCAGGAACAGCCCGGCCAGCCGCGCGCCGAGCCGGGAGGCGCGCCCGACGGGCCGCACGGCGGCGGCCAGGACGGCTGCGTAGCACAGCACGCCCACGAGCCCGAGGTCGGCGCCGAGGGTGAGGAGGAGACTGTGGGCGCCGATTCCCCATGAGCTGACCGCCATGAACGCGCCCGCCCCGATCCCGGCGAGCGGGGACTGCCCCCAGACGGCGACGGCCTCGGGCCAGACCAGCATCCGGCCGGCGAGGTCACCGGTCGCGCGGTCGGCGACGAGGCCGTCGAGCCGCAGCAGCGTCACCTCGCCCATGCCGAGCGGTACCAGGAGCAGGACCGCCGGGACGACCACCGCCGCCACCAGCCAGCACGCCCGGGGAGTCGCCCGGCTGCACAGCAGGTAGGCGGCCCCGAGCAGCAGCGCGGCCAGGGCGCCCCGCGTGCCGCTGAGCAGCACCGCGTAGCTCAGCAGCGCCACGATCGCGTAGAGCACGAGGCGTGCCGCGCGGGGCAGCCCACCGACGGTGCCCAGCAGCACCGCCAGCAGGATCCCGGCGACCATCGTGTAGGCGGTCAGGTTGATGTTGAATCCCTCGATGCCGTACCGGACGCTGAGGTCGAAGGCTCCCGCCCGGCCCAGGTCGCCGCTGACGGAGGGGTCACGGATCAGCTCGTACGTCCGGACGAGACACCCGGCGAGGAACGCGCCACCGACCGCGAGCAGGTCCCGGGCGGTGGTCACGATGTGCCGCACCGCGACCAGCAGCAGCACGCAGGTGCCGTACAGGTAGACGGCGCTGCGGGTCGCCGCGGTGTCGACCGTCCACCCGAGGCTGGCGACCACCCACACGCCGAGCAGCAGGGCGAGCACGTCGACCAGCCCGGGCCGGGGAAAGCGACCACTGAGGGCGACGGCGACCAGCAGAGCAGGAGCCAGATAGGTCTGATCCACCGACCAGCAGGCCAGAAAGGCGACGCCGCTGAGGATCGCCACGCTGGCCAGCGTGGCGTAGCGCCGAGGGGCCCGTCGCCGGTGCGTGCCGAGCGGGCGGGCGGATCCGGACAGGAGGCCTGGAGGTACGTCTCCCACGCTGTAGCCCTTCGGATTCGGTGACCAGGCGGCATATCCGCTGCGGTCGCCAGTCTCCCATCTCTTTCTTGATTAAGCGGGCATTCGTAGTGATTGTCGGATGAAAGGCGTTTCTCCGGTACGGGAGTGGTCGTTCCTCACAACGAACCCGCCGGGCGTACGGGGGCGGGGCACGTCGAACCGACATGGGAGCGGGAGTGACCACAAATTCCAACGGCCAGCGGGTACTCATCACCGGCGGCACGGGTTCCTTCGGCAAGACGATGGTGCGCCGCCTCCTCGACCGCGGCGTCGGCGAGGTCCGGGTGCTCAGCCGCGACGAGGCCAAGCAGGACGACATGCGCCGGCAGCTCGGCGACGACCGGGTGCGCTACCACGTCGGGGACGTGCGTGACTACGACTCGGTGCTGCGGGCCAGCCGGGGGATCGACTACATCTTCCACGCGGCGGCGCTCAAGCAGGTGCCCTCGTGCGAGTTCTTCCCGCTGGAGGCGGTGCGGACCAACGTCCTGGGCAGCGCCAACGTCGTCGAGGCGGCGGAGCGCAACGGCGTCGGCTCCGTGGTCGTGCTGAGCACCGACAAGGCCGTCTACCCCGTCAACGCGATGGGGATGAGCAAGGCCATGATGGAGAAGGTCGCCCAGGCGCACGCCCGGAACAACCCGAACAGCGCGACCACGGTCTCCTGCGTCCGGTACGGCAACGTCATGTACTCCCGCGGCTCGGTGATCCCGCTGTTCATCGAGCAGATCAAGGCGGGCCGGGCGCCCACGGTGACGGACCCGGGGATGACGCGCTTCCTGATGTCGCTGGCCGACTCGGTGGAGCTGGTCGAGCACGCCTTCCAGCACGCCCGGCCCGGCGACATCTTCATCCGCAAGGCCGTCGCCTGCACCGTCGGCGACCTGGCCGAGGCGGTCTGCGAACTCTTCGACGTGCCCGCGAAGCTGGACGTGATCGGCGTACGGCACGGCGAGAAGCAGGACGAGACGCTGGCCAGCCGGGAGGAACTCGCCCAGGCGGACGACTTCGGCGACTTCCTCCGGGTGCCGCTGGACGCCCGCGACCTCAACTACGCGCTCTACGTCTCCGAGGGCGAGCTGGGCCAGGGGCCGCGGGAGGACTTCAACTCCGCCAACGCGCCGCGGCTGGGCGTACCGGAGATCGTCGAGCTGCTGAAGACGCTGCCGGAGGTCCGCGCGGAGCTGGCCCTGCGGGACCCGGTGCTGGCGTGCTGAGGCTGGCGGTCACCGGCGCCGGCGGCTTCCTCGGCTGGCACGTGCGGGTGCTGCTGCGCGTCCTCGACTGGCCGGAGCCCGTCGTCGTCACCCGGGCCGACCTGACCGACCCGGAGCGGGTCGCGGCGAAGGTCGACGGCGTCGACCGGGTGCTGCACCTGGCCGGGGTCAACCGGGGCGAGCCGGCCGACGTCGCCGCCGGCAACGTGCAGCTCGCCGCCCAGCTCGCGCAGGGCCTCAAGCACTGCCCGACCCCGCCCGCCACGGTGGTCTTCGCCAACTCGGTGCAGGCCGGCAACGGCACGCCCTACGGCGACGCCAAGGCCGCCGCCGCCGGCATCCTGGCCGACACGGGCCTGCCCGTCGACGACGTCCTGCTGCCCAACCTGTACGGCGAGCACGGCCGGCCGTACTACAACTCCGCGGTCGCGACGTTCTGCCGGCTGCTCGCCGAGGGCGGGCAGCCGGAGGTGCACGGCGACCGCGAGCTGAGCCTGGTGCACGTCACCGACGCGGCGGCCCGGCTCGTCGGCGTACCGGCCGGTGGCTCGTGGGACCCGGCCATGCCGGTGCTGCGGACCGGCGTACGGGCCCTCGCCGACCGGCTCGCCGACGTCGCGGCCACCTACCGGACGGGCGAGCTGCCGGCCCTGGCGGACCGGCACGACGTGCGGCTGTTCAACACGTACCGCTCGCACTGCTTCCCGGCGCACTACCCGCTGGCGCTGCCCCGCCGGGCGGACGCCCGGGGCGAGCTGGTCGAGACGGTCAGGGCGCACGGGGGAGGCGGCCAGACCTTCTGCTCCACCACCCGGCCCGGCGTCACCCGCGGCGAGCACTTCCACCTGGCCAAGGTGGAACGCTTCGTCGTGCTGCGGGGCTCGGCGGAGATCAGCCTGCGCCGGGTCGGCGACACCGCGGTGGTGCGGTTCCCGGTCTCCGGCGACGAGCCGGTGCTGGTGGACATGCCCACCATGTGGGCGCACAAGCTGGTCAACACCGGCGCCGACGACCTGGTCACCATGTTCTGGACGAACGAGCTGTTCGACCCGGGACGGCCGGACACCTGGCCCGAGCCGGTGGAGACGGGCCGGCCGGAGCACGCCGTGGCCGTCGCGTGAGGATCGGCCTGGTCAGCCAGTGGTACCCGCCCGAAGGGGTGTTCATCCCGGGCAACCTGGCGCGGCAACTGGCCGGGCGCGGCCACGACGTGCGGGTGCTGACCACCTTCCCGAGCTATCCGCACGGCCGGACCTTCCCCGGCTGGCGGCAGCGCTGGAGGCACACCGAGACCGACGGGCCGGTCGCCGTCCGGCGCGTGCCCGCCTACCCCAGCCACGACACGTCCGCCGCCCGGCGCGCGCTGAGCCACCTGTCCTTCGGGGCCAGCAGCGCGCTGGGCGGCGTCCGCTGGTTCGCGGGCGTCGACGTCACCTACGTCTACCACCCGCCACCCACCTCCGCCGCCGCGGCGGCGCTGGCCCGCCTGGCCCGGCGTACGCCGATCGTGCTGCACGTCCAGGACCTGTGGCCGGAGTCGGTGCTCGGCTCGGGCATGGCTCCCGCGGGCCGGGCGGGCCGGGCCCTGGAGCGCGGCGTCGCCGCGCTGATGCGCGCGACGTACCGCCTGGCCGGCGCCGTCGTGGTGATCTCGCCGGCGATGGCCGACCTGGTCGTGGCCCGCGGCGCGGACCCCGACCGGGTCCGGGTGGTGTGGAACTGGACCGACGACGCGCTGTTCCGGCCGGTGCCGGCCACCGACGAGGCCCGCGCGGCGCTCGGTCACCGCGGGCGCTGCACGGTGATGTTCGCCGGCAACATCGGCCTGTTGCAGGGGATCGAGACCGCGATCCGGGCGGCGGCCGCCGTGCGCGACCGGATCGACCTGGTGCTGGTGGGCTCGGGTGCCGGCGAGCAGGCTGCGCGCCGGCTCGCCGCGGACCTCGGCGCCGACAACGTGCGGTTCGTCGGCCGGCAGCCCGCCGAACGGATGGCCGCGCTGTACGCCGCCGCCGACTGGCAGCTGGTCTGCCTGCGGGACCTGCCCGCGCTGCGCGGCAGCATCCCGTCGAAGCTGCAGGCCGCGCTGGCCTGCGGCACGCCGGTGATCGCGTCCGTGGGCGGTGACGCCGCGGCCCTGGTCCGTTCGGCCGGGGTCGGCCTGGTCTCCCCGCCGGGGGACTGGCGTGCGCTCGCCGCGCGCTTCTCCGTCGCGGCGGCCGAGTCCGCGGCGGTCCGGGCGGAACTGGGCCAGCGGGCCCGACGGGTCTACCAGGAGCGCATGTCGCTACGGGTGGGCGTGGACCAGTTCGAGGACATCATGACCAAGCTGGCAGCAGAGAGAGGACGGGCATGACCCGGATCATGACGGTGGTCGGCACCCGACCCGAGATCATCCGACTGTCCCGGGTGATCGCCCGGCTCGACGACACGGTGGACCACCTGCTGGTGCACACCGGACAGAACTGGGACAGCACGCTCTCCGACGTCTTCTTCAAGGAGTTGCGGCTGCGCGAACCGGACCGCTTCCTGCGGGTGGACACCTCGTCGCTCGGCCGGGTGCTGGGCGGCGTGCTGGTCGGCATGGAGGCGGCGATCGCCGAGACCCGGCCCGACGCGCTGCTCGTGCTCGGCGACACCAACAGCTGCATCGCCGCGCTGATGGCCCGACGGATGCGGGTGCCGGTCTACCACATGGAGGCCGGCAACCGCTGCTTCGACCTCAACGTCCCCGAGGAGACCAACCGGCGGCTGGTCGACCACGTCGCCGACTTCAACCTGGTCTACACCGAGCACGCCCGGCGCAACCTGCTCGCCGAAGGGCTGCACCCGCGTCGGATCCTGCACACCGGCTCGCCCATGCGGGAGGTGCTGGAGCACTACCGGGCCGACGTCGCCGCCTCGGGCGTCCTGCGCCAGCTCGACCTCGCACCCGGCCGGTACTTCGTGGTCAGCGCGCACCGCGAGGAGAACGTGGACCAGCCGGACCGCCTCCAGCGCCTGCTCGACTGCCTCAGGGCCGTCCGCGACCGGTGGGGGCACCCGGTGCTGGTCTCCACGCACCCGCGTACCCGCAAGCGGCTGGAGGCGTTGGCGCCGGACACGACCGCCCTCGACCGCATCGCGTTCCACGAGCCGTTCGGCCTCTTCGACTACGTGCACCTGCAGACCAGGGCCTTCTGCACGCTCTCCGACAGCGGCACGATCAGCGAGGAGGCCGCGATCCTCGGCTTCCCCGCCGTGACGCTGCGCGAGTCGATCGAGCGCCCCGAGGCGCTGGACGCCGGCGGCATCATCATGACCGGGCTCGACCCGCAGGGCGTCGTGGAGGCGGTCGAGGTCACCGTGGCCCAGGTCGCCGCCCAGGGGGTGCCGTGCCCCGTCGACTACCGGGTCCCGGACACCTCCCGCCGCGTGGTCGACTTCATCCTCTCCACCGTCCGCCGGCACCACGACTGGGCGGGCATCCGCCGCTGACCCGGAACCACGAGGGCCGGCGACCGGAAGCTCCGGTCGCCGGCCCTCACCGTGTGGCGGGTCAGCGGGACAACGGCACCTGCACGGAGGCGCGGGGGACCGGCCCGACCGGGTGGTCGCAGAGCACGGCGAGCTGCGCGACCACCTTCTCCGGATCGTCGTACGGGTCGAGGCCGCTGACCTCCATCGGATCCAGGGCGGGCACCGCCACGTGCGACACCAGCGGGTGCAGCGGGCGGGCGTCGGTCTCGCCGGTGCCGAACAGGTCCTCGTGCAGCTTCTCGCCGGGGCGCAGTCCGGTGTAGACGATCGGCACACTGCTGTCCGCCTGCTCGGCCAACTGCCGGGCCAGGTCGGCGATGCGGACAGGCTCGCCCATGTCCAGCACCAGGGCCTCCCCGTCGCGGCCGATCTCGGCGGCCTGCAACACCAGGTGCACCGCCTCCTGCACCGTCATCAGGTAGCGGCTCACCTCCGGGTGGGTGACGGTGAGCGGGTGGCCCAGCTCGATCTGCCGCTGGAACGCGGTCACGACCGACCCGCGGCTGCTCAGCACGTTGCCAAAGCGGACGCTGAGGAAGGTGCCGGGGAAGCGGGAGGAGGCGTGCGCGGTCAGCCGCTCGGTGATCCGCTTCGAGTAGCCGAGGACGCTGATCGGGTCGGCGGCCTTGTCGGTGGAGATGTTGACGAAGCGGGCCACGTCGCGGCACGCGTCGAGCACGGAGAGGGTGCCCCAGACGTTCGTCTTCACCGCCTCGCCGGGGTGCCGCTCCAGCAGCGTGAGGTGCTTGAGCGCGGCGGCGTGGAAGATGACGTCCGGCCGGCGCTCCCGCAGGATCCGCCGGATGCCCTCGTCGTCGCGCAGGTCGGCGAGGATCAGCTCGGGACCGTCCAGCATGGCACGGCCGGTCAGCGACATCTGGAGGCTGTGCAGGGCCGACTCGTCGCGGTCGAGCATCATCAGCTCGCCCGGGTCCGTCTTCATCAGCTGCCGGCACAGCTCCGAACCGATGGAGCCGCCGGCGCCGGTCACCAGGATCCGCCGGCCGCTGAGTCCGTCGCCGCTCAGCGCCATGTCGGCGACCACCTGCCGGCGGCCGAGCAGGTCGTCGATCTGCACGTCGCGGACGTCGGTGACGGTGATCCGGTGGTCGACGAGGTCCCGTACCGGCGGCAGCACCTTGAACATCGCCCCGGTCCGGAGGGTGGCCTCGCGGATCTGCCGGATCAGCGCGGCGTCGGCGTTGGCGACGGAGAAGATCACGGTCGTCGCGCCGGTGCGCCGGACGGCCGCCGCCACGTCCTGACGCCCACCGAGCACGCGTACGCCGCCGATGCGCAGGTCCCGCTTGTCGGGGTCGTCGTCGAGGGCGCCCACGGGCCGGTAGCGTCCGCGCGGGTCGCCGAGCATGGCCCGGAGCAGGCCCTGCCCGGCGTCGCCGAGCCCGAACAGCAGCACCGGGTTGGAGGATCGGGCGTCGGGGCGCATGGCGAGGTCGCGACGGTGCCGGTAGGTGAACCGGGCGGTCAGCATGAACAGCAGCGCCAGGGCGCCGCCGACCAGCGGCGTGCTCGCCGGCACCGGTCGTACGCCGGCCGGCAGCAGCCCGATCAGCATGATCGCGGCGGTGGTGGCCGCCGTGCCCGCGACGCCCTGCACCTCCTGGAGGCTGCCCAGCGGGTGGCGTCCGGAGTAGATCCGGCGGACCGCCGCGACGGCCACGTGCACGACCGCGGCGAGGACGCCGCAGGTGGCGGCGCGCGCGAGCTGGCCGGATGCCAGGTCGAGTTCGTAACGGAACCAGACCGCCGCGACGAACCCGCCGACCCAGGCGGTGCTGTCGGTGGCGAGGAATCCGATGGTGCGGCGGCGGGCCCTGGCCCGGTGCGACCCCTGCTCACCGAGTCGGGTGGTCTCTGTTTCCGGCGGCATCTGTGCTCCCCTGTCCGTCTCCGACCGCTTCCGCCGCAGGGCGGAAGGAGCTTTGGGCTCTTTAAGTTGATACATGCCCGAGAGTGATGTTTGGAGCTTTTCAGGTTTGATGACCGAATTTTCGTCCGTCGAGCCGATGGCCCGTCGGTTCAACGGGCGGGCACGCCCTTGACGACGACGCCGTCCGGCACGTCGCGGACGACGCAGGCGCCCGCACCGACGGTGCTGTCCCGGCCCACCCGCAGGCCCTGCAACACGGCCGCCGTCGTGCCGACGAGCACCCCCTCCGCCAGGTGGCAGTCGCCGGAGACGGCGGCCAGCGGGTTGACCGACACGAAGTCGGCGAGCGCGCAGTCGTGCCCGACCGTGGCGTTCTGGTTGAGGTGCACGTGCCGGCCGAGCGTGACGTTGGTGGTGACCCGGGCCCCGGCGAAGGCGACGAAGCCCGGTCCGTGCACCGTGTCCGGCCCGATCGTCGCCGCCGGATGCACGAGGCTCGCCGCCGGCGTGCCGTACGCGTCGACCCGGGCGGCGACCGCCCGCCGGACGCGCGGGTCGCCGATGCCGATGACGTGGTGCGCGTCCTGCGGCGCGTCACGCAGCCAGGCGACGCCGCCGAGGTAGGGCACGTCGAGCCGCTGCACCCGCTTCAGGTTCTCCTCGGAGGGCCGGTCGTCGACGAACCCGAGCAGGCGCCAGCGCGGCCGGCCGGCGGCGGCGTCCATCGCTTGGGCGATCGTGAGGACCTCCCGGCCGTGCCCGCCGCAGCCGACGACCACCAGCGGGATCGTCACGCCGTCGACGCTCCCGTACGGGCTGCCAGGAACTCGTCGACGGCGGCGAGGACGAGGCCGACCTGCCGCTCGTTCAGCGCGCTGCCGCTGGGCAGGGCCAGCCCGTCGGCGAACAGCCGCTCGGCCACCCCGGTGACGAGGCACTCGGCGTCGGCGTACGCCGGTTGCAGGTGCATCGGCTTCCAGACCGGGCGGGTCTCGATGTCCCGCCCGGCCAGGTGGGCGGCCAGGTCGGCGGCCCGCCAGCCGGCCCGCTCCGGGTCGACCGCGATGGTGGTCAGCCAGCAGTTGGAGCCGGGGTCCTCCACACCGAGCAGCCGCACACCCGGGATCGGGGCGAAGAGCTTGGCGTACTGGTCGCGCAGGTGCCGGCGCCGGGCGATCATCCCGTCCAGCCGGACGAGCTGGGCGCGGCCCAGCGCGGCGAGCAGGTTGCTCAGCCGGTAGTTGTAGCCCGTCTCGCGGTGCTCGTAGTGCGGCGTCGGCTCGCGGGCCTGGGTCGACAGGAACCGGGCCCGGGCCAGCAGGGCCGTGTCGTCGGAGACGAGCATCCCGCCGCCCGAGGTGGTCATGATCTTGTTGCCGTTGAAGGAGAGGATGCCCACCTGCCCGAAGGAGCCGGCGGGCCGGCCGTGGTGGGTCGCGCCGAGGGCCTCCGCGGCGTCCTCGACGACCGGTACGCCCGCCGCCGCGCAGACCGGGGCCAGCGCGGTGTGGTCGGCGCAGCTGCCGAAGAGGTCGACGGGGACGACCGCGCCGACGCGCTGTCCCCGGAGGACGAGTGCCCGGATCAGCTCGTCCACGAGGGCCACGTCGACGTTCCCGGAGTGCGGGTCGCAGTCCACGAAGACCGGCCGCGCGCCGGCGTAGCGGACCGCGTTCGCGGTCGCCACGAACGTCAGCGTCGGCACGATGACGGCGTCGCCGGGCCCGACTCCCACCCCCAGCAGGGCCAGGTGCAGCGCGGCCGTGCCGGAACTCACGGCGACGGCGCCGCGGGTGCCCACCCGCGTGGCGACCTCGCGCTCGAACGCGTCGAGGTCCGGACCGACGGGCGCGACCCAGCCGGACCGCAGGGCCGCGACGACGTACGACTCCTCCAGCGGCCCGACGTCGGGCGGGGACAGGTGGATGGTCCCGCTCATCGGCGACCTCCGGCGGGGACGGTCAGGGAGGCGTCCGGTCCCGGTGCGGCGGGGACCAGCGGGGGCGTGCCGAGGAACTCGGGCGCGGTGGCCGAGCCCGCCGCGGAGATCCCCTCGCGCCGCAGCACGGTGCGGACGGTCGCGGCGAGGATCGACAGGTCCAGCCGCAGGCTGCGGTGGTCGACGTACCAGACGTCCAGGTCCAGCTTCTCCTCCCAGCCCAGGCTGTTGCGGCCGCGCACCTGGGCCAGCCCGGTGACGCCCGGCCGGACCTCGTGCCGGCGGGCCTGGGTGGGGGAGTAGCGCGGCAGGTACTCGGTGAGCAGGGGGCGGGGACCGACCAGGCTCATGTCGCCGCGCAGCACGTTCCACAGCGTCGGCAGCTCGTCCAGGCTGGTGGAGCGCAGGAACCGCCCCAGCGGCGTCAGCCGGTCCCCGTCGCGCACCCGTCCCCGCAGCGGATCCGGCGGGAGCATGGTGCGGAACTTGACCAGCTCGAACACCCGGCCGTGCCGTCCCGCGCGGGGCTGCCGGAACAGCACCGGCCGGCCGAGTCCCGCCGCCACCAGCACCGCCACGACGAGGACCAGTGGCGCGGTCAGTACCAGCAGCACCACGGCCGCCAGCACGTCGATCGCCCGCTTGAGGGCCTCCGGTCGGGGCCGCTCCGCGAGGCTTCCCGGCGTGTCCACGGAACCAGGCAAGGCTTCGACCTCCAGGCAGAGTCGGGCACCATACGACAATCACGTTCTAACAGGGATGAACATGCCGGCGGTGCGAAATCGCCACACTCGACGCCGATCCCGACAGGTCAACCGCGCAACGGCCTGTCAGGACGCGGCCCGGCACCGAAGACGTGGCACCTCGGCCCGCCCGCAGTAGAGTGCTCGACGGTTCATGACGCGGGGGAGAGTCGGTGCTGCATCTGAGGGTCATCACGCCGAGCGACCAGTCCTCCGCCGTGGCGGACCTGCTGGCCGCCGATCCCGGGGTGACCCACCTGGCGGTGCTCCCGGGCGCCGCCCGTCAACCGGCGGGCGACCTCATCCTCTGCGACGTGGTCCGGGAGAGCGCCGACAGCGTGCTGCACGCGCTACGGCAGCTCGGCGTGGAGGAGCGCGGCGCCATCTCGGCCGACGACGTCGAGCTGTCCATCTCCGCGGCGGCCGTCCGGGCGGCCGAGAAGGCGCCGGGCAGCGGGGCGGACGCGGTGGTCTGGGACGAGATCGCCGCCAAGACCGGCGAGCAGACCGAACTCTCCGCCACGTACCTCGTGCTGCTCACCGTCGCCACCATGCTCGCCGGCGTCGGCGTCCTGCTCGACCAGCCGATCCTCATCGTCGGCGCGATGGTGGTCGGCCCCGAGTTCGGCCCCCTGGCGGCGCTCTGCGTCGCGCTGCTGCGCCGCAACCCGACGGTCATCGGCCGGTCGGTGCAGGCCCTGGTGGTCGGCTTCCTCGCCGCGATGGTGGTCACCGTTCTCAGCACCTGGGGCCTGGACGCGGTGGGGCTGGTCGAACGCGGGATGCTGGAGTCCGAACGCCCGTTGACCGACTTCATCTGGCGGCCCGACGCGCTGTCCTGGGTGGTCGGCCTGCTGGCAGGAGTCGCCGGCATGCTCTCCCTGACCTCGAAGAAGTCCGGCAGCCTGGTCGGCGTGCTGATCTCGGTGACCACCGTGCCGGCCGCCGCGAACGCGGCCGTCGCCGTGGCTTACGGCGTCTGGCACGAGGCGTCCGGCTCGGCGCTCCAACTGGTGATCAACCTCTGCGCGATCCTGCTCGCCGGCCTGGCCACCCTGCTGGTGCAGCAGACGTGGTGGAGGCACCTGGGCCGGCGGCGCCGGCTCCGCCGGCCGGGCGGCGTCACCCGCTGAGCCGCCCGGGCCGCCTGGCCCCCGCGCGCCCAGCCCGGAGCGCCTGCCCCGCGCGCTGCTCCGAACGCCGCGCCCCACTCAGGGCGTCGCGCCGCCCGTCTCCAACCGGCGCTCCAGCAGCGTGCGCAGCGGGATCGACTCGCCGTCGCGACCGCCCGCGCCCACCACGAGCGGCGGCGGGCTGGGCTGCGGCTCGGCCCCGAGCAGCAGGGCGCGCGGGCCGCCCGCCACGGTCAGCAGGTGGAAGCGGCCGTCGACGTCGACGGCCCGGGTGCGGGCCCGGTCGACGTACCAGCCGCGCAGCCTCGTCCGGTAGCTCCCGCGCCCGTCGAGCCCCCGGGCCGTGAGCCGTTCCGTGGGCAGCCCGCGCCGGGTCGCCTCGGCGACGAACCAGGCGACCAGCTCCGCCGCCTCCGCGTGCTCGGCCGCCCGCCGGCGCTCGTCGGCCGCCGCGTGCGCCCGCACCGCCCGCCGCTGCCGCTCCCGCCACTCCAGGCCGTCGCCCACATCCACGACCGCGACGGTACGCCCCGCCGTCCGCCACCGGAAAGCACCAGCGCGAGCCACCCAGGCTGGTCCGGTCGGTCGACAAGCGCGCACCGCCGGGCGCTGGTGGCCGGTGAGCCGGTCGGCGGGCCGCGCCGGCCGCCGACGTCGTGATCGTCCTGGGCACCGCCGGCCCGGCTCGTTCGCGCCGGGCAGCCAGGGAGGTTCGCACGACGCTGTCGAGCTGAGTCGTTTGCGACATCAGGCGAGTTGCCTGAATCGTCGTCCGAATCGTCTACGACATCAGCTCGACAGCGTCGTGCGTGCGTCCCGTGCCGCTCCGGCCGGGTGGCCCGGAACCCGGCGGCCGGGCTTCGCCGTGCGCCCCTCCGGCCCGCCGGCGAACGGTGGCTCCCACCCGATCACGCGGGGCGGGCGGGAGCGTCGCCGAGCGTGAGCCCGCCGGCACGGAGCGACCGCGTCAGGCGAGTCCGGCCCGGCGCAGCGCGTCCGCCATGGCGTCGTTCGCCGGCGCGGGCCCCGCTCCGCCACGGCCCTGCCGTTGCGCCCCGCCCCGCCCGCCCTGCCCGGACTGACCAGCCTGCCCGCCCTGACCGCCGCGTCCGCCGCCACCCTGACCGCCGCGTCCGCCGCCCTGAGCGCCCTGGGCGCCCCGGTCACCGCGTCCGCCGCCCTGGCCGGGCTGGCCGCCCTGACCGCCCCGGGAGGCGCCCCGGTCGCCGCGCGGTCCGCCCTGCCCGCCACGTTCGCGGCGTCCGCCGTCCGGGCCGCCGCGCCCGGCGCCCGCCTCCGCGTCGTCCTCCAGCCGGAGGGTGAGCGAGATCCGCTTGCGGGGCACGTCGACGTCGAGCACCTTGACCCGGACCACGTCGCCGGACTTGACCACCTCGCGCGGGTCCTTCACGAACGTCCGGGACATCGCCGAGACGTGCACCAGCCCGTCCTGGTGCACGCCGACGTCCACGAACGCGCCGAACGCGGCCACGTTGGTCACCACGCCCTCCAGCACCATGCCGGGCACCAGGTCGCCGATCTTCTCCACCCCCTCGACGAAGGTGGCGGTGCGGAACTCCGGCCGCGGGTCACGGCCCGGCTTCTCCAGCTCGGCGAGGATGTCGGTGACGGTGGGCAGGCCGAAGGTGTCGTCGACGAAGTCGGTGGCCCGCAGCCCTCGCAGGATGGCGCTCCTGCCGATCAGCGACCGCAGGTCCTGCCCGGTGCTGGACAGGATCCGACGGACCACCGGGTACGCCTCCGGGTGCACGCTGGAGGAGTCCAGCGGGTCGTCGCCGCCGGGGATGCGCAGGAAGCCCGCGCACTGCTCGAAGGCCTTCGGCCCGAGCCGGGCGACCTTCTTCAGCTCCGATCGGGTGCGGAACGGACCGTTCGCGTCGCGGTGCAGCACGATGTTCTCCGCCAGCCCGGCGCCGATGCCCGAGACCCGGGTCAGCAGCGGCGCGGAGGCGGTGTTGACGTCGACGCCGACCCCGTTGACGCAGTCCTCGACCACCGCGTCCAGCGACCGGGAGAGCTTCACCTCCGACAGGTCGTGCTGGTACTGGCCGACCCCGATCGAGCGCGGGTCGATCTTGACCAGCTCGGCGAGCGGGTCCTGCAGCCGGCGGGCGATGGAGACCGCGCCGCGCAGCGAGACGTCCAGCCCGGGCAGCTCCTGGGAGGCGTACGCGGAGGCGGAGTAGACCGACGCGCCGGCCTCGGAGACCACCACCTTGGTCAGGTTGAGCTGCGGGTACCGCTTGATCAGCTCGCCGGCGAGCTTGTCGGTCTCCCGGCTGGCGGTGCCGTTGCCGATGGCGACGAGCTCGACGCCGTGCGCCCCGGCCAGCCGGGCGAGGGTCTCGATCGAGGCGTCCCACTGCCGGCGCGGCTCGTGCGGGTAGATCGTGTCGGTGGCGACCACCTTGCCGGTGGCGTCCACCACGGCGACCTTCACGCCGGTACGTAGGCCCGGGTCCAGCCCCATCGTGGGCCGGCTGCCCGCCGGGGCGGCGAGCAGCAGGTCCCGCAGGTTGGTGGCGAAGACCCGTACCGCCTCCTCCTCGGCCGCCTGCCACAGGCGCATCCGCAGGTCCGCCCCGAGGTGGATGAGGATCCGGGTGCGCCAGGCCCAGCGCACCGTGTCGGCCAGCCACCGGTCCGCCGGCCGGCCCTTGTCGGTGATGCCGAACCGCCCGGCGATCGCCGCCTCGTAGCGGCTCGGCCCGGTCGGCACCGCGTCGGCCTCGCCGGCCTCCTCGGGCTCCATGGTCAGGTCGAGCACGCCCTCCTTCTCGCCCCGGAACATGGCCAGGATCCGGTGCGAGGGCAGCTTCGGGTACGGCTCGGCGAAGTCGAAGTAGTCGGCGAACTTCGCGCCGGCCGCCTCCTGCCCGTCGCGTACCCGCGAGACCAGCCGGCCCCGCGACCACATCTGCTCGCGCAGCGTGCCGATCAGGTCGGCGTCCTCGGCGAAGCGCTCGATGAGGATCGCGCGGGCGCCCTCCAGGGCGGCGGCGGCATCGGCCACGCCCTTCTCCGCGTCGACGTAGCCGGCGGCGCTCTGGCGCGGGTCCTGGCCCGGGTCGGTCAGCAGCGACTCGGCGAGCGGCTCCAGCCCGGCCTCGCGGGCGATCTGCGCCCGGGTCCGGCGCTTGGGCTTGTACGGCAGGTAGATGTCCTCCAGGCGGGACTTCGAGTCGGCCGCCATGATCTGTGCTTCCAGGGCCTCGTCGAGCTTGCCCTGACCACGGATCGACTCCAGCACCGCCGCGCGTCGCTCGTCCAGCTCGCGCAGGTAGCGCAGCCGCTCCTCCAGGGTGCGCAGCTGGGTGTCGTCGAGCAGGCCGGTGGCCTCCTTGCGGTAGCGGGCGATGAACGGCACGGTCGCGCCGCCGTCGAGCAGCTCCACGGCCGCCCGTACCTGACGCTCGGCGACGCCGAGTTCCTCGGCGATCCGCTGATGAACAGAGAGGGTCACGATCTCGATCCGCCTTCGGTGTGGGTTCCGCTGTGCATTGTGCCGGCCCGGACCGACGGCCGTCGCCGCCCCCGGCCCGGCGAGCCGGCGGCGACCCGTCGGCGCTCCGGCCCGCGCTGCGCTAGCGTGGCGATCATGGAACCTCCCGTGGACCCGCGCGCCCGGCGGCTCTTCGGCGGCAGCGCCCGGGCGCTCGGCGACCTCGCCGCCAGCCCGTTCCGGGCCGACCGCGACCGCATCGTGGCCTCGCCGTTCTTCGCCCGGCTCAACGGCGTGACCCAGGTGGTCAGCCCCGGCGGCTCCGGTCTGCTCGTGCACAACCGGCTGACCCACAGCCTCAAGGTGGCGCAGGTGGCGCGAGCCATCGCCGAGCGGCTGACCGCCGACGGCCGGCACCGCGACCTGCTGGAGAAGCTGGGCGGCTGCGACCCGGACGTGGTGGAGGCCGCCGCGCTCGCGCACGACCTCGGCCACCCGCCGTTCGGGCACCTGGGGGAGCGGGTGCTGGACCGGCTGGCCCGGCAGCGGCTCGGGCTGACCGACGGCTTCGAGGGCAACGCCCAGTCGTACCGCATCGTCACCAGCACCGAGATCCGCGGCGCGGCGACCACCGGCCTGGACCTCACGGCGGCGGTGCGGGCGGCGCTGCTGAAGTACCCGTGGACGCGGCTGGACCATCCCGACCCGCACCCCCGGCTGATGGACCCGCCGCCGCGCGGCGCCACCCCGCCGCCGGACGACCCCGGCAGCGGCTCGTCGAAGTTCGGGGCGTACCGGACCGAGGTCGACGACCTGCGGCAGGCCCGGGAGCCGTTCGTGGGCCGGATCCCGGACTGGCAGCAGACCGCCGAGGCGTCGGTGATGGACACGGCCGACGACGTCGCGTACGCGATCCACGACGTGGAGGACTTCTACCGGGTCGGGGTGCTCCAGCAGGGCGCGGTGGCCGCCGAGCTGATGGCCTGGCAGCGCGAGAGCGGGCACTTCCGGGCCATCACCGACGCGGCCCTGGCCGCCGCCGCCCGCCGGCCCGGCTCGGCGATCGAGCGGCTGCGCCGGCAACTGCACCGCAAGGACGCCTGGATCGCCGACGACGAGGCGTTCGCCGCCGCCGTCGAGCACGTCCGCGAGGAACTGGTGGAGGGTCTGCTCGCCATGCCCTTCGACGGCTCCATCGAGGCGGAGCAGTACGTGGCCCGGTTCTCCGCCCGGTGGACGACCCGCTTCGTCGACGCGATCACCGTGGTCGAGCAGCCGGCGGTCCGCTCCGGCCACGTGCTGCTCGCCCCGGCGCAGTGGCACGAGGTGCAGGTGCTCAAGTTCGTCCACCACCGGTTCGTGCTGGCCCGGCCGGACCTGGCCCTGCACCAGCGCGGGCAGGCCCGGCTGCTGGGCACCCTGGTGGAGGCGCTGCTGGAGTGGCTGCTCGACCCCGAGGAGGAGTCCCGGCTGCCGCGCCGCCTGCACGACCTGGTGGAGCTGGCCGAGGCGGAGCTGCACCCGCGTACGCCGGACCGGATCGGCAAGGCCCGCGGGCGGGCGATCGTCGACTTCGTCGCCCAGCTCACCGACGGTCAGGCGGTCGCCATGCTGGACGCCCTGTCGGGCCGCTCCGGGGCGCTCTGGACCGACGCCTTCGTCCTCTGAGGGCCCGTCAGGCGACGGGAGGGCCCGTCAGGCGACGGCCTGCCACCAGCCGTCGACGGCGGGCGGGTCGTCCACCACCACCCGCTCCCCGGGGCGGGGCACGGCGAGGCGCACGTCCCGCGCCTTCGCCTCGGCCCAGATCCGGTCCACCGGCTCGGACCAGTCGTGCAGGGCGAGGTTGAACGTCGCCCAGTGCACCGGTACGAGCAGCCCGCCGCGCAGGTCGAGGTGGGCGGCGACGGCCTCCTCGGGGAACATGTGGATGCTCGGCCAGGCCCGGTCGTACGCCCCGATCTGCATCAGCGTGACGTCGAACGGCCCGTGCCGCTCGCCGATCTCCGCGTAGCCGTCGAAGTAGCCGGAGTCGCCGGTGTAGAAGACCTTCCGGTGCGCGCCGGCGACCACCCAGGAACTCCAGAGCGTGCCGTCGCGGCGCAGCCCCCGGCCGGAGAAGTGCTGCGCGGCGGTGGCGGTGATCTCCAGCCCCGCCACCCGGTGGCTCTCCGCCCAGTCCAGCTCGACGATCCGCTCCGCCGGTACGCCCCAGCGGTCCAGGTGCGCGCCCACCCCGAGCGGCACCAGGAACGGCGCCGACTGCAGGGCAGCCAGCGCCTGGACGGTCGCCATGTCGAGGTGGTCGTAGTGGTCGTGCGAGATGAGGATCGCGTCGACCGGGGGCAGTTCGTCGAGGCGGACCGGCGGCTCGTGCAGGCGGCGCGGGCCGACCAGGGCCGACGGCGAGCACCGCTCGCTCCAGACCGGGTCGAGCAGCACCCGGCGGCCCTCGATCTCGATCAGCGCGGAGGCGTGGCCGTACCAGACGACGCTCAGCTCCCGCCCGACGTCGGTGGCCGGGGCGGCGCCCGGACGCGCCAGCGGCACGGCGGCGCCCGGCCGGCGCTTCTGCTTGCCGAAGATCAGCTCACGGACCAGGTTGCGGTCGGGGACGCCGGCCATCGAGCGGGTGCCGCCCGGATTGTGGAAGGTGCCGTCGCGGAACCGGGGTGAGCGGGCGGCCCGCTCCGCGCGGGCGCCGGTGAGCCGGCCGCCGAGCGCCGCCGGCACGTCCCGGGCCACCCACGCGAGCCCGGCCAGCGCGGCCAGCCCGGCCGCGCCGCGTAGCCGCCGCCCGAGTGCCCGGTCGAGTCCCGCGCGTTCCGGTGGTGCGCCCATCGTCGTCCCTCCGCCGTGTCCCGTCGTACACGGTAGCCCGGCCACCAGGGGACCGGCGGGAGGTCGGCGGGCCCGCCGGGACGGCGGGCCCGCACCTCGTGGGCGGCTCAGCCGCCGTTGCTGGGCCGCTGGGCGGCCGGCCGGTGGGTGACGCCGGTGCCGGTGAGGCGGTCCACCGAGGCCAGGAAGCGCCGGCCCATCCGGGCGCGGGCCTCGACGGCGGGGTGCGTCGCGCCGTAGTCGTCCGGATCGGCCTGCCCGTCGGCGAAGAGGGCGTACGTCAGCACGGGTGCGCCGGCCGTGTCGAAGATCACCCCGGCCTCGTGCCGGGCGTCGGCGAACCAGCCGGCCTTCGTGGCGACCCGGGCCCGGTCGGTCGAGGACATGACCCGCCGGATCCCGTCGGTGTACGCGACGGGGGCGCGCAGCAGCCGGAGCACGAACGCCGTGCCGGCCGGCGAGAGCAGCGTGCCGGCCACCAGCGCGCGCAACAGGTCGTGGGTCTCCCGGGGGGTGCTGGTGCCGAGGAAGAACCGGTTGGGGTTGGCGACCGGCTGCACCTGCGTGTTCGGGAAGCCCTTGCCACGCAGGATCTCGTTCAGCTCGGCGGCCGGGCAGACCAGGCCGCACAGCCGCACCGCCGTGTCGTCGGAGACGGTCAGCAGGTTGGCCAGCACGTGGCCGAGCGTCACGAAGCTCGGGTACGCCCCGTCGAGGCTGAACATGCCGTCCCCGCCGGGCACCACGATCGCGGCGGTCACCTCGACCCGCTGGTCGAGCGTCAGCAGCCCCCGGTCGACCTTGTCGAGCACCGCCACGGCCACCGCGATCTTGTTGACGCTGTATGCCTCGATGCGCCGGTCCGGCTCGTCGGAGACCGCCACCACCGGGGCGCCGGCCGGGTCGGCGACGCTGACGTACGCCTGCCAGTTGCCGCCCGCTGCCACCGTCTCCCGCTCGTAGATCGCGGCCACCCGGCGGGCGGCCTGCCGGGGCGTCGCCGGAGCCGGCTCGGCGACCTCGGGGGCGGCGGACGCCGGCGCGGCGGCGCCGAACACCGTTCCCGCCGTGGCCACCGTGCCCAGTCCCAGCGCGGTCCTGCGGTTCACCCGGATAGTCAATCGTCTCTCCCGTCGTGGTGGGCCGGCCCACCACCCTAGGCGAAACGATCGACGCCGGTGATCCCGCGCGGAGTTCACGGCAGCCGACGCCGGACGGCCGCCACGACCGGGCCGGGCAGTTCCCCGACGGCCCGGGCCACCCGCCCGAGGTCGGGCAGCCAGCCGCCGCGCACCGACGCGGCGGCCGGGTCCGGCGCGAACACCGTGCCGTCGTGCGGCGCGACCGGCCGGTCGGTCAGCCCGAGCAGCCGCATCAACGGCCCGACGAGGGCGTCGTAGACGCCCGGCAGCAGGGTGAAGCCGACCCGCATGACCACGTTGACCCGGCCCACCGACACCTCCCGGCGGGGCCGGTCGGCGCAGTCCACGATGGCCCGCGCCACCCGCTCGGGGGTGGTGATCGGCGGCGGGGGCCGGCCGGTCCGGCCGAGGTAGTTCGCGGCCCGCTGGTAGACCGGGGTGTCCACACTGCCCGGGTTGACGATGCAGACGTGCACCCCCGGGGCATCCCGGGTCTCCTGCTGCAACGCGCGGGTCAGCCCCTGCAGCCCCCACTTGCTCGCCACGTAGCCGCTCATGTACGGCGCGGTGATGTGGCCCAGCACCGACCCCGTGAGGATCAGCGTTCCTCCGCCGTCGGCCCGGAAGCGGGGCAGCGCCACCCGGGCGACCGCGGCGGCGGCGAGCAGGTCGGTGCGTACCACCTGCTCGAAGACCCGCTCCGGGGTCTCCTCGAACCGGCCGTACGCCATCACCGCCGCCGTGTGCACCCAGACGTCGATGCCGCCGAACCGGTCGAGGGCCGCGTCGGCGAGCGCCGCCAGCGCGCCCTCGGCGGTGACGTCGGTGGGCACCTCGAGCACCTGCGCGCCCGCGGCCCGGCACTCGTCGCGGACCGCGGCGAGGGTGACGGGGGAGCGGGCGGCGAGCACGAGCCGGTCCCCGCGTTCGGCGAAGGCCCAGGCCGTCGCCCGACCGATCCCGCTGGTCGCGCCGGTCACGACCACCGTCCGGGTCACGGTGCCAGCACGACCTTGACGCAGCCGTCCTCCTTCTTCTGGAACATCTCGTACGCCTGCGGCGCCTCCGACAGCGGCACCCGGTGGGTTCGCAGGTCCGCCACGCCCAGCGGGTCGTCGTCCCCGGAGAGCAGCGGGATGATCTCGTCGGTCCACCGGCGCACGTGGCACTGCCCCATCCGCAGCTGGATGCCCCGGTCGAACATCTCCATCAGGGGCATCGGGTCGACCTCGCCGCCGTAGACGCCGGAGATGGAGACCGTGCCGCCCCGGCGGACGGCCTTGAGCGCGGCCTTGAGCACGACCAGCCGGTCGACGCCCGCCCTGTCGGTCATGGTCTGGGCGAGCTTGTCGGGCAGCAGCCCGGCGGCGGTCTGGGCGAGCTTGCCGAGGGGTGCGCCGTGGGCCTCCATGCCTACCGCGTCGATGACGGCGTCGGGGCCGCGCCCGTCGACGAGGTCGATCAGCGCGCCGGGCACGTCGTCCAGCTGGCTGACGTCGAGCACCTCGATGCCGTGCCGGCGGGCCATCGCCAGCCGCTCCGGCACCAGGTCCAGCCCGATGACCCGGTCCGCGCCGAGGTGCCGGCCGATGCGGGCGCAGAACTGGCCGACCGGCCCGAGCCCGAAGACGGCGAGGGTGCCGCCGCGCGGGGTGTCGGCGTACTTCACCGCCTGCCAGGCGGTCGGCAGGATGTCGGACAGGTAGAGCCAGCGCTCGTCGGGCCCGGTGTCGGGCACCTTGATCGGGCCGAACTGGGCGTGCGGCACCCGCAGGTACTCCGCCTGCCCACCGGGCACCGAGCCGTAGAGCGAGGTGTAGCCGAACAGCGCGGCGCCCTTGCCCTCGGCGGTGACCTGGGTGGTCTCGCACTGCGCGTACAGCTGCCGGTCGCACATCCAGCAGGAGCCGCAGGAGATGTTGAACGGCACCACCACCCGGTCGCCCGGCTTGAGCCGGGTCACCCCCGGGCCCACCTCCTCGACGATGCCCATCGGCTCGTGGCCGAGGACGTCGCCGGGCTTCAGGTACGGCCCGAGCACCTCGTACAGGTGCAGGTCGGAGCCGCAGATCGCGGTCGAGGTGATCCGGACGACGGCGTCCGTGGGCTCCTCGATGCGCGGATCGGGCACCTCCTCCACCCGTACGTCCCGCTTGCCCTGCCAGGTCAGCGCCTTCATGTCCCGTCGTCCCTCCTGTGCCGGCTCCCAGGAGTGCTACCCGCGCGTGCCGACTTGAACCGGCCGCCACCGGAAGACCGGCCCGGCCGTCACCCCTCCGCCCGGCCCGGCCGTTCCCTGATCCGTCCGGCCCGCTGGGCCTGTGGTTTTGGTTCCGCCCGGGTAAGCCGGGTGGATCGCATGGACGCTGTCGAGCTGCCCCGTGCGGTGGGGCAGCCCGTGCGGTGGGGGTGGGCAGGCGGTGCGGTGGGGCTGGCGGTGCGTCCGTCGCCGAGCTGCCCGGCGTACCGGCGGTCGCATGGCCGGGCGGGGTGGGCGGTCGTGTCGCCGAGCTGCTCGGCGTGCCGGCGGTCGTCGGGCGGGTGGGTGGTCGCGTTGCCGGGCGGGCGGGTGGACGGTTGGGTGGATGGGCGGTTGGGTGGATGGGCGGTTGGGCGGTTGGGCTGGATGGGCGATTGGGGTGGATGGGCGGTCCCATGGACGGGGCAGCTCGACAGGGACCGTCGAGGGGTCCCGACCCGCCACGCCCGCGGCGGTGGAACCGACAGGCCCGACCACCGGCCGACGGGTCCCGTACCGGAAAGCGGGCGGGCCGCCGCACCGCAGGGGTGTGGCGGCCCGTCCGGTCCGGTCGTCAGGAACCGGTGTCCTGGGAAACCGGTGTCGTCAGGAACCGGGGGTGTTGTCGCCCCGCTTCGAGGTGGCCATCAGGAAGTCGCGGTTGAGTCGGCCGATGGTGTTCAGCGGGATGCCCTTCGGGCAGACCACGGTGCACTCACCGGCGTTGGTGCAGCCGCCGAAGCCGGCCTCGTCGTGTGCGTCGACCATGCCGATCACCCGGGTGTAGCGCTCCGGCTGGCCCTGCGGCAGCAGCGAGAGCTGAGTGACCTTCGCGGCGGTGAAGAGCATGGCGGAGCCGTTCGGGCAGGCCGCCACGCAGGCGCCGCAGCCGATGCACTCCGCCGCCTCGAAGGCGGCGTCCGCGTTGGCCTTGGCGACCGGGGTCGAGTGCGCCTCGGGGGCGCTGCCGGTCGGCGCGGTGATGTAGCCGCCGGCCGCGATGATCTTGTCGAAGGCGCCCCGGTTGACCACCAGGTCCTTGATGACCGGGAAGGCGCGGGCCCGCCACGGCTCGATGTCGATCGTGTCGCCGTCGGAGAACTGCCGCATGTGCAGCTGGCAGGCGGTGGTGCCGCGCTGCGGCCCGTGCGCGTCGCCGTTGATCATCAGGCCGCACATGCCGCAGATGCCCTCGCGGCAGTCGTGGTCGAACGCCACCGGCTCCTCGCCGGCGAGGATCAGCCGCTCGTTGAGTACGTCGAGCATCTCCAGGAAGGACATGTCCGGGGAGACGTCGTCGACCTTGTAGGTCACCATCCGACCCTTGTCCTCGGGGCCGGACTGGCGCCAGATGCGCAGGGTCAGGTTCACTTGTAGCTCCGCTGCGTGGGGTGGACGTATTCGAAGTTCAGGTCTTCCTTGTGCAGCACCGCCGGCTCGCCGGTGGCGGTGAACTCCCAGGCCGCCACGTACGCGAAGCGGTCGTCGTCGCGCTCCGCCTCGCCGTCGGGCGTCTGGTGCTCGGCCCGGAAGTGGCCGCCGCAGGACTCCTCGCGGTGCAGGGCGTCGATGCACATCAGCTCCGCCAGCTCGAAGAAGTCGGCCACCCGGCCGGCCTTCTCCAGCGACTGGTTGAGCCCCTCGCCGTTGCCCGGCACCCGGACCCGCTGCCAGAACTGCTCGCGCAGGGCGCGGATCTCGTCGATCGCCTTGCGCAGCCCGGCCTCGCTGCGCTCCATGCCGCAGTGCTCCCACATGATCTGGCCCAGCTCGCGGTGGAACGAGTCGACGGTCCGGTCGCCGTTGACGGTCAGCAGCCGCTGGATCCGGTCCTCGACGTCGGCGCGGGCCTGCACGGCCGCCGGGTGCGCGGCGTCGACCTTCTCGAACGGGCCGGACGCCAGGTAGTGGGCGATGGTGTTCGGCAGCACGAAGTAGCCGTCGGCCAGGCCCTGCATCAGCGCCGACGCGCCGAGCCGGTTCGCGCCGTGGTCGGAGAAGTTCGCCTCGCCGATCACGAACAGACCCGGGATGGACGACTGGAGGTCGTAGTCGACCCAGAGGCCGCCCATCGTGTAGTGCACGGCGGGGTAGATCCGCATCGGCACCTCGTACGGGTCCTCGCCGGTGATCCGCTCGTACATCTCGAAGAGGTTGCCGTACTTGGCCTCGATGGCCTTGCGGCCCAGCCGGTTGATCGCGTCGGCGAAGTCCAGGTAGACGCCGAGCCCCGTCTGGCCGACGCCGCGCCCCTCGTCGCAGACGTTCTTGGCGGCGCGGGAGGCGATGTCGCGGGGGACCAGGTTGCCGAAGGAGGGGTAGATCCGCTCCAGGTAGTAGTCCCGCTCGTCCTCGGGGATGTCCTTCGGGCTGCGGGCGTCGCCCTTGGCCTTGGGCACCCAGACCCGGCCGTCGTTGCGCAGCGACTCGCTCATCAGGGTCAGCTTCGACTGGTGGTCGCCGGAGACCGGGATGCAGGTCGGGTGGATCTGCGTGTAGCAGGGGTTGGCGAAGTACGCGCCCTTGCGGTGGGCCCGCCAGGTGGCGGTGACGTTGCAGCCCTTGGCGTTGGTGGAGAGGTAGAAGACGTTGCCGTAGCCGCCGGAGGCGAGCACGACCGCGTCCGCGAACTCGGTGGTGATCTCGCCGGTGACCATGTCCCGGACCACGATGCCGCGGGCCTTGCCGTCGACGACGATCAGCTCCAGCATCTCGTGCCGGGCGTTCATCTCCACGTTGCCGAGGCCGATCTGCCGCTCCAGCGCCTGGTACGCGCCGAGCAGCAGCTGCTGGCCCGTCTGGCCCCGGGCGTAGAAGGTGCGCTGCACCTGCGCGCCGCCGAAGGAGCGGGTGTCCAGCAGGCCGCCGTACTCGCGGGCGAACGGGACGCCCTGGGCGACGCACTGGTCGATGATGTTGACCGAGACCTCGGCCAGCCGGTGCACGTTCGACTCCCGGGAGCGGAAGTCGCCGCCCTTGACGGTGTCGTAGAAGAGCCGGTGCACCGAGTCGCCGTCGTTGCGGTAGTTCTTGGCGGCGTTGATGCCGCCCTGCGCGGCGATGGAGTGCGCCCGGCGCGGGCTGTCCTGGTAGCAGTAGGACCTGACCCGGTAGCCCTGCTCGGCGAGCGTGGCGGCGGCCGAGCCGCCGGCCAGGCCGGTGCCGACCACGATCACGGTCATCTTGCGGCGGTTGGCCGGGTTGACCAGCTTGGCCTCGAAGCGGCGGCGTTCCCAGCGGGTCTCGATGGGGCCGTCGGGAGCCTTGGTGTCGGCGATCGGGTCGCCCTCGGTGTAGAGATCCATGTCAGGACACCAATCCGGTGAGTACGGCGAACGGGACCGCCAGGTAGCCGGCGCAGAGCACGACGGCGAAGCCCAGTGCCATGGCTCGGGCCCGCCGCTCGCCGCGCGGGCTCTGCTGGCCGAGGCTGCGCAGCGCGCTGAACAGGCCGTGCCGCAGGTGGAAGCCGAGGGTGACGACCGCCAGGGTGTAGAAGAGCGTGACGTACCAGCGCTCCGGGGCGAAGTCGGCCACCACGTTGGCGTACGGCCGGCTGGGGTCGCCGACGGGGTTCAGCGTGCCGGTGGTGAGGTCCAGGATGTGGTAGATCACGAAGAGCAGGATGATCACGCCGCCCCAGCGCATGGTGCGGGCCGCGTAGCTGCCCTGGACCTTCTTGCGGTGCGCGTACTGCACCGGGCGGGCGGCGCGGGCGCGCACGGCGAGGGCGGTCGCGGCCCAGATGTGGCCGAGCACCGACACCAGCAGCCCGATCCGCAGGATCCACAGGAACCACACGCCGGGCAGGATCGGGGCGCCGATCTCGCGCAGCCAGTGCGCGTAGTGGTCGAACGAGGTCGCCCCCGTGAAGATCTTCAGGTTGCCGAGCATGTGCGCGATCAGGAACAGCACCAGGATGATGCCCGTCACCGCCATGACGGCCTTCAGGCCGACGCTGGAGCGGATGGGCGACCGAGTTCTCGTGACTACCACGCGATCGACGCTAGGAGCACTTGATTCAGTCGTCCAATGCATCGACCTCGCAGTCTTGATAGCTATAGGCTATGTAGATGCAGCTCCATCAGCTGAAGTACTTCGTGGCGGTGGCGGAAGTACGACATTTCACCCAAGCCGCCGACATCGTCGGCATCACGCAGCCGTCCTTGAGTAAGCAAATTCACGCCCTGGAGGACGGTCTCGGCGCCCCGCTGTTCGAGCGGGTACGGGGCAACATCGCGCTCACCGCGGCCGGTGAGGTGCTGCTGCCGCTGGCCAAGCGGATCCTGGCCGACGTCGACACCGCGACCCGCGAGGTGCAGGAGCTGGTCGGTCTGCGCCGCGGCCGGGTCCGGCTCGGCGCCACCCCCAGCCTCGCCACCTCGCTCGCCCCGCCGGTGCTGCGCCGGTTCCGCGACGCCCACCCCACCATCGACCTGCGGGTGGAGGAGAGCGGCTCGCAGGACCTGGTCCGCGGGCTGCTCCGCGGCGACCTCGACCTGGCGCTGATCATCATGCCGGCCCAGGGCACCGACCCCGGGCTGCGCGCCGACCCCATCCTGCGGGAGAGCCTGGTGGTCGCCTCCGTCGAGGAGCTGTCGGTGGCCCCGGAGACCGGGCAGCTGCGCGTCACCGACCTGCGCGACCAGCCGATGGTGATGTTCCGGGAGGGCTACGACCTGCGCGACGCCACCATCCAGGCCTGCCGGGAGGCCGGCTTCGAGCCGACCATCGCCGTCGACGGCGGCGAGATGGACGCCGTGCTGAGCTTCGTCGAGGCCGGACTGGGCGTCGCGCTGGTCCCCGGCATCGTGGTGGCCCGGCGTCCCGGCGTGCGCGTCACCCGGCTGGCCCCGCCCGGCGTCCGGCGGACCATCGCGGTCGCCCGGCGCCGCGACGTGGTGCCGACCCACGCCGGGCGGGAGCTGCGCCGGATACTGCTGGACTACGTGCGCGACGCCACCGGAGACGGGGACCTGCCGCCGGGCGTCGAGCCGCTCTGAGGCCGCCGCCGCGCCGGCCCCGCGCCGGCAGGACTGCGCACGCCGGAAGACGACCGGCCCGCGCCGGCCTGCCTACGCTGCCGGCATGGCAACGGGCAGCGCCGTGGTGATCGGCGCCAGCATGGGCGGGCTGCTGACCGCCTGCGCGCTCACCGAGGCGTACGAGCGGGTCACCCTCGTGGACCGTGACCTGCTGCCCGAGCGGGCGGAGAGCCGTCGGGGCGTACCGCAGGGGCGGCAGTTGCACGTCCTGCTGACCCGGGGCCGGCAGGCGTTCGAGGAACTGCTGCCCGGGATCTCGGCGGAGCTGAGCGCGCGGGGCGTGCCCACGGTCGACCTGCACGAGCAGGTCCACTGGTACAACAACGGCCACCGGATGCGGCGCGCGCCGTCCCCGCTGTTCGCCCTCGGGGTCAGCCGGCCGCTGCTGGAGCAGGTCGTCCGGGAGCGGGTGGCCGCCCTGCCCGGGGTGCGGATCGTGGCGGGCTGCGAGGTGGAGGGGCTGACCACCACCCTCGACCGGGGACGGATCACCGGCGTGCGGCTGCGCCTGCGCGACGGGGACCCGACCACCGTCGCGGCCGACCTCGTCGTCGACGCCGGCGGCCGGGGCACCCGCAGCCCGGTGTGGCTGGCCGAGCTGGGCTACCGGCCCGCGCCGGAGGAGCGGGTCAAGGTCGGCGTCACCTACCTCACCCGCACCTACCGCCGGGAGCCGCACCACCTGGAGGGGCTGCTCGGCGCGCTCACCAACGCCGTGCCCGGCCAGCCCCGGGGCGGCATCGTCGCCGTGCAGGAGCAGGGCCGGTTCGCGGTGGCGCTCAGCGGCATGCTCGGCGAGGAACCGCCGGCCGACGACGAGGGCATGACCGCCTTCGCCGAGACCCTCGCCGCCCCGCAGATCGCCGACCTGCTGCGTACGGCGCAGCCGGAGAGCCCACCGGCGACGATGAAGTTCCCGGCCAGCGTGCGGCGGCGCTACGAGCGGCTGCGCCGCTTCCCGGCCGGCTACCTGGTGGTGGCCGACGCCGTGTGCAGCTTCAACCCGGTCTACGGGCAGGGCATGACGGTGGCCGCGCTGGAGGCCCTGCTGCTGCGCCGGCTGCTCCGGCGGCCGTCCGACCGGCTCGCCCGGCGGTTCTTCCGGGGCGCGGCCCGGCTCATCGACGGGCCGTGGTCCATCGCGGTCGGCACCGACCTGCGCTTCCCCGAGGTGCCCGGCCGGCGCTCGCCGCGGGTACGCCTGGTCAACGCGTACGTGGGCCGGCTGCACGCGGCGGCGACCCGGGATCCGGCGCTGGGCGCGGCGTTCCTGCGGGTGGTGAACCTCGTCGACCCGCCGACGCGGCTGCTCGCCCCGCCGGTGCTGTTCCGGGTGCTGCGCGGCTTCACGGCGTCGGCGCCCCTGCCGCGGCGGGCGCCGACGCGCGCCTCCTGACGCGGGTTGGCGGGTCGCCCTACCTGCCCTCGGCCTCGTCCATCGCCCGGTAGATCCGCTGCTCCGACACCGGGTACGGGGTGCCCAGCGCCTGGGCGAAGACGTTCACCCGCAGCTCCTCGATCATCCAGCGGATCTGCCGGACCGCCGCCGCCTGCCGGCGGCCCGGCGGCAGCGCGGCGAGCATCTCCTGGTACTCCTTCTGCACCACCGCGACCCGGTCCTGCTGCTGCTTGTCGCGCTGCGGGTTGCCCGGCAGCCGGTCCAGCCGCCGCTCGATCGCGGTGAGGTAGCGCAGCAGGTCGGGCAGGCGCGCGTACCCGGTCTCGGTGACGAACCCCTTGTGCACGAGACCGTTGAGCTGGGCCCGGATGTCGGCCAGCGCGGCCACCACCGCCAGGTTCCTCGTGGCGCCGAGCCGCTGCTCCACCGCGTACGCGGCGGCGAGCACCCGGCGGACGCGGTCCATCACCTCGACCACGACGTCGACCAGGTCGGCGCGGACCTTCTCCCGCAGGGCGGCGAAGCCCTCGGCGTCCCAGGCCGGGCCGCCCGCGTCGCCGATCAGCTTGTCGATGGCCGCCCCGGCCGCGTCGGAGATCAACTCCTGCACGCCGCCGTGCGGGTTGCGGCTCAGCGCCAGCTTCGCCTCGTTGCTGAGCCGCCCCTGGAGGAACTTCGCCGGTGACGGCACGGTCAGCCGCAGCAGCCGCCGCGTGCCCGCCCAGTGCGCGGCCTCCTGCTCGGCCGGCGAGTCGAAGACCTTCACCCCGACCGTGTCGCCCTCGTCGACCAGGGCCGGGTACGCGGTCACGGCGTAGCCGGCGCGGACCTGCTCGATGCTGCGCGGCAGCGTGCCGACGCTCCACTCGCGCAGCCCGGTGCGGGCCACGTCCGGCGCGGCGGCGGCCACGACCTGGCGTACCTCCGCCTTGAGCCGGCGTTGCAGGGCCGGCAGGTCCTTGCCCTCGGCGACCGGCTTGTTCTCCTCGTCGAGCACCCGGAAGCGGACCCGCAGGTGCGGCGGCAGCTTCTCCGGCTCCCACGCGTCGCGGGGCACGGTGACGCCCGTCATCCGGCGCAGTTGCCGGGTCAGCGCGTCCAGCAGCGGCTCCTCGCCGGCGGGCATCGCGGCCAGCGCCGCGCGGGCGAAGTCCGGCACCGGGACGAAGTTGCGGCGCACCGCCTTGGGCAGCGATCGGATCAGCGCGATCACCAGTTCCTCGCGCAGCCCGGGCACCTGCCAGTCGAAGCTCTCCGCCGGCACCTGGTTGAGCAGGGGCAGTGGGATGTCGACGGTCACGCCGTCGGTCGGCGTGCCCGGCTCGAACCGGTAGGTGAGCGGCAGGGTCACCCCGTCGGCGGACCACTCGTCGGGGTAGTCGGCCTCGTCCACGCCGGTTCGGCCGGCGTTGACCAGCAGCTCCCGGGTGAAGGTGAGCAGGTCGGGCTGCTCCCGGCGGGTCTTCTTCCACCAGGCGTCGAAGTGCCGGCCGGAGACCACGTCGGCCGGGACGCGGGCGTCGTAGAAGTCGAAGACGGTCTGGTCGTCGACGAGGATGTCGCGGCGCCGGGCCCGGTGTTCCAGCTCCTCGATCTCCGCCAGCAGCCGCTGGTTGTCGGCCCAGAACCGGTGGTGGGTCTGCCAGTCGCCCTCGACGAGGGCGTGCCGGATGAACAGCTCGCGGGACAGCGCCGGGTCGATCCGGCCGAAGTTGACCTTGCGCGAGGTGACCAGCGGGATGCCGTAGAGGGTCACCTTCTCGTAGGCCATCACGGCCGCCTGCTTCTTCTCCCAGTGCGGCTCGCTGTAGCTGCGCTTGACCAGGTGCGTCGCGAGGGGCTCGACCCACTCGGGCTCGACCCGGCCGGCGACCCGGCCCCAGAGCCGGGAGGTCTCCACCAGCTCGGCGGCCATCACCCAGCGCGGCGGCTTCTTGAACAGCGCCGAGCCGGGGAAGAGCGCGAACTTCGCGCCCCGGGCGCCCAGGTACTCGTGCTTCTGCGCGTCCTTGAGCCCGACGTGGGACAGCAGGCCGGGCAGCAGCGACTGGTGCACCTTCGGGGTGTCGATCTCCTCCGGCAGGTCCGCGCCGCCCCGGCGCCGGCCGCCGCCGTCGCCGTCGCGCGCCGGTCGCCCATCCTCGGGGGTACGCAGCACCTGGCGCAGTTGGCTGACGATGTCCTGCCACTCGCGTACCCGCAGGTAGTTGAGGTACTCGGCCTTGCACATCCGCCGGAACGCGCTGGAGGAGAGCTCGCGCTGCTGCTCGCGCAGGTGCCGCCACAGGTTGAGCAGCGTCACGAAGTCCGACTCGCGGTCGGTGAACCGGGCGTGCGCCTGGTCGGCCTGGGCCTGCTTCTCGGCGGGCCGCTCCCGGGGGTCCTGGATCGACAGCGCGGCGGCGATCACCATCACCTCGGTGGCGCAGCCGTTGCTCTCGCCCTCGACGACCATCCGGGCCAGCCGCGGGTCGACGGGGAGCTGGGCCAGCCGCCGGCCCAGCGGGGTGAGCCGCTTCGCCGGGTCGGCCTCGGCCGGGTCCAGCGCGCCGAGCTCGTGCAGCAGGTTGACGCCGTCGGCGACGTTGCGCCGGTCCGGCGGGTCGATGAACGGGAACGCGGCGATGTCGCCGAGCCCGATGGAGGTCATCTGGAGGATGACCGAGGCAAGGTTGGTGCGCAGGATCTCCGGGTCGGTGAACTCCGGGCGGGACAGGAAGTCCTGCTCGTCGTAGAGGCGGATGCAGATGCCGTCCGAGGTACGCCCGCAGCGCCCCTTGCGCTGGTTGGCCGACGCCTGCGACACCGGCTCGATGGGCAGCCGCTGCACCTTGAGCCGGCTGCTGTAGCGGGAGATGCGGGCCGTGCCCGGGTCCACCACGTACTTGATCCCGGGCACGGTGAGCGAGGTCTCCGCGACGTTGGTGGCGAGCACCACCCGGCGCCCGGCGTGCGGGGCGAAGACCCGGTGCTGCTCGGCGGTGGAGAGCCGGGCGTACAGCGGCAGGATCTCGGTGCCGCGTAGCGCCGGCTTCTTCTCCACCAACTTGCCCAGCGCGTCGGCGGTGTCGCGGATCTCCCGCTCGCCGCTGAGGAAGACCAGGATGTCGCCGGGGCCCTCGGCGGCCAGTTCCTCGACGGCGTCGCCGATGGCCTGGACCTGGTCGCGGACGTTCTCCTCGTCCTCCCCGTCGTCCTCGCCCTCGGCCACCTCGACCAGGGGGCGGTAGCGCACCTCGACCGGGTACGTCCGCCCGGAGACCTCGACCACCGGCGCCGGTACGCCCTCCGGCTCGTCGGCGGTGGGCGGCCCGGCGAAGTGCCGGGCGAACCGCTCGGTCTCGATGGTCGCCGAGGTGATGATCACCTTGAGGTCGGGCCGGCGGGGGAGGAGCTGCCGGAGGTAGCCGAGGATGAAGTCGATGTTGAGGCTGCGCTCGTGTGCCTCGTCGATGATCAGCGTGTCGTACTGGCGCAGCATCCGGTCGGTCTGCAACTCGGCGAGCAGGATGCCGTCGGTCATCAGCTTGACCAGGCTGCGGTCGCTCACCTGGTCGCTGAAGCGCACCTTGTAGCCGACCACGTCACCCAGCTCGGTGCCGAGTTCCTCGGCGATGCGGTCCGCCACCGTACGGGCGGCCAGCCGGCGCGGCTGGGTGTGCCCGATCAGCCCGGTGATCCCGCGCCCCAGCTCCAGGCAGATCTTCGGCAGCTGGGTGGTCTTGCCGGAGCCGGTCTCGCCGGCCACGATCACCACCTGGTGGTCGCGGATCGCGGCGGCGATGTCGTCCTTGCGTTCGCTGACCGGCAGCTGGGCCGGGTAGGTGACCACCGGCACGGCGGCGCGCCGGCCCTCCAGCACGGCCTCGGCCCGCGCCACGTCGGCGGCGATCTCGTCGAGCGCCGACTCCCGGCGCTGCGGATCGCGCAGCCGGCGTACCCCGTCCAGGCGTCGTTGCAGGCGGCGCTGGTCGCGGAACATCAGGGGACGGAGGCGGCGGTGCAGCTCGCGGACGGGGTCGGTCGCGGCGGGTGCGGCTGGATTCTGCATGTCGTCGCCAAGGATAGGCAGCCGACGGCCGGACCGCCCCCGGGTTACCGCCGCGCCGCCTCCGCCCGCCCCGGTCGCGCGCCCGCCGACGGCTGTGGTCAGGGCGAGCGCGCGGGCGGCCCACCGGTCTAGAGTGGGGCGTCGACCGACCTGGCCACGGGGGACTGGATGACGATGCGCGACACCGACCGGGCCCTGGTGCAGGCCGCCACGGCGGTCGCCAAGCTGCGCTGCCGCAGCGAGAACCACACGGTCGCCGCCGCCGCGCGGACCCCCGACGGCCGGGTCTTCACCGGGGTCAACGTCTACCACTTCACCGGCGGCCCCTGCGCCGAGGTGGTCGCGGTCGGCGCCGCCGCCACCCAGGGCGTCACCGAGCTGGAGACGATCGTCGCGGTGGGCGACCGGGGGCGCGGGGTGATCCCGCCCTGCGGGCGCTGCCGGCAGGTGCTGCGCGACTACTTCCCCACGGTCCGGGTCATCGTCGGGCCGATGGACGCGCTGCGGGTGGTGCACGTGGCCGAGCTGCTGCCGGAGACGTACGTCTGGGCCGACCAGCAGCTCGACGGGCCGGCGGGCCCGCTGCCCGCGCCGCGACCGGCCGACTGACGCCCCGACCGCCGCCTGACGCCCGGACCGCCGCCTGACGGCGGCCCGGCTGGCGCCCGCACGACCGGACGCCGGCCCGTCAGTCGCCGGCGGCGGCCTCCAGGATCGACCGGGGCATCGGCACGCTCTCGAACCGCACGTTGCGCTCCGGCACCATCCAGCTCATCACCTGCACGCTCAGCCGCCCGGCCCGCACGGCCGGGTCGTTGTGATAGAGCTCGCGGGCCTCCTGCGGGGAGACGGCAAGCACGACGAAGCCGCGCAGCCGCTCGTCGTCGGCGTCGACGAACGGGCCCGCGGCCAGGACGAGCCCCTGCTCCACCAGCCCCGCCTGGTGGGCCAGGTGGGCGTCCTGCAACCGGTCGGCCGCGTCCAGCGGCAGTTCCGGCGCGTCCGACGGCCGGACCAGGAGCACCACGGTGTGCTGGTCGAATCGCATGCCCACACCCTAGGGCGGCCGGGGCCGCCGTCCGCCCGGATCCGGCACCGTCCGTCCTGCTCAGCGCCGCTCGGATCGACGACGGCGAGTTAGGCCCGGCCAGGGCGTTCCGCTACGGTAAGGCGACCCTAAGCCCGAACGTGCAGGAGCCTCGTGACCAGCCTCGCCACCCGACCGGCCCCGGCCGGCACCCGGCGCCGGGCGCGTGGCGGCCGGCGGCTCGCGGTCATCGTGGCCGCCGCCGTGGTGCTGGGGCTGGCCGTGCTGGCGAGCTTCGCGCTCGGCAGCCGGGCGCTGGCCGTCGACGAGGTGTGGCGCGCGCTGGTCGCCCCGGACGGCGGCGAGGCCGCCACCATCGTGCGGGAACTGCGGATGCCGCGCACCGCGCTCGGCCTTGCCGTCGGGCTGGCGCTCGCAGTCGCCGGCGTCCTCTTCCAGGCCCTCACCCGCAACCCGCTGGCCGAACCGCGGATCCTCGGCATCAGCGCCGGCGCCTCGTTCGGCGTGGTGCTGGCCATCTCCGTCTTCGGCGTGGGCACCCTCGCCGGGTACGTCTGGTTCGGCATCGCCGGCGCGCTCGGGGCCGGCGTGCTGGTCTTCGCCGTCGCGGCCAAGGCCCGCGAGGGCGCCAGCCCGGTCACCCTCGCGCTGGTCGGCGCGGCCCTCGACGCCAGTCTCGCCTCCGTGGTGTACGCGCTGCTCAGCATGGACGCCCGCACCTTCGAGGAGTACCGCTTCTGGATGGTCGGCGGGCTGACCGGCCGGGACCTCACGGTGGCCGCCCAGGTGCTGCCGTTCGTGCTCGCCGGGCTGGTCCTGGCCGCGCTCGTCGCCCGGGGCCTGGACGCGCTCGCCCTCGGCGACGACGTGGCCCGGGGCCTCGGGCACCGGATCGGGCTGGTCCGCCTCGGCGGCGGCGTCGCCGCGGTGCTGCTCACCGGGGCGGCCGTCGCCGCCGCCGGGCCGATCGCGTTCGTCGGGCTCGCGGTGCCGCACCTGGCCCGCGCCCTGGTCGGCGCCGACCACCGCTGGACCCTCGCGGTCTCGGCGCTGCTCGGGCCCGCGCTGCTGCTCGGCGCCGACGTCGTCGGCCGGCTCGTCGCGCCGCCCGGGGAGGTGCCCGCGGGCATCGTCACCGCGCTGATCGGCGCCCCGCTGCTGGCCTTCCTGGTCCGCCGCGCGAAGGTCGTGACGGCGTGACCGCCCCCGCGACCCCGGCCGTCGGGCGGCCGGCGGGCCGCCCCCGGCTGGGCGTCACCGCGCTGCCCGGGCGGTCGCTGGTGCGGATCGGCCCGGTCAGCGTGCAGGTCCGCCGCCGCTCGGTGCTGGTCGCTGCGGCGCTGGTCGTGCTGCTGCTCGGCGCGGGGGTGCTCAGCCTCTCGCTGGGCACCCCGTACGTCGCCCCGGCCGACGTGCTGCGCGCCCTCTCCGGCGCCGGCACCCCGTACGACCTGGTGGTCCTCGACCTGCGGCTGCCCCGGCTGGTGCTGGCCGCGGTGGCCGGCGCGGCCTTCGGGGTGGCCGGCACGCTGATCCAGAGCGTGGCCCGCAACCCGCTCGCCAGCCCCGACGTCGTCGGCATCACCCAGGGCGCCGGTCTCGCCGCGACGGTGGCCCTGACCGGCGGTGTCGCCGCCGTCCTCGTGGCGCCGGCGGCGCTGGTCGGCGGGCTGGTCGCCGCCGTGCTGCTGTTCGTCCTCGGCGCCCGGCACGGGCTGGCCGCCCAGCGGTTCGTGCTCGCCGGCGTGGCGGTCGCCTTCGCGTTGCGGGCCCTGACCGAGGTCGTCATGCTCACCGCCGACCCGATCGACGGGCTGCGCGCGCAGATCTGGCTGATCGGCACGCTCGCCGGCAAGGGCTGGACCGAGAGCCTGTGGATCGCCCTCACCCTGGCCGCGCTCCTGCCGGTGCTGGCCTGGGCCGGCTGGGCGCTGAACAGCACCGCCCTGGACGACGACACCGCCCGGGGGATCGGCCTGCGCCCGGTGGCCCGCCGGGTCGGCCTCGCCGGCACCGGGGTGCTGACCGCCGCGATGGTCACCGCGCAGGTGGGCGCGGTGGACTTCGTCGCCCTCGTCGCCCCGCAGCTGGCCCGCCGGCTGGTCCGCGCCGAGCGCCCGCCGCTGCTCTGCGCCGCGTTGCTCGGGGCGCTGCTGCTGGTGCTGGCCGACCTGGGTGGCCGGCGGCTGTTCGCCCCCACCCAGCTGCCGGCGGGCGTGCTGACCGCCGCCATCGGCGGCCCGTACCTGATCTTCCTGCTGCTCCGCGGCCGGCGGCGGTCCTCGTGATGTCCCACCCTGGCAAGGAGGCGTGATGCTCTCCACCCGCGACCTGGTCGCCGGCTACGACGAGCGGACCGTGCTGGACGGGCTCGACCTGGAGCTGCCCGGCGACGCGTTCACGGTGATCGTCGGGCCGAACGCCTGCGGCAAGTCCACGCTGCTGCGCACCATGGCCCGCCTGCTCACCCCCCGCAGCGGCGCCGTGCTGCTGGACGGCACCGCCATCCGGGACCTGCCGACCCGCGAGGTCGCCCGCCGCCTCGGCGTGCTGCCGCAGAGCCCGCTGGTGCCGGAGGGGGTGACCGTCGCCGACCTGGTCGGCCGGGGCCGGCAGCCGTACCAGCGGTGGTGGCGGCAGTGGTCGGAGTCCGACGGCGCGGCCGTCGACCGGGCCATGGCGCTCGCCGACGTGACCGGGCTGGCGGACCGGCCGGTCGACACGCTCTCCGGCGGCCAGCGCCAGCGCGTCTGGATCGCCATGACCCTCGCCCAGGACACCGAGGCGCTGCTGCTGGACGAGCCCACCACCTTCCTGGACCTCGCCCACCAGGTGGAGGTGCTGGACCTGCTGCACCGGCTGCGCGTCGAGCGGGGCCGTACGGTCGTCGCCGTGCTGCACGACCTCAACCAGGCCGCCCGGTACGCCGACCACCTCATCGCCATGCGCTCCGGCGCCGTGGTGGCCGCCGGGCCGCCCCGGGAGATCCTCACCGCCGACCTGGTCCGCGACGTCTTCGGCCTCGACTGCGTGGTCGTGCCCTGCCCGGTGACCGGGGCGCCCCTGGTGGTGCCCGCGCTCACCAGTCCCTCCCTGACCCGCCTGCCCGCCGGGGACGCGGCGACGCCGCTGACCGGCTCGCACCCTTCGAAAGGATTCTGATGCGTCGTCTCGCCGCCGCCCTCACCGCGGCGTTGGCCCTCGGCGTCGGTCTCACCGCCTGCGGTGAGAGTGACCCGGTCGCCGACACCACCACCGGGGAGACCCGGGAGATCACCCACGCCATGGGCACCACGAAGGTGCCGGCCGAACCGAAGCGCGTCGTCGTGCTCGACACCGACAAGATCGACACTGCGCTGTCGCTCGGCGTCACGCCGGTCGGCGCCGCCACCGCCGGCGAGGCGAGGAGCTGGCCGACCTACTTCGGCGAGGAGAAGCTCGCCGGCATCAAGGAGGTCGGGGTGCTCACCGAGCCCGACCTGGAGGCCATCAACGCCCTCAAGCCGGACCTGATCCTGGGCAGCAAGTTCCGCCAGGAGAAGTTCTACGACGAGCTGGCCGCCATCGCGCCGACCGTCTTCACCGAGAAGGTCGGCATCACCTGGAAGGAGAACTTCCTCTTCGACGGCAAGGCGCTCGGCAAGGAGCAGCAGGCCAAGGACCTGCTGGCCACGTACGAGACGCGGGCCAGGGAGTTCGGCGGCAAGCTCGGCGACGCCGCCACGCGCGAGGTCTCCATCGTCCGCTTCATGCCGACCGAGATCCGGGTGTACGGGCCGGACTCGTTCTCCGGCATCGTCATCGGCGACACCGGGCTGGGCCGCCCCGAGCGCCAGCAGCTCACCGGCAAGGAGGACCGGCGGATGGACCGGGTCAGCCCGGAGCGGATCGGCGAGGTCGACGGTGACGTCATCTTCGTGACCGCGTACGGCGAGAAGGCCGCCGCCGAGCAGGCCAAGGTGACCGGCGGGACGCTCTGGAAGGGGCTGTCGGCGGTCAAGGCGGGCAAGTCGCACGTCGTCTCCGACGAGATCTGGATGACCGGCATCGGCATCGGCGCCGCCAACAAGATCCTCGACGACCTGGAGAAGTTCCTCACCGCCTGACGCGGTCGCGCGCGGCGGCCGCTACGGCTGCCGCGCGTCACCCGCCACGGACTCGCCGGCGGCGCGTCGCAGCGAGCGGTACCGGGAGAGGTCCTCGCGGGCCGGCCCGCCCTGCCGGACCCGCTCGGCCGGGCGCACCGCCGGCTGGTCCGGCACCCGGGGCGCCTCCCCGCTCTCCGTGACCAGGTCCTCGGTCTCCTGGACGAGGTAGTGCGGCCGACGCTTGGTCTCGTAGTAGATCCGGCCGATGTACTCCCCGATCACGCCCAGGATCGTCATCTGGATGCCGCCGAGACCGATCACGCTGACGATGATGGTGGTGTAGCCGGGAACGTCGATTCCCTTGCTGACGGCGTCCCCGACCACCCAGGCCATGTAGACCACCGCGATCAGGGTGAGGAACAGGCCGCCGTAGATCGCCAGCCGCAGCGGCCGGTTGTTGAACGACAGCAGCCCGTCGAAGGCGTAGTTGAACAGCTTGCCGAACGTCCACCTGCTCCGGCCCGCCTGCCGGGTCTCGTTGCCGTGGGCGACCACCACCGTCCGGAAGCCGATCCAGGAGAACAGCCCCTTCGAGAAGCGGTTGTACTCCGGCATCGCCAGCACCGCGTCCACCGCCAGCCGGGACAGCAGCCGGAAGTCACCCGCCCCGTCCAGCAGCCGCACGTCGATCCACCAGTTGACCACCCGGTAGAAGGACCGCGAGGCCAGCATCCGGACGAACCGGTCACCACGCCGGTCCCGGCGCGCGATCACCTGGTCGAAACCCTGCTGGTACAACGCCACCATGTCGGGCAGCAGCCGTGGCGGATGCTGGAGGTCGGCGTCCATGATGACCACCGCGTCCCCGGTGGCCCGCTCCAGCCCGGCCAGCATCGCCGCCTCCTTGCCGAAGTTTCGGCTCAGCGACGTGTAGCGCACGGTGGGATCGGCGGCGGCGAGGCGGCGCAGCGCCACGAGGGTGCCGTCGGAGCTGCCGTCGTCGACGTACACCACCTCGATGTCGACGTCGGACAGCTCCGCGACCGCGGCGGTCACCGCGGTGTGCAGCCGCTCCACCGAGGCTTCCTCGTTGAAGCAGGGCACCACCAGCGACAGGAGCACCCGCGTCACCCCGCCCGGCCGGTGCCCGAGGACCCCCGGCCCGCGCCGCGCGGCCCCGCGCCGCCCCGGTCAGAGGCGGTAGACCAGCACACCATCGATCTCCTCCCGGGTGATGCCGAGCCCGTCGAACGGCCGCTCCGCAATGCCCTCCCAGGGCGTCCCGGCGGTCCAGCCCGGCAGGGCCACCACGGACCGCACCCCGATGCCCCGCAGGTACGCCACGCTGCCCGGATCGGGGAAGGCGGCCGTCGCGGCCCGGGTCTGCGCCTGGGTGACCGGCTCGAACCCGGCCAGCCCGTTCGTCACCCGGGGGAACCCGTCCGTCGTCCACAACATGAAGATCAGGTCGACCGCGCCGCCGGCGGGCAGCACCAGCATCGGTTCCCCCGCCGTACGCATCGCGGCCGGCGGCGTCGGCACCACCGGATGCGCCGTCCGGTTGACCCCCTCCAGCCCGACCAGGGCCAGCGGCACCAGCAGGAGCACCGGTGCGAGGAACCTGGCCCAGCCCCGGGACGACCACCGCCGCACCGCCGTGGCGAACACCGTCACCGTGCCCGCCGCCAGCACCGCCAGCAGCAGGCTGGTCCAGTGCATCATCCGCCCCGGCGTCCGCAACGCGTCCCAGCCCGGCAGGTGCTTCGACAGCGTCAGGTAGCCCGGATCGCCGTCACCGCCGAGGGTGACGCCCAGGCCCAGCAGCACCGTGCCGAGCACGCCGAGCCCCAACGCGACCCGGTGCCGGGCCGGAAACACCGAGACGAACAGCCCCGCCGCGGCCAACGCGAGCAGGACCATCCCGGGCAGCAACGCCATCTCCGGCGGCCAGGACAGCTGTTCCCGGGCCGCCGCGTGCCGCTCGCCCCACCACCACGAGTCCGCCGGGGCGGTGACGAAGCCGATCAGCGGCGGCGAGAACATCTCCGTCCAGGCCAGCGACCGCTCGGCCTGCGGGTTGAGATCGACGACCCGCAGGTAGACCAGGCCCAGCAGCAGCGTCGCCGCGCCGAAGGCGGCCCCGCCGGCCAGGTCGGCGACCAGCAGCCGCCGGCCGAACGCGGGACGTCGCCCGCGCCGCCACCACGACCAGCCGTAGCCGCCGGCCCCGACCAGCACCGCGGCCAGCAGGAAGTACACCAGCGGCAGCCCGATGCCGAAGCCCAGACTGATCTGCCAGGCGGCGACGAGCCACCCCGCCAGGGCCCAGCCCGGACGCCGTCGCTCCGGCCGGTAGCCGTGCCGCAGCGACCAGCCGTGCCCGCGGGCCAGCATCGCCAGGCACAACGCGATCCCGCCACTGGACAGGATGTTCAGGTGGCCGGAGTGCGCCAACCGCCAGGGCGCGTACGCCCACGCGACCCCGGCGACAGCCCCGCCCAGCCGGCCCGCGCCGAGCTGCCGGACCAGCGCGTACGCCCCGACGAAGGCCAGCGCGTGCACCAGCACGTACATCACGTTGTATCGGACCAGGGCGGCCTCGAAGCCCGAGCCGAGCATCCCGAACGGGGCGTATCCGAGCAGGGTGTCGCTGTAGGCGTACGTGTGGGTCTCGGGGAAGAACGTGTTGGAGTGCCAGAGACCGGCCGGGTTGTTGAGCACGGCGTGCCCGGCCCAGGCCATCTGCCACGCCTGCAACGTGGGGTCGCCGATGTCGCCGGGGATGGTGCTCGCCGGATGCCGCATCGTCGGCCAGGTCAGCACCACCGCCAGCAGCAGCCCGCCGAGCACCGCCAGCGTCCATTCGTGGCGCAGCCAGCTCCACCGCTCCCGCCGGCCGGGGTCCCGGGGAGCGGGAACCTGGTCGTGGTCGGCGATCTCGGCGGGCGGACGGGCGTCCGTGGACCCGGTGGTCATGAAGATAGATGATTCACGATGCTGGGCGTCGTGTCGATCCGCCGCCCGGGATGTGGGCTTTCGGTCGGCGCCCGGCCCGGCCGTGTCGGCCGGACCGGGCGGGCGGATCGGATGGTGGGTAGGGATCAGGCGGCGGTGGCCCAGATGGCCCGGAAGGCCGCCGCCTCGCCGGCCAGCCAGCGCTCGATCTGCTCCGGGCGGGCGTCGGCGGGCATGCGGTGGGCCTCGCCGCGACGCACGTCGACCAGGACCGGCTCGGCGTGCGGCAGCACCGCGTCCATGTGCCGGGCCATCAGGTGCAGGGTGGCGAGCGTCGCCTCCTCGCTGGGCGGCGCCTCGTCGAAGTGCAGTCGGACGGCCTCGACGCGACCGTCGGCGTGCCGTACGCCGAACTGGGGGTTGACCTTGACGGGCAGGTCGCCCAGCATCGCGAGCGCGTCGCGGGTCTGGGCGAGGTCGACGTCCCTCGGCTCGCCGAGGGAGCGCAGCCAGGCCGTCGCGCCGGGGACGAGGGCCTGGTAGAGCGGTCGCCAGCGGGGCTTGACCACGTCGACCACCTGGTCGAGGTGGGTGCCCCCGGTGTGGAAGGCGATGTCGGCCTTGAGCGCCTTGACGAACTGGCCGTGCGGGTTGAAGCCGGAGCGGCTGGCCCGCTGCTTGCGCAGGCCCCCGACGAAGGTGGCCTTCGTCGGGCCGGTGCGGTCGACGTAGCGGGTGAAGCCGAGCAGGGTGGCGTAGGGGGTGGGTGGGGCGGAGGCGGGCGTGATCACGGGCGTCCTCCCAGGTCAGGACCTCGATTAGTACATACATTCTAATCGACGGGTGTGACATCTCCCAGGGTTTGTGAGTGCCTTCGTCGCCGCCGTGGACCCGATGCTCCGATACGGTGAGCCGCGACGGTCTTCGCTGTCCCCGGGGAGCCCCTGCTGGCCGCACGCACGGGCCGCGCGTCACGACGCCGGACCAGCCGATCGGGACCTCTCGACGACGAGCGAAGGTGCCGAGGGCCGACTCGAGGGAAGGCTCCTGCGCGTGGTCGACGACGAGGGTCGTACGCGGCACGGAGCGGTCGTCACCCAGCGGAGCCGCCCGCGACGCGGGCTGGACTACTACCTGCTTCTCGCTCCTGCCCGCGGCGAACAGCCGGCCGCACCCGAGGGCATCCTCGTCGAAGAGTTCGTACGCGACCAGGAATTCGTGACGGTGGGCCTGTTCGCCGCGGCCTGGCGGGTCGAAGACCCTCGCTGGCTGAGCTGCGCGTCCTTCAGCCGGGTCACGCGCACGGATCCCGTGTCGCTCACCCGGGTGGTGCCGAGCGACCGAAGCGGCGCGGAGATCGCATACCGGCGGCTCGGCGGTGGCAGGTTACCGGATGAGGCAGCACTGCGGTCGAGCTTTGTCGACCACGAGACCCTTGCCACGGCACCGCTGCTGCGGCTGGGACCGGTCGACACACCGGCGGGCTTTGCGGAGAAGCGGACCTACCGCGTCCTGTTCGCCAAGGATCTGCGAGCCGAGCAGGTCGAGGCTCTCCGCGACTGTTGGAGTCCGCCGCCCGGCGGCCAGGATGCCCGTGGGCCGGTCCCGGAGCTGCCGGCCGGGCACCGGAGGGCAGGCAACGACCTCTTCTCCTGGACCCTCCGCCGCGTCGGCGGTGGGCTCGCCTGGGGCCTTGACGTGACCGCGTTGCTCGCGACCGACCTCGACGACACCGTCGGCCCGGTCCTGGACGACCTGACGGAGACAGTGCGGTGGCACGGACTGATACCCGTGGTCACGGAGCGGTTCAGCTGACGGTCGCCGCCAGGGCACCCGCAGCCCCGTCCGGCCGCCCGGCCGAAGAAGTGGCCGACTGAAGCGGACACGTCAGCTACGAACCTTCTCGCCTGGCCGGGCCGCCGCGACGGTGCGGTGTAAGGCGGCGCTCCCGACGCGTTCGGTTCGCGAAATGCTATTCGCCCCGGCAACGACGAAGGGAAAGGAGCATCCGCTCCTTTCCCTTCTCAACATATAGCGCACCGGGGGGCTTGCGGCAAGACCCGGGTCGTGCCGCAGAATCACCCGCCGAGGCCAGGACCAGCGGAAACGGAATTCGCTGAACGCGTGTGTCGTCGTCGAACGGGGGACGTCGAAACGCTGGTGGAACTCGCGGCACCCGGCGCGTAAATGCGGCTGAGTGCGCCCCGGACGAGGAGTTTCCGGCGCGGCTGACCGGTGTCGCCGGGCCAGGCCCAGAACGAGATCGGAGCTGACGACGTGAGCCCGCTGACCACCAGTGCGTTCGACCTTCCCGACCATCTCTCCGCCAAGGGGGACCCGACGCTGATCGCCGGCGACGAGCGGCACTTCGCGGCCATCGCGGAGAGCCTCGATCAGTTGACCACCGACCTGTCCGACCGCCTCGACGCCGAGCGCAGGGCGCCCGGCGGCAAGGGCCGGCAGGCGGTCGACCGGGACACGGAGATCCGCCGGCTGACCGCCCGGCTGCGCACACTGCGTCGCTTCGGGATGGACCTGTGCCTCGGACACATGGTCGGTGCGGACGACCCCGAGCCCGTGTACGTCGGACGACGTGGCCTGACGGACGGCGCGGGGCGTCGGCTGCTGCTCGACTGGCGTTCCCCCGCGGCCGAGCCGTTCTTCGGTGCGACCCATGCCAACCCGATGGGTCTGGCGAGCCGTCGCAGGTACCGCTGGACCCGTGGCCGGATCACCGACTACTGGGACGAGGTGTTCACCCCGGACGGGTTCGAGGGGCACGCCGCCGCGCTCGACGACCAGTCCGCCTTCATCGCCAGCCTGGGCGGCAGCCGGTCGACCCGGATGCGCGACGTGCTCAGCACGATCCAGGCCGACCAGGACGCCATCATCCGGGCGGGCTCGCGTGGCGCGCTCGTCGTCGACGGCGGTCCCGGCACGGGGAAGACCGTCGTCGCTCTGCACCGCACCGCGTACCTGCTCTACGCCGACCCCCGCCTCGGTCACCGCCGTGGCGGCGTGCTGTTCGTCGGGCCGCACCAGCCCTACCTGGCCTACGTCGCCGACGTCCTACCCAGCCTCGGCGAGGAGGACGTGCAGACGTGCACCCTGCGGGACCTCGTACCGGAGGGCGCCGCGGCGACCGTCGAGACCGACCCGGAGGTGGCCCGCCTGAAGTCGTCCGCGGACCTGGTGCGGGCGATCGAGGCGGCGGTCAGGTTCTACGAGGAGCCGCCGACGAAGGGGATGACGGTCGCGACCGACGAGTCCGACATCTGGCTCAGCGCCGACGACTGGGCCGCGGCGTTCGAGGCGCCGGGGTCCGGTGCCCCGCACAACGAGGCGCGTGACGAGGTCTGGGAGGAGCTGCTCACGATCCTGACGGACAGGTACGACGGCGACGAGCCGGACGACCTGGTCCGCAGGTCGCTGTTGCGCAACCGGGAGCTGCGTACGACCTTCAACCGCGCCTGGCCGCTGATCGAGGCGACCGACCTCGTCGGCGACCTGTGGTCGGTGCCGGCCTACCTGCGCACGTGCGCCCCCTGGCTCAGCGGCGACGAGGTCCGCAGGTTGCAGCGCCGCGACGCCCGGGCCTGGACGGTGTCGGACCTGCCGCTCCTGGACGCGGCACGGCAGCGGCTCGGCGACCCGGAGGCGTCCGGGCGCCGGCGGCGGCAGGAGGCCGTCGTCGCCGTCGAACGCGCGCGCATGGCGACGGTCGTGGACGACCTCATCGCGGCCCACGTCTACGACGACGGCGAGGGTGTGCTGTCGAGCCTGCGCCAACTGGACCTCCAGGACGCCCTGGTCGACGAGACCGTACTGCCCGACATCGAGCCGGACCTGCTCGCCGGCCCGTTCGCGCACATCGTCGTGGACGAGGCGCAGGAGCTGACCGACGCCGAGTGGCAGATGCTGCTGCTCCGCTGCCCGTCCCGGAGCTTCACCATCGTCGGCGACCGCGCGCAGGCCAGGCACGGTTTCACGGAGTCGTGGCAGGAACGGCTGGAACGCATCGGGCTCGACCGGATCACCCTGGCCTCCCTGAGCATCAACTACCGGACGCCGCAGGAGGTCATGACGGAGGCCGAGCCGGTCATCCGGGCCGTGCTCTCGGACGCCAACGTGCCGACCTCCATCCGCAGCGGCGGCCTTCCCGTCGTACGCGGATCCGCCGCTGACCGGGACGCGATCCTCGACACCTGGCTCGCCGCCCACGCCGAGGGGGTCGCCTGCGTCATCGGCGACCCCACCTTCCGGGCGACGTCCCGCGTCCGGTCGCTGACCCCGGAGCTGTCGAAGGGGCTCGAGTTCGACCTGGTCGTCCTCGTCGACCCGGAGGCGTTCGGCGACGGCGTCGCAGGCGCGGTCGACCGCTACGTCGCGATGACCCGGGCGACCCAGCAGCTCGTCGTCCTCACCACCGCCTGACGCGTCACGCCTCCGGCCGCCCGGCATCGCGTCGCCGCAGGAGCAGACCCACGGCGACGGCGCAGACGCCGCCGAAGCACCCCAGCGCCACCGCGACGACGTGCAGCGCGGCGGTGAAGCCGTCGCCGGCGAGGTGCCCGCCGCTGACGACGGCGAGGGTGGAGCCGACGAGCGCGAGCGCGACGGTCTCGGTGACGAGCCGGCCCGTGTTGAACAGCCCGGCCACGGTGCCGGCCTGCCGGACGGGCGCGCTGGAGATGGCGAGTCCGTCGATCACGCCCGTGGTGGCGCCGACACCGGTCCCGATCAGCAGCAGCGGCAGCAGGAGGGAACGGGGTGTGCTGTCGGGTCCGATGGTGGTGAGGGCGAACATGCCGGCCGCGCCGAGGACGATCGACCCGACCGACAGCAGGCGGGGCGAGCGACGCGCGACCGCCGCTCCGACCGGGGGCAGGGCGACCGAGGGCAGGGTGAGCATGAGCATCCACAGCCCGGCTCGACCGGCGTCGAGGCCGACGACGTCGATGAGGTAGGAGGGCAGGTAGACCAGCAGGGGTACGAGCAGTCCCATCATGGTCGCGGCGACCAGGGAGTACCCGACGAAGCGCTGGTTGCGCAGGAGAGCGAGGTCGAACATCGGGTCGGTGCGGCGCTTCTCGACCCGTACGAACCCGGTCCCGCAGACCACGAGGGCGAGCAGCGCGGCGATCACCGACGGGTGCGAGGCGCCCAGGGCGGGTGCCTCGACGAAGGCCCAGATGAGGAGCGCGAGCGCGGCGGTGAACAGCGCGCCGCCGCCCCAGTCGATCCGCCTCCTGGCGCCGGGCAGGGCGGGCAGGAAGGGACACAGCAGCAGCACGACTCCCGCCAGCGCGGCGGGGACCGCGAAGACGGCCCGCCAGCCGAGCGCGTCCACGAGCAGGCCGGAGATCGTGGGTCCGAACGCGAGGCCGACGCCGAGGACCGCGCCGAGCGCGCCGAACACCCGGGTCCGGGCCGCTCCGGCGAAGGTCGCCGCGAGGATCGACTGACCGGTCGCCGTCGCCGCTGCCGCACCCGTGCCGGCGAGGACGCGCGCGAGGTTCAGGACCGTGGCGTCCCGGGCCAGCACGCACAGCACGCTGCCGGCGAAGAAGACCGCGACCCCGGCGGCGAAGAGGCGGCGCTTGCCGAGCAGGTCCGCGAGCGAGCCGCCGAAGGCCAGGAACGCCGCGAAGCAGAGGTTGTAGCCGTTGACGACCCACTGCGCCGTCGTCAGCGACGCGTCGAGGTCGTGCTGGATGCCGGGAAGCGCGACGGACGCCCCGGTGATGGTCAACGGAAACGACAGCGACGACAACAGCACCGCCGTCAGGGTGCGGGCGCGCGCGTTCACCGCGACCACCCACCCGGGACCGAGACGGTCGGGAGGAGACGGGAGCAGGGGGCGTCACAGGGGACGGGACAGGTGGATGCAGAACTGTGCACGAAAGGCTCCGGACATCGCATGCGGAGCCGGGCAGCCCGGACGGCCACACCGGCGAAGGGTCGCTGATGCGGCGGAGCGGAAACGCAGAGCGTTCGAGGGTCTGGGGTTTCGCGCCGCCGCTAGGGGCGGCGCACCCTGTCCGAGGCGGGCACGGGGTCAACCTAGTCCAGGGCGGCTCACCCCGGCAACGCGATACCTGGGTGCGGGCACCCGGAGCAGCGCGGCGGGGCCGGCCGGAGCCGGCCCCGCACGGTCGCGGCGGTGGCTAGAGCTGGCCGACCGAGGTGATCCGGACGACCGCCGCGCCCGCCTCGTCGGAGGCCGCGAGATCGACCTCGGCGCTGATGCCCCAGTCGTGGTCCTCGTCGGGGTCGTCGAGGATCTGCCGGACCGTCCACCGCTCCCGACCCTGCTCGATCATCAGCAGCGCCGGTCCGCGCGCGTCCGGGCCCACCCCGATCTCCCCGTACGCCTCGAAGTACGGCTCCAGGGCGTCGGCCCAGGCGTCCGCGTCCCAGCCCGACGCGGCGTCCAGCTCGCCGAGGTCGTACCAGCGGCGCAGGGCGGCCAGCTCGACCCGGCGGAACAGGGCGTTGCGCACCAGCACCCGGAATGCCCGGGCGTTGCGGGTGACCGCGGGGACACGGTCGTCCAGGGCCTCGGCGGCCTCGGCGGCGTCGGTGGGGTTGCGCAGCCGCTCCCACTCGTCGATGAGGCTGGAGTCCACCTGCCGGACCAGCTCGCCGAGCCACTCGATGAGGTCGACCAGCTCCTCGGTCTTGGCGTCCTCGGGCACCGTCTGGCGCAGCGTCTTGTACGCGTCCGCGAGGTAGCGCAGCACGAGTCCCTCGGAGCGGGTCAGCCCGTAGAACTGCACGTACTCGGTGAAGGTCATCGCCCGCTCGTACATGTCCCGGACGACGGACTTGGGGGAGAGTTCGTGGTCGGCCACCCACGGGTGCCCCTGCCGGTACATCTCGTACGCCGAGTCCAGCAGCTCCGCCAGCGGCTTCGGGTGGGTCACGCCGTCGAGGAGTTCGAGGCGGGCCTCGTACTCGATGCCCTCGGCCTTCATCGCGGCGACCGCCTCGCCGCGGGCCTTGAACTGCTGCGCGGAGAGCACCTGGCGCGGGTCGTCCAGGATCGACTCGACCACCGAGAGCACGTCGAGGGCGTACGAGGGGGACTCGACGTCGAGCAGCTCGATCGTGGCCAGCGCCAGCGGGGAGAGGGGCTGGTTGAGGGCGAAGTCGAGCTGGAGGTCGACGGTGAGGCGGACCCGCCGCCCGGTCTCGTCGGGCTCGTCGAGCTGCTCGACGACCCCGCCCGCGCGCAGCGCCCGGTAGATGGCGATGGCGCGCCGGATGTGCCGGCGCTGGGCGGCACGGTCCTCGTGGTTGTCGGTGAGCAGGTGCCGCATCGCGGCGAACGCGTCGCCGGGGCGGCCGATGACGTTGAGCAGCATCGAGTGGCTGACGTGGAAGCTGGAGGTGAGCGGCTCCGGCTCCGCCTCGACGAGGCGGTCGAAGGTGGGCTGGCCCCAGCCGATCGACCCCTCCGGCGGCTTCTTGCGCACCACCTTGCGCCGCTTCTTCGGGTCGTCGCCGGCCTTGGCGAGCGCCTTCTCGTTCTCGATGACGTGCTCGGGTGCCTGTACGACCACCCGGCCGACGGTGTCGAACCCGGCCCGCCCGGCGCGGCCGGCGATCTGGTGGAACTCGCGGGCCTTGAGCAGCCGGGTACGCACCCCGTCGTACTTGGACAGGCCGGTGAACAGCACGGTGCGGATCGGCACGTTGATCCCGACGCCGAGGGTGTCGGTGCCGCAGATGACCTTGAGCAGGCCGGCCTGCGCCAGGGTCTCGACCAGCCGGCGGTACTTGGGCAGCATCCCGGCGTGGTGCACGCCGATGCCGTGCCGGACCAGCCGGGACAGGGTCTTGCCGAACCCGGAGGTGAACCGGAAGTTCCCGATCGCGGTGGCGATCATGTCCTTCTCGGCGCGGGTGCAGACGTTGACGCTCATCAGGGCCTGGGCGCGTTCCAGGGCGGCGGCCTGGGTGAAGTGCACGACGTAGACGGGCGCCTGCCTCGTCTCCAGCAGCTCCTCGAGGGTCTCGTGCAGCGGCGTCATCGCGTACGAGAAGATCAGCGGGACCGGCCGCTCGGCGGAGCGGACGACGGCGGTGGGCCGGCCGGTGCGCCGGGCCAGGTCGTCGACGAAGCGGGTGGTGTCGCCCAGCGTGGCGGACATCAGGACGAACTGCGCCTGCGGCAGCTCGATGAGCGGCACCTGCCACGCCCAGCCCCGGTCGGGCTCGGCGTAGAAGTGGAACTCGTCCATGACCACCTGGCCGACGTCGGCGCGTTCGCCCTCGCGCAGCGCGAGGTTGGCGAGGATCTCGGCGGTGCAGCAGATGATCGGCGCGTCGGCGTTGACGCTGGCGTCGCCGGTCAGCATGCCGACGTTGTCGGCGCCGAAGACCTCGCAGAGGGCGAAGAACTTCTCCGACACCAGCGCCTTGATCGGGGCGGTGTAGAAGGTCGTCCGGTCGTCCGCCAGGGCCGCGAAGTGCGCCGCGATCGCGACCAGGCTCTTGCCGGACCCGGTCGGCGTGTTCATGATCACGTTGGCGCCGGAGACGATCTCGATGACCGCCTCCTCCTGGTGGGGGTAGAGGTCGAGGCCGCGCTCCTTCGCCCAGCCGGCGAACGCGTCGAAGAGGGTGTCGGGGTCGGCGCTTGTCGGCAGCGCGGCGGTGAGCGTCATAGCGCGTCCATCGTGCCTGGATCATGCCCCCGAGCGCCAACCGGCCGGGCGGGAGAGGCATGAAAGGGCCGGCTCCGAGGGCGCCGTGCGGCATGGCGGCCCAGGCGCTCCGGCGCCGGAGCGGCCCCCGCCTTCACGCCCGGCGGTGGATCAGGTCGAAGATCGGGCGGCCCGCCCGCAGGGCCCGGCGCTCGAACTTGGTGACCGGGCGGTGGGCGGGGCGGGGGGCGAAGCCGTCGTGCGCGTCGACCAGCCCCGGGTCGGCGTCCAGGGTCTGGCGCATCGCCTCGGCGTACTCGGCCCAGTCGGTCGCGCAGTGCAGGATGCCGCCGGGCGTCAGCCGGGAGCGCAGCAGCGCGACGTGGGCCGGCTGGATGATCCGCCGCTTGTGGTGCCGGGACTTGGGCCAGGGGTCGGGGAAGAAGACGTGCACGGCGTCCAGCGACGCCTCCGGCAGGCCCGCCACGAGGTCCAGGGCGTCGCCCTGCGCCACCCGTACGTTGCGCAGGCCGTGCCGGTCCACCAGGTCCAGCAGGTTGGCGATTCCGGGCGTGTGCACCTCGACCGCCAGATAATCTCGACCGGGGTCGGCGGCGGCCATCTCGGCCGTGGTGTCGCCCATCCCGGAACCGATCTCCAGCACCAGCGGGGCCCGGCGGCCGAACAGGCCGGCGAGGTCCACCGGCGTGCCGGGCCGCTCCGGCACGTGCAGGCCGTAGACCGGCCAGAGCCGGTCGAGGGCGTCCGTCTGGCGGCTGCTCATCCGGCCACGGCGCGGATGGAAGGTCCGGATCGTCCGGGCGGCGGGCGCGGGGACGGCGGCGGGGGAGTCGGTGAAGGTCACAACGACCCGAGGGTACGCGACGACCGCGCCGAATCGGATGTGATGTTCGCCCGGGGATGAGAGGATCCATCCCGTACGGCAGACCGGGTGTCTGGTGTTGCCCGGCACTGCCCCAACGCGCCGGGAGGGGGCGTCGTGTCGGTGCACCGCGGCGGTGTGGCGCTGGCGATCGCGACCGTGCTCGCCGGTCCCCTGCTCGCGGCCCCGCCGGCCCTCGCCGCTCTGCCGCCCACGGCCGCCCTGTCGTCCCTGGCCGCTCTGCCGCCCACGGCCGCCCTGTCGTCCGGCGTCGTCCTGGAGCCCGACGTCGCTTCGCTGGTCCGGGCCGGCGCGCCCCAGCCGGGGCCGCCGGGGCCGCACGTCTTCGTCGAGGTCAGCCCGAGCACGGTCGAGCCCGGCTTCCTGGTGGGGATCCGGGCCAACTGCCGGGACAACTCCGTCCCCGCCACCGTGGTCTCGGACGCCTTCGGCCGGGTGCAGGTGCAGCCGCAGAACGGCTCGCTGACCGCGGCGCCGATGGTGCGGGAGCGCACCCGGCCCGGCAACTACCGGATCAAGCTGGAGTGCCGCGACGGCGAGACCGCCTCGACCATGCTCCAGGTCGTCAAGGCCGTGAAGCCCAGTCGCGGCCCGGCGACCGGGTTCGGTGGGGGCGCCGGTGGCGTCACGGGCGGGCTGCTGCTTCCGGGTGGCCTCGCGCTGATCGTGACCGGCATCGTGCTCGCGGTCCGGGCGGCGCGCCGCCCGCGTACCGTCCGTGGCGCCGCCCGACGCTGAGCCCGGTCATGGCCACCACGCCCGCCCCGAAGCCGGCCGCCGCAGCGGCCCGGGGCCCACGGCCGCCCGGACGTCGCCCCTGGTCGGTGCCGCTGGCCGTGGTGCTGGTGCTGGCCGGGGTCTTCGCCACCGGCGCGGGCCTGGGGCGCACCGCCGGTCCGTTCGACTGGGCCGCCGGCGGGGGACAGGACCGGCCGGCGCGCAGCGAGAGCGGCGCGCTGGCGGCCAGCCGGCCGGTGCGCCTGTCGATTCCCGCGATCAAGGTGTCCGCCCCGGTGGCTCCCGTCGGTCAGGCCCGGGACGGTTCGATCGCCGTCCCGCCGCTCGAGCGGGCCGACGAGACCGGCTGGTACGACCGGGGACCCACCCCGGGCGAGCCGGGCCCGTCGGTCATCGTCGGGCACGTGGACACCAAGCGTGGTCCGTCGGTCTTCTACGACCTGCACAAGCTGCGCCCGGGCGACACCGTCGAGGTGGCCCGGGCGGACGGCTCGGTCGTGGTGTTCCGGGTCGACTCCGTGGAGCACTTCCCCAAGGAGCGGCTGCCGGCGGAGCGGGTCTACGGCGACGAGGGCCCCGCGGGCCTGCGCCTGATCACCTGCGGCGGCGACTGGCTCGGCGGCCGGACGGGCTACGCCGACAACATCATCGCCTTCGCCACCCTGCTCTCCTCCCACAACCGCTGACCCCATCCACCCCGACCCCCGCCCCCCTCCGGTCCGCCCGTTCCCGGTGATCATGAGGTTGGCGGTGGTCAGGGAGATCCACTTCGCCGCCAACCTCATGATCGCCGCCTCCGGAGAGGGCGGGCGGGAGGTGGGGGGAGCGGGAGGGTGAGGGCGGGTCAGGGGCGGCCCGGGACCTGTTGGACGACCTCGAACTCCAGGAGGGTGGCGCCGGAGGCGACCGGGGGACGCTTCTCGCCCGTCCCGGCGTGGGCGGCGCGGGAGGGGCCGGCGGCCCACGCCTGATAGGCCTCCTCGGTCTCCCAGCGGGTGTAGACGAAGTAGCGGTTCTCCCCGGCCACCGGGCGCAGCAGCTCGAAGCCGAGGAAGCCGGGGGAGTTCTCCACGGCCCCGGCCCGGGCGGCGAACCGCTTCTCCAGCTCCTCGCCCGCGCCGGGAGGGACGTCGATCGCGTTGATCTTCACGACTGCCATGGCTCCACCCTAGCGACGGGGCCGGGGCTCAGAACGACTCGACGGCCGGAACCAGGTCGGCGTCGACCACGATCGGCGCGTGGTCGGAGGGCCCCTTGCCCTTGCGCGCCTCCCGGTCCACGTACGCGGAGCGGACCGCCCGGGCGAACGGCGCTGAGGCGTACACGAGGTCGATCCGCATGCCCTTGTTCTGGTGGAACATGCCCGCCCGGTAGTCCCAGTAGGTGAACGGGTGCGGGCCCTTCATCGGCGTGGGCACCACGTCGGAGAGCCCGAGGTCGCGCAGCGCCGCGAGGGCCGCCCGCTCCGCCGGGGTGACGTGCGTGGAGTGGGTGAACACCGCCGGGTCCCAGACATCGGCGTCGGTGGGCGCCACGTTGAAGTCGCCGCAGACCGCCAGCGGCAGGCCACCGGTCAGCTCCGCCTCCAGCGCGTCCCGCAGCGCCGCGAACCAGGCGAGCTTGTACGCGTAGTGCGGGTCGTCCGGCGCCCGACCGTTCGGCACGTACACCGACCAGACCCGGACCCCGTCGCAGGTCGCCGAGATGGCCCGGGCCTCGGGATCGGGGAAGCCCGGTTCGCCGGGAAACCCCACCGTCACGTCGGCCAGGCCGACCCGGGACAGGATGGCCACCCCGTTCCACCGGCCGTCGCTGTGGCTGGCCACCGTGTAGCCCAGCTCGCCCACCTCGGCCACTGGGAAGGCGCCGTCCGGGCACTTGGTCTCCTGAAGGCAGACGACGTCCGGCCCGGTGCCGGCCAACCAGTCCAGCAGCCGGGGCAGGCGGGCCTTCACCGAGTTCACGTTCCAGGTCGCCAGACGCATGTGACCAGCCTGCCCCATTCCCGCGCGCGTCGCCGGTTCAGCTGCCCGGGGTGTCGCCCGGGCGGGTCTGCTCGGCCAGGAACCGCTCCAGTTCGGCGCCCAGCTCGTCGGCGGTGGGCAGCGGCCCGGCCTCGGCGGCCAGCAGGTTCTTCTCGCCCCGCCCGCGCGCGAACGCGTCGTACTGCTCCTCCAGGGCCTGCACGAGCTGGGCTGCGTCGTCGGTCTGGGCGACCTGCCGGTCGATCTCCACGCGGACCACCTCGGCCGCCGAACGCAGCCCGTCGCGGGGCAGCAGCAGCCCGGTGCTGCGGGACACGGAGGCGAGCAGCACCTCGGCGGCGGCCGGGTACTCCGTCTGCGCCACGTAGTGCGGCACGTGGGCGGCGAAGCCGAGGGCGTCGCGGCCCAGCTCGCCGAGGCGGTACTCCAGCAGGTGCCCGACGCTGCCCGGCACCTGCACCCGCTGCAACCACGGCTCGTAGCCGGCGATCAGCTCGCGGCGGGTGGCGTGTGCGGTCACCCCGGCGGGCCGGGTGTGCGGCACGGCCATCGGGATCGAGTTGAGCCCGACGGTGAGCCGGACGTCCAGCCGCGCGGAGATCCCGGCCACCGCGGCCACGAAGCGCTCCCACTGCAGGTCCGGCTCCGGGCCGGTAAGCAGCAGGAAGGGGGTCTCGTCGTCGTCGCGGAGCAGGTGCAGCTCCAGCGCCGGGGCGTCGTACGACTCCCAGTGGTCCTCGACGAAGGTCATCACCGGGCGGCGCGAGCGGTAGTCGAAGAGCTGGTCGACGTCGAACCGGGCGATCGGGCGGGCGTCCAGGGAGGTGAGCAGCTGCTCCCTGGCCAGTCGGGTGGCGCTGCCGGCGTCGACGAAGCCGGTGAGGGTCTGGATCAGCACCGGCTGACCGAGGTCGGGCAGATCGTCGGTGAGCTCGTAGAGCTCGTGTGGGTCGAGCACCGGTGCGGACCTCCCTGGTCGTGCGTACGGGTCGCCGCGCGACGGCACCCGGTTCGGGGAAACGTACCCGCCATCCTCGTGCATTCCTCGCCGCGCCCCGCCGCGGGTCGTCACCTGACCAGTAATCGGGCGTATGCCCGCAAGCCCACCGTCGGACGGCGAAGGATGACCGTCGGGACGATCAGGCTATCGGTCGAACGGGGGAGTTTGGGGATCATGGGCCGGGCGTCGGTGGTTTGTCCGCGTTCCGGCCGCGCGGGGGCGGGCCGGGGCGACCCGGAGGTCTGACCGGTCCGCGAGGTCCGTCCCTCGGGCTGCCCGGGGCGACGGGGGCGTCCACCCGGCCCAGCCCATATCGTGAGGAAAGCCACGAGATCACCCCGGGTGATGGGCGGGTGGGCCTGCCTAGCCTCGGCTGATGCGTGACGACCCCACCCTCGACGACCAGACCGCCCCCGGTGACCGGGTTGACCGTTCGAACGATACCCCCTCGTACGTTCGGTCAACCGTTCTCCGCGCCGCCGGGGCGTACGCCCACCTGCTGACGCGCGGGCCGGCCCGGGCCCGGATCGCCCTCGCCACCGGCGTGCTGTGCTGCCTCGGACTGACCGCCGTCGCCCAGGGCGCGCGCGACGGCTCCGCCGACCCGGCCCCCGCCGCCGCCCCCTCCGCGCTCGCCGAGCGCGCCGAGCCGGACCCGGCTTCCCGCAGGGTGGAGCGCGTCGCCGCCTCCGCCAGCCCGACCCGCGCCGCCGACCCGGACACCACCACCCCGGCGCCGAAGAAGACCACCCGCAAGCCGGTCGACCCCGCCCCGGTCGTCGGGCTCGACGACGCCCAGATGGAGAACGCCGAGGAGATCGTGCGGACCGGGCGCGAGATGGGGATGCCCCGGCGGGCGCTGGTGATCGCGGTCGCCACCGCGATGCAGGAGAGCAACCTCTACAACGTCGCCAGCGGGGTGCTTCCCGAGTCCCGCGAGTACCCGCACCAGGGCATCGGGTGGGACCACGACTCGGTCGGGCTGTTCCAGCAGCGCTCCAGCAGCGGCTGGGGCGAGGTCGGTGAGCTGATGGACCCGGAGTTCGCCACCCGGCAGTTCCTCTCGGCGCTGGCCCAGGTGCCGGGCTGGCAGCAGATGCGGCTCACCGACGCCGCCCAGGCGGTGCAGATCTCCGCCTACCCGGAGCACTACGCCAAGCACGAGTGGCGCGCCACCAAGGTCGTCGCCGCGTGCCTGGAGGCCGGGCAGTAGGCTTGCACCAACCACAGTGGACGGTTGCGGTTCGGGCATCCGGGGTACATGAGTTGTCGCTCCGAGGTACACATGGAACAGGGCACCACCGACTGGAGGACAACATGTCACTGATGCAGCGGATCAGCACCTTCCTGCGCTCGCCCAAGGGTCAGCAGATGGTCGACCGTGGCCGTCGCGAGCTGGCCAAGCCCGGCACCCAGCAGAAGCTCCGGGGCCTCGCGGCCAAGCTCCAGAACCGCCGCTGACCCGTCACCGCCGACCTCTCCGACCCCCGGGAGACCCTGTGACCGATTCCGCGCCCGCCGACGACCAGCACCTCGCCGGAGGACCGCAGCCGCCGGCCGTGGTTCCGGCACCGACGCAGGAGGCCACCGAGGCGCCGCCGCTGAAGCTCTGGGACCGGATGCGGGAGGACCCGCAGTACGCCCCGGAGCACCTCGCCCTGGAGGCCGTACGCCGGCTGGGGCCGGAGGCGGCGCAGTGGGCCGCGCGGGCCCGGGCCGAGCAGCCCGGCATCTCCGCCGAGGCCCTGGCGGAGCAGGCGGTACGCAAGTTCGTCAACCACGCCCGGCTCTCCGGGGCGGTGTCGGGCGCCGCCGGGCTGCCCGGCGCCGTGATCGACGTGGGGGTGCTGGCCTGGACCCAGGCCCGGATGGTGCTGCACGTCGCCGCCGCGTACGGTGTCGACCCGCTGCACGGCGACCGGGCCACCGACCTGCTGGTGCTGCAGAAGGTGCACAAGGTCGCCGAGAGCGCCCGGCTCGCGCTCGGGGTGGCCGCCGGCCGGGAGCGCGCCGGGGCCCTCTTCGGCAGCGGCGGGCAGAACCCGCTCGGCAAGGTGATGCTGCGCCTCGGCGTGCGACTGGCCCAGATGGCCGGGGTGCGCGCGGCGAAGCGGGTCTTCGCCAAGGTGGTGCCCGGCGCGGCGATCGTCCTCGGCACCTGGGCCAACTCGTCGGCCACCAAGGATCTCGCCGCGCGCTCCCACGCCCTCTACCGCCAGTACGGCGGACCGACCGTCCCCGAGCCCCGCCGGCCCTGAGGCGGGCCGCCGTACGCCCATCCCGCCGCCCGGTCCGGGTGGGCCGGTGCGGTCGGTCGGCGGGTCAGGAGCCGAGGCCGGAGGCGCGCCACGCCACGTCGGCCAGCCGGTCCTGCCCCGCGGCATTGGGGTGGAACCAGTCCAGCGGGTTGACCAGCTCCAGGTCGAACCGCACCCGGTGCACCGCCCCGCCGTCGTGCCGGCAGCGAGAGCCGTACGCCTTGCAGGCGGCGGCGAGCTGGGCGTTGTAGTCGGCGATCCGCTCCCGGACGGCCGCCCGGCGGGCCCGGTCGAGCGGATCCGTCGAGGTGGGGTTGGCCAGCAGCGCCGGGCAGACGCCCCGCTTCCAGGCCCGCACCGCCCGTGCGTCGGTGTGCCCGACCTCCCAGAGCCGGTGCAGGTTCGGCACGCTCACCACCAGCACCCTGGCCTTCGGCCGGCCCTGCCGCAGCACCCGCAGGCCGCGGTCGACCTCGGCGCGGAACTGCTTCACCGGGGTCATCGCCTCGATGCCGCCCCGGCACACGTCGTTGGCGCCGATCAGCACGGTGACGTGGTCGACGCGGTCGCGTACCGCCCGCTGGGCCTGCCCCTCCAGCGACGCCGCGCGGGCCCCGGGGCTGGCGTGGTTGTGGACCTTGCCCCGGATCGCCGGGTTCCGGTCGAGCAGCCGTCGGTAGAGGCTGTCGACGCGCAGCCCGTCCCCCGTGGACCAGGAGTTGCGCTGGCACGAGACCAGCACCAGGCAGGAGCCGAAGCCGGTGCTGATCGAGTCGCCGAGGGCCGCGATGCCGCCGGGCGAGCCGGGCGACGGCGTCTCCCGTGGCGGGCGGGAGCCGGGCTCCCCGCCGCCCTCGCAGGCGAGTGCGACCAGCGCCAGCAGGCAGGCGGCCACGGTGACCCAACGTCGAGGCATACCATCCCCAGTCCCGCAGCGGAGAGCGACAGCGCGGTAACTCTAAGCGCGGGCCCGGTGGGGCAACCCGCCGCTGTCGACTATGCGGCAGAGGGCTGTTCCGGCGCGACTCCGCGTGCTAGGCGCGGATCGCGCGCCAGACCGCTGTCGGCGCGCCGGGTGGGATCAGTGTGTCAGAGCGCGGTCGGCGCGCCAGACGGCGGTCGGCGCCGGGCGGGATCAGCGCGGCAGGCGGAGGTCGGCGCGGCAGGCGGCGGTCAGCGCGCGAGGCGCCAGGGCGCGGGCTGGCCGTGCAGCCACCAGTGCAGGGTCCGGGTGATCCGGGGCAGCACCAGGTAGGTCATCAGCGGGGTCAGCGTGAGGGTCATCATCAGCACCCGGGCGGCCAGCGGCACGTCCGGGAGGAACCGGCTGGTGAGCAGCGTCGCGGTCAGGCTGAGCGGGAAGAACGCCAGCCAGATGGTCACCGCCTGCTTCCAGCGCGGTGGGGAGGGCGGCGGGACCGTCGGCTCGGCGCTGACCGGCACGGTCTGCGCCGCGTGCTCCCGCGGCGGGTCGAACCAGCCCTCGACGCCGGTACGCCGCTCGACCCGGGTGTGCTCGACGATGCCCTGCGCGGAGGAGAGCCACCAGTGCCGCTGCGGGGACTCCTCCCAGCGGCGCAGCGTGTCGTGGTCGGCGAAGCGGTAGATGATGTGCCACTCCCCGGAGCCGGGCGCGCTGCGTACCCAGCCGGACCCGAGGAACCCCGGGAACGCCTCGGCCAGCGCCGTGCCGGCCCGCATCCAGGCCACCATCTCGCTGGTCCGGGCGGGGTCGGTGCGCCGGGCGACGGCGACGGTCACCGGCAGCGCGTGGGTCATCGTCATACCGGCCATCCTCTCCGGTCGGAGCCGGTTCGACCGGCTCACCGGCGGCCGGTGTAACGCACCCCACCAGCGGGGTGACGCGGCCCACCGGCACGGCCGACACCGTCCGGCGGGTCACGGGGCGGGCGCCGGAGGACTTCACGGCGTACGCCGCCGACGCGGTGGCCCTGGGCGCCCCGCGCACCGACGAGGGCGCCCGGGGGGAGCCGACCGGCCGGGGCGGGTTAAGCGGGTCGATCGGGGGTAGGTCGGTGCAATGACGAGATCGCAGCCCCGGCGTGCCCGTGGCACGGTCGGCCACGCCTACAGCGCGCTCAACATGCGGCTCCTGCTGGCCGGGTTCGGGCTGGTGACCATGACCGTCTTCGCGGTGCTCGCGTTCAACGCCGACCTGGTGTGGCTGGGGGTCCTCTGCGTCGTCTTCGCGGTGGTCGCCGTCGTCGACCTGGTCATCATCCAGCGCCGCCGCGCCGCCCGCCGCCGGGAGGAGCCGGGCGCCCGCCACTCACTCTTCGAGTGACAGGAGTACGAGATGCCCATCGCGACCACCAATCCCGCCACCGGACAGACGCTCAAGACCTACGACCCGATGTCGCCGGAGCAGATCGACGCCGCGATCGAGCGGGCCGACCTGGCGTACCGACAGCTGCGCGGCACCACGGTCGAGCAGCGCGGGCGCTGGCTGAACGCGGCGGCCGACCTGCTGGAGGCCGAGCGCGACGAGATCGCCCGGCTGATGACCACCGAGATGGGCAAGACGTACGCGTCGGCCAAGGCCGAGGTAACCAAGTGCGCCAGCGCCTGCCGCTTCTACGCGGCGAAGGCGGCCGACTTCCTCGCCGACGAGCCCGCCGACGCGGGAGCGGTCAAGGCCGTCCGGGCCTTCGTCCGCTACCAGCCGATCGGGCCTGTGCTCGCGGTGATGCCCTGGAACTTCCCGCTGTGGCAGGTGCTGCGCTTCGCCGCGCCGGCCCTGATGGCCGGCAACACCGGCCTGCTCAAGCACGCCTCCAACGTGCCGCAGACCGCGCTGCTGCTGGAGGACCTGTTCCGCCGCGCCGGTTTCCCGGAGGGGGCGTTCACCACCCTGCTGGTCGGCTCGGCCGAGGTCGACCGGGTGCTCAGCGACCCGCGGGTGCGCGCGGCGACGCTGACGGGCAGTGAGAGCGCCGGCCGGTCGATCGGCCAGATCGCCGGCCGGGAGCTGAAGAAGACCGTGCTGGAGCTCGGTGGCAGCGACCCGTTCGTGGTGATGCCCTCGGCGGACCTGGACCGGGCCGCCGAGGTCGCGACCACCGCCCGCTGCCAGAACAACGGCCAGTCCTGCATCGCCGCCAAGCGGTTCATCGTGCACGCCGACGTCTTCGACACCTTCGCCGAGAGGTTCGCCGCGAACATGTCGGCCCTGCGGCTCGGCGACCCGATGGACCCCGAGACCGACGTCGGTCCGCTGGCCAGCGAGGGCGGGCGCGACGAGATCCACGCGCAGGTGCGGGACGCGGTCGACAAGGGCGCCACCGTGCTCTGCGGCGGCGAGCCGCCCGCCGGCCCGGGCTGGTTCTACCCGCCGACCGTGGTCACCGACCTGAGGCCGGAGATGCGGATGTGGTCCGAGGAGGTCTTCGGGCCCGTCGCGGGCCTCTACCGGGTGTCGTCGTACGAGGAGGCGATCGAGGTGGCCAACGGCACCTCCTTCGGCCTGGGTTCCAACGCCTGGACCCGCGACCCGCAGGAGCAGGAGCGCTTCGCCACCGATCTGGACGCCGGGAACGTCTTCCTCAACGGGATGACCACGTCCTACCCCGAACTGCCCTTCGGCGGGGTGAAGAACTCCGGCTACGGCCGCGAGCTCTCCGCGCTCGGCATGCGGGAGTTCTGCAACACCAAGACCGTCTGGGTGGGTGAGGGGGCCGCCTCGGCCGGCGCCGGGGCGCACGCGGAGTAGCCCCGTCCGGCTTCGTCGGCGTAGCCGGACGCCGTCATGGGTACGGAGGGACGTCATGACGGTGTTCGGCTTCCACGCGTCCCACGAGCAGATCCATCCCCGCGCCCTGCTGGAGGCGGTGATCCACGCCGAGCGGGCCGGTTTCGACGCCGCCATGTCCTCGGACCACTTCGCGCCCTGGAGCGAGCGGCAGGGCCAGTCCGGCTTCGCCTGGTCCTGGCTCGGCGCGGCGCTCCAGGCCACCGACCTGCCGTTCGGGGTGGTCAACGCCCCCGGGCAGCGCTACCACCCGGCGATCATCGCGCAGGCGATCGGCACCCTCGGGGCGATGTACCCGGGCCGGTTCTGGGCCGCGCTGGGCACCGGCGAGGCGAGCAACGAGCACATCACCGGCGACGGCTGGCCGCGCAAGGACGTCCGCGCCGCCCGGCTGCGCGAGTGCGTGGACGTGATCCGCGCGCTGCTGGCCGGCGAGGAGGTCAGCCAGGACGGCCTGGTCCGGGTGGACCGGGCGAAGCTGTGGACCCGTCCGGAGCAGCCGCCGGCGCTGATCGGGGCGGCGGTCAGCGTGGCCACCGCCCGCTGGTGCGCCGAGTGGGCGGACGGGCTGATCACCGTGAACGCCCCGACCGCGCACCTGCGGCAGATGATCGACGCGTACCGGGACGCCGGCGGGCGCGGCCCGCTGCACCTGCAGGTGCACGTGAGCTGGGCGCCGGAGCAGGCCGAGGCCGAGCGGCTCGCGTACGACCAGTGGCGCAGCAACGTCTTCGCCCCGCCGATCTGCTGGGACCTGGAGACCCCGGAGCACTTCGACGCGGTCTCGCAGGACGTGCCGATGGAGAAGGTCCACGACGTCGTGAACGTCTCCGCCGACCTCGGCCGGCACGTCGGCTGGCTGGAGGAGTACCTGGAGCTGGGCTTCGACCAGATCGCCCTGCACCACGTCGGGCAGGAGCAGCGGGACTTCATCGACGCGTTCGGCGCCGAGGTGCTGCCGAAGCTGCGCAGCGCCGGCTGAGCCGTGGCGGCCCGCGCCGCCGTCGGGACGTGCCGTGTCGACGGGCGGGTGGTCAGGGCAGGCGGCGGACGAGGACCTGCCCGGGCCACGGGTCGCGGCCGGGGCGCTCGACCGTGAACGGGTCGGTGGCGGTGAAGCCCTGCCGCTCGTACCAGCGGACCAGCGCGCCGTCGCCGCCCGCGTAGCAGTCCACCCGGAGCAGGCCGAGCCCGCGCTCCCGGGCCAGCTCGGCGGCGCGCGCCAGCAGCCGGCCGCCGATGCCCGACCCGGCGTGCGCGCGGTCGGTGACCAGCAGGTTCACGTACAGCTCGGGCTCGGTGGCGGGTGGCACGTACTCCGTCGCCGTCCCGACCACCAGCGCGCCGACCGGCCGCTCGGCGAGCGTCGCCAGCCACAGCCCGCCGCCGCCCGCCCAGGCCTCGGCCTGCGCGATGCGCCGCGGGTCGGTCGAGGCCGGCTCGGTGCCCCACTGCCCGGTGCGACCCCGCGCCACCAGCCAGGCGGTGGCATCGTCGAGCAGCCGCAGCACGGCGGGCGCGTCGGTCGGGCCGCCGGGACGCAGACCCGGGCTCCGCTGATCGCTCATGACGGACATGCTGCTACAACCAGGTGCCTCGACGCGAGCAGGCCGGACTGGACGTCGGCCCTCGACGCCGCGAGCCCCGGCCAGGGAGGCGGTCTCCCCACGCTCGTGCTGTCGAGCTGATGTCGTGGACGATTCACCGCTCCGGGCGCCAGCTACGCCGGGAGGTCATGGCGTCCCGCCCGAGTCGCCGGAGCTGGCGGTGCCCATCGTGCTGGGATCCCCGCCGTACCCTTCGCCGCGGAGGCTGCCCCGCCCACGGCGCCGTCCGTCCCGGCGGGACTGCCGGATGGCCCTGCGCGCCGCCGTCAACGCCGCGTCCCGCCCGTCGGGCGGCGACGCCCGCCGCCTGCGCAGCGGCAGCACGACCAGGATGAGGGCGACGACCGTGGCCGCGATCCCGGTCAGGATCCACCCCGTTGCATCCATGGCCATGATGGTAGGGGGCTCCGCCAGGCTCTGGGTCGGCTGATCGTGGTCAGGGCGCCGCTGGCCGCCGGGCCTCGGTGAGCGCGACGAGCCGTTCGGTGGCCAGGCAGGAGGTCAGGCAGCGTTCCTTGGCGTCGCTGGTGAACCGGGCGGTCCAGGCCGTGAAGCCGCCGTCGCCGAGTGCGACCTCGTCCGCGCCGTGCCCGGCGGTGATCCGCAGCGCCGCGCCGACGTAGTAGCCCCGGCCGCGTCGGCGCTCCGGCTCGTCCACCAGCGGTACGCCCGACGGGCTCAGCGCCGGCCGGACGGTGTCCTCGATGCGTTCTCCGACGACAGGGTTGTCGAGCACGGTCAGGCGCACCCGGGCCGCCGCCGACTGCGGCAGCAGAGTGGCGAGCACCGTCCGCCAGTACGCCAGGTGCAGGGTGAGCAACCGTGCCTCGGTGCGCCCCGAGCCGCCGTCGCGGGCGCTGGAGACCAGCGTGAAGAGCCGGAAGTGCGCCGAGGCGCCCGGCCCGAAGTCCTGCGCCCGCAGCACCCGGTGGCAGGCGGCCAGGTGCACGGCGCCGTCGGCCGGCTGTTCCCGGCGGCGTACCGCGGCCTCGATGGCGAGCGCGTTGGTGGGGTCGCTGAGCACCTCGGTGGCGCGGAAGGTGGTGACGATGCGGTTCTGGCTCATCGGCGTGACGGCCGAGCAGGTGCCGAGCGGCGCGACGGGGGAGAGGTCGACGCCGGCGAACTCGGCGGGCAGCAGCCGCCACAGGCGGGCCTCGACGGCGGCCAGCGCGCGGGGGTCGGCCGCCGCCGGCCGGGTGAAGCGGTCCGTGCGCCACCGGCGGACCAGATCCGCGGGGCGTACCGCCGCCGCCCGGTCCCGGGCCACCGCCAGCAGCAGCGTGCGCAGGTCCGCCGGGGTCAGGCCGGCCAGGGCGCTCCGGGTGCCGTCGGGCAGTCGCGACCAGACCCGCCGCTCCGCGTCGTCCATGCCGGCCACCCTGTCGTACGCCCCGGAACGCCGTCCACCGAAAATCGACGGTCGGGGCCGTTCCGGCGGCGACGCCGGGGGAGGCGGCGGCCCGCCTCCCCCGGCTCGCGCGGGTGTTCGCCGGTCCGGGCGGCGGACCGCCCCGACCGGATCGTCAGGAGAGCGTGCAGGCCGCGCCGTTGACGGTGATCAGGCCGGGTGCCGGGTTGGCGCCGCCGCCGGTCACCGCGTTGAAGCCGAAGGTCACGGTGCCGCCCGGGGCGATCCTGGCGTTGTACGACTCGTTCTTCGCGGTGACCGTGGCCCCCGCCTGGGTCGCCCTGGCCAGCCACGCCTCGCGCACCTTCTGGTCGCCGGTGAAGGCGAAGCGGGCCGTCCATCCGTCGACGGTGCTGGTGCCGGTGTTGCGGATGGTCACCTGGGCGGTGAATCCGGTGCCGCCCTGCCAGGCGCCGTGGTTGGTGTACGTGGCCGCGCAGGTGGGCGCCGGCACCGCCGCCGAGTCACCCTGGTCGGCCAGGAACGAGGCGATCCAGGCCAGCGCCGAGTTCCAGTTGATGGCGACCTCGTTGGTCGCGTACGAGTTGATGTCGTCGACGTAGCAGAACATCGGCTTGCAGCCGGCGAGCAGCTTGGCGGCGAACGGGTCCTGGAGGGCGGCGTTCGGGCCACCGGCCAGCGAGCCGGCGGGCGGCTTCGGCAGGTCCGGGTCGAGCTGGTGGCCGAAGATCCGGCTGTGCTGGTTCTCCGCCGCGTGCTCGCCCCACCCGGTCACGTACGAGATGTTCAGGGCGTTGCGGCCGAGGACGTAGTCCATCGCCTGCACCGCGCCGTCGCGGTACTTCGCGTCCCGGGTCAGGTCGAAGGCGGTGGCCAGCACGACCGCGTTGTTGATGACGTTGCTGTTGCCGCCCCAGAAGTAGCTGCCCGCGTCCCCGGGCATGGGCAGCCCGTACGCCTGCCGGCCCGCCTCGGCGAGGTGGGCGTCGGCGGCGGCGGTCACCGAGGCGCGGACGCGGGCCAGGTCGGCGGCCGGCAGCCCGTTCGGCACGGTGGCCAGGTCGAGCCGGCCCAGCGCGGCGACGCCCTGCCAGCCGAAGCCGCGCGGGTCGAACACGTCCCCGGTGTGGTGCGGCGACGCGGTCAGGTCCGCCAGGTACGGCTGCTCCCCGGTGCTCAGGTAGAGCTCGACGGCGGCCCAGTAGAACTCGTCGGTGACGTTCGTGTCGTCGTACGCGCCGCCGCCGGTGCTGTCGGTCGGGCTGGCGTACCGCGTCGGGTTGGCCTTGGCGGCGGCGTAGGCCGTCTTCGCCGCCGTGCCGCAGCGCTTCGCGAAGGCCGCGTCGTAGGGGGCGAAGAGCCGCGCGCACTGGGCGGCGACGGCGGCCAGGTTGAGCGTGGCGGCGGTGGACGGCGGGTGCAGCTCGCGCTGCTCCGGGTCGTCGTGCGGGGCGAGCGGCAGCCCGGTCCAGTTCCGGTCGTGGATCTTGTGGTGGGCCATCCCGGCGAGCGGCTTGCCGGCCGGCACCTGCATGCGCAGCAGGAACTCCAGCTCCCAGCGGGCCTCGTCGAGCACGTCCGGTACGCCGTTGCCACGCTCGGGCACCCGCAGCGTGCTGTCGCCGAGGGCCGCGCCGTGCCCGGCGGTGGCGGCCGTGCGGGTCCGCTCGAAGGTGTTCAGCAGCTGGTAGGTGGCGATGCCGCCGTTGACCACGTACTTGCCGTGGTCGCCGGCGTCGTACCAGCCGCCGCGCACGTCCAGCGAGTAGTCGCAGACGCCCGGCTGGCAGGGCACGGAGGTGTCGCCCTTGTTGGGCGCCACGTCGAGGTGCCCGGCCGGGCGGGCGTACTCGGCGCCGATCAGGTCGCCGTCGATGGCGATGCCGCTGCGCTGGGCGTAGAAGAACTGGAGGGAGTCGGCGCGCAGCCGGTCGTAGAGGGTGCCCGAGATGTCGAAGGGGTGGCTGGTCTCCCCGTCGACGACCAGGGTCAGCCCCGCCCCCGGGGTCCGGTACGACGAGAAGTCGAGCGTCTGCACGTTCTGCCCGGAGGCGGCGTCGACGCCGCGCGGGGTGGTGCTGCCGCTGGCCAGGACGGCGCCGGCGGCGGAGCGGAGCTGCCAGGGCAGGGCGTCGGTCGCCGACGTCACCACGGTGGCGTTCTTCGGCCCACCGGGCAGGTAGCCGACCTGGTTGACCCGCACCCGCGGCCCGGTGTCGGGCACGTACGGCTCCGGCGGGTCGCCGCCGCGCAGCGAGACGTCGTCCAGGCAGACGGTCTGCTCTGCCGCGCCGCCGCCGACCTGGAAGATCAGTTGGGCGGCCGGGTTGCCCTCGGCGACCGTGAACGTCTTCTCGAACCGCTGGGCGGTGCCGCCGGCGGTGGCGTCGACGCTGGCGTACGTGGTGTAGGGGGCGGTGCCCAGTTGCAGGACCGCCTTGACGGCGGTGCCGGGGGTGGCGGAGACGTCGAAGCCGAGCGTGTACTCGGCCCCGGCGACCAGCGGCACGCCGTCCTGGCCGATGCCGGCGTCCCACGGGTTGGCCAGGCCGCCGGGCACCGTGGTGCAGAGCCGGCCGTCGGTGACCCCGAGCGGGCCGGTGCCGTAGGAGAACCAGGGGGACACGCCGGCGCTGAAGTCGCCGTTGTCGATCTGTTCGGGGGCGTCGGGGGGCGGGTCGGCGTGGGCCGTGCCGGCGGTGGCTCCGGTCAGGGCGATGGTGGTCGCGGTCGCGAGCAGCGCGAGGCGACGTCGGGATGGCGTCACGGGTGTTCCTTCCGGACGACTGCGGGGGACGGGGGCGGCGGTGTCGACCTGGGAGCGCTCCCAGGTCGAGTTGATGGTTCCAGTGCCTCCGGCGCCCTGTCAATCGATCCGGCTGGATGGTTCGGAACCGCCCGGCGGGACCCCGGGACAGTGAGATTCGCCGCGCGACGCGCCGAGGTCTCGATCTCCTAGAGACAACCGAGCCCTCCGCCTGGCAGGCTGCCACCCATGACCCTGAAGCTGCGTTCCGTGGGAACGAGCGACCGTGGGCTGATCCGCAGCGGAAACCAGGACGCCCTGCACGCCGGGACCTGGCTCGTCGCCGTCGCCGACGGCATGGGCGGGATGGCGGCCGGCGACCTGGCCAGCGCGATCGCCATCGAGGCGGTCGCTCCGCTCGACGTGGAGACCCCGGAGCACGCGTTGGTGGCCGCGCTGCAGAGCGGCATCCAGCTGGCCACCGCGCGGATCCACCAGGCGGTCGCCGAGGATCCGGAGCGGCAGGGCATGGGCACCACGCTGACCGCCCTGCTCTTCGCCCGGACGGGCAGCTGCCTGGCCCTCGCCCACGTCGGCGACTCCCGCGCCTACCTGTTCCGCGAAGGCGTGCTCAAGCAGATCACCCGGGACGACACGTTCGTGCAGATGCTCGTCGACCAGGGGGTGATCACTGCCGACCAGGCCAGCAGCCACCCCCGCCGGGCCGTGGTCACCCAGGCGTTGCAGGGCGAGGAGGTCTCCCCGGCGTACGCGACGATGGTGCCCTGGGCCGGGGACCGCTGGCTGCTGTGCAGCGACGGGCTGTCCAACGTCGTGCGCCCGGACACCCTCGCCGAGGTGCTCGCCGAGCACCCGGACCGCGCGGACTGCGCCCGCCGGCTGATCGACCTGGCGCTGCGCGCCGGCGGGCCGGACAACGTCACGGTGGTCGTCGCCGACGTCGTGGAGGAGTGAGCGAGCACCAGCCGGTTCAGCGCTCTGGAGCCTCGTGGCGACGACATGAGCCCGCTCAGCGGCGGCGCGGGGTGGCGTGCCGGGTGGGCGGGGCCGTGGTCGGGTCCTCCGGCCACGGGTGGCGCGGGTACCGCCCGCGCAGCTCCCCCCGCACCTGCGGATAGCCGGTGCGCCAGAAGGAGGCCAGGTCGGCGGTGACCGCCACCGGCCGCCCGGCCGGCGAGAGCAGGTGCAGCAGCACCGGCACCCGGCCGTCGGCGATCCGCGGCGCGTCCCGCCAACCGAAGGTCTCCTGGAGCTTCACCGCGAGCACCGGCGCCGCCGGGTCGGCGTAGTCGAGCCGGATCCGCGATCCGCTCGGCACCGCGATCCGCTCCGGCGCCATCTCGTCTAGCCGGGCCGCCAGCGCCCACGGCAGCAGCCGGCGCAGCGCCCCGGACACGTCGATCCGGGCGAGGTCGGCGCGGCGGCGGGCGCGGGCCAGCTCCGGGCCCAGCCAGGCGGGCGCGTCGGCGAGCAACGCCTCGTCACCCACGTCGGGCCAGTCGCCGCCGAGCGACTGCCGGCAGAACGCCAGCCGCTCGCGCAACGCCCGCGCCGCCGGGGTCCAGTTCAGCAGGCCGAGGCCGGTACGACGCAGGCCGGTCAGCAGGGCCTGCGCCACCTCCGCCGGGTCCGGGCGGGCGAGCGGCCGCTCGACCAGCTCGATCGCGCCCAGCCGCAGCACCTCCCGGGCCACCACGTCCTCGCCGGCCCAGCCGACCTCCCGCTCGGTGCGCAGCAGCGGCCCGCCCGCCTCCCGGGCGGTCGCCTCGTCGAGCGGGGTGGCCAGCCGCACCCGGGCGGTCGGCGCGCCGGGGGAGCGGTCCGCCACCGCGACCGCCAGCCAGTCGGAGCCGGCCAGCCCCGACCCGGGGGCCAGCTCCGCCGCGGTCCCGCCGCTCATCAGGTACGCCGAGCCGCCCGGCCGCCGCACCCGGGCCAGCCGCTCCGGGTGGGCGAGCCCGACCAGCAGCCCGGCGGCCAGGTCGTCGGTCAGCCGGCCCCGGTCCGCGTCCCCGGCCGGGTCCAGGTGGCCGCGCCCGAGCGGGTGCACGGCGGGCGGCTCATCGGCCGGTTGCCGGGTCGGCCGCGTCCGGCCGGTGCCGCCCCCCGTCGCCGCGCCGGAGCCGTGGGGCGGGCGTGCCCGGTCGGGCCGCCGCGCGGGAGCGTCGGGCAGGGCGGCGCGCAGTCGGCGTACCTCCGCGCGCCACCGGGCGGTGGCACCCTGGTCCGTGCCCGCGCGCAGCCGGCGCCAGGCGGCGGTCAGGTCGTCGCCCGGCCCGGCGGCGGAGTCCTCGGCGAGCACCGCCACGACCTCCGCCGCCCGGTCCACTCCCACCCGGCCGGCCCCGTCGAGCAGCGCCCGGGCCAGGCGGGGATGCGCGCCGACCGCGGCGATCGCCCGGCCCCGGTCGGTGATCCGGCCGTCGGCGTCGAGCGCGCCGAGGGTGGTGAGGGTGTCGCGGGCCACCGCCATCGACGCCGCCGGGGGCGGGTCGGGCAGGGCCAGCCCGGCGCCGTCCGGCGACCCCCAGGCGGCCAGCTCCAGGGCGAAGCCGGTCAGGTCGGCGGTGGCGATCTCCGGCTCCGGTTGCGCGGCCAGCCGCTCGTGGGTGGCCGCCGACCAGCAGCGGTAGACGTGCCCGGGCGCCTCCCGGCCCGCGCGGCCGGCCCGCTGGGTGGCCGCCGCCCGGGACACGCCGACGGTGACCAGGGCGCCCAGGCCCCGGGCCAGGTCCATCCGGGCGACCCGGGACAGCCCGGCGTCCACCACCACCCGGACGCCCGGCACGGTCAGGCTGCTCTCCGCGACCGCCGTCGCCAGCACCACCCGCCGCCGGTCGGCCGGGCGCAGCGCCGCGTCCTGGTCAACGCCGCGCTGCCGGCCGTGCAGCGGCAGGACGGCGACCGCGTCGCGCAGGTCGGCCAGCCGGCCCGCGACGGCGCCGATCTCGCCGGCCCCGGGCAGGAAGACCAGCACGTCCCCGTCGCACTCGCGCAGCGCCCGGCGCACGGTCGCCGCGACGTGGTCGAGCAGGCCCCGGTCGACCGGGCCGGCCCCGGGCGCGGCCACCGGCCGGGGCGGCGGCGCCCAGATCCGGGTCACCGGGTGCAGGGCCGAGGACGCCCGGACGATGGGCGCGGGAGCGCCCCCGCCGCCGAGCAGCGCGGCGAAGCGGTCCGCCTCCGGGGTGGCCGACATCGCCAGCAGCCACAGGTCGGGGCGCAGCGCGGCCCGGGCCTCCACCGCGAACGCGAGCGCCAGGTCGGCGTCGAGCTGCCGCTCGTGGCACTCGTCGAGCAGCACGGCGCCGGTGCCGGCCAGCTCGGGATCGCGGTGCAGCCGCCGCACCAGCAGCCCGGTGGTGACCACCTCGACGCGGGTCCGCGGTCCGCTGCGGCGCTCGCCGCGCACGGCGTACCCGATCCGCTCGCCGAGCGGCTCGCCGAGCAGCGCGGCCATCCGGCGCGCCGCCGCGCGGGCCGCCACCCGGCGCGGCTGGGCGACCAGCACGCGGCCGGAGACCTCGTCGGCCACGGCCAGCGGGGCGAGGGTGGTCTTGCCTGTCCCGGGCGGGGCGACCAGCACCCCGGCGCCGGCGCCGCGCAGCGCCGCGACCAGTTCCGGCAGCACCGGCCGTACGGGCAGGTCGAGGGGCACGTCCGAGAGCACGGCCCAGTCTCGCACCGCCCGGGGAGTGCTCAGTCGGGGCGTACCCCGTCGACGCCGGTGACGAAGGCGCGCCAGGCGGATGCCGGGAAGGCCAGCGCGGGGCCGGGCCGGTCCTTGCTGTCCCGGACGGCGACCCGGTCCCCGGCGACGGCGACCTCCACGCAGTTGCCGTTGCCCACGCTGCGGCTGCTGATGCGCCACTGGGCCCGGGTCAGGTCGAACGCGGTCATCGCGGTACCCCCGTCTGTGCCGGCGCGCCGCGTCAGCGGTCACGCAAAGTGACGAGAAGCTTCCGTCAGGCGGGTCAGGGACGCCTCCGGACCGAGTGCCATCCGGCACATCTCCTCGTGCACAAGGCTATACCCGCGCACCTGTCCGGCCTCCTCCACAGCCAGCCCCATCGTGAGGTTTTCCAGGTAAACCACGGTCGCGTCGGCGGCATCGGCGAACGTCAGCACGACGTACGGGGCGTTCATCGCCGGGTGCCCGCCGGCCGAGAACGGAAGTACCTGGAGAGTAACGTTGGGTAGTTGAGAGACCTTCGCGAGATGGGCCATCTGATCGGCCATCACGGCGTTGCCGCCGACCGGGCGGCAGAGCACCGCCTCGTTGAGCACCACGGACAACTCGACCGGATTGTCGCGGTGCAGCACGTTCTGCCGGTGCAGCCGCGCGGCGACCTTGCGCTCGATGCCGTCCTCGCCCGCGGTGCGGCGGAAGACCTCCCGCGCGTACGCCTCGGTCTGCAACAGCCCGGGCACCGCCTCGGCCTCGTACGTGCGCAGGCTCGCCGCCTCCGCCTCCAGTCCGACGTAGAACTCGAACCACTCCGGCAGGACGTCGCTGTACTTCTGCCACCAGCCGCGCTGCTGCGCCCCGCGGGCGATCTCGATCAGCGCCTCGGCGTCCGCCCCGGTCACCTCGTACAGCGCCAGCGCGGCCCGGACGTCGCGCGGCTTGATGCCGATCTGGGCGTTCTCGATGCGGGACAGGTTGCTCTTGGACATGTCCAGTTGCCGGGCGGCGACATCCAGGGTCATGCCCGCGCGCTCGCGCAACTGGCGGAGTTCCCGGGCGATGCGGCGGCGGCGGACGGTGGGGCTCGCGGTCACCCTCCGAGTCTGTCACGGCAAGATCCGCAGGTCGCGCAAGTACGGAGTGCAACTTCCATAAACGGGAGTTGCGTTGCAGTCACGGCCGGTGCATCCTTGCCCGGTTGCGATCACTGTGGACAACCCGCGCGGGAGGACCGGTTGCTCATCGCCGACGAGTTCTTCCTGATCACCCACAACGACAGTCGGGGCAAGGCGAAGCTGCACCCGACGGCGACCGGCCTGGGCCTTGCCGGGGGGCTGCTCGGTGAACTGGTCCTGCATGGACACGTCACCGTCTCCGCCGGGCTCGTCACGGTGCTCGACCGACGCCCGCCGGCGGACGCGCTGGCGCACACCGTGCTGGACCAGCTGGTCGGCGAGACGCAGCAGCACCCGGTGCGTACCTGGCTGAGCTTCCTGGCGCAGACCGCCACCACCTCGGTGGGGGAGCGGCTGGTCAGGGCGGGAGTGTTGCGCCGGCAGGAGAGCCGGCGGCTGCTCCGTACCACCGTCAGCTACCTGCCGATCGACGTCAACGCGGTGGCCTGGCCGGCCACCCGGCTGCGCGCCCTGCTCGACCGGCCGGAACCGCCGAGCGTGCCCGACGGGACGCTGCTGGGCCTGGTCGTCGCCGCCGGGCTGAGCCGCGAGGTGCTGTGGAGCGCCGGCCCCCGGGCGCACCACCGGCTGGGCGTGCTCATCCCGGCGCTGCCCCCGCCGCTGCGGGAACTCGTGGCGCACACCGAGGCCGCGGTGGGCGCCGCCGTGCTGCGCGGCGTCGGCTGACGCCCCTCCACCCCCTCCTCCCCTCGAACCGGAGTCCGCGTATGTCGACACCAACGCTCAGCCGACCGAGCAACGTCTCCGAGGCCCTGGCCCGCGGCCGGCTCGGCGTGCCGTCGGTGATCTTCTTCGTCCTCTCCGCCGCCGCCCCGCTGACCGTCGTGGCCGGCGTGGTCACCACCGGCTACGGGGTGGTCGGGGTGCTCGGCATCCCGCTGGCCTTCCTGACGGTGGCCGCGGTGCTCGCCCTCTTCTCCATCGGGTACGTGGCGATGGCCCGGCGGATGGCCAACGCCGGCGCGTTCTACGCCTACGTCGCCCGTGGGCTGGGCCGTCCGGCCGGCGTCGGCGCGGCCTGGGTGGCGCTGATCGCGTACAACGCCCTCCAGGTGGGGCTCTACGGCACCATCGGCGCCGCCGCGGAGCCGGTGCTGGGCCGCCTGTTCGGGGTGGCCCCGGCGTGGTGGGTGGTGGCGCTGGTCGCCTGGGCGACGGTCGGCGTGCTCGGTCTGCTCCGCGTCGACCTCAACGGCCTGGTGCTGGCGGCGCTGCTGGTCGCCGAGATGGTGGTGATCGTCGTCTTCGACCTCGGGCAGCTGACCCACCCGGCCGGCGGGAACGTCAGCTTCGCCGCCCTGTTACCGGAGAACCTCGTCGTGCCCGGCGCCGGCGCGGTGCTGGTGCTGGCCATCCTGGGCTTCGTCGGCTTCGAGTCCGCCGTGGTGTTCAGCGAGGAGAGCAAGGACCCGCGGCGGACGGTGCGGTTGGCCACCTACCTCTCGATCGCCATCATCGCGGGGATCTACGCGCTGTCGTCGTGGAGCATGACCGTCGCCGTCGGGCCGGACCGGATCGCCGCCGAGGCGGGCGAGCAGAGCATCGGACTGATCTTCAACCTGGCCGAGGCGCACCTCGGCGGCACCGCCGTCACCATCGGCCAGGCGCTCTTCCTGACCTCGGTGCTCGCCGCGATGATCTCCTTCCACAACACCACCGCCCGGTACACGTTCGCGCTCGGCCGGGAGCGGGTGCTGCCGGCCGTGTTCGGGCAGACCTCGCCGCGTACCGGATCGCCCCGGGCCGCCTCCCTCGCGCAGAGCGCGCTCGGCCTCGTGGTGATCGTGCTCTACGCGCTCAACGGCTGGGACCCGGTGGTGCAGTTGTTCTACTGGGTCGGCACCGCCGGCGGCTTCGGGGTGCTGCTGCTGATTGCCACCACCTCGGTCGCGGTGATCGCCTTCTTCGCCCGCAGCGGGGCGGACGAGACGCTGTGGCGTCGCGCGGTCGCCCCCGGCCTCGCCGCCGCGGCCCTGGCCGTGATCGTCATGCTGGCGGTGGTCAACTTCGCCGACCTGCTCGGGGTGGCCCCGGACTCGTCCCTGCGCTGGGCGGTCCCGGCGGTCTACCCGGTCGCCGCGCTGCTCGGCCTGCTGTGGGCGCTGGTGCTGCGCGGCAGCCGCCCCGACACGTACGCCCGGATCGGCCTGGGCGCGGAGAGCGTGGCGGTGACGGTGCCGGCGGCCGGGCACGTCGGCGGGCCCGTCCCGAGCGGGACGGCGGCGCGGCGGTGAGCGAGGTGCGGGTCGAGCGGCTCGGGCCGCAGGAGACGTCGCTGGTGGCCGGCCGGATCGCCGAGGCGTTCATGGCCCTCGACGCGCCCCGGTGGCTGGTGCCCGACGCCGGGCGGCGGCAGTCCGTGCTGGCCGGCAACTTCGCGATCCTGGTGGACCACGCGATGCGGTACGGCCTCGTCCACGCGACCGCGGACCGGGCGGGGGTGGCGGTCTGGTTCCCGTCGGTGGGCGACCCGGCCCCGCCGCCGGAGGACTACGACGCCCGGCTGGCCGCGGCGTGCGGGGAGTGGACCGACCGGTTCGCGCACCTGGACAAGCTCTTCGAGACCCACCACCCGCACGCGGACCACCACCACCTGGCCTTCCTCGCCGTCGCACCGGACCGGCAGGGGCAGGGGCTGGGCAGCGCGCTGCTGCGGCACCACCACGCCGTCCTCGACGCCGAAGGGGTGCCCGGTTACCTGGAGGCGGCCAGCGAGACCGGCCGCGACCTCTACGCGCGGCACGGCTACCAGGTCGCCGAGCCCTTCCACCTGCCCGACGGCACGCCGTTCTGGCCGATGTGGCGGGAGCCCGCCCGCTGAACGACGGCGCCCGGGCCACCCGTCGAGAGGGTGGCCCGGGCGCCGGACCTCCGTGGTGACGCGTCCGCACCGGACACGGCGATGGCCGGGCCCGCCGGCCCGGCCATCGCCCACCACCCCTAGTACGTGCCGTCGAGCTGCCCCCGCAGCTTGGTCAGCGCGCGGGCCAGCAGCCGGGAGACGTGCATCTGCGAGACGCCGATCTGCTCGGCGATCTGCGACTGCGTCAGGTTGCCGTAGAACCGCAGCGTGAGGATCTTCTGCTCCCGCTCGTCGAGCGTGGCCAGCGCCGGGCCGAGGGCGACCCGCAGCTCGGCAAGCTCGAACTCCCCGTCCACGCCGCCGAGCATGTCGCCCAGCTCGGTCGCGCGGTCGCCGTCGCCGGTCGGGGTGGAGAGCGAGACCGCGTTGTAGGCGCGGGCACCCTCCAGGCCCTCCAGCACCTCTTCCTCGGTGAGCTTGAGGTGGGCGGCGATGTCGGCCACCGTGGGCGACCGGCCCAGGGTCTGCAGCAGCGAGCTGTTGGCGTCGGAGATGGCCAGCCGCAGCTCCTGGAGCCGGCGCGGGACCCGGATGTCCCAGGTGCGGTCGCGGAAGTGCCGCTTGAGTTCACCGATGATGGTGGGGATCGCGTAGCCGGCGAAGTCGACGCCGCGGGACGGGTCGAACTTGTCGATCGCCTTGATCAGGCCGACGGCGGCGGTCTGGGCCAGGTCGTCGGTGGGCTCGCCCCGGCCGCTGTAGCGGTGGGCGAGGTGGTTGGCGAGCGGCAGCCAGGCCTCGATCGCCTTGTCGCGCAGGGCGGCGCGGGACGGGTGGTCGGCCGGCAACGCGGCCATCGCGTTGAGCAGGTCCGCGGCGCTGTCGGTCAGCGCACGCGGGTCGAGCTTCTGGGTGGTGCTCGGCGGTGTCGTGGTCGCCGGCTCGCTGATCGTTGGCGCGGTCATGGGTGGTCCTCCCTGCACCTCGTCCGCGGATGAATGACGTGACGCTTAGGTTTAAGTTCAGATGTCCGTTCGGAAGTCACCTTAGCCCGATCGGTCTGCCAAAATCTAGCCGAAAGTACGATGTACTTAAGTAATTTTTGGGCACGGACGGCACGAATGGGACAAAGACGCCTCGGATTGTGAGCCGCCTTACGTCGGGCGTACGGTCAGCCGGCCCGGCCGGACATCGACGACGCCCCATCCGGGCGGCCCGGACCGGCCGGCCGAGCGGTCACGGCCCCCGGATGGCCAGCGCCGAATGTCGGCTTTCCGTCGTTGTCCCGTCGACGGGACGGGCCGTAGCGTGCGGGTACCTGCCCCCGCTCCGGAGGTGCCGTGCTCGACCCCGCCGCCCCCCATCTCGTCGTCAACAGCCGCACGCTCTTCTTCGGCTGGCTGCCGGCGGACCCGGACGCGGTCGCGGCGCTGGTCCCGGCCGGGCTGCGCCCGTCGGCCGACCGCCTGGTCTTCATGAACCAGTACGTGGTCGACGACGAGAGCCAGACCTCCGGCTTCGGCGCGTACTCGCTGGCCTATCTCGGAGTGGCACTGGCCGGGGTGGACGCGCCGGGCGGGATGAACCCCGGCGGCTGGTGGACGCACTACGTGACCTGCAGCGAACGGGTCCGCGCCTACGCCACCGCGCGGGGGGCGCCCGCCGTCGTGGGCCGGACCCGCATCGAGCGCCACGACGGGGAGATCGTCGCCGAGACGGAGATCGACGGCGTACCGGTGATCCGGGCCCGCTGCCAGGTGGGCGAGACGGGCCGGGTGATCAGCAGCGGCCACCACCGCTACTTCACGGCCCGCGACGGGCAGCTGCTCAGCGCCGTCTACCCGTACGTCGCCGAACCGGTCGACCCGTTCGTGATCGAGTCGGTGGAGTTCCTGGAGCCGACACACCCGATCTACGCGCTCCGCCCGGAGAACCCGCTGACGATCGGGTTCGGCTTCTACTCCCCGCGCGCCTCGTTCGCCTACCCCGGCGGGCTGACGGTGCACCCCGCCGACGCCGACGCCGAGGCCGTGCCCGACCGCAGCCGGGCCGACGCGCTCTTCGTGCCCGCCTGAGGTTCCACCCCGTGCCGGGCCCCAACGCTCACCAGGTGCCCGCCCGGCGGGCCCGCAGCGGCCGGCCGTCCGGGTCGTAGACCAGCCGGTACGCCGGCAGCGCCCAGGCCCGGGTGTACCAGGGCAGCCGTTCCGCCCGGTGCGGCAGCAGCCGGCCCGGCGGCCGGGGGCCGGCCTGCCCGGCGTCGTACCACCGTTGCAGCGCGTCGGCGGCGGCGGTGACCGCCGCCACGGCGTCGGCCGGGTCGATCAGGTCGGCGTCCTCGCCGCCGTCGGGGTCGCGGTCCAGGTGCTCGCGCCACAGCCGTAGCCGCAGCTCGCGGGCGAAGACCCGGGCGCCGTCGCCGAGGCCGGCCGGGTCGGTCGGCGCCCGGTCGTCGCGGGTGTCGTCGAGCACCGCGCAGGACAGCTCGCTGTCGTGCGTCCAGGACCGGCGGTTGAAGTTGTCGCTGCCCACGCTGGCCCACACGTCATCGACCACACACACCTTGGCGTGCACGTACACCGGATCGCCGGCGTGATTCTCCACGTCGAAGACGTGCACCCGCTCCGGGGCCGCCCGCTCGCAGAGCGACAGCGCCTGCTCGCGGCCGACCGTGTTGGGCGGCAGCGCCAGCCGGCCGTCCACGTCCGGGAACCGGGGGACCACGGCGACCAGGTGCAGGTCGGGATTGTCCCGCAGCGCCCGGGCGAACAGGTCGGCCACCTCGGTGGACCACAGGTACTGGTCCTCCAGGTAGACCAGCCGCCGGGCCCGCCGGACCGCCTTGGTGTAGCCGCGGGCCACCGTGCGCTCGCCGTCGGGGGCGAAGGAGTAGCGGGGCCGGACCGCCGGGTAGGTGCGCAGCACCTGGACGTGGTGCGGGCCGCAGGGCGGCGGGTCGGCCGGCTGCGGCGGCAGCGGGTCGGGCCGCAGGTCCGCGCCGCGCAGCCGGTCCCGCAGGTAGGCGAGGGGGTTCTCCGAGTCCAGCGGCATCGGGTCGGTCCACCGCTCCCGGAAGGTGGTGTCCAGCGCGCCCACCACCGGCCCCCGCACCGCGAGCTGCACGTCGTGCCAGGGCGGGTGGTCGCCGTAGCGGGCGGACATCTGCACCGCCTGCGGGTCGCCCCGGTGCGCGGCGTCGTCGCGCCGGCTGTGGCACAGGTCGATCCCCCCGGCGAAGGCGACGTCGCGTTCCGGCGCCCGGGGGTGGCGCAGCACCACCAGCTTCTGGTGATGCGAGCCGCCCCGGCGGACCCGCTGGTCGAGCAGCACCTCACCGCCGGCGGCGGAGACCGTCTCGCTCAGGGTGCGGTTCTCCGCCTCGCTGTAGGCCAGGACGTCGAGGTGGGAGCGCCAGATGAGGCCCTTGACCACCACGCCCCGCTGCGCGGCGCGCGCGAAGAGCTGCGCCACGGTCGGCCCGTCCGGGCGCAACCGCTGGTCCGGGTCGCCGCGCCAGTCGGTGAAGAAGAGGTGGTCGCCGGCCTCCAGCGCCTCCACCTCGTCGACCAGCCGGTCGAAGTACGCGGCACCGTGAATTAACGGCTCGGCGAGGTTTCCGCTGCTCCAGACGGGTAACTCTGACACCGGGTTGGCGCGTTCGGCTGCGCTCAGGAACCAGTTGCGCGGTGCCACCGTTCCAGCCCCCCGAGGTCGACAACGTCCTCACGGTAGGACCCAGGTCGCGGGTCCGCATCCCGGCCGGCACTCCGGTGACCGGTCGGGCGACCCCCGACCCCCGCCCGATCACGACGCGAACACCGAGGAGGCAACACCATGCCCGGCGAGACGACGAACCCCGTGACCGAGTACCGCGAGCCGGCGGTCGAAAGCGAGCGGGGTGCGCTGGTGACGGTGTTGCTCATGGTGATCCTGGGAGTCGCGGGCATCTTCGCCGTCTCCTGACGCCACGTCCCGACGCGCCGATGGGCGCCACCCGGCCGTGCCGGGGGCGCCCACCGCCGCGCCTGGGCTCAGGGCCTGGGTGCCGGGCCGTCGGTGTGCGGCAGCCGCTCGGCGGGGACGACACCGAGCCGGCCGGCCTTGAAGTCCTCGAACGCCTGGAGCAGCTCGTCGCGGGTGTTCATGACGAACGGGCCGTAGTGCGCCACCGGCTCCCGGATCGGCTCGCCGCCCATGATGTAGAGGTCCAGCGTCGGGGTGTGGCCGTCCTGGCTGGCGTCCGCGGCGAAGGTCAGCGCGTCACCCGGGCCGTGCACGGCGAGCTGGCCCGTGTGCACCGGCCGCCCGTCGGTGCCCACCGTGCCCCGCCCACCCAGCACGTAGACCAGAGCGTTGAAGTCCGGCCGCCACGGCAGGTCGACGCGGGCGCCCGGCTGCACGGTCACGTGGGTGATGGTGATCGGGGTGTGGGTGGAGCCCGGCCCCCGGTGCCCGGCGATCTCGCCGGCGATCACCCGGATCAGCGCGCCCCCGTCGGGCGTGGTCAGCAGGGCCGCCTCCCGGCCGCGGATGTCCTGGTAGCGGGGCGGGTTCATCTTGGCGGCCCGGGGCAGGTTGACCCAGAGCTGGGTGCCGTGGAACAGCCCGCCGCTGACGACGAGGTGCTCCGGCGGCGCCTCGATGTGCAGCAGCCCGCTCGCGGCCGTCATCCACTGGGTGTCGCCGTTGGTGATCGTGCCGCCGCCGCCCTGCGAGTCCTGGTGGTCCATGATCCCGTCGATCATGTACGTCACCGTCTCGAAGCCGCGGTGCGGATGCCAGGCTGTGCCCTTCGGCTCGCCCGGGGCGTAGTCCACCTCGCCCATCTGGTCCAGGTGGATGAACGGGTCCAGCTCGGCCACCGGCACGCCGGCGAACGCCCGGCGGACCGGGAAGCCCTCGCCCTCGTAGCCGCTGGGCGCGGTGGTCAGCCGGCGGACCGGCCGGAACGCGGTGGACTCGTCGAGCCTGGGCAGGCGGGGCAGGACGAGCACGTTGTCGACGGTGATGGCGGGCATCGGGGGCTCCTCAGCTGTGCGGGTGGGCGGTCGACGCGTCGCGGTCCGCGCGCAGGCGCCGGCCGAGTCGCTCGAAGATCCGGGTGAGGCAGGCGACCTCGGCGTCGTCGAGGTCGTCCATCAGGTGGGCGCGCACCGACCGCAGGTGGTGCGGGGCGGCCTCGCGCAGGGCCAGCAGCCCGGCGGCGGTGAGCACGGCCTCGCTGCCGCGGCGGTCGTCGGGACAGGACTCCCGGGCGACCAGGCCGCGCCGCTGCATGGCGGTGATCTGGTACGTCAGCCGGCTCGGCGAGAAGACCAGGCGGCTCGCCAGCTCGCCCATCCGCAGCCGCTGGCCCGGCACCTCGGAGAGCAGGACGAGCACGTGGTAGTCGGCGAAGCTGAGCGCGCTGTCGGCGCGCAGGTCGTCCTCCAACCGCGTGAAGAGCCGCTGGCTGGCCTCGATGTAGGCGCGCCAGGCGGCGAGTCGGGCACTGTCCAGGCTCTCGGTCACGCCACGACAGTAGCACTCTTTCAAAATTTAACTAGTCCCCCGTGAGGGCGCTCACCTCCGCAGCGATTACGCCGTTCGGTTTTGAAGGACGCTGCCCGGAGCCCGGAGCCCGGAGCCCGGAGCCCGGACCCCGGAGCCCGGAGCCCCGGAGCCCGGAGCCCGGAGCCCGGAGCCCGGAGCCCGGAGCCCGGCGCGGCGCGGCGCGGGGGCCCGCCGGGGCGGGCCCGCCCGTGCCCGACGACGAGCCCCGGGCGGGCGCGACCGGCGGACGCCCCCGCGCGGGGGCCTCAGCGGGTGGGCGGCGCGGCCGCCACGTGCATCCGACCGAGCAGCTGACGGGCCTGCTCGGCGTACTGCGCGTCGACGATCACCGCGTACTGGCCGGCGCGCAGCGAGCTGGCCGAGGTGAAGTCGCGCCGCCCGCCGGTCATCGCGTGCGCGACCGCGCCGAACACCGCTCCCCAGATCGCGCCGACGACCAGCCCGACCAGGATCACCGCGATCCAGTTGCCGGCGGTGAAGATGCCGAACAGCAACCCGATGAAGAGTCCGAACCAGGCACCCGTGCCGGCGCCCGCCAGGGCCGCCCGCCCCGTCGTCATCCGTCCGAGCACGGTCTCGACCAGGGTGAGGTTCGTGCCGACGATGGCGCTGTGTTCGACCGGGAACCGGTTGTCCGCCAGGTAGTCGACGACCCGCTGGGCGGACGGATAGTCCGGGTACGACCCGATCGTCACGGTGGGCGGACCGGTCTCCGGGCCGTGGCCGTCGTGGCCGGGGGCCGTCGGCCGGCCGGCGGGACCGGACGGGAGGGTGTCGCCGCCCGGCATCCCGGGCCGCCATGCCGAGGTGGGGCTCGACGGGTTGGTCATGGGCTCCTCCTTCGTCGACCGCCCGCGTTCCCACCGCCGCCGAGGGGTAACGCCACCACCGGAGCGGATGCCGGCTCCGGGGCCGGCGCGAGGCATACGAGGCGGCCGGCGGCGAGGGGCGCGACGGCAGGCGGAGGCGCTCGGCGTCCGGTTCGCGCCGCGCTCAGCGGGCGGCGGCGCGCAGATACGCGGCGGTGGCCTCGTCGGCGGGGAAGAAGGACTCGATGGAGAGCTCCTCGACCGTCACGTCCAGCGGGGTGCCGAAGGTCGAGATGGTGCTGAGGAAGGCCAGCTCACCGCCCGGGTGACGCAGTCGCAGGGGCACGACCACGTCCCCGGCGCGGGGCAGGCCCGCGTCCGGGTCGGCCGGCCCGCCCGGGTAGCCGCGCAGCTCGTCGTGCAGCGCGCCCAGTTCGGGATCGTCGGTCAGCCCCAGGTGCCGGCGCAGCCGCGCGAGCAGGTGGGCCCGCCACTCGGGGAGGTTGGCGATCCGGGGCGCCATGCCCTCGGGGTGCAGCGTCAGCCGCAGCGCGTTGGCCGGCGGCCGGAGCAGGTGCGCGGCGACACCCTCCGTGAGCAGCGGCAGGGCGGCGTTGCCGGCGACCAGGTTCCAGCGCCGGTCCACCGCGACGGCCGGGTACGGCTCGTGCGCCCGCAGGACCCGGCGTACCGCGTCGAGGACCCGGCGCAGCTCGGGCGAGTCCAGCGGGGCGTGGGAGTAGACCGGGGCGTACCCGGCGGCCAGCAGCAGCCGGTTGCGGTCGCGCAGCGGCACGTCGAGATGCTCGGCCAACCGCAGGACCATCTCCCGGCTCGGCGCGGAACGCCCCGTCTCCACGAAGCTGAGGTGCCGGGTGGAGATCTCCGCCCCGACCGCGAGGGCGAGCTGGCTGAGCCCGCGCCGCCTGCGCCACTGCCGCAGCAGCGCCCCGACCGGTGCCCGCCGCTCCTCCACCGCCACGGCCGCGCCCACGCGCCGATCCTAGCCGCGCCGCGCCGGACGGCCGCGTGCCTCGCCCGCCCCGTCCGGGGCGGGCGAGGCACGGCGGTCAGGAGCAGGCGGTGCCGTTGAGGGTGAACCCGGTCGGGGTGGGCAGGGCGCCGCCCGGCCAGGTGCCCTGGAAGCCGACCGAGACCGTGCCGCCCGTGGGCAGGCCGGCGTTCCACGTGGCGTTGCGGACGGTGATCCGCTCGCCCGACTGGGTCCAGTCGCCGTTCCAGCCGTTGGTCAGCCGGACCCCGGCGCCGGGGGCGAACGTGACGGTCCAGCCGGTCAGCGCGGCGCCGTGGTTGGTCACCCGCAGCTCGGCGGTGAAGCCGCCGGACCACGAGTTCGGGGTGTACGACACCGTGCAGCCGCCGGTCGGCGGGGGAGTGGTCGGCGGAGGCGTCGTGGGCGGGGCGGTGGTCGGTGGGGCGGTGGTCGGGGGCGTCGTCGTGGGCGGGGCGGTGGTGGGTGCCGGGCCGGCGGCCACGGCCAGGTCGTACGCCCGCTGCGGCACGAACTGCCCGGCCGGCGCGATGCAGCCGTCGGCCTCGCCGGGCAGCTTTACCCACAGGTACGCGTCGATCGCCGGGTCGCCGGTGGCGGTGGTGCTCGGGGTGCCGATCGCCCGCCCGGCCGGGTCGCACCACTCGGAGCCGGCCGGCCCGTTGCCGTTGCGGCTGGTGTCGACGACCGCCTTGAGCCGCGACACCCCGGTCGCCGCGATCACGGCCTTGGCGTAGGCGACCTCGTCGGCGGTGCGCCGGTAGTTGGAGACGTTGAGCGAGATGCCGTCCGCGCTGTTGGCGATGTCGGCGCCGAGCAGCCGGGAGGCGGCCTCGCCGGGGGAGAGCCACGCCGAGTGCCCGGTGTCGAAGTAGACCTTCGCGGCGGCCGAGCCCGCCTTGAGCTTCTTGCCGGCGTACGCCATGGAGGCCTTCGTCTCGGCCTGCTGGGCCGCGTTCTGGCAGCTGGTCATCAGCGGCAGCACGTCGGGTTCCAGGACGATGGTCGCCGGCCGCCCGGCCAGACCGGCGGCGACCTGGTCGACCCACTGCCGGTAGGTGGCGTGGTCGGGCGCGCCGCCGCCGCTCGCCCCGCTGCAGTCCCGGTTCGGGATGTTGTAGACGACCAGGATCGGCACCCTGCCGGCGGCCGCCGCCGCGCCGACCAGGGCGTCGACCTCGGAGCGTACGGTCGAGGTGTTGGTCCGGGTGAACCACCGGCCCTGGGGGACGTTCGCGATCCGGTCGGAGATCACGGCGGCCCGGGGGTCGCCGGGGTTCGCGGCGACCCAGGCGGCGGCGGCCGTCGCCGGGTCGACGTAGAACGCCGAGTCGGCGGCGACCGCGGCGGGAGCTCGGACGATGCCGACGGCGACGGTGGCGGCGACGGTGAGCGCCGCCGCGGCGCTCAGCGCGGCGAGTGCGGGTCTGCTTCTCACGGGATCTCCCATCCATCGAGGAGCACCGCTGGAAGCGCTCCCATGCATCGCCGTCAAACTACGTGTTGATTGCGCCGATGTGAAGAGTCCGCGTCGCGGCCGGCGACTTTCCGGCCCGTCGTGCCGACCGCGGGACGCGGTCCGCGGGGAGAATGGCGGGATGCGCCTGGTGATCACCGCCGACACCCACGTGCCGAAGCGGGCCGGGGACCTGCCGGAGCCGCTCTGGGCGGCGGTCGACGCCGCCGACGTCGTGCTGCACGCCGGGGACTGGGTCGACGAGTCGCTGCTGGACGCCCTGGCCGCCCGGGCCCGCCGCCTCGTCGGGGTGTACGGCAACAACGACGGGCCGGCGCTGCGCGCCCGGCTGCCGGAGGTCGCCCGGGTGGACCTCGACGGGCTGCGGGTCGCCGTCGTGCACGAGACCGGCCCGAAGACCGGGCGGGAGAGCCGCTGCGCGGCCCGCTTCCCCGACACCGACGTGCTGGTCTTCGGCCACTCGCACATCCCCTGGGACACGGTCGCCCCGGGCGGGCTGCGGCTGCTCAACCCGGGCTCGCCCACCGACCGGCGGGCCCAGCCCCACGCCACGTACCTGACGGCGCGGGTGGCGGCGGGACGGCTCGACGAGGTCGAGCTGCACCGCCTGCCACCGCGCCGCCCGTCCGGTCACTGACCGCGGCCGGTCTCCTCCTGGAGCTGGTCGATCCGCTTGGAGGCCTCGGCCTTGGTCAGGCCCTCCGGCGGCTCCTCACCGGCCTCCCTGGCCAGGGTCGCCAGGTAGGACTCCTGGGCGGCGGTCGGCGGCTCCTCGCCGGTGACCCACTCGTCCGGGTCCTTGATGGCGCCCTGCGGGTTGGGCTGGCTGCTGGTGCGGTCCGTCATGGTCTCCACCTTCCTTCGAACAGACGTGCCAATACCCCGTGCGGCACCGATCCATGCGGCTCCCCGCCGCGTCGTACGCCCCGGAGGCGCCCGGTGTGTCTCCGGCCGCCCGGGCGACGCGGGCGCGCTTACGATCACCGGATGACTGCGGCGGAGCGGGCGGGCGTGGTGGTGGTCGGCGCGGGCATCGCCGGAGTGGCGTGCGCGACGGAACTGGCCCGCGCCGGCATCCCCGTGGAGATCCGCGAGCGCGCCCGGGTGACCGGCGGCCGGATGGCCAGCCGCCGCTTCGACGGCCGGCCGGCCGACACCGGCGCCGCGTACTTCACGGTCAGCGATCCGGGCTTCGCCGAGGTCGCCGAGGGGTGGCGGTCGGCCGGCCTGGCCCGCGAGTGGACCGACACCTTCGTCGCGTACGGCGCCGACGGGCGGCGTGAGGTGCCCGGCCCGATGCGCTGGGCGGCGACCCGGGGGCTGCGCTCGCTGGTGGAGCACCTGGCCCGGGAGCTGCCGGTGACCGTGAACCGGCTCGTGCTCGGCGTCGAGCCGGGGCCGGTGGTGGACGGGCGGCCCTGCGAGGCGGTGGCGCTCGCCATGCCGGGGCCGCAGGCGGCCCTGCTGCTCGACCCGGCCCTGGCCGCCGCCACCCGGGCCACGCAGGACCAACGCTGGTCGCCGTCGCTGGCCGGGGTGCTGCGTTTCCCGGCCCGCCGGTGGACGACCTTCCGGGGCGCCTTCGTCAACGACCACCCGCTGCTGAACCTCGTCTGCGACGACGGCGACCGCCGCGGCGACGACGCGCCGGTGCTGGTCGCCCACACCACGCCCGAGTTCGCCGCCGGCCACCTCGCCCAGCCCACCGGGGCCGGCCCGGCGATCGAGGAGGCCGTCCGGGACCTGCTGGGGCTGCCCGAAGCGGCGGAGCACGTGCACGTGCACCGCTGGACGTACGCGAAGCCGACCGCCGGCCCCGGCGGGACGTACCACCTCGACGCCGACGGCGTCGGGCTGGCCGGGGACGCCTTCGGCAAGCCCAGGGTGCAGAGCGCCTGGCTCTCCGGCCGCGACCTCGGCCGCGCCCTCGTCACCCGCCTGGGCGGACGGTGAGGAAAGGGCCCCTCCGCCAAGGCGGGCCGGGCGGTCAACCCCCGGCGGTGACGGGCTCGCCGGCGCGGCGGCGTTCGGACGGGTCGGAGGTGCGTTCCCCCGCCCGGTCCAGCAACTGCATCACCGGGGTCGCCGCGATGCCGTGCACCACCACCGAGACGATCACCACGAGGCCGACGGTCGCCCAGATCAGGTCCGCCTGGGGGAAGTCGGTCTTCGCGGTCGCGTACGCGATGTAGAAGAACGAGCCGACGCCCCGGATGCCGAACAGGGCGATCACCCAGTGCTCGGCCGGGCGGCCGGGCGCCCCCCGCAGCGACAGCCAGCCGAGCAGCGGGCGGACCACGAAGACCAGCGCCAGCCCGACCGCGGCGGCCGGCCAGGTCAGCGGGCCCAGCAGGCCACCCACCACCGCGCCGCCGAAGAGCAGCAGCAACAGCACGGTGAGCAGCCGCTCGACCTGCTCGGCGAAGCCGTGCAGCACGGAGTGGAACTCGTGGGTGCGTTCGGCGGCCCGGATCGCCCGCGCGGCCACGAAGACCGCCAGGAAGCCGTACCCGCTCACGACCTCCACCAGCCCGTACGCCAGGAAGGTCGCGGCCAGCGCGAGGAAGCCCTCCGAGTGCCGGGCCAGCCGCAGCTTGCTCGGGGCCCGGAAGAAGAGCTTGCCGAGCAGCCAGCCGACCAGCCACCCGCCCGCTACCCCGGCCGCGACCTTCCAGAGCACGTCCACGCCGAGCCAGTGGCCCAGCCAGTCGCCGGGGGCGAGGCTGGTGGTGGCGATGGCGATGGCCGCGTACACGAAGGGGAAGGCCAGCCCGTCGTTCAGCCCGGCCTCGGAGGTGAGGGCGAAGCGGACCTCGTCCTCGGAGTCCTCGACGTCGGTGGGCTCGCCGACCTGCACGTCGGCGGCGAGCACCGGATCGGTCGGGGCGAGGGCCGCCCCCAGCAGCAGCGCGGCGGCCGGCACCAGCCCGGCCCACCACCAGCCGAGCAGCGCCACCGCCGCGATGCACAGCGGCATGGCGATGGCCAGCAGCCGCCAGGTCGACGACCAGCGGGCCCAGCTCAACGGCCGGTCGATCTTCAGTCCGGCACCCATCAGCGCGACGATGACGCCGATCTCGGTGAGATGGGTGGCGATCTCCGGGTGCGCGAGCGGGTCAGGGTCCGGCAGCCCGACGGGGAGGAGGAAGACCACCATGCCTAGCCCCAGGAAGGCGATCGGCATGGACAGTGGCCGACGTTCGAGCACACGGGGCAGGATCCCCGCCAGCAGCGCGCCCAGACCGACCACCGCGAACGCCACGTCTACCGGCTCCACGACCCCACCTCTCCGCCTCGCCCACGGCGTGCGGGCAGGTGGTGCAAGTCCTTGCCCCCGGAAGACTCCTCGTATTCCTGTTCGGAGCGACGGAGCCGGCGCCGGTCACCTCGCCCTGGTGACCGGCGAGTCGTCGAGGGCGGCGAGCAGCGCGGCGGGGTCCTCGTAGACGGCCACCGCACCGGCCCCGGCCAGCTCGCCGCGGCTGGTGCCGCCGCAGGTCAGGCCGACGCAGGGGATGTCCAGCTCGCCGGCGGCGGCGACGTCCCACACCGAGTCGCCGACGAAGACCACGCGCTCGGCGGCGAGCCCGGACTGCTCCAGCGCGGCGACCAGGATGTCCGGCGCCGGCTTGCTCTCCTTCGCGTCCGCCGAGCAGGTGACGGTGTGCACCACGTCGTCGGCGGCCAACGCCCGGCGCAGCGCGGCCACCTCGTGCTCGGCGGCGGAGGTGGCCAGCACCACCCGCAGCCCCCGCTCCGCGCAGGCCCGCAGCAGGTCGGCGGCGCGGGGCAGCGGGACGAGACGCTCCCAGTACTCGGCGAAGAGGGTGTCGTGGGCGTCGCGCAGCTTCTGGTCCGCGCTGCGTTCGCGCTCCGGGCCGAGCAGGTGGTCGAGCAGCTTGTCCGAGCCCATCCCGATGGCGCGGTGGATCGTCGCCATGGGCACGGGCCGGTCGGTCTGGCGCAGCGCCTCCCACCAGCTCACGGTGTGCAGGTAGGTGGTGTCGACCAGGGTGCCGTCCACGTCGAAGAGGACACCGGCGGGCTTGTCGGTGGGCATACGGTCCTCCTACCCCGTCCGGGCCGGGCTGACGCCACGGCTCACCCGGGCGGGATCAGGATCTCGAACCAGACCGTCGAGCCGCGTACGGTCGGGTCCGTCCCCCAGGCGTCGCTCAGCTCCTCGATCAGCCCCAGCCCCCGACCCCGGCTGCTGAGCGTGTCGGTCTGCGCGCGGGTCACCGTGCCCCGGGTGCCCGAGTCGGCGACCGACACCAGCAGCCGCTCCGGGCTGAGGTCGATCTCCACCCGGGCGGCGGTGCCCGCGTGCAGCAGGGCGTTGGTGGTCAGCTCGCTGGTGCAGAGCACCGCCGCGCCGATGATCGACTCGGGCACCTGCCACTCCGTGAGCTGCGCGGTCATCCAGTGCCGTACCCGGCTCGGCGCGGTCGGCTCGGCCGGCACCTCCATGCTCGTCGACCGGGACGGCCGCAGCGCGTGCTCCACTGCCAGCACCGCGACGTCGTCCTCGGTGGCGCCGGACACCGCCGCGGTGGCCACCGCGCACAGCGCGCGGGGGTCGCCGCTGCCCGCGCCGGCCACGGCGACGGCCAGGGCGTCCAGGCCGGTCGTCAGGTCCTGCCAGCGCCGCTCCACCACACCGTCGCTGAACAGCAGCAGCGTGTCGCCGGGGGCGAAGGGCACCGTGACGGTGGGCGGCCGGCAGCCCAGGCCCAGCGGGGCGCCCGCGGGCACGTCCAGGTATTCCGCGACCGGGACGCCGTCCGGGGCGCACCGGCGGACCAGCGGGGCGGGGTGACCCGCGCTGGCCAGGGTGAGCCGCTGCCGGTCGGCGTCGACGACGCCGAAGACCACCGTCACGAAGAGCTCGTGCGTGTCGCCCTCGGCGCCCAGGCTGGTGACCAGCCGGTCGAGCCCGGCCAGCACGGCGTCCGGGCGGGGGTCGGTCAACGCCAGCGCCCGCAGCGCCGCGCGGACCTGACCCATCCGGGCCGCGGCCTGCACGTCGTGGCCGGCGACGTCGCCGAGCACGATCCCCAGGCCGCCGTCGGGCAACAGGAAGGCGTCGTAGAAGTCCCCGCCGGCGGCGTTGCCGTCGACGCCCGGGTCGTAGCGGGCGGCGATCCGCATCCGGGGCAGGTCGGGCAGGTGCTCCGGCAGCATGCTGCGTTGCAGCAGCTGGGCCGTGCCGTGCTGGGTCTCGAACCGGCGGGCCCGTTCGGCGGCCTGACCCACCAGCTCGGCCGAGGCGGCCAGCAGCGCGCGCCGGGCGGCCGACCAGACGTGCGGGACCTGGTAGCCGACCGTCAGCCCGCCGCGCACCACCGAGGCCCGCAGCGGCACCGCCGCGAGCGAGCGGACCTTCTGGTCGTGCCGGTCCACCGCGATCTCCCGCAGCGGCTGGCCGTCGTCGACGAAGTGCGGCACGCCGCTGCGGGCGGCGGTCACCACCGGCCCCAGCCACTCCGGCGGGACGCGCCGCCACAGCGGGGGGAGGCGCTCGTCGGCCTCGTCCATCAGCTCGCCGCGGATGCGCCGGACCATCCGCCAGCCGCCGCCGCCCTCGTCGACGGCGAACGAGACCCGGTCGGCGTCGAACGCGGTGATCGCGTAGCGCAGCGCGACCCGGGCCACGTCGTCCAGGGTGAGGGTGCCGGCGAGCGCCGCGGCGAAGTCGCTGAGGCTCTGCAACTGTTGGGTGACCTGGGTGGTCTCCGCGGCCACGGTCAGCACGCCGACGATCCGCCCGGCGCTGTCGCGCACGGGGGAGTAGCCCCGGGTGAAGACCGACTGCTCGACCAGGCCGGGACGGCGGTGCAGCGGGAGGGTGGTCTCCTTCTCCAGGAACGGCTCCCCGGAGCGGTAGGTGTGCGCGATGGCGTCGCCGACGCCGGGCAGCGGCCAGGACTCCGCGAACACCTGGGCCGCCGGCCGGCCCACCGCGTCGGGGTGCCGGTCGCCGATCAGCTCGGCGTACGCGTCGTTGTAGACGAGCAGGTGCTCGTCGCCCAGGGTGAGGGCCATCGGTACGGGCGAGGCGAGGAGCAGTTCGGTGGCGGCCCGGACCGCCGGATCCCACGTCCGCCACGGGCCGAGCGGGGTGCCACCCCAGTCGTGGCGCGGGACGGTGGCCGCCATGCCCGACACGGAGGGTGTTCCCGAGACCGGGGCTGGTGGGTTCGGGACCCGTCCGACCGTACCTGGCATGAGCGCAGCCTAGCCGGAGGGTCCGTCGGCTGTTTCCGATCATGCCCAGCGCGTCGCCGGGGCCGCACGTCCGGGCAGGTCAGGGCCCTTCTGCGGTGACATGTCGGGAAAAACTCGGGGACCGGGACGGCGTGCAGCGTCGGTGACCGGGTAAGCGCGCGGCGCAGTCCATGCGACAGGAGGGACATCATGCCGGAAAGCCTCGCGGTCAGGCAGGTCGACATCGGCGACGCCGTGGCCGACATGTGGAGGTCGGTGCTGCTGTTCATACCGCGGGCCATCGCGTTCATCGCGATCCTCGTGGTCGGATGGCTCATCGCCAGAGCCGTGCTCAAGATCGTGGACGCGGCGCTGGAACGGGTCGGTTTCGACAGGGCGGTGGAACGGGGCGGCATCAGGCGCGCGCTGGAACGCACGAAGTACGACGCCAGTGACATCCTGGCGAAGCTGGCGTACTACGCCGTGCTGCTGTTCACCCTGCAGTTCGCCTTCGGGGTGTGGGGACCCAACGCGATCAGTGACCTGATCAGCGGCGTGGTGGCCTGGCTGCCACGCGCCTTCGTGGCGATCGTCATCGTGGTCGTGGCCGCCGCGATCGCCAACGCAGTCCGGGACCTGGTCACCGGGGCGCTGGGCGGGCTCGCGTACGGCAAGGTCCTGGCCGACCTGGTGGCGGTCTTCATCCTCGCGCTGGGTGTGATCGCCGCGCTGAACCAGGTGGGCATCGCCACCACGGTGACCACGCCGGTGCTGATCGCGGTGCTCGCGACCGTGGCCGGCATCCTGATCATCGGCGTCGGCGGCGGTCTGGTGCGGCCGATGCAGAACCGCTGGGAAGGCTGGCTGAACCGGATGGCCGAGGAGTCGCGGGCGGTGCAGGAGCACCGCCGGGCCCGGGAGGCCGGTCAGACCGACGTCGGCCGGCAGATGGCCGACCGGACGGCGGCCGAGCGCACCGAGGTCATGCCCCGCGGGCAGGAGTCCGCGACGGCTGGCGGGCGCGGCACGTACCAGTCGGGGAACGTGGGCGACGAGACCCAGCAGTTCCGCCGTTGACCGGGCGGTGAGCGGGACGGGGAGGGGTGTCCGCGGACGTGCGGGCGCCCCTCCGGCGTGTCCGGCCGGGGTCGGGGCCGCCCGGCCGGTGGCGGTCGGCGCGACCGCCCGGTGCGTCGGTTTCAGACCAGGGGGAGCGGAGCGGTCGCCGGGGCCCCGAGCGTGCGGGTCAGCGCGCAGACCGCGAGCAGCCGGGTGAGCAGCCAGTCCGGCGCGGACCAGTCCACCGGCGCCGCCGGCGGCTGCCAGCCGTGCTCCAGCGCGGCGGCGCGGACGCCCTCCGCGTAGCCGGCGAGCGCGGCGGCGCTCAGCGGCCGGCGGTCGCCGTCCAGGCTCTCCCGCACCGCCGCGGCGTGCTGGTCGACCAGGGCGAGCAGGCCCGGACGCGCGGCGGCGGCGGCCAGCCCTTCGGCGCCGACCGAGGCGGACAGGAGGGCGAGGGTGGCTCGCGCCGAACTGGCGGCGGTACGGGCCTCGACCCGGGTGAACGGCACACGCATGGTGACCGAGGCTATCCGGCCGTGACCAGGGCCGACCTCGGCCGGTCGGCGGGTTTTTGACCCTCCCCCGAACGGTCAGCGGGCGGCGCGGGGATTGACCCGACTCGGGTGGGGCAGGAGGAGAACCGCCCGGACGGGCACAGCCGAAACCTGGAGGAACGGATGGGACGACACGAGGACGGGCCGGACGAGCGGCACCGCAGGCCCGCCGGGATCAGCGACGAGACGGTGGCGGCGCTGGGCAAGCTGAGCGAGGCGCTGGAGTGCGTCGAGCGGGTCCGCGGTCACCTCTACTCCCTGCACCAGCTGGTGGGGCACGCCGACCTGATGCTCGACGACGCCGTGGAGATGTTCCGCGCCGCCGGGCACGACCGGATCGCCGACCGCATCGACACCGACCTGCTGGGCCGCAACGTCATCGCCGGACGGTGGACGTTCCAGATCGTCGAGGACTTCGACGACAACTACTACGCCCTCTTCCGCGACCTGGACCGGGCCGCCCGGGAGGAGCTGGTCGGCGGTCGCCGGCACCTCTACGAGGCGGAGATGAAGGAGCGGCGGCGCAGCCGGGGCCGACCCGGGCACGAGGCGCGCCCCGACGGCGAGGGCTAGCCGGCGGGCGCCCCACCGCGTACGGGTCGGGCGGGCCGCCGCGACGGCGCATGGTCAGCGCGTCGCGACGGCGTCTGTCGGCCCGCCGCGACGGCGTGCGGGTCAGCGCGCCCCGACCGGGCGCTCCTCGGCCGCGATGCGCAGCGCCTCGACCAGGCGGCGGTAGAGGTCGTCGCCGGCCAGCAGCTCGGAGTGGGTGCCCTGGGCCCGGATCCGGCCGTGCTCCATCACCACGATCCGGTCGGCGTCGAGCACCGTGGAGAGCCGGTGCGCGATGGTCAGCACGGCGCCGACCGCCGCGCGCTGCCGGACGCACTCCTGCAACGCCGCCTCGGTCAGCCCGTCGACCTGGGCGGTCGCCTCGTCGAGCAACAGCACGTCGGGGGTACGCAGCATGGCCCGGGCCAGGGCGATGCGCTGGCGCTGCCCGCCGGAGACCTCCGTCGACGACAGCGACGTGTCCAGACCGTCCGGCAACGAGTCGATCTTGTCGTCGAGCCGGACGGCGCGCAGCACCGCCCGGATCTCCTCCTCCGTGGCGTCGGGGTGGGTGAACCGCAGGTTGTCGCGGATGGTGCCGGGCACCACCGGCGTCTCCTGCTCGACGTACGCCAGCCGGGCCCGCACCTGGTCGTGCCCGTGGGCCGCGTACGGGCGGCCGTCGAGCAGCAGTTGCCCCCGCTCGGGCTCGAGGAAGCGCAGGATCAGCGAGAAGATCGTGGTCTTGCCGGCTCCCGAGGGCCCCACGATCGCGGTGTGCCCCCGCCGGGGCACGGCCAGGTCGATGTCCCGCACCGCCGGGGGCGCCTCCGGCCCGTACCGGGCGGTGACCCCGCGCAACACGAGCACCGGCTGCTCCGCGTCGGGCGTCGGCGCGCGGTCCGCCGGGGCGGGTGCCGGGCCCGCCGGCTCGGTCGCGATCGTCTCGACCTCACGGATCCGTCCCGCCGCCGCGACCCCCGCCTGCAACGCCGTGGTGTTCTGGGTCAGCTCGGTGATCGGCCCCATCAGCTGGAACGTGTACAGCAGGAAGGCGATCAGGCTGGAGATCTCCAGCAGGTCGTGCTGGGCCCGCCAGGCGCCGATGCCCAGGATCGTGATCACCGCGAGCTGGATCCCCGTCCAGGCGATCGTCCAGACCGAGGCGGTCACCCGCGCGGCCCGTACGCTGTGCGCCGCCGCCTGCCGGGCGTCGGCGACGATCCGCTCCGTCAACCGGGCCTCGGCCCGGCTGGCCTTGACCGTACGGATCGCGCGCAGCGCCCCCTCCAGCGCGCCGCCCAGCGCGCCCGTCGACTCCTGCGCGGCGGCCTGCGCCTTGGCGATGCGGGGCATCAGCGCGCCCATGATCGCCGCGACGACCAGCACGGCGGCCAGGGTGCAGCCGAGCAGGAAGGGGTCGAGCACCCCCATCAGCGCGAGCGTGCCGACCAGGGCGATGCCGGCGTTGACGAGGCCGACGATGCTGCCGGACGCCTCGCGCAGCAGTTGGGTGTCGGAGGTGGCCCGGGTGACCAGTTCGCCGGTGGGCCGCCGTCGCAGGTCGTCGACGCGGGCCCGGAAGTAGTGCCGGACGATCGCGGTCCGCGCGTCGAGCACGACGTGCTCGGCGAGCGCCCCGAGCAGCCGCCACTGCCACAGCGAGACGGCCGCGCCGACGACGACGAGCGCCAGCAGGGCGCCGATCGGACGGGCCATCGCCGGGGGAGCGCCGGACCGGAAGAAGTCATGCCCTGAATGGAACAACGGTGTTCCAGTATGGTCAATCAATATTCCGAAACGAGGTGTTGCTATCCTCGCCGACGTGACCGACCAGCAGGTGTCCGGCAGTCGCGCCCGGACCCGCCAGGCCATCGTCGACGCGGCGATCGAGGTGTGGGGGCGCAATCCCGCCGCCTCCCTGGGCGACATCGCCGCCGCCGCCGACGTGGGGCGTACGACGCTGCACCGCTACTTCGCGGAGCGTGCCGACCTGTTCGGGGCGGTCGGCGTCGAGGCCAAGGCCCGGCTCGACCGGGCGACCGCCCAGGCACGGATGGCCGAGGGCACCGGTGCGTCGGCCGTACGCCGGCTCTGCCAGGAGTACTTCGACCTCGGCAGCCTGCTCTCGCTGATCTTCACCGAGCCGGAGACCGGTGCCGGTTCCGTCGACGGCGGATGCGACCCCGACTTCGTCGCGATGGTCGAACGCGGTCGACGCGACGGCACCATCGACCCGGAGCTGCCGGAGGGGTGGGTGCAGAGCCTGATCTGGTCCCAGTTGTACGCCGGTTGGGCCTACCTGGCCGAGACCGGTGCCTCCCGGCACGAGGTGCTGCGCCTGATCCTGCGTACCGTCGACGGCGCGATCGCGGTCAAGCCGGACTGAGCCGGCCGGCGCGGCGGGCTGCCGTCGCGCCGGCCGCCGCGTCAGTCCGTGGAGCGGGCGTCCGCCGGGCGGCGCCGGGCCGCGTCGTCGGCGATGATCACGGTCGCCACCATCAGCGCGACGCAGAGGCTGAACAACCAGGAGTCGTCCGAGACCAGCTTGGCGGAGACGGGAGCCTGGAGCGCGGCGAGGAGAAAGCCGAGCCATGCCAGGCGGCGCTGACGCGTGGAGAGGATGCCGGAGCCCTGATGCATCCCGAAAGTCTTGCGCGCGACCCGGGGCTTGCCGTCAGCCGAACGGCCGATTCTGGATGAGCTGTCCGTTTCCTCGACCGTCCGGATTGTAATCCTCGTCCCAGTGGGGGAGGCCGCGCGGCGTCGCCGCCGGCGGGGGGCAGGATGGTCCTCCGTGTCCACCGTCCGGCCCCGCGCCTCGCTGCTCCTGCTGGCCTACCTCGCCTTCGTCAGCCTCGGCCTGCCCGACGGCCTGATCGGGGTGGGCTGGCCCTCGATCCGGGCCGACTTCGGCGTGCCCACCGAGGCCGTCGGCCTCGTGCTCACCGCGGGCACCGCCGGCTACCTGACCTCCAGCGTGCTGGCCGGCTTCACGCTGGCCCGGCTCGGCGTCGGCTGGCTGCTCGCCGGCAGCACGCTGCTGGCCAGCCTCGCGCTCACCGGTTACGCGCTGACTCCGGGGCTCGTGCTGATGGTGGGCTGCGCGCTGGTGCTCGGCCTGGGCTCCGGCGCGATCGACTCCGGCCTGAACGCGTACGCGGCCGGCGCCTTCGGCCCCCGGCACATGAACTGGATGCACGCGTTCTTCGGCCTCGGTGTGGCGCTCGGGCCGTTGATCATGACCGGTGCGCTCAGCGTCGGGCTCTCCTGGCGCTGGGGCTACGGCCTGGTGGCGGGGGCCCAGCTCGCGCTGGCCGCCGCGTTCGCGCTGACCGTGCGGGCCTGGCGGGACCGCGCCCCGGCCCGCGAGCCCGCCGGGTCCGCCGCCGGGGAGGCGGCCGTCGCCCCGCCGACCGTCACCCGGGTACGCGAGACGCTGCGCCTGCCGGCGGTCTGGCTCGGCGCGTCGGCCTTCGCCGTCTACGTGGCCATCGAGGTGGCCGCCGGCCTCTGGGCGTTCCTGCTGCTGACCGAGGGACGGGGCCTCGGCGCGGCCGTCGCCGGCGTCTGCGTCTCGGGCTACTGGGGGAGCCTGTTCGTCGGGCGCGTGGTGCAGGGCGTGGTGGCCGAACGGCTGGGCGCGGCGGTGGTGCTGCGGGGCAGCCTGGTCGGGATGGCGGTCGGCGCGGTCCTGGTCGCGCTGCCCGCACCGGCCTGGGTCGCCGTGGCCGGGCTGTTCGTCGTCGGCTTCGCCGCCGCCCCGGTCTTCCCGCTGCTCACCCTCACCACCGCCGAGCGGGTCGGTGCGGCGCACGCGGACCGGACCATCGGGCTCCAGATCGCCGCGGCCGGGCTGGGCGGCGCGCTGGTGCCCGCCGGCATCGGGGTGCTGCTCGGCAACACGTCGGTCGAGCTGCTCGGGCCGGCGCTCGTCGTGCTCGCGCTGGGCCTGATCGCCCTGCACGCGGCCAGCACCCGCCGGCCGGCCCCGACGCCCCGCTGAGCGGCCCGGCACGTCGTCGCGGCGGGCCGGCTTCTCAGCGCCCGGGCTGCCGCCGGGCGGCCCGGACTCGTGGCGTCGAGCGGCGCGGCGGGCGGACCCCGATCGGGCCCGCCCGCCGCGCCGTGCGGTTCACATGTTGTCCGGTCCGGTCCGGCCGGTCGTCGACGGCCGGTACGCGCGGTCCGGGTCGGTCGGCTCCCGGCCCGCACCGGCGGCCTGACCGCCCCGGTCCACCGCCTCCGGGCCGTGCCCGAAGGCCGCCTCCTCGCCGGCGTCGTTCCCCGTCACGTCGTCGGCCTGGCCGTCCAGGGTCGATCGCGCCACGGCCCGGTCCAGTTCCCGCAGGGGGGTCCGTTCCTCGTCCCGCCACACCTTGTCGTCGTCCGTCATACCTGTCGCGGTACCCCGGCCCGGTGCCCGCAAACGACGATGGCCGCCGGGGCGACCGGCGACCATCGGACGTTCGTGCCCGGGGGGCGGGGGATCAGGGCTGCGGGCGGTCGACCTTGCCCCGCCAGGCGCCGGTCTCCTGACCGCGCCGCTCGATGAACTGCTTGAACCGCTCCAGGTCGCCCTTCGCGCGCCGGTCGATGATGCCGAGCTTGTCGCCGGCCTGCTCGACCACGCCGTGCGGTTCGAACTCGAGCTGGAGCGTGACCCGGGTGGTGTCCGGGTCCAGCCGGTGGAAGGTCACCACGCCAGCCTGCTGGGTGCCGCCCGTGGAGCGCCAGGCGACCCGCTCGTCCGGGAGCTGCTCGGTGATCTCGGCGTCGAACTCCCGCTTCACCCCGGCGATCTCGACCGTCCAGTGGGTCATCGTGTCCGTCAGCTGCCGGACCTCCTGGACCCCCTCCATGAAGTGCGGGAAGTCCTCGAACTGGGTCCACTGGTCGTACGCGGTGCGCACCGGGACGGAGACGTCCACGTGTTCGGTAACGCCACTCATAAGGCATCCTCCTTCGTCCGCCGGTGACGGGCCGGATCGTGCGGGGATCCGGTCACCAGCGCGTCGTCTCGTTCTTGTGGCCGAGCGCCGCCCACACCTCGGAGATCGTCTGGTAGCGGGTGCCCTCGGGCAGCCGCTCCAGTTCGGCGACGATGTCCGCCGGCGCCTCGTTGTCCCGCGCGTTGGCGATCAGCGTCTCCCGGTCACCGGGGAGGGCGGCCATCGTGATGAACCGGCCGAGCCGGCTGCGTCGCTCGACGTCCTCGGAGCTCATCCCCTTGGGCGCGCCCGTACGCAGTTCGCCGGCCGGGGCCGTGGTCGGCTCCGGCTGGTCCTCGCCCGCCGGCTCCGGCACACGGGACTCGTCGACCCGCGAGCCGCCGGTCCCCGGCCCCTGCACGAGGCCGCTGACCTCCCGGCTCATCTGCTCGTCGACCCTCGGTCCGTGCTTGCTGCTGCCACGTTCCATGCCTTCTGCGCTACCCGGTGGCACCGGCGGTAAACGGGCGGGCCGGCGGCGCGCCCGGTAAACCCGCGCGGGTCACGTGGTGGCCGGCGCCTTCGGGGGCAGGACCGGCTCGTCGGCGTCCGGCTCGCCGGCCTGGAGCACCCGGCCGCGCTGGAGCTCCGCGTTGATCTGCACGCCGAGCATCAGCGCCGAGTTGGACAGGTAGAGCCAGACCAGGAACGCGATCACCGCCCCGAGGCTGCCGTAGGTGGCGTCGTACGAGCCGAAGTTGGCCACGTAGAGGCCGAAGCCGAAGGAGGCGAGGGCCCAGGCGAGCAGGGCGACCGCGCCGCCCGGGGTGAGCCAGCGGAACCGCGGCTGCCGGACGTTCGGCGCGATCCAGAACAGCAGGCTCAGCAGCACCATCATGATCAGCGCGAGCACGGGCCACTTGGCGACGCTCCACACCGTACGCGCCAGCCCGCCGGCGTTGACCAGGTCGCCCACCGCGTCGGTGACCGGCCCGCTGACGATCAGCCCGGTGGCGACGACCGCCAGCAGCACCAGCGAGATCGCCGCCAGGCCGATCTGCATGGGCCGCAACTTCCAGACCGGCCGACCCTCCTCGACCCCGTAGACGGCGTTGGAGGCCCGGGTGAACGCCCCGATGAAGCCGGAGGCCGACCAGAGCGCACCGAGCAGACCGAAGCTCAGCAGCACGCTGGCCGAGTCGTTCTGGTCGACCACGCCCCGGACCACGCCGACGAAGCCCTCGTTGGCCACCACCGAGCCGGCGCCCATGTCCCGGGCCAGGTCCAGCACGGTGTCGACGGTTTGCTCGCCGTTGGACACCAGCCCGACCAGGGCGACCACCACGATCGTGGACGGGAAGAGCGCGAGCACCCCGTAGTAGGTCAGCGCGGCGGCCCAGTCCGCGCAGTTGTCCTTGACGAAGTTGCGCACGCTGCGCACCAGCACCCCGCGCCAGGTCGGCCAGCTCAGCTGCCGTACCCGGCGGGGGATCCGGGGTCGCCGCTGGCCGGTGAGCACCGCGCCGGGTTCCGTCGTCGTCATGCCCACTCCCTGTGCCCCGGCCTCCGGATGGCCCGGTGCGTCCGGCTTCGCCTGGCCCGCCGGTACCCCTGGCCGGAAATCGACAAACCCGACCTCCCGGTTTGCCGACCGGAGGCGGGGGAACGGTCAAGGGGAACCCATCGACGCGGAGGAGGACGAGATGCCCGGGCGCGAGGTACTGCCCAGCACGCTGCGACGCTCCCCGAAGAAGGCGCAGCGCACCTGGGAGAAGACGCACGACTCGGCCGTGGAGACGTACGGCGAGGGGGAGCGGGCGCACCGCACCGCCTTCGCCGCCGTCAAGCACGAGTTCGAGAAGGTGGGCGACCACTGGGAGCCCAAGGGCCGCAAGGGGCCGAGCGACCGCCAGGCGGCCGGCGGCGGGCCGGAGCGCCGCGCGCCCACGGCCGGCGGGGTGGACGCCAACGCCACCAAGGACCACCTGATGAAGGTGGCCCGCAAGCTGGACGTGCCCGGCCGTTCGACCATGACGAAGCCGGAACTGGTCAAGGCCATCGAGAAGGCGAACAACCGCCAGACCGCCAAGGCCCGCGGCCGCTGAGGCCGCCATCGGGTACGCGACGCGGAGGCTGTCCGCCCGGCGGACAGCCTCCGCGCGTGCGTCACCAGTGGCCGCCCCCGGGCGCCTCGATGTGCACCGCCTTCGTCGCGGTGAACTCGTCCAGCAGTTCCGGCCCGTAGCCGAAACCGTGCCCGCTGCCCCGGCGCGGGTGCGCGGCACCCCCCGGCGCCCCGCCGAACACCGCGTTGACCTTGACGGTGCCCACCGGCAGTTCCCGCCAGGCGCGCTGGGCGTGACTCATCGATCCGGTCAGCACCGTCGCGGCCAGCCCGTACGGGGAGTCCGCGGCGCACCGCAGCGCCTCGGAGAACGAGTCGACGGCGACGATCGCGGCGACCGGCCCGAACGTCTCCTCGCGTACCACCGTCATGTCGTGCCGGCAGTCGGTCAGCACCGTCGCCGGGTAGAAGGCCCCCGGTCCGTCGGGCAGCGTGCCGCCGGTGCGGATCCGCGCGCCCTGGGCCACCGCCGCGGTCACCTGCCCGTGCACGTGGTCGCGGTGCCGCCGGTCCACCAGCGGCCCCAGCTCGGTACGCGGGTCGCCGCCCGGACCCGTCCGCAACTGCGTGGCGCGATCCACCAGCGCCTGCGCGAAGTCCTCCGCGACGTCCCGGTGCACGTAGATCCGCTCCACCGCGACGCAGATCTGCCCCGCGTTGGCGAACGCGCCGAGGGCCGCCTGCCCGGCCGCCCACACCGGGTCGACGTCGCCGTCCACGACGAGCGGGTCGCTGCCGCCGTTCTCCAGCAGCACCTTCGCCCCGGTCCGCGCCGCCGCGGCCGCGATGGCCCGCCCGGTGGCGGTGGAGCCGACGTGGGCGACGACGTCCACCTCCTGCGCGGCCAGCGCCGCGCCGACCTCCGGGCCCCCGGTCAGCAGCGACAGCACCCCGGGCGGCAGCGCGGAGTCGAGCGCCTTCGCCAGCAGCCAGCCGGTCGCCGGGGCGCGCTCGCTCGGCTTGTGCAGCACCACGTTGCCGGTGACCAGGGCCGCGCCGAGCAGCCCGCAGGACACCGCCACCGGGTCGTTCCACGGGGTGATCGCGGCGACCACCCCGCGCGGCTGCGGCGTCATGAAGTCGAGGGCGTGGGTGCCGCCGTGCAGGGTCCGCCCGCCGCGCACGGGGGCGAGCTCCGCGTACTGTCGCAGCGTGCCGATCCCCGCCTCCACACCGCCCCGGGCGTCCGACAGGGGTTTGCCCATCTCGGCCGTCGTCGCCCGGGCCAGGTCGTCGGCCGCCGCCGCCACGGCGTCCGCCGCCCGGTGCAGCGCCGCCGCCCGTTCCGCGGGGGCGGTCGCCGCCCACTCCGCCGCGGCGCCGCGCGTCGCCTCCACCGCCTTGCCGACCTCGTCGGCCGTCGCCACCGGCGCCGAGCTGACCGGGGAGCCGTCGGCCGGATCGTGTACGACCAACTCGCCGCCCTCGCCGCCCGCGCCCCACACTCCGCCTATGAGCTGCGCAACCGTGTACATGGCAGTGCATGCCCCGGCCCCGGCGCGGCAAACGCGTTTCGCCCGGTTGCTGGCCGGGTAGGCGGATCGGATGAGTTCGCCCGGCGCGGAGAGCGCGGACGCCGTCATCGTGGGAGCAGGCCACAACGGCCTGGTCGCCGCCAATCTCCTGGCCGACGCCGGCTGGGACGTGCTGGTGCTGGAGGCCACGGCCACGCCGGGCGGGGCGGTGCGCTCCGCCGAGGTGACGGCCCCCGGCTACCTGAGCGACCTCTACAGCTCCTTCTACCCCCTCGGCTACGCCTCGCCGGTACTGCGCGGGTTGGGGCTCGAACGGTACGGGCTGCGCTGGCGGCACTCCCCGGACGTGCTGGCCCACCTGATGCCCGACGGCCGGGCGGCGGTGCTCAACCGCGACCCGGAGGCCACCGCGGCCTCGCTGGAGGCGTTCGCGCCGGGCGACGGCAAGCGCTGGCTGCACGCGTACGACGACTGGCGCCAGGTGGCCGAGCCGATGCTGGAGACCATCACCACCCCGTTCCCGCCGGTGCGCGGGGGCCTGACCCTGCTGCGCCGCCTGCGGGTGTCGGGGGCGTTGCGGCTGGCCCGGCGGCTGGTGGTGCCGGTACGCAAGCTCGGCGACGAACTCTTCGACGGCGAGGGAGGCCCGGTGCTGCTGGCCGGCTGCGCCCTGCACACCGACCTGTCGCCCGAGGAGGCCGGTTCGGGCGTGTACGGCTGGCTACTCGCCATGCTCGGCCAGCAGGTCGGCTGGCCGGTGCCCGACGGCGGCGCACAGAAGATCACCGACGCGCTGGTGGCCCGGCTGACCGAGCGCGGCGGCCGGATCCTCTACGGCGCCACAGTCGACCGGGTGCTGACCGCGCGCGGCCGGGCGATGGGCGTGCGTACCGTCGGCGGCGCCCTCTGGCGGGCCCGCCGCGCGGTGCTCGCCGACGTCCCCGCGCCCGCCCTCTACCTGGACCTGGTCGGCGCGGCGGCCCTGCCACCCCGGCTGGTGGAGGACCTGGCGCACTTCCGCTGGGACGGCTCGACGCTCAAGGTGGACTGGGCGCTGTCGGCCCCCGTGCCGTGGACCAACCGGGCGGTGGCCACCGCCGGCACGGTGCACCTGGGCGCGGACCTGGACGGTCTCACCAGTTACTCCGCCGCGCTGGCCCGTCGGGAGATCCCGCGCGACCCGTTCCTGCTGCTGGGGCAGATGTCGGTGGCCGACCCGAGCCACTCGCCGCCGGGCACCGAGTCGCTCTGGGCGTACACCCACCTGCCGTTCCGCCAGCAGTGGCGGGCCGAGGAGATCGCCGCGCACGTCGAGCGGATGGAGCAGGTGCTGGAGGATGCCGCGCCGGGCTTCCGCAGCCTGATCGTGGGGCGGCACGTGGCCGGGCCGGCCGACCTGGAGGCGGGCGACCCGAGCCTCGTCGGCGGCGCGCTCGGCGGCGGCACCGCCGCCGCGTACCAGCAGCTGTTCCTGCGCCCGATCCCCGGCCTGGGCCGCGCGGACACCCCGGTCGACCGGCTGTTCCTGGCCAGCGCGTCGGCGCACCCGGGCGGCGGGGTGCACGGCGCGCCCGGCGCGAACGCCGCCCGCGCCGCCCTGGCCCGCGACCGCGCCCTCACCGGCCCGCTGTACGCGGCCGGGATCGACGCCGCGCACCGCGCGGTCTACCACTGAGCTTCAGCACGGCGAGGACGGCGAGGACGGCCAGCTTGCGCCGGTCGCCGAACGCCGGCCAGCTTGCGCCGTACGCCGTACGCCGGCCAGCTTGCGCCGTACGCCGTACGCCGGTGGTCTGCCTGCGGGGGCATCGGACGGGCGCGTGCCCGCCAGCGGATACGTGGGGCGAGGCTGTTCACGCACAGTGAGGCGAACGCTGGCCGCCTGGGTTGCTCCCCGCACCCTTTGCTCTGCATCCATATACGCAACGGTTGCTCCGGGTAACGGCGGGCGGGCTGGCCCGCCGCACCGTCGCTGGGCCAGCCGCAGGTCAACGGCGTGGTGCGTCCGTGGCTGCAGAGCAAAGGGCGGAGAGCGGCGATCCGAAGGCGGGGCCAACGGTCACAGAAGGTGATGGTTACGCTTCGCAATCGCGGTGATCACGCGTCCCGTGCGGTGGAGCGGCGGCCCAAGCTCAAGGTCCTTCGCTCGCCCCGCCGCTCCGTCCGGCCGCTCCCGCTCGGCCGCTCCGCCCGCTGCTCCCGCTCGGCTGCGCCGACTCGGCCGCTCCGCCCGCTGCTCCCGTTCGGCCGCTCCGGCTCGGCCGCCGCTCGCGCTCGGCCGCCGCCCCGGGCCCGGCTTGCTGAACCGGACCGGGGCAGGGCAACGCAGGGGCGTGGGCGGGTGAGGGATCGGGCCGGGTCAGCGCTCGATGTTGCGGTGCTTGCTGCGCAGCTTGAACGGCATCAGCGCGCTCTCGATCTTGGTCGCGGTGGTCATCTTGGACGCGCCGTCGCGCCGTTCCTCGAAGCGGATCGGCACCTCCAGGATGGTGTGCCCCAGCTTGGTGGCCAGGTAGTGCATCTCCACCTGGAAGCTGTAGCCGTTGGACTGCACCCGCTCCAGGCCGATGTCGCGCAGCGCGTCCGCCCGCCAGATCTTGAAGCCGGCGGTGAGGTCGCGGATCCGGACCCGCAGCAGCGTGTGCACGTAGAGGTTGGCCCAGCCGCTGAGCGCCCGCCGGTAGAGCGGCCAGTTCTCGTCCAGCTCGCCGCCCGGCACGTACCGGGAGCCGATCACCACGCCGGCCTGGGTGGAGAGCAGCGCGCCGAGCATGCCCGGCAGCGCCTCCGGCGGGTGCGAGAGATCGGCGTCCATCTGCGCCACGTACTCCGCGCCGCCGTCGATGGCGCGCCCGATGCCGTCCACGTAGGCCCGGCCGAGGCCCTCCTTGCCGGCCCGGTGCACGACCTCGATCCGCTCGGGGTGCTCGATGGCCAGCTTGTCCGCCACCTCACCCGTGCCGTCCGGCGAGTTGTCGTCGGCGACCAGGATCTTCAGGCCCGGCAGCGGCAGGGCCAGCAGCCGCTCGACCAGCACCGGGAGGTTGCCCGCCTCGTTGTAGGTGGGAACCACGACGGTCAGGCGTGCGTCCCGCCACGGCACGGGCAACTGCACGGGTTCGATCATGTCGGACATCCTCGGTCGGCGGACAGGGCTCCCTGAGAGCGTAGCCAGTTGCCACATCCGGGTCGAAAAGGCCACCCCTACCGCCCCGTCTTCCGCCCCGACGAGGCGCGGATGCCGGGTCAGCGCAGGCGGCGGGTCAGCGCGGTGAGGGCCACCGCCAGCCCGGCCAGGGCGACGCCGGAGACGGCCGGCTTGTGCGTACCGATCCACAGGGCGGCCGAGTGGCCGCGGGCCCGGTCGGTGAACACGCCCTCCGCGCCCCGGTCCCGTTCGTCGTCCCCGGGACGCTCCAGGTTGTCCCGCCAGGTGGCCGGGTCGATCGGGGTCTCGGTCTGCTGGCTGTCGTAGCCGTCGCGTGCCAGCTTCCGGTCGAGCAGGCCGGGCGCGACGATGTCGCCGAGCCGGGCGCGCCAGGTCGGTCCGCCCACGTTCAGCTCGCGTGGCCCGTGGTCGGCCGCCCAGACGATCGCCCTCGCGGCGACCTCGGGTGCGAAGATCGGCGGTACGGGCTGGGGGTGCCGGGGCAGCCGCGTGCGTACCCAGGAGAACTGCGGGGTGTTGATCGCCGGCAGCTGCACCATCGACAGCTTCACACCCGGGCAGTCGTGCAGCAGCTCCGCCCGCAGCGAGTCGTTGAAGCCCTGGATGGCGTGCTTGCTCGCGCAGTACGCCGACTGCAACGGGATCCCGCGGTAGGCCAGCGCGGAGCCGACCTGCACGATCGCGCCCCGGCCACAGGCCCGCATGTGCCGCAGCGCCGCCAGGGTGCCGTGCACGGTGCCGAGGTAGTTGACCTCGGTGACCCGCCGGAACTCGGTGGCCGGGATCTCCCAGGCCGGGGCGAAGACCGAGGCCATCGCGTTGTTCACCCACACGTCGATGCCGCCGAAGCGGTGCACCACGTCGTCGGCGGCCTGCTGCACCGCCCCCGCGTCGGCCACGTCCACCCGGTAGGTGCGCACCTCCGAGGCGCCCCGCTCGCGGCAGTCGCGCTCCGCGGCGGCCAGCCCGGCCTCGCCGCGGGCGAGCAGCGCGAGCCGGGCGCCGCGCTCGGCGTACCGGCGGGCGACCGCCCGTCCCACGCCGGCGCTCGCCCCGGTGACCACCACGGTCTGCGTCACCGGTCCGCCTTCTGTCGCACGGCGATGTCGGCCAGCCGGGTCAGGGTCTCCTTGTTGCGCTGGTGCAGCACCAGGTCGTTGACCTTGTTGCGCACCCAGCGCAGCGGACCGGCGGCGAAGTCCTCGCCGATGCGTACGCGGGTCGCGCCCGTGCCGACCGCTTCGAGGGTGAACACCACGATGGCCTCCCCGGCCGGCCAGAGGCCGGCGCGGATGACCAACCGGCGCGGCGGCTCGCAGGTCAGCACCGTCGAGGAGTCGTGCAGGGAGATCGGCCACGGCCCGGCCTTGTGGTGCAACTGGCTGCCCACCCGGGGCCAGGCGTCGTCCACGTCGCGGACATGCACCGTGCCGACGACCCAGTCGCTGTACGTCCACCCGTCCGCCAGCACCGCCCAGACCTGCTCCGGGGAAGCTTCGATCACTTTCTCCACAATCGCCACTGCGCTCCCATACCCCGGGTGTGGGCGGGGCTAACGGTGCCGGCGGGTTAGCTTCTCCCGGGCGACGGGTAACGGCACCTGCGGGCCGGCGTGTCGACGCCGCCGGCGCGCGACGCGGCGGGCGCGTTCAAGCCGACGTTTACTCCCCGGGGCGCCGGGAACCCGCCGGCTGTGCGACAGGACCAGGTGGAGCCGGATCAGCGCAGGTCAGCCCGGGTTTTTGCCGGCGCTGACGGGGTCGCGTCCGGGCCCGTCCTGTTCGACGCGGTGCTGCTGGACCGCGACGGCACGCTGATCGAGGACGTGCCGTACAACGGCGATCCCGAGAAGGTGCGGCCGGTGCCGGGGGCACGGGCCGCCCTGGACCGGTTGCGGGCGGCGGGCCTGCGGCTGGCGGTGGTGACGAACCAGTCCGGCCTGGCCCGCGGATTGTTCACCGAGGCGCAGATGCGGGCGGTGCACGCCCGGGTCGAGCGGCTGCTGGGGCCGTTCGACGCCTGGCTGGTGTGCCCGCACGACGACGGCGACGGATGCGGGTGCCGCAAGCCGTCGCCGGGGCTGGTGCACGCCGCAGCGCGGGAGCTGGGCACCGTGCCGTCGCGGTGCGTGCTGGTGGGGGACATCGGCCGGGACATGGTCGCGGCGTCGGCCGCGGGCGCGTCGGGGATCCTGGTGCCCACGCCGGTGACCCGCCCACAGGAGGTGGCCGCCGCGCCGCAGGTCGCCTCCGACCTGCCGGCGGCGGTGGCGGAGATCCTGCGCCGCCAGGCGGCGGTCGGCCCGGCTGCGGCGCGGGGAGCCGGGCGGGAGCGGGCGGGGACGGTGCTGGTGGTACGCGCCGATTCGGCGGGGGACGTGCTGGTGACCGGGCCGGCCATCCGCGCCGTCGCCGCCATCGCCGAACGGGTGGTGCTGCTGTGCGGGCCCCGGGGGCGCGCCGCGGCGGAACTCCTGCCCGGCGTCGACGAGATCGTCGAACACCGGCTGCCGTGGATCGATCCCGTGCCCGATCCCGTCGACCCCGCCGACATGCGTCGGCTCGCCGACCGGCTGGCCGCCGTGGGCGCCGACGAGGCGGTCGTCTTCACCAGCTTCCACCAGTCGCCCCTGCCCCTGGCCCTGCTGCTGCGCCTGGCCGGGGTCCGACGCGTGAGCGCCATCAGCGACGACTACCCGGGCAGCCTGCTCGACGTCCGGCACCGCGTGCCGGCCGGCGTACCCGAACCGGAGCGCGCGCTCTCGCTCGCCGCCGCCGCCGGCTTCACCCTCGCCGACCACGACGGGCCCGCCCTGCGCCTGCGCCCGGCGCAGGCGCCGCCGCCGGAGGTCGGCGCGCCCGGCTACGTGGTGCTGCACCCCGGCTCGGCGGCGCAGGCCCGGGGCTGCCCGCCGGAGCTGGCCGCGCGCATCGCCCGCGCCCTGACGGCCGCCGGTCACCGGGTGGTGGTCACCGGCGGCCCCGACGAGCAGGAGCTGACCGCGCGGGTGGCCGGCGACGTCGCCGTCGACCTGGGCGGGCGTACCTCCCTCGCCGGGCTGGCCGCGACGGTCGCCGGCGCCGGCGCGGTCGTCGTCGGCAACACCGGCCCCGCCCACCTCGCCGCCGCCCACGGGGTGCCGGTGGTCAGCCTGTTCGCCCCCACGGTCCCGTTCGGTCAGTGGGGGCCGTGGCGGGTGCCCACGGTGCGGCTCGGCGACGCGGAGGCCGCCTGCCGGGACACCCGCGCCGCGCGCTGCCCGGTGCCCGGGCACCCCTGCCTCAGCGGCGTCGAACCCGGGCAGGTGCTCGACGGGTTGCGGCTGCTCGGGGTGGCCCCACCGGTCCGGCCGGCACCGCCCGCCGCCGGCCGGGCAGGCGGCGTGCCGGCGGGGGCCCACACCGGCGGGAGTGGCCGATGAACCTGCTCCTGTGGCACGTGCACGGCTCCTGGACCACGTCGTTCGTGCACGGCAAGCACCGGTACCTGGTGCCCGTCACCCCGGACCGGGGCCCCTACGGCCTCGGCCGCGCCCGCACCTACCCGTGGCCCGACACGGCCGTCGAGGTGACCCCCGAGCAGTTGCGTACCGCCGACGTCGACCTGGTCGTCCTGCAACGCCCCGAGGAGATCGACCTCGCCGAGCAGTGGCTCGGCCGGCGGCCCGGCCGCGACGTCCCCGCCGTCTACGTCGAGCACAACACGCCCAAGGACGGCGACGTGCCCAACAGCCGGCACCCCATGGCCGACCGCGACGACCTGCTCATCGCCCACGTCACCGGGTTCAACGAGCTGTTCTGGGACACCGGCACCACCCGCACCACGGTGGTCGACCACGGCATCGTCGCCCCCACCGCCGAGTACACCGGCGAACTCGACCGGCTCGCGGTGGTGATCAACGAGCCGGTACGCCGCTGGCGGGTCACCGGCACCGACCTGCTGCCCCGCTTCGCCGAGATCGCCCCGCTGGACGTCTTCGGCATGAAGGTGGCCGGGCTGGCCGAGCACCTGGGCCTGCCGGCGGACCGGCTCGCCAGCCACGACGACGTCCCCCAGCACCGGATGCACGCCGAGCTGGGGCGGCGGCGGGCGTACCTGCACCTGTGCCGGTGGACCTCGCTGGGGCTGAGCCTGATCGAGGCGATGTCCATCGGGATGCCGGTGGTCGCGCTGGCCGCCACCGAGGCGGCGATGGCGGTGCCACCCGGGGCGGGAGCGCTGTCCACCCGGCTCGACACCCTGCTCGACGCCGCCCGCCGGTTCGTCGACGAACCGGCGGAGGCGCGCCGGGCGGGGGAACGGGCCCGCGTCGCCGCCCGGGACCGCTACGGCCTCGACCGTTTCCTCGCCGACTGGGACCGGCTGCTGGAGGAGGAAGTATGCGCATCGCGATGATCTCGGAGCACGCCAGCCCGCTCGCCATCCTGGGCGGCGAGGACGCCGGCGGTCAGAACACGCATGTCGCCGAGCTCTCCGCAGCCCTCGCGGCCGCCGGACACGACGTGCGGGTCTACACCCGCCGCGACGCGGTGGACCTGCCGGTCACGGTGCGCAGCGCGGACGGCTACGACGTGGTGCACGTCCCGGCGGGGCCGGCCGAGCCGGTCGCCAAGGACGCCCTGCTGCCGCACATGAGGGAGTTCAGCCGCTGGCTGGTCGACCGGTGGCGGGGCGGCGACTGGATGCCCGAGGTGATCCACGCGCACTTCTGGATGAGCGGGCTCGCCGCGCTGGCCGCCAGCCGGCAGACCGGGGTGCCGGTCGTGCAGACGTACCACGCCCTGGGGGTGGTCAAGCGGCGGCACCAGGGCGTGCAGGACACCAGCCCGGCCCGCCGCATCGGCTACGAGCGGGAACTGGGCCGGGCCGTCGACCGGGTCATCGCCCAGTGCCGGGACGAGGTCGGCGAACTGGTCCGGATGGGCGTGCCCCGGTCCCGGATGACGGTCGTGCCGTCCGGGGTCAACCTGGGCACCTTCGCCCCGCTCGGGCCGACCGCCGAGCGCCAGGACGGCCGGCCGCGGATCCTGACCGTCGGGCGGCTGGTCGAGCGCAAGGGCTTCCAGACCGTCGTCCGGGCGATGGCGTACGTGCCCGGGGCCGAGTGCGTGGTGGTCGGCGGCCCGCCCGCCGGCCTGCTGGAGACCGACCCGTACGCCCGCCGCCTGCGCGCCCTCGCGGTCAGCTGCGGGGCGGCCGACCGGGTGAAGCTGGTCGGCGCGGTGCCCCGCGAGGAGATGGGCCGCTGGTACCGCTCGGCCGACGTCCTGGTGGCCGCCCCCTGGTACGAGCCGTTCGGGCTCACCCCGCTGGAGGCGATGGCGTGTGGCGTGCCCGTGGTGGGCACCGCCGTCGGCGGGATCAAGGACACCGTGGTCGAGGGCGTCACCGGCGACCTCGTGCCGGCCCGGGACCCGCGTGCGTTGGGCGACGCGATCCAGGGGCTGCTCGACGACCGGATCCGCCGCTTCGCGTACGCGACGGCGGCGAGGGAACGGGCCCGGCGACGGTACTCCTGGGCGGCCACCGCGGAGCGGCTGGTGGAGGTCTACGGCGACGTGGCGGCGGTCCGCCGGCCGACCCGGGTGGTGGCCTGATGGCGGCGCCCACGCCGCTGGACGCGCACCTGACGAACCTGGCGGCGGCGCTGGTGCCCTTCCGGACGCACGAGACGCTGCTGGCCCGGTGGGGCGAGGCCCTCGCGCGTCGGCTGGTCGACGGCGGCCGGCTGCTGGTGGCCGGCAACGGCGGTAGCGCCGCCGAGGCCCAGCACCTCACCGCCGAACTCGTCGGGAAGCTCCGCGACGACCGCCAGCCCCTGTCCGCCATCGCGCTGCACGCGGAGACCTCCGCGCTGACCGCCATCGGCAACGACTACGGCTACGACGAGGTCTTCGCCCGCCAGGTACGCGCCCACGGCCGCCACGGCGACGTCCTGTTGCTGCTGTCGACCAGCGGCACCAGCGCCAACCTGCTCGCTGCCGCCCGTGCCGGCCGCGACGGCGGACTCACCTGCTGGGCCCTGACCGGTCCCGCCCCCAACCCCCTCGCGGAGCTCTGCCACGACGTGCTCGCCGTCGGCTCGCCCGACAGCCAGGTCGTGCAGGAACTCCATCTCGTGACCAGCCACCTCCTCTGCGAGTACGTCGAGCGGGCGCTGCCCGCCGCGCCCGTACGGACCGGGGTCGAGGTGGTGCTCGACGGCGGTGCAGGTCAGCAGGTCCAGGCGTGATGAGGGGGGAAGCGTGAGGGGACCCGTCGTGGTGGTCGGTGACACCCTGCTGGACCGGGACGTCGAGGGGGTGGTGAACCGGCTCTGCCCGGACTCGCCCGTGCCGGTGCTGGACGAGACCGCGCACGTCGACCGGCCCGGTGGCGCCGGGCTGGCCGCGGTCTTCGCCGCCGCGCAGGGCGCCGAGGTGGTGCTGGTGACCGCGTTGGCGGACGACGCGGGGGGTGCCCGGCTCGCCTCGCTGCTCGCCGACGCCGGCGTGCAGGTGTATCCCCTCGGGCTGCGTGGCGGCACGCCGGAGAAGGTCCGGCTGCGCGCCCGGGGCCGGGTGCTGCTGCGCCACGACCGGGGCGGCGCGGCCGCTACGCCGGGCGAGCCGTCCGAGGCGGTGCTGCGGGTGATCGCCCGGGCCTCCGCCGTGCTGGTCAGCGACTACGGCCGGGGCGTCGCCCGGCAGCCCGCGCTGCGGGCGGCCCTCGCCGCCACCCGGGCGCCGGTGGTCTGGGACCCGCACCCGCGGGGACCGGCGGCCGTCCCGGGGGTGCACCTGGTGACCCCCAACGAGTCCGAGGTGCGGGAGTTGGTCACCGTCGCGCCGGGGGCGACCCGGCTGGCGACGGCGGCGCGGGGCGCGCAGGGGCTGCGCCAGCGCTGGCGCGCCGGCGCGGTCGCGGTGACCCTGGGCGGGGACGGCGCGCTGCTCTGCCACGCCGGCGCGACCCCGATGGTGGTGCCCGCCCCGGCCACCGCCGAGGGGGACACCTGCGGGGCCGGTGACCGGTTCGCGGCCACCGCCGGCCTCGCCCTGGCCCGGGGGGCTTTGGTCTCCGAGGCGGTGCAGGAGGCGGTCGCTGAGGCGTCGGCGTACGTGGCCGGCGGGGGAGTGGCGACGGCGCTGCCGCGGCCGGTGCGTCCGCTGCCGCCGGCGGTCTCCGGCCCCGGCGGCGAGCGCGTCGGCGTGGCCGCGGCCGCCGGCGTGGTGTCGGCGGTACGCGCGTCCGGCGGGACGGTGGTGGCCACCGGCGGCTGCTTCGACCTGCTGCACGCCGGGCACGTGGCGACGTTGCAGGCCGCCCGGCAGCTCGGCGACTGCCTGGTGGTCTGCCTGAACTCCGACGCGAGCGTGACGGGGCTGAAGGGCGCGGACCGGCCGGTGATCCCGCAGGGCGACCGGGCCCGGCTACTCGCGGCGCTGAGCTGCGTCGACGCGGTCATGATCTTCGACGAGGCCACCCCGCACGCGGCGCTGTCGTGGCTGCGGCCGGACGTCTGGGTGAAGGGTGGCGACTACGCCGGCGACGGCGGCGAGCCCGCCCTGCCCGAGGCGGAGGTGCTGCGCCGCTGGGGCGGCAACGCCGTGGTGGTGCCGTACCTGGACGGTCGCTCCACGACCGGGCTGATCGCCGCCGCCCGGTCGACCGGCACCGCCGTCGCGGTCGGGCCGCCGCTCACCGACACCGTGCCGCCGGCCTGTACGCAGCCACCCGGCCCCGCCCCCGGCGGAGCCTCGGCGCCCTCCGGCGGCGAGCGCCCGCGGGCGCGCTCCGGCCGGCCCGTCGCGGGGCCGAGCACGGCGGAGGGCACCCGATGAGCGGCGGGTCGCCCGGCGCGGGGCGGACCGTGCTGGTCACCGGCGGATCGAGCGGCCTGGGTGCCGCCGTGGTCGCGGCCGTGGCCCGGGCCGGCGGTCGACCGCTGGTGCTGGACCGGCAGGCGCCCGCCGACGGGGTGCCGTGGGTGGAGTGCGACCTGGCCGACACCCGCGCCGCAGAGGCCGCCACCCGGCAGCTTGCCGAGCGCTCGGGCGGGCTGGACGCGGTGGTCACCGCGGCGGGTATGGACGTGCCCGGGAAGCTGGCGGACGTGCCCGGCGAGACCTGGGACCGGATCGTGGCCGTGGACCTGCTCGCCACGGCGGCCGTGGTGCGGGCCGCCCTGCCCTTCCTGGAGACCTCCCGGGGGAGCATCGTCACCGTCGCCTCCACGCTGGGGGTGAAGGCCGTCGCCGACGCGACCGCCTACTGCGCCGCGAAGTTCGGGGTCGTCGGCTTCACCCGGGCCCTCGCCGCCGAACTCGCCGGCAGGGTCGGCGTCACGTTGCTCGTTCCGGGCGGCATGCGCACGGCCTTCTTCGACGACCGCGACGCCGCGTACCGACCCGGTCCCGACGCCGTCCTGAACGACCCCGCCGACACCGCCGCCGCCGTCATGTTCGCGCTGTCCCAACCCGCCGGCTGCGCCGTCCGCGAGATGGTCGTCTGCGCCGACCAGGAGACCTCCTACCCGTGATCCTCGCCCTGCGCGCCCTCGGCGTCGGCGACCTCGCCACCGCCGTGCCGGCCCTGCGCGCCCTGCGCGCCGCCCACCCCGACCGGGAGCTCGTCCTCGCGGCACCCGGCTGGCTGGCGCCGCTGGTCGACCTGGTGGGCGGCGTCGACCGGCTGGTGCCCACGGACGGGCTCGGTCGCCCCGACCCGGCCCTGCGGACGCCGCTCGTCGCCGTGAACCTGCACGGCCGGGGCCCCGAGTCGCACCGCCTGCTCACCGCCACCCGACCCGGTCGGCTGCTCGCCTACGCCAGCCCGGAGGCCGGCCACCACGACGGGCCGAAGTGGCGCGACGACGAACACGAGGTCGACCGCTGGTGCCGGCTCCTCGGCTGGTACGGCATCCCCGCCGACCGCGCCGACCTGGACCTGCGGCGCCCGCCCCCCGGCGGCGCCCCGGCGGCCGGCGTGACCGTGCTGCACCCCGGCTCCAAGATCCCCGCGAAGCGCTGGCCGCCCGGACGCTTCGCCGCGCTGGCCCGGGAACTGGCCGCCCGGGGGCACCGGGTGGTGCTCACCGGCAGCCCCGACGAGCGGGTCACGGCGCAGCGGATCGCGGATGCCGCGGGGCTGCCCGCCGACGCGGTGCTGGCCGGCCGGACGGACCTGGGCCGGCTGGCCGCGCTGGTGGCGTACGCCCGGCTGGTGGTCAGCGGGGACACGGGCGTGGCGCACCTCGCGACCGGCTACCGCACCCCGTCGGTGGTGCTTTTCGGCCCGGTCCCCCCGGCGCTGTGGGGTCCGCCGCCGGACCGGCCCCGGCACCGTGCACTGTGGGCGGCCGCGGGGGATTGGCCCTGGTGGGACGGGGTAGGAAGCCATCCGACGTTGGCGGGCATCGGTGTCGACGACGTGGTGACCGCCGTGGACGAGGTGGAACGGGCGGTGCGTGGCTCCGGTGCGGTTGCGGCGTAGCGATCCGGGCGGGCCGGGGTACGGGCGACGCCGGCGCGGTCGGGGCTGGCTCTTCCTGGATCCGTCCGGGCAGCCGGTCCGCGACCCCGACCGGTTGGGCCGGCTGCGCGCGCTGGTGATCCCGCCGGCCTGGCGGGACGTGTGGATCTGTCCGCACCCGAACGGGCACATCCAGGCCACCGGCATCGACGCGGCCGGGCGCAAGCAGTACCTCTACCACCCGCAGTGGCGCCAGAAGCGCGACGAGGCGAAGTTCGACCACGTGCTGGAGGTGGCCCGCCGGCTGCCGGTGCTGCGCGAGCGGGTCGGGCGGGACCTGTCCGGCCGGGGGCTGTACCGCGACCGGGTGCTGGCGACGGTGACCCGGCTGCTGGACATGGGCATGTTCCGGGTCGGCAGCGACCAGTACGCGGCCGGCGACGACCCGACGTTCGGGGTGTCGACCCTGCGCCCCGAGCACGCCCGGTCCCGGGGCGGCTGCGTGGTGTTCGAGTTCCCCGCGAAGGGCGGCATCGAGCAGGTGCGTCGCATCGAGGATCCGGAGCTGTGCCGGGTGCTGGTCAACCTGCGCCGCCAGCGCCGGTCGGCCGACCGGCTGTTCGGCTACCGGGACGGCGAGGACTGGCGCGACGTACGCAGCGACGAGGTCAACGAGTACCTGCGGGACGCCAGCGGCGGGGAGATGACGGCGAAGGACTTCCGCACCTGGCACGCCACGGTGCTGGCGGCGACCGAACTGGCGACGGTGGGCCCGCCGCGCTCGGCGACCGCCCGCAAGCGGACGGTCGCAGCGGTGATGCGGGAGGTCGCGGAGCTGCTCGGCAACACCGCCACCGTGGCCCGCACGTCCTACGTCGACCCGCGCGTGGTCGACCTCTTCCACGACGGCGTGGTGGCCCCGGTGGACCCCGCGACGCCCCGCGAGAAGGCCGAGCGGATCGTGCTCGAACTGCTGGAGGACGCCTGACGCGGCCCCGGCGCCGATCCTGGGCGAGGGGCGCCGGGGCCGGGCCGGGCCACCGGGCGGCCGCCCGCCTCCCCCGTGGCGGCGGGCGGCACGCCACGGCCTTCGTCGGCGGTCCGATCCCGACCGGTGCCGTGGCGGGGAGGGATCGGCCACCTCGATGCCAGTCTGCCGCGACCGGGTTGACCGTGGATGCCGCGCAGTTGACTTCCCGTGCCGCTCATTCCGCCTGGCCGGCCCGCCAGGCCTGCGGCCCGACGCCGTGCGCCTTGCGGAAGACCCGGCTGAAGTGCGCCTTGTCGGGAAAGCCCCAGCGGGCCCCGATCGCCTGGATCGGCTGGCCGCGCAGGCCGGGGTCGGCGAGGTCGTGCCGGCACCGCGCCAGCCGCAGCTCGCGGATGTACGACGCGACAGTCGACTCCTCGGCCTCGAAGAGCCGGTGCAGCGTACGCAGCGAGACGTGGTGCACGTCCGCCACCACCTGCGGGCTCAGCGTCGCGTCCCCGAGGTGCCGCTGGATGTACGCCCGGGCCTGGGCGACGAGCGCGCGCCGGCGGACCTCGGTCGGCACGGCGTCCTCGGCCACCAGGTGCCGCCCGAGCATGGTGGACGCCAGGTCGAGCCCGACGGCGCCGAGCCGGGCGGCGTCGGCGGCGTGGTACTGCTCGGGATGGTGGGCGATCTGGAGGAGGAACTGGGCCAGCAGCGCGCCGATCCCCTCGGTGCCCGACATCCGGCCGCCGAGCAGGGGCGCCAGCCGGTCCGGCGGCAACGGCAACGCGGCGTGCGGGATGATCGCCACGACGGAACGGGCCGGCTCGCGGCCGCCGTCGTCGCCGACGTGCCGGACCCCGTGCGGCCGCGACCCGTCGTAGAAGATGAACTCCTGCGGCCCCAGCACGCTGCTCCGGCCGGCCTGGCTGGCCGCGCCGTCCCCGTCGACGGTCAGCGCCAGCGTGTAGATCTCCGGGGCCGACTCGCGCCCCAGCCTCGGCGTTCGGACGCCCTCCAGCGACGGGTACCGGTAGTTGACCACCTGGATCGGGCCGAGTTCGACGATCTCCGCCCGGGCGGTGAAGTCGTGCGCGTGCTCCGTGCGGATCCGCAGCGGCGAGGCCGTACGCGCCACGAGGTCGAGCCACATGTCGAAGCGTTCGCCCGCCGGCACCTGCTCGGTGTCGACGGTGGTCCGCCGAAGCATCCGCTCCCCCGTCCTCGCGCCGTCCCGGTGGCCATTGTCCATCGTGGGCGCCCGGACCGCCCAGGACGTTTCCGGTCGACGGAGCCGGGGGCGACGGCCGGGGTGCGGCTCAGTGCGTGGCCGTCCGGCCGCGGATCAGCGCCTCGACGCCGTCGAGGATCCGGTCGAGGCCGAACTGCCACTCGGTGTCGAACACCTCGTCCTGCTGTCCCTCGGCGCTCTCCGCCAACAGCTCCCGGATCGCCGGGTAGGCGCCGTGCCGGGTCAGCCGGGCGAGCTGGTGCCAGTACCGCGCCCCGGCGTCGTCGGGGTCGATCTGTTCGCGCGCCGCGGCCTCGTCGAGGTCGGCGGTGAGCGTGGCCCAGTTCCGGGCGTACCCGCTGACCAGCATGATCGTCGACAGCCGCTCGATGCCGCGCAGGCCGGTGCCGCGCAGGGCGGCCAGCCCCTGCTCCATCCAGCGCACCTGGTTGGGCCCCAACGGCGGGCCGCTGATCGGGATCTGCCGGATCCACGGGTGGCGGTGGATCGCCGTCACGTTGGCCAGCGCCCAGCGGGCGAGCGCCGGCCGCCAGCCCTCGTCCGGGCCGCGTGGCGCGGGCGGGTCCCCGTACGCGACGTCGGCCATGAGGTCCAGCAGGTCGCTCTTGGCGGAGACGTAGCGGTAGAGCGACATGGTCGCCACGCCCAGCTCGCCGGCGACCCGGCTCATCGACACCGCCGCCAGCCCGTCGGCCTCGGCCACCCGGATGCCGGCGGCCACGACCTGCCGCATGGTGAGGCTGCGCCGGGGTCCCTTGCCGGGCCGTTCCCGCAGGCCCCAGGCGAGCTCGATGCTCTCCGGCAGTTCGACGTCGGCGTCGCTCATCCTCACCTCCCGGTACGCGTGTTGACCGACATCCTAGCTTCTGCGTATGGTGCACGCAGAACAGCGTATAGCGTACGCAGAAGATGGAGAGCGAGGGGCGATGGGCACAGCAGTCGCGGCGGTGGAGGCCGTCGACCTACGCAAGTCCTACGGCGGGGTGGCGGTGCTCGACGGCCTGACCATGCGGGTCGCCCGGGGCAGCGTGCACGCCCTGCTCGGCCCCAACGGGGCGGGCAAGACCACGACCGTGCGGATCCTGGCCACGCTCACCACGCCCGACGGGGGTGTGGCCCGCGTGGACGGCCACGACGTGGTCCGCGACCGGAGCCGGGTCCGGCGGACGATCAGCCTCGCCGGCCAGCACGCGGCGCTCGACGACCAGCAGACGGGCGCGGAGAACCTGCACATGATGGCCCGGCTGGCCGGGCTGGCTCCGGCCGCCGCCCGGCGGCGCGCCACGGACCTGCTGGAGCGCTTCGACCTGGTCGCCGCCGGCGGGCGGCGGGTGGTGACCTACTCCGGCGGGATGCGCCGCCGCCTCGACCTCGCGGCCAGCCTGGTCGGCGAGCCGTCCGTGATCTTCCTCGACGAGCCGACCACCGGCCTCGACCCGCGCAGCCGGCAGGGGCTGTGGGAGGTGGTCGCCGAGCTGGCCGGTGCCGGCGTGACGGTGCTGCTCACCACGCAGTACCTGGAGGAGGCCGACCGGCTCGCCGACCGGATCGCGGTGCTGCACGGGGGCCGGCTGGCCGCCGAGGGGAGTGCGGACGACCTCAAGCGCCGCTTCGGCGCCCACCGGCTGGAGCTGACGCTGCGGGACGCGCGCAGCTTCGCCGAGGCGGCGCACCGCCTCGGCGGCCGGGTCATGCACCGCGACCCGGCCCGGCTGGAGTTGGCGGTCGCCACCGACGGCGGCGCGCCGGAGATCCGCCACCTGCTCGACGAGGTCGACCCCGACCGGCGGGGGCTCACCCGGTTCACCGTCCGCGAGGCGACCCTGGACGACGTCTTCCTCACCCTCACCGGCGACCCGGTCGCCGCCCACCAGGAGGCGGCCAATGTCTGAGCTGACCCTGCGACCGACCCGTGCCGGCGAGGCCCTCGTCATGGTGGCGCGCTGCGTACGGCTGTCCCGCCGCAACGTCGACGCGCTGCTCACGTCGCTGCTGCTGCCGGTGCTGCTGATGCTGCTCTTCGTCTACCTGTTCGGCGGCGCGATCGACACCGGCACCCGGTACGTCACCTACGTCGTGCCCGGCGTCCTGCTGCTCTGCGCCAGTTTCGGCGCGGCGACCACCGCCGTCAGCGTGAGCACCGACCTGACCAACGGGGTCATCGAGCGGTTCCGCACGATGGACGTCAGCGCCACCGCGATCCTCGGCGGGCACGTCGCCGCCAGCATCGCCCGCAACACCGTCTCCACGGTGCTGGTGCTGGCCATCGCCGTCGGCATCGGCTTCCGCCCGGTCGTCACGCCGCTGCGCTGGCTGGCCGCGTTCGGGGTGCTGCTGCTCTTCCTGCTCGCGGTGTCCTGGCTGTCGGCGGCCATCGGCCTGCTGGCCCGCACCCCGGAGGCCGCCAGCGGCTTCACTTTCCTGGCGATGTTCCTGCCCTATCCGAGCAGCGCGTTCGTGCCGGTGGAGACGATGCCGAGCTGGATACACGGCTTCGCCGACCACCAGCCCGTCACGCCCGTCATCGAGACGCTGCGGGCCCTGCTGCTGGGCACCCCGACGGGCACCGCCCCGGCCCTGGCGGTGGCCTGGTGCCTCGGCATCCTGGCGGTCTCGGTGCTGCTGGCCGCCGTGCTGTTCCGCCGCCGCGTGGCCTGACCGCCAGCCGCGTGGCCTGACCGCCACGGGCCGACCGCGCCCGCCGCCGCCGGCCACCGTCACGCGCGGTCACCCGCGCCGGAACGCGCGACGGCGGCACCGGACCCGTCCGGTGCCGTCGTCGTCGTGTCAGTCGTTGAGGACCTGGGAGAGCCGGTCGCGGAAGCGGCGCTCCGAGTCGCTGACGACGTCCCCGCCGAGGCCCAGGATGCCGCCGCTGGACGCCGCGCCCACCACCTGCTCGGCGATGTCCACCAGCCAGTGCTTGTACGCGCCGGCCTCGCCCTCGTCCGTCCGGGCGGCCAGCAGCGCCGCCGCCTCCCTGGCCCGGCCCAGCACGTCCTCCAGGTAGGCGCGCGGGTCGGACGGCGCGATGACCGGCATCTCCTCGCCGGCCTCCGGATCGCCCACCCGGGTGACGATCTCGCCGGCCACGGCGGCGACCAGCGGGCTGGCCGACTCCCGCCCGGCGGCGATGGTCTCCAGCCCGGCCGCGTTCTCGGCCATGGTGCGCCGGGTGCCGTCGGACTCGGCGGCGCTCGCCGCGGTCAGCACCGACTGCGGCAGGCCGACCAGCAGCCCCCACTCCTCGTCGGAGAAACCGAATCCGGTGTACGCCGGCTGCTCGATCACGGCAACGCCCCTTCCGCACTGTTGTCGCTCGTCGTCCACGGCCCCGCCAGCGGTGCCCGGCTCAGGCTAGTCGAGGGTCAGCAGACCCTGTTCGGACACCACGCTGACGGACAGCGTCTTGTACCCCACCTCGTCGAAGAGAACCGTCATCCGGTCCTCCTCGTAGCTCAGCACCAGGCCGTGCCCCCACTCCGGGTGCCGGACCTGGCTGTGCACGGGGAACGGCCCGACCGCGCCGTCGTCGGGGGTGCTGGTGCCGGCGTGGCAGTTGTCGCAGTGCCCGCAGACCTGGGTCATCTGCTCGCCGAAGTAGGCCAGCAGCGTCTGCCCCCGGCAGGCGGTGGTCTCGGCGAAGGCCCGCATCATGTCGGTACGCGACCGGGTCACGGTCTGCTGCCGCTCGGCCTCCGCCAGGGCCGCCGCGGCGGCGTCCACGGGCGCGGGGGAGTAGCGGGGGGCGCCGATGCGCTGCTTCGCCCTCGGCTCGGCCGCGCCGACCTGCTCCAGCAGGGCGAGGTACTGGCCGAGCTTGCGCGGGCCGAGCCCGGTGACCTCGCGTAGCTCCTTCTTGTTCCGGGCCTTCTTGCGCAGCAGCGCGGACAGGTCGCGCAGCTCGTCGGCGTCCGGCAGGCCGCCGCTGAAGAAGCGTTGCAGCCCGACGTCCTCGGCCTGCCACAGCAGCAGCACCCGGGCCGGGGCGCCGTCGCGGCCGGCCCGCCCGATCTCCTGGAAGTAGCTGTCCGGCGAGTCCGGCAGCGCCATGTGGACCACCCAGGCGATGTTCGGCTTGTCGATGCCCATGCCGAAGGCCGAGGTCGCCACCATGATCGGCACCTGGTCGGCGAGGAACGCCTCGTGCAGTTCGGCGCGCGCCCCGGCCGCCATCCCGCCGTGGTAGTACTGGGCCGGGAAGCCGGCGTCGGTGAGCCGGGCCGACAGCTCCTCGGCGGAGCGCCGGGTGGGCACGTAGATGATGCCGGGCCGGGTGTCGTCGCGCAGCAGGGCGATCAGCCGCCGCCACCGGTAGTCCTCCGTCGGGCAGTGCGCCACCTCGAGGAACAGGTTCGGCCGGTCCAGCCCCGAGACCACCACCTCGGGCTCGGTCAGCCGCAGCCGGGCGATGATGTCGTCGCGTACGGGCGGGGAGGCGGTGGCGGTCAGCGCCACCACCGGCGGCCGGCCGATGCCGTCGATGAGGTGGCCCAGCGCCAGGTAGTCGGGGCGGAAGTCGTGCCCCCAGGCGGAGATGCAGTGCGCCTCGTCGATCGCCACCAGCGCCGGCTTCAGCGACTTCACCTCGGCCATCCGGTCGGGGTTGGCGAGCTGCTCCGGGGTGATGAAGAGGAACTCCGCGCGCCCGTCGCGGATCTCGGCGATCGCCTCCGCCTGCTGGGCGGCCGACTCGTTCGAGCTGATCCGCACCGCGCGCAGCTCGGGTCGTTGCCGCTCGTTGAGCGCCGCGATCTGGTCCTGTTGCAGGGCGAGCAGCGGCGAGATCACCACGGTCGGGCCGGGGATCAGGCTGGCCGGGATCTGGTAGATCGCCGACTTGCCGGCGCCGGTGGGCAGCACCACCAGGGCGTCGCGGCGCTTCATGACCGCCCGCATGGCGGCCAACTGGTGGGGCCGCAGCGCCGTCCAGCCGAAGAGGCTCTTGGCCGCGCGGCGCAGTGTCGTGGAGTGCGTGGACAGTTTCATCGAGGGCCGGAGGTACCCGCCGTGATCAGCGGCGAAACCGCCCGGCCCGGGTGACGCCGGCGACCCGGCGCGCCTGGTGGCCAGCGGCAGGGTTGCCGCCAGTTGCCGTCACTGCGCCAGGTAGCCGGTGGCGGGGTCGATCCCGGCGAGGAAGCCGCGGATGGCCTCCTCCATCGCGGCCCGGCTCATCGGGGCGCCGGCAGCCCCGGAGAGGCCGAAGCCGTAGTCGTGCGGCCCGCTGAGCCAGTCGAAGTCGTACGTGCCGGGCTCCCCGGTGCGTATCCGGACCCGGAGGTCGTGCCCGTTGACCGTCAACAGGATGGGATCACCGGCATAGCGGGGCGACTGGTCCTCGGGCGCGATGCCCGGCTCCGGCTCACTGGTCACGGCTTCTCCTTCTCGGTCCTCAGGGCGGGGCTGGGCATCATCGTGACCCCTCTGAAAGATCCCGAGGGGCCGTACGTCACAGGGCTGCCGCTTGCCGGCGCGACGGCTACGCTGCCGCACTGTGACAGGGAATGGGCCGACGGGACCTCGACTGCGGAAGGTCGCGATGCTGCTGCTCGGTGCGGTGCTGCTCGGGACGGTCGGCCTGGCCGTCGGCTCCTGGTACGGCGGCCGCGGCACCGTACCGCTCAGCCCCGACCGCGCGCAGGGCGTGGCGACGGAACTGCTCCCGGAGACCGGGCGAACCGGCTCGTCGTTCGTTTCCGGCCGCCGGTACGGCGTCTTCCTCGCCGCTGACGACTTCGGTTCGGCTCATGCGGAGTTCTACTACGGCGACCGCGCCGACTGCGCGCTCTCGGACCAACTCCGGCACAACGCCGCATCGTCGGGGTGGCAGGGCCTGCGTCGCGTGCCGGGCGCCGCGTGCGACGGCTGGCGGGCCGAGAGGGAGGGGCTGACGATCACGCTCAAGCACCAGGCGAACGGGTCCGTACTTAGCGTCGCGCCGGCTGCGCCGGACGGGTTCCTCGCCATCACCCTCGCTGGCATCCTCCTCGGCGCCGCCACCGGTGCGGCGCTGTTCTGGCTGGTGGCGCGCCGACCTGCGCCCGTGCCCCGGCTCATCGGCACGCTGGTGACGGCCGCCCTGCTCCCGGGCGTCGCCCTGACCTGGAGGGACCTGGCCGCGGACATGCTCGCCGAGCCGGTGTGGCCCGTCTGGCGGTCGATCGCCCCCCGCCTGGCGCCACTGTGGCTCGTGCTCCTGGTGGTGGGGCCGATCGTTCTCGCGAGACCACGGACGCTGACCGCTCACGCCAGTGACGCGGGGGCTGCCGCCCTGGAAACCAGCCCGAGTGCCAGCAGGGTCGGCTAGCCCGCGCTGAGCCCGGGCAGCCCCGCCGGCGGGGGTGCCCGGGAGACGTCGCGGTCAGCGTACGCGGGGGAACACCTCGCGCTGGTAGAGGTCGAGCAGGCCCTGCCAGTTCGGGCCGGTGTTGGCCACGTAGACCTCGTCGAAGCCGGCCTTGGCGTACTCCTCGATCTTCGCCAGGTGCCCGTCGACGTCCCGCCCGCAGACGAACGCGTCCTTCATCATCTCCGGGCGGACCAGCTCGGCGGCCTGCTCGAAGTGCCGCGGCGACGGCAGCACCTGGGACAGCTCGCCCGGCACCCCGGCGTTGGGCCAGCGCTCGTACGCGATCCGCATCCCCTCCTCCTCGGTCTGCGCGTACGCCGCCTTGAAGCCGGCCTGGCACGGCTTGTCGCCGCCGCCGCCCTCCCGGAACCGCCGGACCAGCTCCGCGTCGGGCGAGGTGTTGACGAAGCCGTCGCCGATGCGGGCCGCCAGGTCGACCGCCTTGGGGCCGAAGCCCGAGACGTAGACCGGCGGGGGAGTGTCCGGCAGCGTGTAGATCCGGGCGTGCTCGACGGTGTAGTGCTTGCCGTGGTGGTTGACGAAGCCGCCCCGCCACAGCTCGCGCATCACCTCGACGGCCTCCTCCAGCATCTCCAGCCGGACGTCGGTCTGCGGCCAGGCGTCGCCGAGGATGTGCTCGTTGAGCGCCTCGCCGCTGCCCACCCCGAGCACGAACCGACCGGAGTGCATGACCGCGCTGGTGGCTGCCGCCTGCGCCACGACGGCCGGGTGGATGCGCACGGTCGGGCAGGTCACGGCGGTGGTGACCGGGAGCTGGCAGACCTGGCTGAGCGCCCCGATCACCGACCAGACGAAGGGGCTCTGCCCCTGGGCGTCGGTCCACGGGTGGTAGTGGTCGGAGATCCAGAGCGCCTCGAAGCCGGCCCGCTCCGCGCCGCGCGCCTGCTCCAGCAGCTCGGCCGGCGTGTACTCCTCGGTGGACAGAAAGTAGCCGATCCTCATCGTTCCCCCTCGCGGTGTCCTACCGGTCCAACGAGGCAGGCGGTACCCCGGTGGCCGCCGCCGAATCACGGGCGGCGCCGGGGGACGGCGCGCTCAGCGCCGGAACATCGCGCGGATCGCGACGAGCAGCAACAGGCCGCCGACGACCAGGCCGAGCAGGCGTACGCCGGGGATGTCGGCCGGGCTCGTCGCGTCGGCCAGCAGCAGGGGATCCATCCCCGAACTGTCCCCAGCTCCGCGCCCGAGGGCAACTGTAAGGTTTATTGACTATTTCTTCGCACGGTGTGACCATGTCAGCACCGCCGCCGGTGGCGGGCCGCCGGGCGCGGAGAAGACGGGGGTACGACGACCGCATGAGCGAGCGACACATCAGCCACCACGCGGGCGGGCCGGCGTGAGCGCCCCCGCCGGGAGCCTGACGGCCCTGGCCGCCGCCGTCCTGCAACCGGGATTCGTCGGCACCACGCCGCCACCCTGGATCTGCCGCTGGCTCGGCGAGGGCCTCGGCTCCGTGGTGCTCTTCGCCCGCAACGTGGTCCACCCGGAGCAGGTGGCCGCCCTCACCGCCACCCTGCGCGCCGAGCGCCCCGACGTCGTCGTCGCCATCGACGAGGAGGCCGGCGACGTGACCCGCATCGAGTCCGCCCGGGGCAGCTCCCGGCCCGGCAACTTCGCCCTCGGCGCCGTGGACGACCCGGCGCTGACCGAGGAGGTCGCCCGCGACCTGGGCGCCGACCTCGCCGCGCTGGGGATCACCCTCAACTACGCCCCCGACGCCGACGTCAACTCCAACCCGGGCAACCCGGTGATCGGCGTACGCGCCTTCGGCGCCGAGCCGGCGCTGGTCGCCCGGCACACCGCCGCCTGGGTGCGCGGCCTCCAGGCGGGCGGGGTCGCCGCCTGCGCCAAGCACTTCCCCGGGCACGGCGACACCCAGGTCGACTCGCACCACGACCTGCCCCGGATCGCCGCCGACCGTCCCCGCCTCGACGCCGTGGAGCTGGCCCCGTTCCGGGCCGCCGTGGCCGCCGGGGTGCAGGCGGTGATGACCGGCCACCTGCTGGTGCCGGCGCTGGACCCGGAGCTGCCGGCCACCCTCAGCGGCCGGATCCTGGGCGGGCTGCTCCGCGACGAGCTGGGCTTCTCCGGCGTCGTGGTCACCGACGCGGTGGAGATGCGGGCGGTCACCGACCGGTACGGCTTCGCGGGCGCGGCGGTGCGTGCCCTCGCCGCCGGCGCCGACGCGATCTGCGTCGGCGGGGAGCGCGCCGACGAGGGATCGGCCCGGCTGCTGCGCGACGCCATCGTCGCCGCGGTCGTCGCCGGCGACCTGCCCGAGGAACGCCTCGCCGAGGCGGCCAAGCGGGTGGGGCAGCTCGCCGCCTGGACCGTGGCCGCCCGGGCCGACCGGCCGCACCGGCCCCGCCCGACCGCCGCCGGCTCGGCCGTCGGGCTGGCCGCCGCCCGCCGGGCCCTGCGGGTCACCACCGCGCCCGCCGGCGTCGGCGCGCTGCCGCTGGCCGGTCCCGCCCACGTGGTCGAGTTCGAGCCGCCGCGCAACATCGCGATCGGTCCGGAGACCCCGTGGGGGCTCGCCGCCCCCCTGGCCGACCAGCTCGCCGGCACCACCACCGTCCGCTACGCCGAGGCCGACGTGCCCGCCGACCCGACCGCCGGGGCGGCCGGCCGGTGCCTGGTGCTGGTGGTGCGCGACCTGCACCGGCACGACTGGATGCGGGCGTCGGTGAGCCGGGCGCTGGCCGCCCGCCCGGACGCGGTCGTGGTCGAGCTGGGCGTGCCCGAGCTGGTCACCGGCGCGGTCCACGTCGCCACCCACGGCGCCACCCGGGCCGCCGCCCACGCCGCCGTCGGGCTGCTGACGGGCCGCTGACGGGTTACGCCTCGGGGGTGACCAGGTCGGCGTACTCGGGGTGGCGGCGGATGAAGGCCGCCACGAACGGGCAGCGCGGCACCAGCGTCGTGCCGCGCTCGCGGAGCTGGTCGAGGGTGCCCCGGACCAGCGCCGCGCCGACGCCCATGTTCTGGAACCTCGGGTCGACCTCGGTGTGGGTGAAGACCAGCACCTCGCCGCGCGGCAGGTACGCGGTGAACCCGGCCAGCGCGTCGTCGACCAGGATCTCGAACCGGTGCTTGGCGGGATTGTCCTCGACCAGGGTGCTCACCCGGCCATTCTGCCCCCGCGACCGGCCAGCCGGTCCAGTTCGCCGAGCAACCGGTCCACCTCGTCGACGGTGTTGTAGTGGTAGAGGCTGGCGCGCACCGCCCCGCCGCTGTCGCGCAGCCCCATCGCCTGGAAGTACTCGTACGCGTAGTAGTCGCCGGCGGAGAGGCAGAGGCCGGCCGCGCCCAGCTCCTCCTGGGTGCGCTGCGGGGAGAGCCCGTCCAGCCGGAAGGACACCGTCGGGCAGCGCCGGGCGGGGGAGCCGAGCACGGTGACCCCGGGCAGCGCGGCCAGCCCGGCGAGCAGCCGCTGAAGCAGCGACTCCTCGTACGCCCGCGCGGCGCTCAGCCCGGCGAGCAGCCGCTCGCGCCGGCTCCCGGCGGCCGTCGGGTCCAGCCCGGCCAGGTGGTCCACGGCGGCGGCCACGCCGGCCAGCAGGGGGAAGCTCGGGGTGCCGTACTCGAAGCGGTCCGGCACCGCGTCGGAGGACGGCAGCAGCTTCGCCGGGCGCAGCCGCTCCCACGTCGTCGGGGCGGCCACCATCGCGGCCAGGTGCGGCCCCGACCACTTGTAGGCGCTGGTGACCAGGAAGTCGGCGCCCAGCGCGGCGACGTCGGTGGGCCCGTGCGGCACCGAGTGCACCCCGTCGACGCAGACCAGCGCCCCGGCGGCGTGCGCGGTCGCGGCGATCGCCGCCACGTCCGGGACGGTGCCGGTCGCGTTGCTGCCCGCGGTCACCGCGACCAGCCGGGTCCGCTCGCCGACCAGCTCCGCGTAGCGGGCCGCCGGCAGCTCCGCGGTGTCCCGGTCGAACTCGGCCCAGCGCACCGTCGCGCCGACCGCCTCGGCGGCCTGCACCCAGGGGCGCACGTTCGCGTCGTGGTCGAGCCGGGAGACCACGACCTCGTCGCCGGGCCGCCACCGCGCCCCCAGGGTCCGGGCCAGGGTGTACGTCAGCGCGGTGGCGCTCGGCCCCAGCACCACCCCGTCGGGTTCGGCGCCGAGCAGGTCGGCCACGGCCGAGCGGGCGGCGGCCACCATCTCCAGCGAGCGCCGGCCGGGCGCGAAGGCGGCGCTGCGGTTGCCCACCGCCGCGCGCATGGCGGCGGCGACCGCGTCGACGACCGGGCCGGCGGTCTGGGTGCCCCCGGCGCCGTCGAGGTGGACGAAGCCCTCGGCGAGGGCGGGGTAGGCGGCCCGGGTGCGGGCGATGTCGAACGGCATGCCCGGGACCCTAACCCCTGCCGCGGGCGCCCCACCTGGGCGGATGATCACGCGCTGCCGCAGTGGCCGACGTCTCGTACCCTTGGCGGGGTGACGAACCGACGTGTTGACTCCCCGCTGACCCCCACCCGCCGGGCCGCCGGCCTGTTGGCCGGCCTGGCGCTCGGCGTCGCCGTGCTCGCCGGCTGCAGCTCCGAGGGCGCCAGCACCGACTGCGGTCTGGACGCCTGCACCGTCACCTTCGACCGGGGCGTGGACGCCAGCGCCACCATCCTCGGCGTGGAGGCCAAGCTGATCGGCGCGCAGGGCGACCAGGTGACCGTCGAGGTCGCCGGTGAGCAGTTGTCGCTGACGACCGGCCAGCAGGCCACCGAGGTCGGCGGCTTCGCCGTGACGCTGGACAGCGTCACCGACCAGGAGGTCAAGATCCGGGTGTCGAGGAACCCGGGCAACTGACCTGGCCGGGGTGGCGGTGGCCGACGTTTGGAAATCTTCGTATTCGGTGATTGTGGCGCCATGTCACTCACCCGGAACGCCGAAGCCACCGCCTCCCGCACGGCGAACAGCAGGTGGCTCGAACTGTTGGCCAGAGCCGGTTTCATCGGCTATGGCATCGTGCACCTCCTGTTCGCCTGGCTGGCGTTGCAGATCGCGTTCGGCAAGGCCGGCGACGACGGCGACCAGTCCGGCGCGCTGCGCACCATCGCCGCCCAGCCGCTGGGCAAGTTCCTCGTCGTCACCATCGCGGTCGGCCTGCTCGCCATGGCGATCTGGCAGGCGCTGGAGGCGGCCGTCGGGCACCGCGCCGAGCGCGGCAAGGAGCGGGTCTGGGAGCGGCTCGCCTCGGTGGGGCGGACCATCGTCTACCTCTACTTCGCCTGGACGGCCTTCAAGGTCTTCAAGGACGCCGGCTCCAACAGCGCCGACCAGCAGGAGGCGCTGACCGGCAAGGCCATGGAGTCCTCCGGCGGTCGCTGGCTGGTCGGCCTGGCCGGGCTCATCCTCGCCGCGATCGGCGTCGGCCTGGTGATCTACGGCCTGGTCAAGCGCTTCGAGAAGCACCTCAAGACCGGTGAGATGAACGCGAAGACGCGCCAGCTCGCCCGCCGGCTGGGCATGGCCGGCTACATCTCCAAGGGTGTCGCGTACGGCATCTCCGGCCTGCTGATCATCCTGGCCGCCGTCAACTACGACCCGGAGAAGGCCCGCGGTCTGGACGCGGCACTGCGCACGCTGCGCGACCAGGCGTACGGCCAGATCCTGCTCACCCTGGTGGCGCTCGGTATCGCCGCCTTCGGCGTCTTCTGCTTCCTCCAGTCCCGGTATCGGAAGGTCTGAGCCTGGTCGATTCCGGCGTCGCCGGGCATTATTGGGCCTTTGCCCGAAGCACGTGCCCGGCGCAAGGAGGAGGAAAGAACCTGTGCAGAGCTACCTCGGGACGATCGTCGCCGCGCTCGCCGCGGCGGCGATCGCCCTGTTCGCGGTCGAGGTCGCGCACCGCGTGATCCGGCGGGTCGGCCGGCGCTCGCTGCTGCTGACCGAGCTCACCGACCACGCGCACCGGTCGATCCAGGTCGCCGCCACCGTCGTCGCCGTCCAGTTCGCCGTGCGGTTCAGCACCGGCTACGCGGTCGGCGACCAGTGGCGGCAGGTGCTGCTGCACCTGCTGGTGCTGGGCGTGATCGCCAGCGTCGCCTGGCTCGTCGCCTCGCTGCTCGTCGTCGCCGAGGACACCGCGCTGGCCCGGTTCCGGGTGGACGTGCCGGACAACCGGCACGCGCGGCGGGTGCGGACCCAGGTGGTCATGCTGCGCCGGCTGACGATCGCGGTGATCGTCGTGCTGGCGGTCGGCGTGATGCTGATGACCTTCCCGGCCGTACGCGGCATCGGCGCCGGCGTGCTGACCAGTGCCGGTGTGGTCGGTGTGGTCGCCGCGCTGGCCGCGCAGAGCCTGCTGGGCAACGTCTTCGCCGGCCTCCAGCTCGCGTTCAGCGACGCGGTCCGGCTCGACGACGTCGTGGTGGTCGAGGGGGAGTGGGGCCGCATCGAGGAATTGACGCTCAGCTACGTGGTCGTGCAGATCTGGGACGACCGGCGGCTGATCCTGCCGACCTCGTACTTCACCAGCAAGCCGTTCCAGAACTGGACCCGGACCGAGGCGGCGGTGCTGGGCACCGCCGAGTTCGACGTCGACTGGGCGATCCCGGTACAGGCCATGCGGGAGGAGCTGCGCCGCCTTGTCGAGGGCACCGACCTGTGGGACGGCCGGGTCTGCGTGCTCCAGGTGACCGACGCGACCGGCGGGACGGTGAAGGTGCGCGCCCTGGTGAGCGCCGCCGACGCCGGCAGCCTGTGGGACCTGCGCTGCCTGGTGCGCGAGCACCTGGTCGCCTGGATCCGCGACCACCGGCCGACCGCCATGCCCCGGATGCGCACCGAGATCGGGGACGCGGAGAGCAACCTGGCGTGGCAGTGGGTACGACCCCGCCAGCCCGTGCGTCGCCGCACCGACGCCGAGTTGCCCGACGACGCCCGGGTCTTCGGCGGCAGCGACGACGGCGACGCCCGCAGCGAGGCCTTCATCGGCCCCGACGAGCCCGCCGAAGCCCGCCGCTGACCCAACCGCCCCGACCCCGCCGCCCCACCGCGCCCACCCACCCGCGCCCCTGGAAGCCCCCCGGCCGTCCGCCCGCCGGGGGGCTTCCCCGTCCCCGTCCACCCCCGCTCGGCCGATCATGCAGTTGTGGTGGGCAGTACGCCGACGCGACCGGGTCGGCGCGACCGGGTCGGCGCGACCGGGGCGGCGCGACCGGGGCGGCGCGGCGCGGTCAGGGCCTTCCGGGGGTGGGTCGTGACCTGTGGGGGCCGGGGGCGTTGGAGGTGTGGGCGGGGTTGTGCCTCGTGGGGTGGTCGGGCGAAGTGCGCTGGCTCGGGAAGTTTGACCGGGCGTGTGGCGGGAACCGCTGCGCGACGCTTCTGCATCTTCTTCCGCGCCGTGCGGCGGCTCGGGACGCGGCGGTCCGGGCTCACCGACCGCCGGACGAAGGATTGGCGGGCGGCGACTCCGGGCATACAGCGCGGTGATGATGAAAGGAGGACAGCATGGCTGACGTGGCGAACGCCCGCACATCCCGTACCGGGAGCGAGCCGTCCACCGCCGAGCTGGTGCAGCGGGCCACGGAGCAGGTCTCCCGCCTGGTCCGGGACGAACTGGCCCTGGCCCGGGCGGAGCTGACCCAGAAGGGCAAGCACGCCGGTATCGGCATCGGTCTCTTCGGCGGTGGCGGGGCGCTGGCGCTCTACGGCCTCGGTGCCCTGGTCGCCACCGCGATCCTGCTGCTCGACCTGGTGCTTCCGGCCTGGGCGGCGGCCCTGATCGTCGCGGTGGTGCTCTTCGCGATGGCCGGCGTCCTGGCCCTGGTGGGCAAGAAGCAGGTCAGCCAGGCGGTCCCGCCGGTGCCGGAGGCCGCGGTCCGTAGCGTCCGGGCGGACGTGGACACGGTCGCCGCCGCCGTGAAGGACAGGGGACGGGCATGACGACGGGCAACGGCCGGGGCAGCGGCGACACCGAGGCGCTGCGGGAGGAGATCCGGCGGACCCGGGTCGAGCTGGGCGAGACGATGGAGGCGTTGGCGGCCAAGGCCGACGTCAAGGCGCGGCTGAGGTCCTCCGCCGACCAGGCGAAGGAGCGGGTGCGGGACCAGGCGGCGCAGACCGTGGCCCGGGTGCGCGGGCAGGCGGCGCAGAAGGCGCAGCTCGCGCGGGGGCAGGCGCAGGAGAAGGGCGCCGTCGTTCGGCGTAACCCGACGCCGTTCGTCGCCCTCGCGGCCGGCGCGGTGGCGGCCGTGATCGTGTTGGTGATCGTTCGGGGGAGGCAGCGGTGAGCAGGGGTATCGGAAAGGCCGCGTACAAGCCGGTCGGCGTGCTGATGGGCATCGCCGCCGGTGCGGTCGCGGGCGTGATCTTCCGGCAGGTGTGGAAGATGACGGCGGGCGACGGCGAGGCGCCCAGCGCCACCGACGAGGATCGCGGCTGGGGCGAGGTCCTGGCGGCGGCGGCGTTGCAGGGCGCGATCTTCTCGGTCGTCCGGGCCGCCGTCGACCGGGGTGGCGCGGTGGGCGTACGCCGGTTCACCGGAAGCTGGCCGGACTGACCGGACAACGTCGAAAGGCCCCCGCATCGTCACGACGGCGCGGGGGCCTTTTCGCGCGCGTGCAAGGGCCCACCCAGCGGATCTTCGGCATCCGTCAGGTCACATGTCGAAGAATTTCGTCCGGTAGTCTGTGCAGAGTTTTCGCTACGTGGTTTGCTGTTCCACGCTGTTGAGAGATGGCGTGGGTTGAGCGAAGTCTCCTTCGTGGGGGCCGCCTCAGGCACCGCTGCTCGAAAACGGCCAATCGGCCGCACGGCGTGCTCGGCCGCCAGTTTTAGAAGGAGATACACATGGCGCAGGGAACCGTGAAGTGGTTCAACGCAGACAAGGGCTTCGGCTTCATCACCGTCGACGGCGGGGGTGCTGACGTGTTCGTCCACTTCTCGGCCATCCAGACCAGCGGCTACCGCACGCTGGAGGAGAACCAGCGGGTGGAGTTCGAGATCGCCCAGGGTCAGAAGGGTCCGCAGGCCGAGCAGGTCCGCCCCATCTGAGCAGTGCCGGTCGGCAGCCGCCGGCCAGTGGGTGATCCGGCGCCCGGATCACAGCGAAGCCCCGTATCCCGCCCGGGATGCGGGGCTTTCCGCGTTACGACGCCGGCCGCCGTGGCCGGACGTGAAACCGGGGTGCGGGCTGCCGGGGGCGGCGAGAGGCAGGGGCCCGCCGACGGCGCTCAGCGGCGCTTGCGGACGCGCAGCCCGAACCAGAGCGCGACCAGCCCGGCGAGGACGACGAGGGGCCCCAGCACGGCCCAGATCCGTCGGTCGGTCATCACGCTGCCCTCGACGTAGCCGAGGCCCTGCACCGTCCACACCGCACCGCCGACCACGGCGAGCAGGCCGAGGGTGAGCGGCAGCCAGCCCTTCATCGCGTCTTCCCTCCGTCGATCCCCGTCCCGGCCACCCGACCTACCACCGGTCGTGCACCCGCGGCCGGACCAGCTCCTCGTAGACCTCCGCCACCGCCGCCAGCTCCCGTCCGGAGAGCGGCGCCTGGTCGGCCACGGCGGCGTTGCCCCGGGCCTGGGCGGCGTCGCGCGCGCCCGGGATGACCACGGTGACGCCGGGCTGGTCGACGACCCAGCGCAGCGCGAACTGGGCCATCGTGCGCCCGTCGCCGACCAGCGGCGCCAACCGGCGTACGGCGGCCAGGCCCAGCGCGAAGTCGACACCGGAGAAGGTCTCGCCGACGTCGAACACCTCGCCGTGCCGGTTGTAGCTGCGGTGGTCGTCGGCCGCGAAGGTGGTGTGCTCGTCGTAGCGGCCGGAGAGCAACCCGCTGGCCAGCGGGACGCGGGCGATGATGCCGACCCCGGCGGCGGCAGCGGCCGGGAGCACCCGGTCGAGGGGCTTGTGCCGCAGCGCGTTGAGGATGATCTGGACGCTGGCCACCCCCGGCCGGGCGATGGCGGTGAGCGCCTGGTCGCAGGTCTCCACGCTCACCCCGTAGCCGGCGACGCGTCCCTCGGCGACCAGGGTGTCCAGCGCGTCGAAGACGGCGTCGTCGGCGAAGACGGCGGTGGGCGGGCAGTGCAGCTGCACCAGGTCGAGCGTGTCCGCGCCGAGGTTGCGCCGGGACCGGTCGGTCCACTCGCGGAAGTGCGCCAGGGTGTACGCCTCGGGCGTCTGCGCGACGCGGCGGCCCATCTTGGTGGCGACCGTCAGCGTGGCGTCGGGCCGGCTGCGCAGGAACCGCCCGATGAGCTGCTCGCTGCGCCCGTCGCCGTAGACGTCCGCCGTGTCGAGGAAGGTGACCCCCGACTCGACGGCGGCGGTCAGTACGGCGGTGGCGTCGGCCTCGCTGACCGTGCCCCAGTCCGCGCCGAGCTGCCAGGCGCCCAGCCCGATCACCCCGGCGCGCCGCCCCAGCCGGGGGAAGGTGCGCTGCTGCATGGGACTGAGCCTAGTGATCGGCTTGTCCGGTCGCGCGACGGGCCGTACGGTGAAACAAGACGGACGTACGGTTTGGGAGGCAGCGATGTGGGATCCGACGACGTACCTGCGCTACGGCGACGAGCGCTCCCGGCCCTTCCACGACCTGCTCGCCCGGGTCCCCGCCGCGCGCCCGCGCGCGGTGGTCGACCTCGGCTGCGGCCCGGGCAACCTGACCGCCACCCTCGCCGCGCGGTGGCCGGACAGCCGGGTCGCCGGCCTCGACTCCTCGCCGGAGATGATCGCGCAGGCCACCGCCGTCGCCCCCGGGGTCTCCTTCGCCGTCGGCGACGTCCGGCACTGGCACCCGGAACCCGACGTGGACGTCGTGGTCAGCAACGCCGTGCTCCAGTGGGTGCCCGGCCACCGGGAGCTGCTCACCCGCTGGGCCCGGGAACTGCCCGCCGGGGCCTGGCTGGCCGTGCAGGTGCCGGGCAACTTCGACGCCCCCTCGCACCGGGCGCTGCGCGAGGTCGCCGACCGGCCGGCGTGGCGTGCCGACGTCGCCGGACTGCTGCGCCGCCCCCCGGCCGACGACACCGCCGTCGGCTACGCCGACCTGTTGACCGGTGCCGGCTGCGCGGTCGACGCCTGGGAGACTACCTACGTGCACCTGCTGCCGGCCCGCGCCGACGCCGACCACCCCGTGCTGAGCTGGCTGGAGGGGACGGCGCTCCGGCCGGTCCGTGCGGCCCTGGACGCCGCCGGCTGGTCCGACTTCCGGGCCGAGCTTGGCGTATGCCTCGGCGAGGCGTACCCGGTGCGGCACGGCCAGGTGCACTTCCCGTTCCGCCGCGTCTTCTTCGTCGCCCGCACCGGCGCCCGCGCAGAGGAGAACCAGTGACCGACCTGCAAACCTTCATTGCCGGACTGCCCAAGGTGGAGCTGCACGTGCACCACGTCGGCTCCGCCTCGCCCCGGATCGTCGCCGAGCTGGCCGCCCGCCACGAGGGCCGCAGCCCCGTGCCCGCCGACCCGGCCGCGCTCGCCGACTACTTCGCCTTCCGCGACTTCGCGCACTTCATCGAGGTCTACCTGAGCGTCGTGGACCTGATCCGCGACCCCGACGACGTCTGGCTGCTCACCCACGAGGTCGCCCGCGAGCTGGCCCGCCAGCAGGTCCGCTACGCCGAGCTGACCGTCACGCCCTACTCGCACGTGCACCGGGGGATCCCCGCGCCCGCGTTCTGCGAGGCGATCGAGGACGCCCGCAAGCGGGCCGAGGCGGACTTCGGCATCGAGCTGCGCTGGTGCTTCGACATCCCCGGCGAGGCCGGCCTGGCGGCGGCCGAGGAGACGCTGCGCATCTCGCTGGAGGAGCGCCCGGACGGGCTGATCAGCTTCGGCCTCGGCGGCCCCGAGATCGGGGTGCCACGGCCGCAGTTCAAGCCGTACTTCGACCGGGCCCGGGCGGCCGGGCTGCGTTCGGTGCCGCACGCCGGCGAGACCACCGGCCCCGAGACCGTCTGGGACGCGCTGCGCGACCTCGGCGCGGAGCGGATCGGGCACGGCATCTCCGCCGCACGGGACCCGGAGCTGCTGGCGTATCTCGCCGAGCACCGGATCGGCATGGAGGTCTGCCCGACCTCCAACGTGCGTACCCGCGCGGTCGCCAGCATCGAGGAGCACCCGCTGCGGCAGTTGGTCGACGCCGGCCTGCTGGTCACCATCAACTCCGACGACCCGCCGATGTTCGGCACCACCCTCGACGACGAGTACGCCGTCGCGGCCCGGCTGCTCGACGTGGGCCCGGAGGGGCTGGCCGCGCTGGCCCGCGACGCGGTGACCGCCTCGTTCCTGGACCCGGCCGGCAAGCGGCGGATCACCGCCGAGATCGACGCCCACCTGGCCGCCGCCACCGGCTGAGCGGAGGGGACGGCGCGCGGCGGGAGGAGGTGTGGGGGGACCGAGTCTCCCGCCGCGCGCCCGGTTCCACCGGCCGGTGGGGTGCCCCGAGGCACTGACCGGTGGAACTGATGGGTTCGGATTCGATCCTGTCAGCGCCGACCCGCTCCGGCACCGTGGTTAACCCCGATCTAAGGAAGACTTGCGCTGCCCCACAACCGCCCGCCGCTCCGGGGCCTGAGCCCGGGCCGCTCAGTCGTCGGTGGGCCGCTGGCGGGGCCAGCGACGGCTGCCGGTCTTCTGCTCCCGCGCCATCCGGCCGACCAGGCCGAACCGGCTGACCTGCCGGGGCGTCGCCTCCGGGTCGGCGAGCAGCATCACCACGCTCGCCCCGCCCAGCCGGGCCCGGTCGATGCTGACCGAGCCGTTCGCCTGCAACGCCACCCGCTTGGCGATGTCCAGCCCCAGCCCGGTCGAGCCCTGGTCGCTGGCGCCCCGGCGCAGCGCCCGGTCCGGATTGGCGATCCCCGGGCCGGCGTCGTCGATCCGGATGGCCACGTATCCGTCGCGGCGGGAGACCGCCACCTCGAATGCGGTGCCCTGAGGGGTGTAGCGGAAGACGTTGCCGATCACCGCGTCCAGCGCGGCGGCCAGCTCGGCCCGGGGAACCGGCGCCGGGATGCGCAGCTGGGCGCCGCTGACCCGGTGCGGCCGGTTCTGGTCGCCGGCCAGGGCGGCCCAGAACACCATCCGGTCCCGCACCACCTCGCTGACGTCGCACTCCGCCGGCCCGGCCTCGTGCGCGACCGCCTTGCGGGTGGTCTTGATCAGCACGTCGATCTCGCCCTCGAGGGTGACGATCGCCTGCCGGATCCGGCGGATGCCCCGCCGCCGGTCCAGCTCCGCCTCGCTGAACGAGCCCACGCTGGTGTCGTCGGACTCCAGCGCCTCCGCGTCCAGCCGCAGCACCGTCAGCGGGGTACGCAGCCGGTGCGACAGGTCGGCGACCAACTCCCGCTCGTCGGTGCGGGCCGCGTCCAGCCGGTCGGCCATCCGGTTGAAGGCGTGCCCGGCCTCGGCCAGTTCCCGAGGGCCGCTCGGGTCGACGCGTACGCCCTGGTCGCCGTCGCCGATCGCGAGCGCCGCCCGGACCAGGCCCCGGGCCGAGTCGACCGCGCGGGCGGCGACCCGGTCCACCACCAGCACCGCCGCGGCCACCAGTGCGGCGGCCACCCCGAGCAGCAGCAGCCACCGGCTGTTGCCGCCTAGCGCCGACTCGGGCACGAACACCTCGACCACGGCCGTGGTGTCGCCGAGCACCACCGGGTCCAGCCGGAGCACGCCGCCCTCGACGTCGACGACCACGGAGCGCCGCTCGGCCCGCGCGCGTTCCAGGCTCCCGGCGTCGGCGCGGGCCGACGACTCGTCCATCCCGAGCCCGCGCACGACCGGCCGGGTGGCCGGGTCGTCGCCGCTGGCCGCCACGACCCGCTGCACCACGGCGGGGTCGGTGCTGACGGTGAGGGCGCCGGTCACCAGCGCGCTGCGCCGGGCGGCGTCGGCGATGGCCTCCTCGCGCGCCCGGTCCCCGAGACCGAGGGCGAGCGGGACGAGGAACGCCAGCGCCACCAGGGCGCACATGCCGGCCGTGAGCAGGGCCAGCGACGGCCTCAGTCCGGCGCCACCAGCCGGAAGCCGACCCCCCGCACGGTGCGCAGGTAGCGCGGCTTCGCCGCGGACTCGCCCATTTTGCGGCGCAGCCAGTACAGGTGAACGTCGATGGTCTGGTCCTCGCCGACCGATGGCTGCCGCCATACCTCCTCCAGAAGTTCCCGGCGGGACACTACCCGGCCCGGTCGTGCGGCGAGATAGGCCAGCAGGTCGAATTCCTTGCGGGTCAGCGCCAGCGGCTCGCCGTCGAGGTGGGCGCTGCGCTCGCCGACGTCCACCCGCAGCCCGCCGACGCTGTGCACGGCCGGCTGCACCGTCCGGCTGGCCCGCCCGGCCCGGCGCAGCACGGTGGTGATCCGCGCGTCGAGGTGCGCGCCGGTGAACGGCTTGACCATGTAGTCGTCGGCCCCGGCGCGCAGCAGCCGGACCACGGACTGCTCGTCGTCGCGGGCGGTGGCGATGATGATCGGCACGTCGGTGATGCCGCGCAGCATCCGCAGCGCGTCCGAGCCGTCGAGGTCGGGCAGCCCGAGGTCGAGCACCACGAGGTCGGGGGTCTCGGCCGCCACCCGGCGCAGCGCGTCCAGCGCCGTGCCGACGGCGTGCACGGCGTGCCCCCGGTCGGCGAGGGATCGCAGCATCGCGCCGCGTACGACGTGATCGTCTTCGACCAGGAGCACGGTGGCCACAGCAAGACCGTACTCGCGGTGGCAAGTCGAGCGCGTTGCGGCGCACGCGGCAACGGGGCAAGCTGGTACAACGATGTCCTTCACGCTCTTTCCCGACACCCGCCTCGCGCTGGCCCGGGACTCCCTCGCCGGCCTGTCGGTCGGCGACGCGCTCGGCTCACAGTTCTTCGTCCCCGGCCGGCACCCGGGCGACCTGGCCACCGGGAAGCTGCCCCCACCGCCGTGGCAGTGGACCGACGACACCGAGATGGCCTGCTCGGTGGTCGCCGCCCTCGCCGAGACCGGCCGGATCGACCGGGACGCGCTCGCCGCGGCCTTCGCCGAGCGCTGCGAGCCCTACCGGGGGTACGGGCCGGGCGCGGTGACCATCCTGCGGCTGATCCGCACCGGCACGCCGTGGCCGGTCGCGGCCGCCTCGGCCTTCGACGGCCAGGGCTCCTGCGGCAACGGCGCGGCGATGCGGGTCGGCCCGCTGGGCGCGTGGTACGCCGACTCCACCGCGCGGGCGGCGACGCAGGCCCGGGCGTCGGCCGAGGTGACCCACGCGCACCCGGAGGGCGTCGCCGGCGCGGTGGCGGTGGCGGTGGCGGCGTCGCTGGCCGCCCGCGCCCGCCTCGACGGCCACCGGCCCGCCCCGGACCGGCTGCTGGCCGGCGTCACCGCCGCGCTGGACCCGGCCACCGAGGTGCACCGGGGCGTGCGCCGGGCCGCCGGCCTGCTCGACCGGTCGGTCGCCGAGGCCGCCGACGTGCTCGGCAACGGCTCCCGGGTCACCGCCCAGGACACCGTCGCCTTCACCTGCTGGGTGGCCGCCGTGCACCTGGACGACTACCCGGCGGCGGTGCGCGCCTGCGTCGAGGCCGGCGGGGACGTCGACACCACCGCCGCGATCGTCGGGGCGGTGGTGGCCGCGCACACCGGCGTCGGGACCCCGGGCGGGGTGCCGGCCGGGTGGCTGGCTGCCCGGGAGCCCCTGCCGGACTGGGCCGGCTGACCTGCGCGCGCCGCGCTCAGCGGGCGGCGACCGGCCCGCCCGGCGACCCCGCCCCGGCGTCGGTCGGGGACGTCGGGTCCTCCCGCAGCACCGACAGGTCGACCGGCTCGGCCGGCTCGCGGCGGCGCCATCGGCTGACCAGCCAGCCGATCGCCGCGCCCCCGCCGAGGCCGGCGAGCAGCCCGGCGGCCAGCATCCCGTCCGCGTTCCCGCCGGCCGGGGCGTCGCCGCCCGCCGGCACACCGGCCGCCCGGGCCCCCGCGGCCGGTACGTCGCCGACCCCGCCGGGCGGCGCCCCGGCGGCCCCGGCTGCCGGGCCGGCGCCGTGCCCACCGTGCCCGGCCGCCGCGCCACCGGGGGCCGGAGGCAGCAGGGTGAGCGCCGGCGCCCGGCGGGCCCCGGTCGGCCCGGCCCAGCGCACCACCGTCCCGTCGGCGTACGTGCGCACCACCTCGAAGGTGAGCCGGTCGGCCTGCGGCAGCGGCCCCATGGACAGGGTGAGCCGGGCCGGGCCGGGGGCCGTGCCGGGCATCCGGATCCAGGTCACCGCGCTGACGACCTCGTCGACCCGGGACGAGTGGATGCCGGCGACCGGCTGGTCGAGCCGGCGGGAGGTGATCCGGGGCGCCCAGCCGGGCACCGACATCGGATAGACCTCGGCGATCGGGGCGTCGGCCGGCAGCCGGACCTCGATCCGGTCGGCGCGGGCGCCCGGCAGCTCGTCGGGCACCACGAACTCCAGCTTCACGGAACCGCCCTGCCGCGCCTGCGTCGGGCTGGTCGTCACGTCGGTCGCGTACGCCGGGGCGGGCCAGGTCAGCACCCCGGCCGCCACCAGGACGGCCATCGTCGCGGCCCGGCGCCGGGGCCGCGCACCGCGCATCGTCGCCATCGTCGCGGCCCGGCGCCGGGGGTGCGCACCGCGCATCGTCGCCATCGTCGCGGCCCGGCGCCCGGGGCGCGCACCGTGCATCGTCGCCATCGTCGGTCCCATCCGTCTCCACGGGGCCGGCACCGGTTCCGGCCACACCGAACAGTTCGGATGCGGGGACGGAAAGGTTCAACGCGAGGCTCACGACGCCGGCCGGACCCGACGCGGTCGGCCACGCCCGGGGTGTCGGCGGGGCGGCGCCCGTCCCACGGACCCGGGGGCGGTGGCGTCGGCGACCGTGCCGGCGGGGGCGACCGATAGCATCGCAGGAGCCGAACGTTCGGCGTCATCCGTGCCGTCTGCTGGAGGAGTCACCGTGTCCGCACCCCGTACCCCCGCCGTGGCCGACCCCGTCGTCGTCGCCGCCGGGACCACGGCGGCCGACGCGGTGGCCGCGGCCGGTCTGCCCGCGTCCGGCCCGAAGGCGATCGTGGTGGTCCGCGACCCGCAGGGCCAGCTGCGCGACCTGGACTGGGCCCCGCAGGCCGACACCGAGGTCGAGCCGGTCAGCCTCGACTCGCCGGACGGGCTCAACGTGCTGCGGCACTCCTGCGCGCACGTGCTCGCCCAGGCCGTGCAGGACGTCTTCCCGGAGGCCAAGCTCGGCATCGGCCCGCCCATCGAGAACGGCTTCTACTACGACTTCGCCGTCGAAAAGCCGTTCCAGCCGGACGACCTCGGCAAGCTCGAGAAGCGGATGCAGGAGATCGTCAAGTCCGGCCAGCGGTTCCGCCGCCGGCGCTTCGGCAGCCTCGACGAGGCGAAGGCCGAGCTGGCCGCCGAGCCGTTCAAGCTGGAGCTCATCGACGTCAAGGGCGAGGGGCTGGACACCTCCGAGGTGATGGAGGTGGGCGGCGGCGAGCTGACCATCTACGACAACCTCGCCGCCACCGAGGACAAGGTCTGCTGGTCGGACCTGTGCCGGGGCCCGCACCTGCCGAACACCCGGCTGATCGGCGCGTTCAAGCTGATGCGCTCGGCCGCCGCGTACTGGCGGGGGTCGGAGAAGAACCCGCAGCTCCAGCGGGTCTACGGCACCGCCTGGCCGACCCGGGACGAGCTGAAGGCGTACCTGAAGCTGCTGGAGGAGGCCGCGCGGCGCGACCACCGCAAGCTCGGCGCGGACCTGGACCTGTTCAGCTTCCCCGACGAGCTGGGTTCGGGCCTGGCGGTCTTCCACCCCAAGGGCGGCATCATCCGCCGGGAGATGGAGAACTACTCGCGCATCAAGCACGAGCAGGCCGGCTACGCCTTCGTCAACACCCCGCACATCACCAAGGGCCACCTGTACGAGGTCTCCGGGCACCTGGACTGGTATGCCGACGGCATGTTCCCGCCCATGGAGGTCGAGGGCGCGAGCTACTACCTCAAGCCGATGAACTGCCCGATGCACGACCTGATCTTCCGGTCCCGGGGGCGGTCCTACCGCGAGCTGCCGCTGCGGATGTTCGAGTTCGGCACTGTCTACCGCTACGAGAAGTCCGGCGTGGTGCACGGCCTGACCCGGGTACGCGGCATGACCCAGGACGATGCGCACATCTTCTGCACCGAGGAGCAGATGGCGGGCGAGCTGAAGTCGCTGCTCGTCTTCGTGCTCGAACTGCTGCGTGACTACGGCCTGGACGACTTCTACCTGGAGTTGTCCACCCGCAACCCGGAGAAGTCGGTCGGCACCGACGAGAACTGGGAGCGGGCCACCGAGGCCCTGCGCTCCGCCGCCGAGGAGTCCGGGCTGGACCTGGTGCCCGACCCGGGTGGCGCGGCCTTCTACGGCCCGAAGATCTCGGTGCAGGCCAAGGACGCCATCGGCCGGACCTGGCAGATGTCCACCATCCAGGTCGACTTCAACCTGCCGGAGCGCTTCGGGCTGGAGTTCCAGGCCGCCGACGGCACCCGGCAGCGGCCGGTGATGATCCACCGGGCGCTCTTCGGCTCGATCGAGCGCTTCTTCGGGGTGCTCACCGAGCACTACGCGGGCGCGTTCCCGGCGTGGCTGGCGCCGGTGCAGGTGGTCGGCATCCCGATCCGCGAGGACCACACCGACTACCTGCACGGCTTCGTCGCCGCGCTGCGCGCCGAGGGCGTCCGCGCCCAGGTCGACGCGGGCGACGACCGGATGCAGAAGAAGATCCGCACCGCCCAGCAGCAGAAGATCCCGTTCATGGTGATCGCCGGCGACGACGACGTGGCCGCCGGCACCGTCTCGTTCCGCTACCGGGACGGCTCGCAGCGCAACGGCGTGCCGGTCGCCGACGCCGTGGCCCACGTGCTCGACGTGGTCGGCTCCCGGACCAACGTCGGCCCGTCCGCCGCCTGACCCGCCACGCACCGAAGGCCCCCCGCACCGCGGGGGGCCTTCGTCGTCAGGTCGTCAGATCCCGCAGCTCGGCGCGGACCAGCCACCGACCGCACCGACGTGGGTGTGGTCGTTGTGACCCGGGTAGCCGGGGCCGAGGATGTTGCCGAAGCCGTGGTAGCGGGCCTGCTGGGCGAGCCGGCAGAACGAGGGCGACCCGACCAGGTCGACGCCGTCGCCGTAGAGGTGCCGGCTGTTGGAGGCGCCGCCGACCGCGCTGTTGCACGAGTAGCTGCGGAAGCCGCTGCTGATGTAGATCGACACGCTGCCGAGGGCCTTCCGCATGGCCTGGAGCTTCCACATCGACACCAGCGCGTTGAACCGGGCGGTGCTCGCGGAGACGGCACCACCGGACCAGGTGCTGTTGCAGTTGTTCAGCTCGGCGTAGGTGAAGTTGACCGGGGTGCAGTCGTCGTCCTGCAGCGCGTAGAGCGTGTTGAAGGTCTGCGGGCCGGCGACGCCGTCGGCGCTCAGGCCGTACGCCTGCTGGAAGCGGATCACGGCGGACCGGGTGGCCGGGCCGAACGCCCCGTCGAGGCCGAGCACCGCGTTGTAGCCGGGGTAGCCGGCGAGCCGGATCTGCAGCTGCCGGACGTCCTCGCCGGACGCCCCCTGCGCCAGGGTGCGTCCCCAGGTGTAGCAGCCGTCGGCCTGGGCCGCGCTGCTCGTCGCCACCACCCCGACGAGGGTGGTGACCGCAGCGAGGGTGCAGGCGGCGAAGGCCCGGCCGATCCGGCGGAATGCGGTTCTCACGATGGGCTCCCATCGACAGGGGGTGATGTATGTGGATGGGATTCTTCATTCATGTTCATCAGTTCGTCAAGAACCTTCACCCCCTATCCGTCCCCCTGAACGCGACCCGGGCCCCAGAGGGCGTCGGGGTCGGGCGCGGACCGGCGTACGGCGTCCGGGGCGCCCGCCGCCGGGAACGTAGGATCGGTGGCGTGACTGGGGTGGAACGGCACATGGACAGCGGCATGGCCGACGGCCTGGAGCGGCTCTGGACTCCGCACCGGATGACCTACATCTCCGGGGAGGACCGGCCCGAGGGCGGCTACGAGCGGCCCGCCGGCTGCCCGTTCTGCCGGGCCCCGGGGCTGGCGCCGGAGGAGAGCCTGGTGGTGGCCCGGGGCGAGCACGTGTTCGCGGTGCTCAACCTCTATCCCTACAACCCCGGGCACCTGCTGGTCTGCCCCTATCGGCACGTGGCCGACTACACCGAGCTGGACCTGGCCGAGACCACCGAGCTGGCGGCGTTCACCCAGACCGCCATGCGGGTCGTACGCAAGGTGAGCAACGCGCACGGGTTCAACCTGGGCATGAACCAGGGCGGCGTGGCCGGCGCGGGGATCGCCGCGCACCTGCACCAGCACGTGGTGCCCCGCTGGGGCGGGGACGCCAACTTCATGCCCGTGATCGGGCAGACGAAGGTCCTGCCGCAACTGCTCACCGACACCCGCGACCTGTTCACCCGGGCCTGGCCGACCTGACCGACCCGCCCGTCCTTCCCGGCGATCGTCCGGCTCGTCCGCCCGTCCTTCCCGGCGGTCGTCCGGTTCGTCCGCGCGGGGTCCCTCCCTGGTGCCCCTGACGGTGGGCGGCTGCGCCTGCCGGGCCCTTCCCCGCGTCCGGGGCGACCGGCGGTCGCGCGTGGTCGTGTCCTTCTCCGCGTCCGGGGCGGGCGGCCGCGCGTGGTCGTGTCGTCGTGAACTTTCTGCTCCGGGTCGGGCGCGAGGTGGCACGATCTGGCGATGGCAGTGACGACGCGGACGTTGGGTCGCAGCGGCATCGAGGTCAGCGCCCTCGGCATGGGGTGCTGGGCGATCGGCGGCCCCTGGGCCGAGGGCAGCCAACCGCTGGGCTGGGGCGCCGTCGACGACGACGAGTCGGTCCGCGCGATCCGGCACGCGCTCGACCTCGGGGTGACGCTCTTCGACACCGCCGACACCTACGGGGCCGGGCACGGGGAGCGGGTGCTCGGCCGGGCGCTCGCCGGCCGGCGCGACGAGGCCGTGATCGCCACCAAGTGGGGCTACACCTTCGACGAGGCCACCCGCCAGGCCACCGGCGAGGACCCCTCCCCGGCGTACCTGCGGCAGGCCGTCGCACACTCGCTGCGCCGGCTGGGCACCGACCGGATCGACCTCTACCAGCTGCACCTGGCGGACCTGCCGGTGCCGCGCGCCGAGGCGCTCGTGGGCACCCTGGAGGACTTGGTCGCCGAGGGGCTGATCCGGGCGTACGGCTGGAGCACCGACCGCCCCGACCGGGCCGCCGCGTTCGGGCGGGACGCCCGGCACGCCACCGCCGTGCAGCACACGCTGTCGGTGCTCCGGGACGCCCCCGAGCTGCTCGCCGTCTGCGACAAGCACGACCTGGCCAGCGTCAACCGGGGACCGCTGGGGATGGGGCTGCTCTCCGGCAAGTACACGGCCGGCTCCACGCTGCCGCGCGACGACGTACGCGGGGTCGCCCCCGGTTGGCTGGAGTGGTTCCGGGGCGGCCGGCCGGCGCCGGAGTGGCTGCGCCGCGTCACCGCCGTACGGGCGGCGTTGACCGCCGACGGGCGTACCCTCGCCCAGGGCGCGCTCGGGTGGCTCTGGGCGCGCAGCGACCGTACGGTCCCGATTCCCGGCTGCCGCACCGTGGCGCAGGTGGAGGAGAACGCCGGCGCCCTGCGCCGGGGCCCGCTGCCCGCCGACCAGTTCGCCGAGGTGGAGCGCCAGCTGGCCGCGCTGCGGTCGGCCGCCCTGCGCGACGCCGACCGCCCCTACTGGCCGAGCCCGATGCTCCCCACCGCCCGCCCCTGACCCGGCCCCGCGACCTCGCGACACGGCCACCCGGCGGGCCGGTAGGAGCGGGGTGGTGGGGGAGAGGGCTAGGGGTGGGTGGGGTGTTCCTTGCGGATCTGGTCGGCCAGGTGGGTGGGCATCGGGTCGTAGCGGACGAAGTGGCGGCGGAACGTGCCGGTGCCCGACGTCATGGAGCGCAGCTCGACCGCGTAGCGGAGCAGCTCCGTGGCGGGTACCTCGGCGCGGACCACGGTGCGCCCCTCGGCCTCGGGGTCGGCCTCGGTGCCGAGCACCCGGCCCCGCCGGCCGGACAGGTCGCCCAGCACCGCGCCCACCGAGGAGTCGGGCACCCGGACCACCACCTCGTCGACCGGCTCCAGCAGCGCCGGCTGGCCCTTCTCGGCGGCGTCGCGCAGCGCCAGCGCGCCGGCGGTCTGGAAGGCCGCGTCGGAGGAGTCGACGCTGTGCGCCTTGCCGTCGACGAGGGTCACCCGCAGGTCCACCACCGGGTGGCCGGCGACCAGACCGTGCTCCATCTGGGCGCGTACGCCCTTCTCGACGGAGGGGACGTAGTTGTGCGGCACCGCCCCGCCGACCACCCGGTCGACGAACTCGAATCCGACGCCGGGCGGCAGCGGCTCGACCTCGATGTCGCAGACGGCGTACTGGCCGTGGCCGCCGGACTGCTTGACGTGCCGGCCGTGCCCCAACGCCCGGACGGTCAGCGTCTCGCGCAGCGCGACCCGGACGGGCTCGGTGTCCAGCTCCACCCCGCCGGAGCGCAATCGCTCCAGCACCACGTCGGCGTGTGCCTCGCCCATGCACCAGAGCACCAGCTGGTGGGTCTCCGGGTTGCGCTCCAGCCGCATGGTCGGGTCGCCGGCGACCAGGCGGGCCAGGTTGCGCGCCAGGGCGTCCTCGTCGGCGCGGCTGCGGGCCGCGACGGCCACCGGCAGCAGCGGCTCGGGCATCTCCCACGGGGCGATCAGCAGCGGGTCGTCCTTGGCGGAGACGGTGTCGCCGGTCTCCGCGCTGCCCGACTTGGTGATCGCGCAGATGTCGCCGGCCACGCAGGCGCCCACCTCGCGCAGGCTCGCGCCCAGCGGCGTGTAGATGTGGCCGACCCGCTCGTCGGCGTCGTGGTCGGGGTGGCCGCGCTCGGCCATCCCGTGCCCGGAGACGTGCACGGTCTGCTCGGGGCGCAGGGTGCCGGAGAAGACCCGGACCAGGGAGACCCGGCCGACGTGCCGGTCGACGGTCGTCTTGACCACCTCGGCGACCAGCGGGCCGGCCGGGTCGCAGGTCAGCGGCGGCCGTGGGGAGCCGTCCACCCCGGCGACCGCCGGCAGCTCGTGCTCCAGCGGCGACGGGAAGCCGGCGGTGAGCACCTCCAGCAGCGCGTCCAGCCCCACGCTGGTCGCGGCGCAGACCGGCACCACCGGGTAGAAGTGGCCGCGGGCGACCGCCTTCTCCAGGTCGTCGACGAGCACGGCGGTGCCGATCTCCTCGCCGTCGAGGTAGCGGTCCATCAGGGACTCGTCCTCGCTCTCGGCGATGATCCCCTCGATCAGCTCGTTGCGGGACTCGGCGATGGCGGGCAGGTGCTCCGGGTCCGGCTCGCGTACCTCGGCCGGCAGACCCGCGGTGTAGTCGAAGACCCGGCGGGTGATCAGGCCGAGCAGGCCGGCGGTGGAGACCCCGTCGTCGCCGAGCATCGGCAGGTAGAGCGGCATCACGTTGTCACCGAAGACCCGTTGGCACAGCGCGACCGCCTCGTCGAAGTCGGCGCGCGGGTGGTCCAGCCGGGCCACGGCGACGGCCCGGGGCATGTCGACCGCCGCGCACTCCTCCCAGAGGGCGGCGGTGGCGGCGTCCATCCCGTCGACGGCGGAGACCACGAACAGCGCCGCGTCGGCGGCCCGCAGCCCCGCCCGCAACTCGCCCACGAAGTCGGCGTAGCCGGGGGTGTCGAGCAGGTTGACCTTGATCCCGTCGTGCAGCAGCGGCGCGCAGGCCAGGCTCACCGAGCGCTGCTGGCGTACGGCTGCCGGGTCGTGGTCGCAGACGGTCGTGCCGTCGGCGACGGTGCCGGCCCGGCCGATCGTGCCGCTCGCCGCGAGCAGCGCCTCGACCAGCGTCGTCTTGCCCGCTCCGGAGTGCCCGACGAGCACCACGTTGCGGATCCTGCCGGGCTCGGTCACCACCGGCGCGCCGCCGGCGGCCCCCTTCTCCTGACTCTTCTGCGCCATGGGGCGCACCTCCCTCAGCCGTGGTTGGTGGCGACCGCCGCGCGCGACGGGGAAGCGGCCCGGTCGGGTTCCGCGGCGACATCCTCCGGTGCGGTGCCGGATTGCGGGTAATCAACGGGCGGGTGGGTGAGCTGGCTCACTTCCCTGCCTCGATCTCACACCCGATCCGGGGTCGGCACAAGGCTCCGTCCCCGCGGGTCGCCTGACCGGCCGTACCGCTGCTGCTACGCGGACCGTTATCGTGGGACCGCCATGGCGAAGATCTTCCAAGTGTCGGCCCGCGCGGGGATGACCCGCGTCGTCGAGCCGGTCGCACGCCGCCTGCTCCGAGCGGGCGTAACTCCCAACGCGGTCACCGTGGCGGGCACCCTCGGGGTGCTCGTCGGTGCGCTCGGCTTCGGTGCCCGCGGTCATCTGGTCGCCGGGGCCCTGATAGTCACCTTCTTCGCGCTCACCGACCTGCTCGACGGGACGATGGCCCGGATGAGCGGGGGCGCCACGAAGTTCGGGGCGTTCCTGGATTCGAGCATGGACCGGGTCGCGGACAGCGCCGTCTTCGGCGCGGTGGCGTACTGGCTGGCCACGCAGCACCAGTACTCCGGCGTCGCCGCCGCGCTGCTCTGCCTGGCCGCCGGCGGGCTGGTCTCCTACGTCAAGGCCCGCGCCGAGGGCCTCGGCATGACCTGCAACGTGGGCATCGCCGAGCGCACCGAGCGGCTGCTCATCGTCGGCGTCGGCGGGCTGCTCACCGGCGTCGGCGTCGACCCGGCGCTGGAGATCGCGCTCTGGCTGCTCGCCGCCGTGTCGATCTTCACCGTGGGTCAGCGGATGGCACACGTCTACCGCCAGGCCCAGCGGGTGCACACCCCGGGCGGGCAGGGGTGAGCGCGACACCCGCGGGTCTGCCGCGGGCGGGGGGCCGGCGCCGGTGAACCTCACCGAGCTCGGCTACGTGGCCGGGTGGCGCGTGATCCGCGCGCTGCCCCGGTCCGTCGCGGCGGCGGCGTTCCGGGCGGGCGCCGACCGCGCCCACCGTCGCGGCGGCGGGGGTACGACCCGACTGCGCGCGAACCTGCGCCGGGTGGTCGGCCCCGACCTGCCGGAGGCCGAGCTCGACGAGCTGGTCCGCCGCGGCCTGCGCTCGTACGCCCGGTACTGGATGGAGGCGTTCCGGCTGCCCGCGCTCAGCCGGGCGGAGATCCTGGCCGGCTTCCGGCTCGACGGCGAGGAGAAGCTCGCCGCCGACGTGGCGGCCGGCCGGGGCGCGGTGGTGGCGCTGCCGCACGCCGGCAACTGGGACGCCGCCGGCGCCTGGGTGGCGGCGACCGGCTGGCCGATCACCACGGTCGCGGAGCGGCTCCGGCCCGAGGGCGTCTACCAGCGCTTCCTCGCCTTCCGCCGGAGCCTGGGCATGGAGATCCTGCCCACCCACGGCGGCGAGCGGAACGCCTTCGACGTGCTGGTCGACCGGGTCCGGGCCGGCACGGTGGTGCCCCTGCTGGCCGACCGCGATCTCTCCGCGCGGGGCGTGGAGGTCGAGTTCTTCGGCCACCGCACCCGGATGCCCCCCGGCCCGGCCCTGCTCGCGCTGCGCACCGGAGCGCCGCTCTACGTCGCCTCGATGTGGTACGAACCGGACGCGGCGTGCGCCTCGATCGAGGGACCGCTGCCGCTGCCCGGCCTGGAGGAGGGCCCGCTCGACCAGCGGGTCCGGTCGCTGACCCAGCGGATCGCCGACGGTCTGGCGGCGGGCATCGCCCGGCATCCGGAAGACTGGCACATGTTGCAGCGGATGTGGCTGGACCAGCACGGCACGGGTGGCGACGCGGCCCTGCCCTCCCCGGCCGCCGGACAGGCGTAAGGGAGGCGTTTGCACGTGCGCATCGGCATCGTGTGCCCGTACTCCTTCGACGTGCCCGGTGGGGTGCAGAACCACGTCATGGACCTCGCCGAGGCGCTGATCGGGCTCGGCCACGAGGTGAGCGTGCTCGCCCCGGCCGACGAGGACTCCCCACTGCCGCCGTACGTGGTGCCGGCGGGACGGGCCCTGCCCCTGCCGTACAACGGCTCGGTGGCCCGGATCGCCTTCGGCCCGGTCTCCACGGCGCGGGTGCGGCGGTGGATCATCCGGGGCGAGTTCGACGTGCTGCACGTGCACGAGCCGCTGACCCTGAGCCTGTCGCTGCTGGCGGTGCTCTCCGCCCGTGGCCCGGTGGTGGCCACCTTCCACACCGCGATGACCCGGTCGCGGGCGCTGGCCGCCGCGCAGGGCGTGCTCCAGATCGTGCTGGAGCGGATCACCGCCCGGATCGCGGTCAGCGCGCTGGCGCGCAAGGTGCAGGTCGAGCACATGGACGGCGGGGCGGTGGAGATCCCGAACGGGGTGGCCGTCGCGAAGTTCAGTCACGCGCTGCCCCTGCCGGGCTGGCCGGGGGAGTGCCCACCGGGCCGCGACGGCGCGATCGGGTTCCTCGGCCGGTTCACCGAGGCCCGCAAGGGCTTCCCGATCCTGCGGGACGCCTTCGTGGAGCTGGCCCGGCAGCGGCCCGGCCTGCGGCTGCTGGTCGCCGGGCCCGGCGACGCGGACGACCTGTTCGGGCGGTTCCCGGCCGACCTGCGCGACCGGGTGACCTTCCTCGGGCTGGTCTCCGAGGAGGACAAGGCGCGGATGTTGCGCAGCGTGCACCTCTACGTGGCGCCGAACACCGGCGGCGAGTCCTTCGGCATGATCCTCACCGAGGCGCTCGCGGCGGGCACCACCGTCGTCGCCAGCGACCTCGACGCGTTCCGCCGCGTGCTCGACGGCGGCCGGGCCGGCCGGCTGTTCCCGACCGGGGACCCGGCCGCGCTGCGTACCGCCCTCGCCGACCTGCTCGACGATCCCGGCGCCCGGGCCGCGCTGACCGCCTGCGGTGACCAGGTGGTGGCCACCTTCGACTGGCCCGTGGTCGCCCGGCGGGTGCTGGAGGTGTACGCGGCGGCGATCGAGGCCACCGACGGGCGGGTCATGGACACCGAATGGGTGGGGCTGGACTAGACGATGTCGCGCATGTGGTGGGTGGTGCTCGCGGCCCTGGTCGTCGGGCTGGTCGTGGCGTACCTCGTCTGGACCGCCGGGCGGGTCGGCCGGCTGCACGCCCGGGCGGAGCTGGCGGCCCGCGCCCTGGAGGCCCACCTGCTACGCCGGGCGGCGGCCGCCGCGGTCCTGGCCGAGCGCCGCTACGGCGTCGAGCTGTACGCGGCGGCGCGGATCGCGCTGGACGCCGAGCCGGACGAGCGGGAGGCCGCCGAGAACGACCTCACCCGCCAGCTGCGGGCGGTGGAGCTGGACCCGGCGGATCCGGACTGCGAGGCGGTGATCGGCGCCAGCCGGCGGCTCGCCCTGGCCCGCCAGGTGCACACCGACCTGGTCCGCGACGCCCGTGCGGCGCGGGGCCGCCCGCTGGTGCGCCTGTTGCGGATGGGGCGCCGCCGGCCGTGGCCGCGCTACTTCGACATCGACGACCCGACGCTCACCGTCCCGGCCGACGTCCCCGCCGGCTGAACCGGCGCAGGCGCGAGCTGGGCGCACCGTGATCAGGACCCCGTGGACGTCACCCGGCCGCGTTGAGGTCCATGGCGTCCTGATCACCGGACGCCGCCGCCCAGCCGGGCACGGACGTCGCGCCGGGGAGCCCGGGGCGGGCCGGGGAGGAACCGGCGGGCGGCCGGTGACGACTGCCACAGTGCAGGCCACCGTGGGCCTGATTGGCTGTCGGATCGGCGTTGGGACCGTCGTAGCATTTCCGCAGCCACCCCCCGAGCACGTTCGAGGAGCGATGACCCGTGCCCGAAACCACTGCCCAGAACGCTAGCGCCAGCCCCGTCACCGGCACCGCCCGCGTCAAGCGCGGCATGGCCGAGATGCTCAAGGGCGGCGTGATCATGGACGTGGTCAACGCCGAGCAGGCCAAGATCGCCGAGGACGCCGGCGCCGTCGCGGTGATGGCGCTCGAGCGGGTGCCCGCCGACATCCGTGCCCAGGGCGGGGTGTCCCGGATGAGCGACCCCGACATGATCGACGGCATCATCAACGCCGTCTCCATCCCGGTCATGGCCAAGGCCCGGATCGGTCACTTCGTGGAGGCCCAGATCCTCCAGTCGCTCGGCGTCGACTACGTCGACGAGTCCGAGGTGCTGACCCCGGCCGACTACGCCAACCACATCGACAAGTGGGCCTTCACCGTGCCCTTCGTCTGCGGGGCGACCAACCTCGGCGAGGCCCTGCGCCGGATCACCGAGGGCGCGGCCATGATCCGCTCCAAGGGCGAGGCCGGCACCGGCGACGTCTCCAACGCCACCACCCACATGCGCAAGATCCGCCAGGAGATCCGCCGGCTGGGCTCGCTGCCGACCGACGAGCTGTACGTGGCCGCCAAGGAGCTCCAGGCGCCGTACGAGCTGGTCAAGGAGGTCGCCGAGAGCGGCAAGCTGCCGGTGGTGCTGTTCACCGCCGGTGGGATCGCCACCCCGGCCGACGCCGCGATGATGATGCAGCTCGGCGCCGAGGGCGTCTTCGTCGGCTCCGGCATCTTCAAGTCCGGCAACCCGGCGCAGCGGGCCGCGGCGATCGTGAAGGCCACCACCTTCCACGACGACCCGGACGTGCTGGCGAAGGTCTCCCGGGGCCTCGGCGAGGCGATGGTCGGCATCAACGTCGACGACATCCCGCAGCCGCACCGCCTGGCCGAGCGCGGCTGGTGAGGAAGCGCCCCTCCGCACGCCTCGGCTGGCGGAGGGGCCACCGCGGCAGGTCGACGAGAGGAACGGTGACATGAGCGACGCACCCGTGATCGGCGTGCTCGCCCTCCAGGGGGACGTCCGCGAGCACGTTGCCGCGCTGGCGGCGGCCGGCGCGGACGCCCGCCCGGTACGCCGCCCGCAGGAGCTGGACGCGGTGGACGGGCTGGTCATCCCCGGCGGTGAGTCCACCACGATCAGCAAGCTCGCCGACATCTTCGAGCTGCGCGAGCCGATCGACAAGCGGATCGCCGACGGCATGCCGGTCTACGGCTCCTGTGCCGGCATGATCATGCTGGCCACCGAGGTCCTCGACGGCCGGCCCGACCAGCGCGGCTTCGCCGGCATCGAGATGACCGTACGGCGCAACGCGTTCGGCCGGCAGGTCGACTCGTTCGAGGCGCCGGTGGGGGTCACCGGGGTCGAGGGCGGGCCGTTCCACGCGGTGTTCATCCGGGCGCCGTGGGTCGAGCGGGTCGGCGAGGGCGTCGAGGTGCTCGGCACGGTGACCGAGGGCCCGGCGGCCGGCCGGATCGTGGCGGTGCGGCAGGGCAACCTGCTGGCCACCTCGTTCCACCCGGAGCTGACCGGCGACGCGCGGGTGCACGCGTACTTCGTGGAGCTGGTCCGGGCCGCCCGCTGAGCGGTCCCCTGGCAGGTCGGGCGGGGTCTCCTCCTCGGGAGGGGCCCCGCCCGCGCCGTTCGCCCGGCGGTGGGGCGCAGGCACCCGGGCCGTCCCCGTCGTCCCTGTTCGCACGGCTTCGGGCGGGCCGCCGCCGTGCCGCGCGTGACAGCCACCCGCCGGGCGTCGGTAGGATTGCCGAGATTCGGCGGGGCCAGCTGCCCGTCACGGCTTTCCCGCAGGGCTGACCGGCACCACCGCGTGCGCCGGCGGGAGCGGGGCGTGCGCGGTCGGTCGATGCAGACGGCGGGTAGCAACGGAGGTAGCAGATGTCCGGCCACTCAAAGTGGGCGACGACCAAGCACAAGAAGGCGGTCATCGACGCCAAGCGCGGCAAGATGTTCGCCAAGCTGATCAAGAACGTCGAGGTCGCCGCGCGGACCGGCGGCGGTGACCCGGCCGGCAACCCGACGCTCTACGACGCCATCCAGAAGGCGAAGAAGAACTCGGTCCCCAACGACAACATCGACCGCGCCGTCAAGCGTGGCTCGGGCCTGGAGGCCGGCGGCGCCGACTGGCAGACCATCATGTACGAGGGCTACGGCCCGAACGGCGTGGCGATGCTGATCGAGTGCCTGACCGACAACCGCAACCGCGCGGCGACCGAGGTGCGCACCGCGCTGACCCGTAACGGCGGCTCGCTCGCCGACGCGGGCTCGGTGTCGTACATGTTCTCCCGCAAGGGAGTGGTGATCGTCCCCAAGGGCGCGACGACCGAGGACGACGTCATGATGGCGGTCCTCGACGCCGGCGCCGAGGAGGTCAACGACCTGGGTGAGGCGTTCGAGGTGGTCTCTGAGCCGACCGACCTGATCGCGGTCCGCACCGCGCTCCAGGACGCCGGCATCGAGTACGAGTCGGCCGAGTCGTCGCTGATCCCGAGCGTCAACGTCCCCCTCGACGAGGAGGGCGCCCGCAAGATCTTCAAGCTGATCGACGTCCTGGAGGACTGCGACGACGTGCAGAACGTCTACGCGAACTTCGACGTCAGCGACGAGGTGATGGAGGCCGTCGGCTGATCCGACGTCCCCGGTGCGCGGGCCGGCGCCGCCGCGACCGCCGTCGACTTCCGGCATCGACCGGGGCCGACGGCGGGAGGCGGTGGCCCGCGCGTCACCCCCGAATCGGCGCGTTATGTCCGACATGCGACTTGGTTTCGCCGTACTCGCGGGGTTTGTGCTCGGGGTGTGCCGCCCCCGCGCTGGCTAGGCTGCGGGAGTGGATCTTCCGGGTGAGGCGGGGCGAAGCGGTGACCGGGCGGGCGACGGTGGCCGGTTCGCGCCGGGCGACGTCGTGGTCCGGCGCGAGATCCTGCGCGGCGAGGTGTGGTTCGGCTGCCCGACGATCTGCGTCGAGGACTCGCCCGACCTGCTCGCGCTCTACCTGCCTCCGGGCGCGGAGTTCGGCTTCCCCGAGGCCGGCGGCTTCCCGTGCGGGCGGCACCCGTGGCAGGCCGCCGGGCACCGGGCGTGGAGCGGGCACGGCAAGCTCATGCTGCACCGCCCGGGTGAGGCGCACTCCGTGGACGTCTTCTGGGCCGGCCCGGAGCGCGCCTTCGCCGGCTGGTACTTCAACCTCCAGGAGCCGTTGCGGCGTACGCCGATCGGGGTGGACACCCTCGACCACGAGCTGGACCTCTGGTGGGGCGCCGGCGACGACCGCTACGTCTGGAAGGACATGGAGCTGTTCGCCCAGCGTCTCGACGAGGGGCGCTACCCGGGGATGGCCGAGGCGATCCGGGCCGAGGGCGACCGGATCGCCGCCCTGCTTGACGCGGGGGAGCGCTGGTGGGACGAGGCCTGGTCGGTCTGGCGCCCGGACCCGGCCTGGCCGGTGCCGACCCTGCCGTCCGGCTGGGACACCGTCCCGCCGTCCCGCTGGGACACGGTCCCACCCTCCCGCTGACCGCGCGTCGCCCGGCGCCTGACGCGTCGCGCAGGTGGCGTCCGCCGCCGACCGGCGACGCGGCATCCGCCGTCGACCTGCACGTGCTTGCCACGGCGGCGGGGGGGGGGGGGGGGGGGGGGGGGCGGGCCCCCCCCCCCCCCCCGCCCGCGTCGTCAGCACGGAACGCGCAACGCCAAGCGCCGGGGTGATCAGGACGCCATGGACCATAAAACTGC